>JAJCXZ010000019.1 GCA_029263175.1 Acidimicrobiales bacterium | reverse complement strand
ATCGCGGCTTTGTCGTCGGGTTTGAGCGCGGCGTGGATCTGGTCGATGCCCGCGAGCTGGCCAACCGCGGCGGCGGTTTGCGGGTTGTCACCGGTCAGCATGACAACTGTGGTGATACCGGCGTCTCGCATTGAGGCGATTGCAGCGGGGGCGGTGTCACGAATCTGGTCTGCGATGCCGATTACACCGATGAGTTCGTTGTCGGCGGCGACCGCGACCGCGGTGGCGCCGCTGGCGTGAAGGTGGGCGATCCGGTCGGCCATTTCTTCGAGTGGGATCTGGTTCTCGGTCATGAGTGCCGGTGAGCCGATCAGGACCTCGCGGTTCGTGACGGTGGCGGTTGCGCCGGCTCCGGGCAGGGAAGTGAATCCCTCAGCATCGGCGAGGTCGATGCAGCGGTCGATGGAGGCGGTGACGATGGCTCGGGCGAGCGGGTGTTCGGACAGTTGTTCGACAGCGGCCGCGATTGCGATCAGGTCGGCTTGGTTGTTGGGATGGTGCGCGATCACTTCGGTGACCGATGGCTGGTTGCGGGTGAGAGTTCCGGTCTTGTCCATCGCGACGATGGTGATTCGTGCCAGTTCTTCGAGATGGACCCCGCCTTTGATCAAGATGCCCTGCCGGCTGGCGCTCCCAATGGCCGCGACGTAGGTGACCGGGATTGAGATCACCAGTGCGCACGGTGCCGCGGCAACGATGACGGTCGCTGCCCTGATGATCCACTCTGACCAGTCGCCCGAGATGAGCCCACCGATGATCGCGACGGCGGTGCCGACGGCGAGTACGGCGGGCGAGTAGATGGGTGCGAACCGATCGAGGAACTGTTGTCCTTGGCCCTTTGCGTCCTGGGCCTGCGTGACGAGGTGCACGATCTTGGCCAGGGTGTTGTCCGCCGCGGTCGCGGTCGTTTCAATGGTGAGGGCACCATCGGTGTTGAGGGTTCCGGCGAACACCCGGTCGCCGACTTGCTTGTCGGCCGGGACGGATTCTCCGGTCACGGCTGACTCATCGACCCCAGACGCACCGTCTGCGACGATGCCGTCGGTGGCGATGCTCGTGCCGGGACGAACGAGAAAGCGGTCGCCGATGACGATGTCTTGGAGGCTGACTACCTGGATCGACCCGTCCGGTCCGATCCGGTCGACTTCTTTGGGAGCCAGATCCATCAAGGCGCGAATCGAGTCACGGGTCCGATCCTCGGTGAACTGCTCAAGAGCCTCAGAGATTGAGTACAGAAACGCCAAGCTGGCGGCCTCGCCCCACAATCCCAGCGCTGCCGCGGCTGCCGCGGCGACGAGCATCAAGAGCTCGATGCCTATCTCGAGCTCGCCGACGAGTTCCTCGATTGCTTCGGCGGCGAAGAACCGAACACCCGACAGGGTCGCTACCACGTAGAGCGTAGTGACGAGCCACCCGACTGCGCCCGCCTGATCAGCGATGAACCCGGCACCCAGCAAGGCACCGGAGACCGCAGAGAACCGGACCGCTGGGTCCCTCCACAGCCGTTGAGAACTGTGGGCGTGTCCTCCCGATTCGGTCATCGAGACATATTGGCATAGAGTTATATGTCCGTCCAGCTATGTATTCCTCGGAGCCGCTCAGACCTTCGGGTCAGAGGCAGGCATGCTCCGCTTCCGGGATGCCGCGCTCTCGATAGTGCGACAGTGAGTAATAGGTTCACGTCACGACCTACGCGAGGAGGAGCGCAGAATGAGGACTCGCAGCGTGACCGCCATCGCTGCGGCGTTCTCCATCGTCATTGCAGCCTGTGGCACGACACCGGCCGAGCGGGCCGAGGTGCCCGCCCCCGATGCATCTGAGCCAGCGGTAGCCGAGGTCCTGTCGGGCCCGCTGCCCGAGGGCCCATCGGCGCTCGACGACCGCTTCAATAGCGCCTTCCCGGAGCCGCTCATCGATCCGTCCGAGATTCGATCAGGCGGACCTCCCCCCGATGGCATCCCGCCGATCGATGAGCCGCAGTTCATCTCGGTGGCCGAGGCCGACGAGTGGCTGGCCGACACCGAGCCGGTTCTGTTGCTCGACATCGAGGGCGACGTCCGTGTCTATCCGGTACAGATTCTCATCTGGCACGAGATCGTCAACGACACCGTCGGCGGCGTGCCCGTGTCCGTCACGTATTGTCCCCTGTGCAACTCCGCTATCACTTTCGAACGGACTATCGGCGACACCGAGACGACGTTCGGGACGTCCGGCAGCCTGTATGTGGCGAATCTCGTCATGTACGACCGTGCAACCGAGAGTCTCTGGAACCAACTCGACGGTAGAGCGGTGGTCGGCATGCTCACCGGACAGGTGCTGAACCAGCTCTCCTCGCCGATGGTCGCGTGGAGCGAGATTCTCGAGTTTCAACCCGACGCACTGGTGTTGGACCGTGACCGTACCGGTGTCTCTCGGGCCTACGGCACAAATCCCTACACCGGGCTCGACAACCCTGATGGCCAACCGTTCCTCTTCAACGGAGAAGTCGATGTGCGGGCCAAAGCGATGCAACGCATCGTTGCCGTCGAACGAAACGGAGAGGCTGCGGCCTGGACACTTGACGCGATCGCCGGCTCTGATGCAGCCACTACCGCAGGTGCCGTCGGAGGTGATCCGGTTGTGATCTTCTGGAAGGCGGGGCAATCGTCGGCGCTGGAACAGTCAGAACTCAGCGCCGGTCGCGATGTCGGCACCGTCGGCGTGTTCTCCCCAACGGTCGGGGACCGGACCCTCGAATTTGTGGTGGAGAACGACGAGTTCGTCGACGCCCAGACCGGCACGACCTGGAATCTTCTCGGAGCGGCGGTCGGCGGCGAACTCGAAGGATCACAACTCACCCCGGTCGTTTTTGTGCGGACGTTTTGGTTCTCGTGGTCGACGTTCAGGCCCGATACGACCCTTGTGGAGGGGTGAAGACGGATTTGCTCGATCCTCCGTCGACCCCTTGACAGCTTCCACGACCATCCAATAGCTTCATAGCTATGCAGGTATCGCAAGTGGCGGGTTTGGACGCGTGTGCTGTGCCCGGAGTAGATCCGGCCAAGGTCGAAGCAGTCGCGGCGTCGCTGATCGATGTGGACGAGGCGATCGATCTTGCCGAGATGTTTCGATTGTTGGGGGACCCGACCAGGGTGAGGATCTTGTTCGCCTTGCTGGAGGGCGAGCTCTGTGTCTGTGACCTCGCCGCGGTGGTTGACACATCGGAGACGAAGGTGTCGCAGGCGATGAGGCTCCTGCGAGGAGCGGGGATCGTGCGCAATCGCCGGAGTGGTCGCAACGTCTTCTACCGGCTCGACGATGCGCATGTCCGCATGATCCTCGATCTGTCACGAGAACACCTCGCGCACACCGACGCCGGCCACTGATCGGTATGGTAGCTCCGAGTCCAATCGGCGAGAGGATCGCCGAACTCCTCGAATCGTCGCGAATCGCGTTCGCCTCTGGCGACACGACAGGGGCGTGGGGGTGTCTCGAGGACGCCCATGTGCTTTCGCAGCCGTGGGCCGTGCGCCATGTCCAGGTGCACATGGCGATGCTCTCGCTGGGTTGGCGGATCCGTTCGGCCCGGGAGATGTCCGGGCAGATCGCTCGGCTTGTGGTGGCCGGGCCGGCGTCGCTGCTGGCTCGGTATCCCAGTGGGAACAGCGGCCGGGCCGATGTGTCGGCGTTTGAGGCCGCGCCGATCCGCCCTGATCTGGCCGACCTGCTCGCGGAGGCGGACGCAGCTGAGAATGGCACAAGGGTGTTGGACGTTGCCGGAGTACGCCGTCTCTATGACCGCATGGCTCCGTTCTATGACCTGGCGTCGAAACCCTACGACTGGGTGGGTGCTCGCCGGCTCGTCGACCGGGCGATCCTCGAGCTCAGACTGCAACCCGGGGACACGGTCGTCGATCTTGGTACGGGCACCGGCCGAAACCTGATCGCGCTGGCCGACATTGTCGGCCCGACGGGACACGTCATCGGAGTCGATGTTTCACCAAGGATGCTCAGCCGGGCCCGGTCACGGATCGAGAAACGGGGGCTACGTGGTGTCGTGCTCGTCGAGGCCGACATTGCCACCTTTGGGCTCCCTGTCGACGTGAGGGCCGTGTTGTCGACATATGCGATCGAGATGCTGCCCAACTATCAGGCGGTGATCGGCCGGTTCGCCGGTGAGATGGCCGCCGGAGGTCGAATCGCTGTCACCGGGCTTCGTGATCCTGACCGGTGGCCGGAGTGGACGATCCGGGTGGGATCCGCGCTGAACCGCCCTTTCGGTGTGGCCAAGGACTACCGCTCCCACCGGCCGTGGGAAGCGATCGAAGCCCATACCACCGACACCATCTACGAAGAAGGGCTCGCCGGTGCCGTCTACCTCGCCGCCGGTACTGCCACAGGCCCCGAAGGCGAAAGATCATGACCGATACATTGCAGCTGAATCTCGACGTCGTGTTGCCCCACGCACACGACGCCCGCGATCGGTGCGTCGCCGACCTCTTGGCGATCCTCGGGCGGATCGACGGAGTCGATTCGGTCCATGTCATTCCTCGACAAGATGGTGAAACGCTCGGTGCGGACGAAGGCGATCCACGCCAGGCCCAGATTTGTCTTCATCTGCAGGCGGGCGCGGTCTCGATCCCGGCGCTCGAAGCGCGCGTCCGCTCGGTCGGGGCCGAGGTTGCCGACCGCTACGGGCACCTGGTCTTTCAATCCGCGGGTGCCGGGCACGCGTCTCGAGTGCGAGCGCTCACTGAGCGAGTCCGATCAATCCCCGGCATGGTCGATGGCGCGGTCTCGATCGAGGGGATGGTGCGGGTCGAGTTCGACCGCCGGCTCATCGCCGAGGACGATGTCATCGCCCAGCTCAGTGAGATAGGGCTCACACGCACTCAACCAGGGCGCGACGAGCACGACCACGATCATGAAGACGAACGTGGACACGAGCATGGCCACGGGGCAAGCCGGGTCGAGCTCGGCGCCGCCCTCGCCTCCTTGGTCATCTATCTGGTGGCCCGGTCGCTGGACTGGTTCAGCGACATCGGCGGACCGGTCACCGTGCTCTACGTTTGCGCCGCGCTGCTGACGGGCGTCTTCGTGGCGAGCGACGCGGTGCTATCGGCGCGGGCCCGCGTGTTCGACATCGATCAACTGATGCTGATCGCGGCCGTTGGTGCCGCATCCATCGGTCACTGGTCCGATGCCGCGCTGCTGTTGGTGTTGTTCTCGCTCGGCCACGCCCTCGAGGGCTATGCCATGAATCGGGCCCGGAACGCCATCGAAGCGCTGGGGGAGCTCGCGCCGGCCACGGCGAGACGCAGGGACGAGCCCGACGTCGAGGTGCCGATCGGCGAACTCGTCATCGGCGACATCGTCGTGGTTCGCCCCAACGAACGTCTACCCGCCGACGGTGTCGTCGTGGAGGGTCAGACCTCGATCGACGAATCGGCAGTTACTGGTGAGAGTGTCCCTGTCGACAAGGCGCCCATCGACGATCCGTCTGCTGCGCTCGGCGGGATCGACACGATCGCCCCCGCACACCGAATCTTCGCGGGAACGCTCAACGGACCCGGCGCAATCGACGTCATGGTGCTGCGCGCCTCGACGGACTCCACCCTGGCCCGAGTAGTACAGCTCGTGGCCGAAGCCGAAACTCAGATCTCGCCCACCCAACGGCTCACGAAACGAATTGTTCGAGTCTTCGTTCCCGCGGTCTTCGCGCTCGTTGTCGTCCTGCTCGTCGTTCCCCCTTTGGCGGGAGAGGAGTTCGCTGACTCGTTCGCTCGAGCAATGGCGGTCCTGGTCGCGGCAAGTCCGTGCGCCCTGGCAATCGCGACGCCGAGCGCGGTTCTCTCCGCCATCGCACGAGCCGCTCGATCCGGGATCCTCGTCAAGGGCGGCGGCCCACTCGAAGCTCTCGGCACGGTGTCGACGATCGCGTTCGACAAGACCGGCACCCTCACCGAAGGCAAGCCCATCTTGACCGACATCGAACCCGCAGCCGGTGTCGATGAGACCGAGCTTCTCCGCGTCACCCTTGCCGTGGAGCAATCCAGCGACCACCCGATTGCCCGAGCCATCACCGCCGGAGTAAGAACCCGCCTTGAGGCGCAGCCTGCGCTTGACGCGACCAACGTCACTGCCGTGAACGGCAAGGGCGTCACCGGAGAACTCGACGGCCAACTCGTCATGATCGGCAACGCCGCGCTGTTCGACGGGATCGAGCTGCCGTCACAGCTCGAGAACACGCGAGACGTCCTCGAGAACCGCGGCCGCACGACCATGATCGTGCGTCACGGTGAACGTGTGCTCGGCGTGCTCGGCGTCATGGACACTCCGAGAACCAGCGCGAAACCAACCATCGAGACCCTCCGCCAACTGGGAATCGACACCATCGTCATGCTGTCGGGCGACAACGAGCGAGTCGCCACCGCGGTGGGCGCGCAAGTCGGAATCGCCGAAGCCCGGGGTGGCCTGCTCCCTGCTGACAAGGTCTCGGCGATCAACGAACTTGCCAACAGCGACGGCGTGGCCATGATCGGCGATGGCGTCAACGACGCCCCCGCGCTCGCCGCCGCCGCCGTCGGCATCGCCATGGGTGCCGCCGGAAGCGATGTCGCCCTCGAAACAGCCGACATCGCCTTGATGGCCGACGACATCACCAAGCTCTCCGACGCGCTCCATCTCGGCCGCCGAACCCGCAAGCTCGTCACCCAGAACCTGGTTCTGTCGCTCACGATCCTGGTCATATTGGTCCCCGGCGCCATGCTCGGACTACTCAGCCTCCCGGCCGCAGTCGCCGCGCACGAACTATCCGAGCTACTCGTGATCCTCAACGGCGTTCGCGCCGCCCGAACATGACCACAACAGCCGCGACTGCCACTCCATCGCGAACCACGCCACGGCGGTTCATGTTGACAATGGCCCCGGTCGTTGCCATCGATCTGGCAACAAAGGCAACTGCCGTGCTCACCCTCGACGGTCCAATGCAGCTGGGGCCCGTGAGTCTGCGCGTCTCACACAACAGCGGCGTCGCCTTCGGCGTCGGCAACCAGCTCCCCACAGGCATCGTCGCCATCTTCACCGCGCTCATCACCGTCGCGCTCGTCGTCGCAGCCCTACAGAATCACCTCGGGCCCGGACCGGGACCGGCCCTCGTGGCCGGCGGAGCGCTAGCCAACGTCATCGACCGCGCCCACAACTCCACCGTCGTCGACATCATCGACCTCGGGTGGTGGCCGACCTTCAATCTCGCCGACACTGCCATCGTCCTCGGCATCGCGCTCATCGTCCACCAACAACACCGCGACAACCACGCCGATCTCCATCTCATCGAGTCAGCCGATAAAGACCCAGGAGCCTGAACCGGATGGACAACGAACTCGAACTCACACGAGCACTCTTCCGCGGGCTCGGCGACCACAGCCGCCTCCGAATCCTTCAGCATCTTCAAACCGGACCCAGCAGAGTCACCGACATCGTCGACGCAACCGGGCTAGCCCAAGCCAACGTCTCCTCCCATCTCGCCTGTCTGTGGGAATGCGGACTCCTAGCACGCCAACGGCACGGGCGCGAGATCCACTACCAACTCGTCGACGGAGTCGACCAACTCCTCGCCGCCGCACACGAGATCCTCACTATGGCAAGTGAAACCATTGGCGCCTGTCCGAACTTCGGACCGGGATCCACAGCAGCGGACGGTTCGTCGGGCTGACCACGCCAACCAAACCCCAGGTTCACGACGCTCTCGAACTAACCACAGCCCTCGGGCTCGGGCCGACGCATGCGCATCCAGTCACCGCTGCTCCGCACGTTCGGCCAACTCAGCAGCTTCGGGTTCAGCGACCTGGACATCGAACCGAGCCACGCCGACAGCAACCCGTGCCTCACCCTCTCGTCCACCAACGGACTCGTCCCCGAACGCACCACTCAGCCCTGGCCGCACACGATGAAACACGCCCACCCGAACCCCTTCGTTGACGCGACTCCCCGCGCGACCTCTCTACCACGGGCTGCTCACGGCCCGGCTCCGGTCGTCGCGATGGCTCGACCTGCCAGAGCTCGGCCGGTCTCTTCTGAAGCCAGACCAGGACCTTGTCCTGACCCGTTACTTCACGACACGCGTGAAAGGGAACCCGACAAGGCAGGACGGCAGAGCGCATTCATCGACGCTCTCCTTGCGCGGGGCGACATCGAGATCGACTTCGGACACTTCCTGTCCAAGCCGGTCACCTGCCGGAGCTGCGGGAGCACGTGGCAGAAGAACGAAGAGAAGAAGACGGACGTGAATATCGCCGTACGCCTCCTCGAAGTCGCCTACGACGACCGATTCGATGTTGCGGTCGTCATCTCAGGCGACAGCGACCTCGTACCACCGATCGAAGCGTCCGACGCAGATTCCCGACCAAACGACTGCTCGTCGCCTTCCGCCGAAGCGACACTCAAGCGAACTCCGTCGAGTCGGCGACGCAGCGTTCACGATCTCCGATCGGAACATCCGAGCGAGCTGGCTACCACAGAATGTTGCTACTCCAACCGGCGTGCTCCTCACCGCCCCACCGGGATGGTTGCCTCCCACGTAGCAATATCAGGCCGCAGGCGCGGCCGGATAGGTACCTATCCGCGACCTATCTGGGAGCAGGTCCGCAGGACCTGCAGATGTGTCTGACATTTCTCCGTACGTGGACGCAACCTCCAGTGCGCTCGGCGTTTGGGCGAGAACCGTCAGGTGTTGATCCCCGGAACCGGTCGGTACTCGGAGTCGATCTCTCGCGAGATCAGTTCTCTGAACCTTGAGTGGACGTCGGGAGCGGGATTGAGCACTGTGATGTCTGGGTCGGCGTCGCCTCGGAGCACGCCGGCTCGGATCAGAGTTCGGATCTCAATGTCGTCCGCGGGCATGGAATAGCCGACAACGTGGATGTTCGCAGCTGCGCTCAGCGCTCGGTAGGCGTCCCCCCAAAGCGGAAGTAGGGGACCGAGCGCATCGGCCTTCCCGGGAGCCATTGTCAGCATCAGCGGATCGTTTGCTGCGCCTTTGATTGTCCGCCACAACGCGCCGGCATTAGTGACTCGGGTTCTCAAGACCGGGGTCGCGGCATTCACGTTGGCGTGCCGAGCTCGCTGTGACCCGCAGAGATCGTCGACGCTGCCATACGCAACGGTGCCAACCGGCTTCTTCGCGTCAGGGGGACGAAGCCAGTCGATTGAGCCGTGCAGCTTCAGAATGGTCAGCTCGCCGGCCTTTGGTGGTCCGGAAAGTCGGAAAGGGACACCCCTCGATTCTGCGAGTCGCTCAGGCAACGTGTCCCAGTTGGTCGTGATGATGACTCGGCCCGGTTGAACCATGTCATCTGCGAGGTCGTGGGGAGCTTGGAGGTCTGCGTCTATGAGCAGGCGAAGCCGATCGCAAAGTACGTGCACGATCGCGAACCGCAGGTCCGCGAGTAGCGGACGATCGGGAAAGCCTTCCGGCAAGCCGCCCTGATCGATCTGCAGGTAGGCCGACAGTATCGAGAAGAAATCGACAACCTCTGGACGGAAGCCGCTCCCCTTGTCTGGGTAGAAGAACGCGTAGGCATCGTCGAGTCGCTTCTCAAGGTTCTTCGACACGCCCCACGCGGGCTTCTCGCTGGCCAGATCATGAACGCGGTCGAGAAGTGCCGCCGTGTTAGGCAAGCCCCCGGCGCACCCGAAGCCGGCGCCGAGGAAATAGACCTGCCACTTGCGATCTGGTGCTCGCGTCACGAGCAACCAACCTACAGCGGAGCCTGAGCGGCGAGCCTCCAACTCGGTTGAGACAGCCTGGCGTCGATCATCCAATTTGCTGCCGGTATCCGTCACCATCCGATCTGAAAAACCTGAGACACATCTGCAGGTCCTGCGGACCTGCGACGGATAGGTGCCGGATAGGTGCCGGATAGGTCGTTTCCAGCCACCTATCCGAGATCAATTCGCTCGCCGGTGTCCCAATCGGCGCGAACGACGGGCCACAGGTGTCCATGAAGAACACGACAGAAGCCCACGCTGAACAACCGACTGATGCGTTCATTTCCGCCAGCGCACTCGCCGAACATCTATCCATTCCACCCAGCTGTCTTCGCGAACTCGCTGACGAGAACAGTTTCCCGCCCATCGTCGCTCAGGGCGAGATCCGTTTCATACCCGCCGACGTCACCGCCTGGCTCAATGACCATCGAGTCGAGGCATCCGGGCCAAGCGCTGGCCGATGAACGTCACTCAGCTTCATCCAGAGAAAAACTCGCTGTCCAAAGCAGCCAATCCTGGGGTCGATCCCCACGATCGGGCGACGATCACAGTGACCGAGGCCGCGCATGTGCTTGGGATATCCAGATCGACCGCATACGAACTCGTCCACGCCGGAACCCTTCCGGCTCTTCGACTCGGACGACGAATCGTGGTCCCCACCCACGCCCTGGAAGAACTACTCGACAGCGCTCGCCCTGCAAGCTGACACTCAACGCTCGCCCAGCGCGATCACCCCTATTGGCCGAAGATGCTGGTGGCAACCACATCAGCCGCATCGCGACCGATGGCCGGCGTGACATGAGAGTAGAGGTCGAGCGTGATGCCGACGGTTGCGTGGCCGAGGCGTTCCGAGACCACCTTCGGGTGGACGCCTCCCTTCAAGGCGAGCGTTGCATAGGTGTGTCGCAGGTCGTGGAGCCGGATGTCGCGCACCATGGCCTTGCGGATCTTGATCCGGAAGTCACGACTGATCCAGTCGGGGTTGAGCAGGCCACCCATTTCGTCGCAGAACACGAGGTCATTCTGCGAGTCCCATGCTGGACCCGCCGAGAGACGTTCCACGCGCTGCGCCGATCGGTGGGATCTCAACACGCCCACGCTTCCATCATCGAGATAGATGAGCCGGCGACTGCGCTTCGTCTTGGGGGTGGTGACAACCGGTCGGTAGTTGATCGCCACGAGGGTCTGCACGATGTGCAACTCGGCGCCGTCGAGGTCGAGATCTCGCCACCGAAGTCCGAGCGCCTCCCCTCGCCTCATCCCTGTCGTAGCCAGGAGAACGTAGAACGCGTAGAGACGATCTTCGGCAACAGCTTCGAGGAACTCGCGAAGCTCATCGGAACTCCAGGTCTCTTGTTCCTTCCGCACATCCGCAGGCGGCCTCGCGGCCGCAGCAGGGTTTCGAACGATGAGCCCGAGCCTCTCCGCATCCGACAGTGCCTTGCGAAGAACGGTATGGGTGTTCCGGATCGTCTTCACGGCCAGCGGGCCACCGCGGCGACCTCCTGACTCGGCCAGCAGAGCATAAAACCGTTCGAGCTCGAGTGGAGTCAACGACTGGATCTTCACCTTCCCGATCCGGGCGTTCACTCGATCGACGACGATCCGATAGCTCTCCCACGTGGTCTCTTTGAGCTGGGAGGTCTGACCTTCCAGCCATCCGTCCAGGAAATCGCCGAGCACTGCGGCCGACGGAGACAGGGCACCGCCGGAACGGATCGTCGTGATGTGCTCATCGAGAGCTGTCTCGGCTTCTCGCTTCGTGCGAAACCCCTGGCGCTGGATCTGTCGACGACTCCCGGTCGCAGGGTCAGGGCCAAGATCGACCCTGAACGCGTAGCCACCTTGTCGCTTGAAGATCCGCCCTCGTGCCATGGCGAAACCATAGCTTCTGTGCACTTTTCGTGCACTTTTCTCTTTTGGGTGACCAAGGGCTGAGAGGTCGAAATGACTAAAACTCCTGGTCAGAGGTGCCCGGGGTGGGATTTGAACCCACACGATCCCTAGGGGATCTGGGGGGTTTAAGCAGGCCGGGCACCGTCCGGGCGGTGCGGCGTAGTCCCGTTGGTGCTGGTCAGAGCGCTACGGCGTCCGGTGGGGGCGCTGCCGTCGGCCGAGTCCTCGGTGGTTCGCGACTACTTCGCGACTACCAGCGCGCCACTAGCCAGATCGTGGGGGTTCGGCTCGATGGGGCGAGTTCAACCCAAAGTACACGCGCCCCTGGATCGCCGCACTTGTCGCAGCCTAGGTGTTTTCCTGGTCACAGGCTCACGGCGGATTTCTCGATGTCCGCACGTCGCTGCGGAAAGTAAAGGGAGGAGCGGCCCGAAGGCGGCTCCTCCCGTTTAGACGGTGACCGATACCTGCGTATCAAGGTCTGCTAGCAGCATACTTGAACTGTGGCCGTACCGGAACCCCAAACTTCATCTACGCCCTTCGTACTCGCCCGCCTCGGCGACTTCTTTGGCCACCGAACGCCATGGCATCGCCGGCTCTGGAATGTCGGGACCTGCCTCGCGCTCCAAGAAGTCGTTGAATACGCAGACGCATGCCTGAGCGGCGCCGTGCCGAGCACCGAAGGGCTCCGGTTCGTTCTGGCGACCGCGAAGCGCGAGGTGTCCCACGATCCCGGCGCAGCCCCACTGGCCGACGAGATTCTGGCACGCCTCGATGCCCTCAACGCCACCTCGCCGTCGAAGGTTCCCGTCTCAGCCCGCGACGAACTCAGCCAACTCGTTCGCCGGCTCGAATCCAACTACCTCCAGAACTGGACCGCCACAACAGCTGAGCCACCAGTCGAGTTCACCGGAAGGGCCATCGCGTCGCATCTCCTCGACCTCGGTTTCAGCCCCGATCACCTTCACCGCTGGATCACCGCCGTCGGCCGAGGAATGTCGAGCCTGGACCAGGTCACCGCGGCCACGCTCGACATGGTGACCAGAATGCCAACTCGCACATATGCGGTCTTCGTCCCCTGCGCCGCCCCCTACGACAAGCCCAACACCGAAGCCGGCCGGGTCCGGTGGCTCGACGGCCACGCCGCAGCCACATGGCTACGCAACAGCCTGCCGAACGAGGAGTCACGCCGACACGCCGGCGGATTCCTTCTTGAGATCGAAGGCCGAGATCCGTGGTCCGCAGTCCAGGAAGCTCGTGTCACCGTCGGCCGGGCGGACGCCCGAGCCAAGGTCACCAGCCCATCGAACGACACGATCCGCCTCGACGGATGGGCCAGGGTCGGTGGCGACAACCGCGCCTACGAGATCCGCCCAACACCGCGACAAATCGAGATCGGCAGTCTCGTCCGGCAGGACGCGGTCTACCGATTCGACGGCGGGCTACCACCGGCAACCGACGACGCTCTAGAACTGGCGTCATACATGGAGTCTCCCTCAGCCGGTGCCGCAGTCACTGGCGGCTGGTCAGCAGTGGAAGCGCTCCTCATCCGCCCCGGCGAAGGTAGCCACCACCTGGCTGCCGACCGGCTCGCCTCGCTCATCGCCTGCTCGCTACCCAGGGCCGAGCTGACTCCCCTCGCCTACCAACACATCGAGAACGGCAACGACGACCTCGCTCAAGCACTCGCCAACACGCAGACCAACTTCGACAAGGTTGAGCTCGTCGAGACCCACCTTCGAGCAGGCAACCGACTCAACCTGACCCACGGCAGCGACCTCGCAGCCCAGAACCGCATCGCTGCAATCATCCAGGATCCAGCAGCCGAACTCGGTCGCATCAAGGCCTACGTCACCGAGTCGCTCCGCCGGCTCTACAACCAGCGAAACACCGTCGCCCACGCCGGGTCCCTGCGATCAGCTGCGCTCACGGCCACGACCCGCACCGCGCTGAGCCTCGTCGGCGCTGGACTCGACCGCATCGTGCACGCCCAACTCCAGACCGACGGCGAGCTACCACCGCTGAGCCTCGTCGCCCGCGCCGAAGTCGAGCTGGGCCTAGCTGGAACCACTGGAGGCAGATCGCTGAGTTCCCTGCTCGAGTAGGTCACCCGCCCGTCGACCGCCATGCGACAGCCACTACGCCCGAGGCTCGGTCTCCCGCCGGGCACGGGTGCGCCACTGCATGGTGCGTCAAGACACCTACGATCCCGGCATCGAGGCCGTCTTGAAAGCGGACCTTGAGAACGTCGTCAGCCTTTCGACCAGTTCAACTCCGGAGCCCGTAGAGCGGCAGGGGCCGTTCGATCTCGTCGCCTGACCGCCACAAAGAGACGCGTCGAGGGTGCCATCCAGTTCGTTTCATGCATCTCGGCTGCGCATGGGTAGATCCGTCGCTTCGATGAGCGGATGACGCCAACCTGGTAGGTGCACGCCTCGGGACCTGGGCTGGACTAGGTGGAGAGGCGCTTCGTGAGAGTAGCGATCGCGTTCTCCAAGCGGCGCAGCAAGTCGTCGTAGGAGATGATGTCCACGACGTTGGAGTACTTTCGGCGCACGAACTCGAAGTCGAACTTCTCCTGCTCCGAGAGGTTGCTATCCCTACCTGCAAGGATGATCGCCTTTGGGTTGGCGATCTTGATCTCTAAGCCACTCGGGAGATCCGTCACGTGCTTCGTGGTGATGCCCTTCTCGCCGTTCCTGCCTGACTTGCTCAGGTAGAAGAGGTACTTCTCCGCCTGCATGATCGAGCCGGACAGTTCGCGGACGGGGACGTGGTTGTCGCGATATTTCCCCTCTGAGACGAGACCACGCCGGAAGGGCTTCTTGATCTCGATGATGTCCACGCAACCGTTGGCCCCGACGAGCATGAGATCGATGTAGCGGTTGGTCGACTTGGACTCGTTTGAGTACCACTCCTTGACATGGACGTTGTGTAGAACGGCGACGTACTGCGGGAAGACCAACAGGAAGAGATCCGCCACGGACGTTTGCCAGTCGGCCTCGGAGTAACCCTCAGCATCCTTCAGCATCTCGACCAAGCGGTCTCTAACGTAGGTGAACTTCTCAAGCTCCAACTCGTTCGCAACGGGTATCCGTCCGTCGGCTACCACCTGCTCTTCTGTCCGGGAGCGCGCTCGACGGGCCATGTAGTTCGCCAAGCGCTGTTCAGCGTCAGACATAGTTTCGAGGTACTCGCGTAGAACGCGTGTGATCCGTGTTCGCGCGTAGAGCGTGAGTTCGGTCGAAGTTGGGAACTCATTCAGAAGTCGGGCGAACTCATCCTCAGGAATCGCGCCCAAGCGGGCACCGCCCACGACAATCTGTTCGTCGATCAGCTCGTCGATACGGCGGAAAACTGAGATGTTTCGAGCGGCGACGAAGGTCTTTCTTTGAAGTCTCAGAGAAGTAGCGATCATCAGGTCATGCTTCAGCCCGAGGACGTCCTTCCGAATTGTCCGGTAGTCGCCATCGACGATGCCGATCACGAACCGGCGAACATTCTCGTCGGAATCCTCATCAGCTTCGCTCAGCAGATCTGCCTTGTGCACTGTGAAGGCGCGCGACAGCGTGGCGTGGTCGTAGGCCTCCAACTTCTCGTCGACCCAGTCGGCTGAGCTGAACCCGTCGGATTCGTAGGTCAGGACCAGCTGACTTCCGTGTTCCTCGAAGGTGATCATGGTCCTTCCCGAACCTGCGACGCGCCAGACTTGGCACGCGATCCGGAGCCCTCCAGCATCACATGAACATCCGGTATGGGTAGGTCTCCCGCGGAAGGGTCGGCACGTTGGCGATCGTTCGTGCAAGCACACCCGAGTAGCCGAGCGTCACCGGTTGCGGGTCGTAGAGAGCGTCGTTGTTCCAGTCCATCTTTGTGAGAGCTAGCGCCTCGGAGGCGATCAGCTCCAGCGCGCCGCTTCCCATTTGCCGAGTCAACAGAATCGGTGACGGGATGCTCTTCCCGCCCTGGTAGTAGCTGCCTCCCTTGTTCGACACGGAAGGGGCATTGCCAGCAGTCCACAGCAACGCGGACGTGCCCGACAGGGGCAGCATCGTGCCGCGGTGCACCGGGTAGCCGTCTGGCTGACTCTTCGCCTTAGCGCTCTTGGGGGTCGTCAGCCACACGCCGCGCCAGGCAACGTTCGTGCTTATGTGCACGCACTCGACTTCCTTGACAGCGGCCAGAGCGTCTGAGACTCCAGCCAATTCCTCGTCGCGGAATGCGGGTGTCTTGTGCACAACGACGCGTCGGGGCGTCGCTCCACCGTTGCGCCGCCGATACAAGTCGAGACTTCGGGCCATGACTGCCCGCATATCGGAGCGGCTCAGGTACGGATTTCGTCGCGGATTGTCCAAGTCGAGCACGGGGTCGCGGGCATCGTAGGCAACGAACTGCATACCGCCGCCATCGGCATCGAAGACTTGCGAGCAGCAGGTGACGAACTCCGCGTTTCGAGGATCGCCCCGAAACGCGTAGGAGAGGCCGATGTATGCGCTGTCGTCGGGCACCCCTGGCATAGGAGCGAGCCGCCACGGCATCCCGCCAGCCTTCACGTACAGGGCGGTGGCAAGCCGCCAGGCGAGCGACGCGAGATATGGAAACTTGAAGGTTCGGTCATTGAGGACCTGGGTTGGGATGCCGAGTTCAGCGCCAACCGCCTTGAGGTGGTCGTGAGCATCGAAGCCCTCCGCTCGAAGGCCAGGCTCCCATGCGTCCGGTAGGTGGAAGACTGCGACGTCGAATTGGTCTCGGACGGCCGCGAGGTCTCTCATGCGCTCGGAGATGAGGCGCTGGACCTGCGCTTTTGGCGATTCGGTCCCCGATGTCGTCAGTCCTGTCGGAAGCGAGAGCTGAGTGGTTGCGGGTGCGGGCACCAGCGGCACCCGAAAGAGGTTCTCGAAGCCGGGGAAGGGGGGCACGTAGTCGCGTCGATCCGTTGGATTCTGCTCGGACAGAACGCTTCGAAGAAGATCTCGCCTTGCCGTGAGACCAGATACAGGGCCGACGATCGCGATGCGGCCGCTGTCGGAATGCACGGC
>JAJCXZ010000018.1 GCA_029263175.1 Acidimicrobiales bacterium | reverse complement strand
GCCGTTTCGGCGTCACGTCTGAATACCTGGACAACGCCGACGACATCCAGTTCAAGATGGGTCAGGTTGCCAAGCCTGGGGAGGGCGGGCAACTACCAGGCCACAAGGTGTACCCGTGGATCGCCAAGACTCGACACTCCACCCCCGGCGTCGGCCTTATCTCGCCTCCGCCGCACCACGACATCTACTCGATCGAGGATCTGGCGCAGCTGATCCACGATCTCAAGAACGCCAACCCCAAAGCCCGGATCCATGTGAAGCTCGTGGCCGAGGTCGGTGTCGGCACCGTGGCGGCCGGCGTCTCGAAGGCGCATGCAGATGTGGTCCTGATTTCAGGGCACGATGGGGGCACCGGCGCGTCGCCGCAGACCTCCATCAAACACGCTGGTGCCCCCTGGGAACTCGGCCTCGCCGAGACCCAGCAAACCCTCCTCCTCAACGACCTGAGAGATCGGATCGTCGTCCAGACCGACGGTCAACTGAAGACTGGCCGCGATGTGATGATCGCCGCCCTGCTCGGCGCAGAAGAGTTCGGCTTCGCCACCGCGCCGCTCGTTGTCATGGGATGCGTGATGATGCGGGTTTGTCACCTCGACACCTGTCCGGTGGGTGTCGCCACCCAAAACCCCGAGTTGCGGGCAAAGTTCAGCGGTGAGCCGGAGTTCGTGGTCAACTTCTTCGAATACATCGCCGAAGAGGTGCGCGAGCTCATGGCCGAGCTCGGGTTCCGCACGCTCGACGAAGCCATCGGCCAGGTCGAAATGCTCGACACTGCCGAAGCTGTCGACCACTGGAAGGCCGAAGGTCTCGACCTCTCGCCGATCCTGCACCTGCCCGAGATTGCTCGCGAGTCACGTCGACACCAGTGGAAGGAGCAGGACCACCGTCTCGAACTCGCGCTCGACCAGACGTTGATCCAGCTGGCCGAGGGAGCTCTCCAGGATGGTCGTCCCGTCACCATCGACATTCCGATCCGCAACGTCAACCGCACGGTTGGCACCCTGCTGGGATTCGAGGTCACAACTCGCTATGGAGGCGCCGGTCTGCCCGACGACACGATCGTCGTGAATCTCACCGGATCGGCGGGCAACAGCATGGGCGCCTTTGTGCCGAAGGGGATCTCGCTGCGTCTCGAGGGCGACGCGAACGACTATGTCGGCAAGGGTCTGTCGGGCGGTCGCATCGTCGTGCGCCCTCCCGCCGCCGCACCGTTTGTCGCGGAGGAGAACGTCATCGCCGGGAACGTGATCTTGTATGGAGCGACTGGGGGAGAGGTCTTTCTGCGAGGGAAGGTCGGCGAGCGATTCTGTGTTCGCAACTCGGGCGCCGTAGCGGTCGTGGAGGGCGTGGGCGACCACGCCTGTGAGTACATGACCGGCGGGCGAGCGGTGATCCTCGGTCCCACCGGTCGAAACTTCGCTGCCGGAATGAGTGGCGGCATCGCCTTCGTCCATGATCCCGAAGGTGTCTTTCCCCGACGGCTCAACCGCGAGATGGTGGTCCTCGACCCACTTTCCGCCGAGGACCACAGCTGGCTCCAGGACCGGGTGGAGAAGCACCGCCACGAAACCGGGAGCGAGGTTGCGGATCGGCTCCTCGCCGACTGGAAGACGTCGATCACCCAGTTCGTGAAGGTGATGCCAGTCGACTATCGCCGGGTCTTGGAAGCCCAAGCGGAAGCTCGGGCGACAGGCCAGGACGAGACCGAGGCCATCATGGCCGCGACCCGAGTGTAAGGACTGCACAGTGGCTGACCCCAGAGGATTTCTGAATCACGGACGGGAACTCCCGTCCCGCCGTCCGGTGCCCGTGCGTTTGAAGGACTGGAAAGAGGTCTACGAAGACTTCCCCGAAGACAAGCTCCGCACGCAGGCAAGCCGGTGTATGGACTGCGGAATCCCGTTTTGCACCAACGGCTGCCCCCTCGGCAACATCATTCCCGACTGGAACGACCTGACGTATCGGGGCCAGTGGCGCGATGCCATCGACCGGCTTCACAGCACCAACAATTTCCCCGAGTTCACCGGACGCCTGTGTCCTGCACCCTGCGAGGCAGCATGTGTACTCGGCATTCACGAACCCGCGGTCACGATCAAGCGCATCGAGGTCGAGATCGTCGATCGAGCCTGGAGCGAAGGTTGGATCACCCCAGAGCTGGCGGCGGAACAGACCGGAAAGCGTGTCGCCGTTGTCGGGTCCGGACCGGCCGGGCTCGCCGCTGCCCAGCAACTCACCCGCGCCGGCCATACCGTCGTGGTCTTCGAACGCGCCGACCGCATCGGTGGTCTGATGCGGTACGGGATTCCCGAGTTCAAGATGGAGAAGCGCCATCTCGACCGTCGCCTCGAGCAGATGAAGGCCGAGGGCACCGAGTTCCGTGTCAGCATCGACGTGGGCGTCGATATCACGGCGGCGCAGCTGAAGGACGAGCACGACGCCGTCGTCCTGGCCTGCGGGGCCACGCAGGCCCGCGACCTCCCGATCCCCGGCCGCGAGCTGGGCGGCATTCATCAAGCGATGGAGTTCCTGCCCGGGGCCAACAGGGTCCAGGAGGGGGATCTCGACGACGCTCCCATCAGCGCGGCCGGAGTGGACGTGATAATCATCGGCGGTGGTGACACCGGCGCCGACTGCCTCGGCACCTCACATCGCCACGGCGCCCGCTCGGTGCACCAGTTCGAGATCATGCCGCGACCGTCGGACACCCGCCCCGACGCCAACCCCTGGCCAACCTGGCCAATGATGTACCGGGTCAGCTCGGCCCACGAAGAGGGCGGAGATCGTGAGTACGCCATCAACACCGTCCAGTTCATAGGCGACGATGACGGCAACGTCGCAAGCCTGGAGACGGTGAGAGTCGAGCAGAAATTCGACAACGGCCGGATGAGTTTCGAACCGGTGCCGGGAAGTGAACAGCTCTTCGCGGCACAGCGAGTGTTCCTCGCCATGGGCTTCACCGGGCCTGAACAAGGTCCTCTGCTCGATCAGTTCGGTGTTGCCCTGACCGAGCGCGGCACTGTCGACCGCAACGAGCACTGGCAGACGAATGTCGATGGTGTGTTCGTCGCCGGCGACATGGGGCGCGGGCAGAGCCTGATCGTGTGGGCAATTGCCGAGGGGCGGTCGGCCGCCGCCGCCGTCGACGAATGGCTGATGAGCTCATCACAGCTTCCAGCCCCGATCGTTCCCACCGCGGCCCCGCAGCGCTGAGCCCTTCGACCCATTTGGGCGAACGGCACTGTCATTTCCTGGGACCCCTCAAGTCCCCGTTGAACTGTCCGACGATTCAAGAACACCCATTCGGGTGTCTCGTCACTCGTCAGAGGCAGCCCTTCAATGCTCAAGAGGATCAAGATTCGCGGCAAGCTGCTCGTGCTGCTCACCGCGCCCTTGCTGGCCGTTTTGGTGTTCGCCTTCTCCGGCGTCATCGACCGCACCGAGATTGCTGACGCTCGTGCCGAGAATGCCCAACTCGCATCGTTCGCCCAAGCCAACGCCGACCTTTCGGTGAGCTTTCAGATCGAGCGCTTCCGGACGCTGCTCTCGAACCGACTGACGCTGCCTACGACAGAACTACGGCCCGATCAGGTCGCTACCGACGAACAGACAATGGCGTGGTTGGTCGTCGTCGAGCAATCACTGGGAAGCGTCGGTTCTGCGGATCTGGTGGATCAGATCATCGCGATACGAGACCGAGTCACTGCCGCGATCACCAACGACCGTACCGAGCGCTATCACCCGGTTGCGCTCGGTACCGAGCTGAACAATCTGTCAGCAGCACTGCAGACGCTCAACTCGAGGCTGATCTCCGAAGCGGGGGACCTCCAACTGTTCAGCGCACTCGATCTCAGCGCTGAGGTCGGCGGCATCCAAGAGTCGCTCGCCGAAATCGCGTTCATCGGCTCGAACTCGATCTCCGGCGGTGAGCTCACCGCCAGCGGGTCGAGCGTCATCGACTCCGCAACCTCGTCCATCGGTAACCGGATTCGCAGCATCCGTGAAACCGCCGACCCGCAATACGTCGCCATTCTCGACCAGCTTCAAGAAGACGGCGCACTTCCGTCCTACGTCGGAGGTGCCGTGACCCGATCCGGGCCATGGGTTCCGATCGACGCGCTACTCGAAGCCATCGACAGCGGCGCCGGTATTGGTGCCATCAACTGGGTGAGCGACACCGAAGAGCGCTTCACCGCTGTCTCGGCTCTGTCCGGCAGCGTGCTCACCGATGCCAATGCGGACGCCGCGCTCGCGTCGAAGACCGCCGCTGACGAAGCACGATCCTTCCTGATTCTTGCCGCTTCAGTCGTCGTCTTTGCTCTTGTCATGGCGTTCGTGGTGGGCCGCTCGGTCAGTCGGCCGCTGACACAGTTGACCAGGAGCGCCGAGCAGTTGTCGTCCGAGGAGCTCCCGGCCATGGTCGAGTCGCTTCGTACGGCCGGCCGAAGTCAAGCGCCGTCTCTCACGCCCATCAAGGCGAAGGGTCGTGACGAGATCGCCTCACTGGCTCGAGCGTTCTCAGAGATCCAGACAGTGACTTCAGAGGTTGCCGAGGAGCAGGGCCAGCTGCTGCGCCGCGGCATCTCCGACATCTTCGTCAACCTGGCTCGTCGCAACCAGAGCCTTCTCGATCGTCAGATCGACTTCATCGACCAACTCGAGTCTCGAGAAGAGAACCCCGATGCTCTCGAGAACCTCTTCCGGCTGGACCACTTGGCCACTCGAATGCGCCGCAACGCGGAATCTCTGCTCGTTCTGGCGGGAGCGGAACCGTCAAGGCGCCGCGGTCGACCGGTCGAGCTCTCCGACGTGGTCCGCGTGGCCATGGGTGAAATCGAGGACTTCGGGCGGATTCAGCTGCTGTCGATCGACTCGGCCACCGTTGCCGGCTCGGTTGCCGTCGACCTCGCCCACCTCCTGTCAGAGCTGATGGAGAACGCAACTCACTTCTCCCCACCGGACACCGGCGTTGAAGTTGTCGGCCACCGCAGCTCCGATGGCACCTATCAAATGACCCTGTCCGACAAGGGCATCGGCATGAGCGCCGAACAGTTGCTCAGCGCCAACAAGACGCTCGACGAACCGCCGATCATCGGCCTCGACCTCAGCCGTTCCCTCGGATTCACCGTGGTCTCGCGCCTCGCCCATCGCCTTGGTGTCAGTGTCCGCCTCACCAGCGCGGCCGACGGGGGCGTCACCGCCGTCGTCACGGTGCCCGCCGAGATGGTGGGCAATCCCGACGAGGGCGATGCTGCAATCGCTGCTGCCCCGGATGATCCGGCAGCAATCGATGCTCCTCCGGCTCCGGATCAGGCAGACTTCGCCCCGCCCGCCGTCCCGGTCTTCGAGGCGCCGGCTGAGGCTGCACCGAGCTACGGGATCGCCCCGGTGGCTCCGCCGGCCGCAGCACCCACTACCGCGACCCAGGCTTCTCCGGCCACCACCGCTTCCGCCGACCTCGCGGCCCTGCCGGTGCGCAAGCCCCAGCCCGAGGTTGCGATCACACCGCAATCCGTCGTACCGCAACCTTCTGGTGATCTCTTCGAGGACTTCAATCCCGCCGCCCCGGCCCCTTCGGCCAACCCCGACGCGGACCTCTTCGCTGCCCTCGACACGCCGGCCTC
Organism: Acidimicrobiales bacterium; assembly: GCA_029263175.1. Classification (GTDB taxonomy): domain Bacteria; phylum Actinomycetota; class Acidimicrobiia; order Acidimicrobiales; family Aldehydirespiratoraceae; genus JAACCU01. Next base: position 22,118 of record JAJCXZ010000018.1, on the reverse strand, counting down.
GCCGGTTGCGCCTCCCGCCGCGGCCGTATCCGGTGTACCGCCGCTGCCCCAACGCGGCACACCGGAGCCTCCGGCTGTGCCTCCCACGGCTCAGACGCCCTTCCCCGCGCCGACGGTTGCGGCCGAGCCGGACGCCGCTGCTCCGCTTGCGCCAACTCCGCTCCCGGCAGCACCCGTGGAGCAACGTCGCGCCGCCGAGGTCGGGGCTGTCGACCAGGCCGTCACGAGCGCCGGGCTCATCCGCCGCACGCCGAAGCAGGTCGACGTGCCCGACGCATCCAAGTTCTCCACCGGGCCAGCACAGGCCGTTCAGGCTTCCGCTCCGGTGAACCGATCCCCTGAGGAGGTGCGGCAGATGCTCTCGCGGTATCGCGCCGGACTCCGCAAGGGCCGTGCGCCCGAACCGGGCGACGCTAACTCCACCCGACGGAGCTGAGGAATCACATGAGCAACATGAGTACCGCGGCCAACAATGTCAACTGGCTCGTGGCGAACTTCGTCGAACGGGTCCCAGGTGTCAGCGAGGCGGTTGTCGTCTCGTCCGACGGCCTGCCGATGGCTTTGTCTGGCGGCCTTGACCGCGATGCCGCCGACCGCTTTGCGGCCGTCGCATCCGGCCTCATCGGCCTTGCGTATGGTGCTGCCGGACGATTCGGCGGCGGTCGTGTCAACGAGGTCATCATCGAGATGGAGAACGCCTTCCTCTTCGTCACGGGCGTGAGCGATGGCTCCTGCCTTGCCATCGTGGCTGATGCCGACTGTGACGTCGGCCTCGTCGGCTACGAGATGGCTGTTCTGGTCGAAAAGACCGGCCCCTTCCTGACCCCTGAGCTTCGCGCCGAACTGCAAAGCTCCCTGCCCCGATGACAGACGAGCCCCGCGAATCCCGGCTACGCGTACGTCCGTATGCGTTGACCGGCGGACGAGTTCGATCGTCGACCGAGCTTGCGCTCGAGACGATCGTTCGCGTCACCTCGCGGGGCGAAGCCAGCGCATCTGAGCTGGCGTCAGAACGGCGGCGGATCTGCGAAATCTGTGTGGACCCGTCGTCAATCGTTGAGGTGTCCGCACATCTCAAGCTACCCCTCGGTGTCGTTCGCGTCCTCGTGGGCGACATGGTGACGGAGGGATTCCTGGAGGCCAACGCCACGATCATGGCGGCCGACGAGAATTCCCGACCCGATCTCCGACTCCTCGAAAGGGTCCTCGATGGCCTTCAAGCGCTCTGAGCCAACCCCGAAATCCGGTGGCGGGGTTCCCATCCCCGTCAAGATCGTGGTTGCCGGCGGCTATGCCGTTGGCAAGACCACCTTCGTCGGATCGATCAGCGAGATCGAACCGCTCACCACCGAGGCGTCGTTGACGTCTCATAGCGCCGGTGTCGACATCGCCGGCGAGGCGGCGAAGAAGACGACCACGGTCGCAATGGACTTCGGTCGCATCGGGCTGGGCGACGATCTGATCCTGTACCTGTTCGGCACCCCCGGTCAGGACCGCTTCCACTTCATGTGGGATGACCTCGTTCGTGGCGCGATCGGCGCCGTGGTCCTGGTCGACACCTCCCGACTGGAAGACTGCTTTGCCGCAGTCGACTACTTCGAGTCGGCCGGGATCCCCTTCGTGGTGGCGGTGAACGCCTTCTTCGGCCGAATTCATCATTCGTTGGACGACGTCCGCGAGGCGCTGGCGATTCCTGCCGATGTGCCCATGATGGTCACCGATGCCCGCGATCGTGCGGCCACGAAAGCAACCCTCCTCGAGCTCGTGCAGCACGCACTCACGAAGGCCGGCGCACCCGCCTGAGACTGTCCCCCGGGGGCCCCACAATCCGTGGCATCGTAGGAAGCGACACCGTTTCGCTCGCTTGGAGTCGCCACAACCGTGCCCCCAGTTGCCCCGATCACCGTCGTGGTGATCCACCGCAACCGCGTCGACCGGATCGCCGCGACGCTCGAAGCCTTCCGACAACAGACCGTACCCACGGAGCTGGTGGTCATCGACAACGGTTCCGACCGTGCCGATCAGGCCGTACTTCGAGCCCTTGTCGCGCCCGACACCTTGGTCGCCAGCGGGTCGAACCTCGGCTTCGGGCCCGGGGCGAATGTCGGGCTGCGGCGATGGCTCCGAGAGTCGGCAGGGGATTGGTGCGCCATCGCTCCTCACGACGCGATCCCCGAGCCCGATACTCTCGCGAAGATTCTTGCCGCTGTTGACGCACGACCATTTGTCGGCCTGGTGAGCGCGGATGTCGGAGATCCCGGCCGACCCATCATCGAGCCCTTCCTCGGGCCGATCGATGCTCCGGCAACCGGTGACGGAGGCTTTGAACTGGCCGACTACCCGCACGGCACATTGATGCTGGTCCGCCGTCGCTGCATCGAAGAAGTCGGACTGTTCGATGAGCGCTACTTTGCCTACTGCGAAGAGTCCGAGCTTGCGTTGCGAGCCGCAGCGCTCGGTTGGCAGTCAGGAATCGTACGGCACGCCCGAGTCCGCAACCCCGGAATGGGCATCGGAGTTGAACGGGTGGCGTACCTACAACACCGAAACACGCTGTTGATGCTCAGGGAGCACTTCGGGCGATGGAACGCATGGTTCCGGATCGGGATGGCGCTCGTGCAACTGCCCATCGGTGCGGTGTATCCGCCGGCTCGAGGATTGCACTGGTCACCGGCAGGCAGGCTCAAGGGAATTCGCGACTACATCCTCGGCCGTTACGGCCCGCCCGCATCCGATGTCCGTGGCGACTAGCGCCCGACCGGATGCTCACCCGATCGGTGAACGCCTGAGATTGGGGAGAAGAACGGTTGCTTCTTCATCACTATCACTCGTCGCCGACTCTTTCGGCGCCTGAGACTCAGGCCCCAGCCGTTTCTGGACGAGGTTGTCGATGATCGTGGCCGGTTGGGGTTCGGCAAAGTGGAAGCCTTGCCCCAACTCACATCCGAGCTCGATCAGGAGGCCGATCTGAGGGCTCTCTGAGATTCCCTCGGCCACTGTGGCGATCCCCAACGCTCGGGCGAGGGAGAACACGTGGCGGACGATGGCGTCGTCCTTGCCGTCGCTCCCGAGCGTGCTGAGATACGAGCCGTCAATCTTGAGTAGTTCGAAGTCGAAACTGCGGAGATGGGTGAGGGAGCTGAATCCCGTGCCGAAGTCGTCGAGCGCGAGGCCGATACCGAGGTCTCGCACGTTCTCGAGCGCGCTCCACGTTGCGCGGGGGTCCGAGATGAGCGACGCCTCGGTCAATTCGAGGTAGAGCAGCGATGGATCAGCACCAGACTCCGCGAGCGCACTTCCGAGGTCCTCGGCGAAGTCGACCTGCACGATCTGACGCGGCGAAACATTCATGGTCACACGTAGCGGTGTTTGCCCGTCCGGAGTCATTTCGGCCCATCGACGGGCCTGCCGACAACCTTCACGAAAGACCGAGCGCCCGACCGGCACGATCAATCCGGTGTCCTCGAGCGCAGGAAGGAAGTCAGCCGGTGTGACGATGCCTCGGGTCGGATCGTCCCAACGGAGCAGGGCCTCGACCCCGACGATCTGAGAGTTTCTGAGGCTGACGATCGGCTGGTACAGGAGCTTGAACTCGCCCTTCACCAGAGCTTCCTGGAGGCGCCGTTCCGCGGTCGCCGGAGTGAGCCGTGCTCGCATCGACTCGTTGTAGGTGGCCGTGCGGTCATCCCCGTTCTTGGCCTCGTACATGGCGGCATCGGCATCTCGAAGGACATCGTCGGGATCGCTGGTCACGTCGGCGAAGGCGAGCCCCACGCTCGCGCTGATGGAGATGCGGTCCTCACCGAGAGCGAACGGCTGCTCGATCAACGAGACGATCTCGCCGGCAAAACGCCGGCTGTGCTCCGGGGTCTGCTGAGCGGCATCGACGATGACGAACTCATCCCCGGCATATCGAGCCACCCATCGATCGGTCCCACAGCTGTGACGGAGCCGGGCGCCGACCGCCACCATCAGTTGGTCGCCGACTTCATGGCCATACGTGTCGTTCACTCCCTTGAAGCCGTCGAGGTCGATGAAGAAGACTGCGGCCTTGGTGTTGTTCCGCCAGGCGTGACTGAATGCCGATGCGAGAACGGCCCGAAGGTGGCGCCGATTCGGCAGGCCGGTCAATGCATCGTGCAACGACAGTCGGGTGAGCTCACGTTGGGCGCCCACCGCATCGCGATATCGGCGGATGGCGAAGGCGGAGGCCCCGAGAGGGACGACGACGAGAAGCGAAATGACGCCATTGACATTGAGTGGCTTGATCGTTTCTGCGCGCTCGAGCAGCTGGTCTGGCAGCGTGAACGCGATTGCCAGCACGCAGAGAGCAACGCCGAACGCAACGATCCATGCAAGGTCGACTCCGGCCCGATGCTCGGACTCGACGAGTTCGTTTACGACATACGGATTGCTGTCGCGGTCGCGACGTGCCACGAGCCACCTCCTGAGCCGAAGAGAGCTTTTGTCTCCAGTCGGCAGAGAGGTCGGTGGTCTTGAGGTTGCGGGTACGCCGGCACTCGTGAAGGGGAGCGCTAGGGTCAGCCGTTATGGGGCTGTCGTCGTTTGCTTGTCCACGTTGTGAGTCCGAGGTCGAGGAGGCCTACTACGGGCCCTGCGATTCGTGCCGTGCCGAACTGCGAGCCACCCTGGGCGGCGACCAGCAGGCGGTCGTGGCCGTGGAATACGAGCCGAAGATGAACGTCACGCCCAACGCGGTCGCTCTGAAGGACGACTGACCGGGACCGACTTCACCGGAAAATGGAACGAAGCCCCGAGTAGCCTCCCGGCTTTCGCCAGTCAACTCCTCGGGGCTCCGAGATCGACACAACCACCCAGCTCGGTGAACCCGACGGCTCACTTCGCCTTCTGGAGCAGTCTCCCTTACGTGGGATTCCACCCTGCTCAACTCCCGAGAGGACGTCCCTCTCGTTCGCTGCGCTGAACCAACCGTCGATACCCGGCGGCATCTAGCCCGCTTCCCGTCAGCCGGCCCCCGTCGGAACCGCCATGTCGAGATGCGACCCGACATCTCCCTGCTTCGAGTGCCCTCCGGCCCGACCTCACACCCGGCGGTGTGCGCCCGACAACCTGATGGTTCTCTGCTGAGCGAGATATCTCCGGGCCTCCCTTCGCTTCCCTCGTGAGGATGCTCCGTTCGGTCCTTCGACATCTCGACGATGTCTCCGGTCGACCCGCCGGCTCCCGAAGGACCCGGCCTGATCTTGTCGTATCGACCCGGTTCTCCGGCCCTGAGGTGCTCGAAACATCGCTCCCGGCTTGCGCCGTTTGCTCCGCTTCGTCGTCCCAGCGCCTTCGCTCCGTGTCGACAAGACGCATCCTGGCGCCACGCCCGCTGTCGGTCAAGCGGATGGACAAAATCCCCAGAAGAGGTGCCGATAACCACCGCGATTTGGCATTTTCACACACGTTGTCCACAGTTTCGCCCACAGTTCGCCGGCACGGGGGTCAGAACTGGTTACCGAAGCAGGTCCTCGAGCGCCTCGCGGTACAGCCGGGCATGGCGGCTGACCTCGGACACATACGCGTCGGAGGTGTTGTAGCCGAAGAAGGCGCGATCTCGCCCGGCAACTGTGGTCAGGTCACCGCCAAGGCGGCAGAGGTACCGGCCGGTGCTATAGGCAGCGTCGTAGATGTTGTGGGGGTCAGCCACCCCGTCGTCGTTGCCGTCTCGGCCTCGGATGGACCAGGTTTCAGGGATGAACTGCATCGGCCCGACGGCCCGATCCCAGACAGTGTCACCGTCGAGGGCGCCACCATCAGTGTCCACGACGGCGCGCACGTCCGGTCCGCCATCGAGCGGAATCCCGATGATGTCAGGGCTTGTCCGACCACTGTCGAAGAGGCGACGGCCGCCTATCTCGCCATGACGACTCTCGACGCGCCCGATGCCCGCGATCATCCACCACTCGATTCCGCAATCAGGCTCCGCCTCGGCCAGCCGCGTCTCCGCCTTGAGGTAGGCATCGAGAGCAGTCACCGGAAGGTCAGTCTCCGGGATAGTGGCAGCGCGGCGCCCATCTCGAACGGCTTCAGTGGCGTCGGCGATCCGATTATCCAAACCCGGCAGCAACGCACCCGCGCTGGCTATGTGGGCCGCGAGAGCACGTTCTCGGGTTTGGAGCTCCAGGAGCCGACCACCGAGCTCGGAGAGCTCGCCACTGATCTGTTCGGCGCGGGCGATGAGATCACGCCAGTGGCTGATCTGCACGTCGTGCGCCTCGGCGGACAACTGGAGGCGACGCTCGCCCGCCGCCGCGGTGTCGGCCGATGCCAGGATATCCGACTCGGTTTCACCGGTCCGCACGAACTGGGCAATCGCACTCGCGGCCAAGAGAGCTCGAGCGTCGGCGATGTCCGCCTCGAGGTCGACCGCTACAACGGCCGCTCCATCTCGATCGAGGCGCACCAGTTTCAGATCGCTGCGGACGTCGACCAACTCCGAGCGGGATCGCTCCAGTCCTCGTTCGGTCGTCCGCTTTTCGAAGAGTGCAGCATCGAGCTCCGTCAGCGCCGCTTGCCAACGCGGCCCGTCGAGTTCCAAAGAGAGGATCCGCGGATCGAGGGAGTCGTCAGCGACGAGGGCCCCGATCGGTTGGACGCTCGTGTCGTCTCGACCAAGAGCACCCTGCGAGGACAGGAGCAGTCCGGCAAGCAAGGGCGCACTCACGAGCGTCAACAAGCCGAGACGGCGACAAGAGCGCCGGGGGATGGGGGAGCGGGGAGCGGGAGACATGGTCGGAGGCAGTGCACAACGAAAGGCGGACCATCGGCCCGTGGATCCCGCTTCGACCCGACGTCAGTGTACCGAGGCGGTGTCGCGGTGCGTGGATAGTCGAGTCGGGTGGCCCTTCAGCTGGGCCAGTGCCCCCGAGCCTGGTAGACGGCGCGCAGGACCTCGGGCTCATCGGTCATGATGCCGTCAACCCCGAGTTCGAGGAGACGTTCCATTTCCGCCGGCTCGTCGATGGTCCAGACGTGTACATGCAGGCCGCTGCGATGTGCGGCATCAACGAACCGTTTCGTGACCAGTTTGATCCGCCCGTACCCCACCGGGACCTGGAGCACGTCGGCACCTTGCCGCACTGCCGGTATCCGCCATCCCCGAGCGAGCGCGCCGACCACCTCGCCAGGACCGGCGCCGGTGCACAGCGCAGCGCCAACCTTCCGCTTCACCCGCCGGGTGCGGCGACCGCTGAAGCTGCAGACACAGACGCGATCGGTCGCTCCGGTTCGGTGGAGAACATCGACCAACGGATCAACGGCTGCATCGTGCTTGGGGTCCAGGTTGAAGTAGGTGTCAGGAAACGACCCAAGGAGCTCATCAAGGCGACACACCGGATGGTCGCCACCGACTCGAGCCTTGGATACCTCAGACCAGGTCAAGTCGCCGATCTCTCCCTCACGGTCGGTCACCCGATCGAGAGAGTGGTCGTGGAAGGCCACCGCCACACCATCGGCAGTGACGTGAACGTCGGTCTCCAGATGGGTGTAGCCGAGGCTGACGGCATGTTCGAACGCTCGCGCCGTGTTCTCCGGGTGAACGCTCGCGCCGCCACGATGGGCGAACGCCAACGGTTGAGCCACGGTGAGGTAGGGGTGCGCCACGCCGCGAGCGTAGCGATCGGACTTCGGGCCAACACGGACACGACCTCCGCCCACACGCGAAGCCGAAGCTCGCTACGGTGGCGCGATGGACCCGTCCGCCGAGCTTGTCGCCTCGATGTGTGACAGCGACGCACCTGTGGCCCTCGATCGAGCGCTGCTGCAACTGGCCGCAACTTTGCGCAGCGAGCCCGACATCGTCGAGGCCGGGATTGCTGATCTCGATCGGTTGGCAGCTTCCTGCCCCGACGATTCGCGTGAATCCCTCGTGCAGTATCTCTTCCACGACATGGGCTTCGTCGGCGACGTCGCCGACTATCACGACCCCAAGAACTCGATGCTCGACGTGGTGCTGGCCCGGCGAACGGGCATGCCGATCACACTCGCCGTGGTCACCATGGAAACCGGTCGCCGCCTCGGTGTCGACCTCGTCGGAATCGGCATGCCGGGCCACTTCCTGGTTCGCGATCGCCGCGACACCAGCTGCTTCCTCGATCCATTCGCCGGCGGCGCAGTGCTGGATCGCGCCGCCTGTGTCGCCCGTTTCGAATCCATACACGGCAGTCACGCCACCTTCGACGACCGCTTCTTGGACCCCGTGATCCCTCGCAGCATCGTGACCCGCGTACTCAACAACCTCACCGCGTCGCTGAGGGCACGCGATCCCCGCACGCTCGACAACCTCCTCTCCTTGCGCGTGCAGCTTCCGATGGCACCTCCTGAACTCCGGGCGCTGGCTGAGCTGTGCGAGGCCCGTGGCCGCTACGACGATGCGGCCCGACTCCTCGACCGACTCGCCGAAGCGACGAGCACAGACGCCGCGGCAGAACACGCGAGCAGGCTTCGAGCGCGCCTGAACTGAGCGCGAATTCACTCGCCTCAGCAGGGCCGCGGGAAGAGGGAGGTAGCGTTGTTTCATATGCATCGTCGCACCAAGATCGTCGCCACCATTGGCCCCGCCTCAGAGGATGCGGAGACACTTCGCGCCCTGATTCGAGCCGGCATGGATGTCGCTCGCCTTGGCCTGGCCCACGGCACGATCGAGGAAGCGCTCGAGCGGCTCCATCGGATTCGTCGAGTCGCAGCGGAGGAGGGCCGCCGCGTCGGTGTGCTCGTCGACCTTCCCGGCCCCAAGGTTCGCTCGGGGTCCTTCGGTGAGACCGGCGTCGACGTGCCCACCGGTGCCACGGTCGAACTGCGAGTCGGCGACACCAGTTCCGACGGTTCGGTCATCGAAGTCGACTACGCGTTCTTGATGCGTGACATCCAGGTCGGGGATCGTCTGACCATCGGCGATGGCGGCGCAATCCTCGAGGTCAGCGACAAGTCCGACGACAAGATGCTCGCCACAGTGGTCCACGGCAGCCTGCTTCGAGGCCGGCCCGGGGTTCACGTCCCCAGTGACCGTCTGTCGATCTCCACCCCGACGCCGGAAGACTTCGAAGCCATCGACGCGTTCGTCGAAGCCGGGGTCGACATGATCGCCGTTTCATTTGTACGCAGTGCCCACGACATCCGTCGTGTCGGCACGGAGCCGCACCCGCGTGGTCCACTGGTGATTGCGAAGATCGAGACTCGGGCAGCTGTCGAGAACCTTCCCGGGATAATCGAGGCTGCCGGCGCGATCATGGTTGCCCGCGGCGATCTCGGAAACGAGTGCAGCCTCGAAGACCTTCCCCACCTCCAGAAGCAGATCATCCGGGACTGCATCGCCGGAGGTCGCCCGGTCATCACCGCGACCCAGATGCTCGAGTCGATGATCACTGCTCCTGCGCCCACCAGAGCCGAGGCCGGCGACGTTGCAAATGCCGTCTTCGACGGCTCATCTGCCGTGATGCTCTCCGGTGAGACTGCGGTCGGCGACGACCCGGTCAACGTCGTCCGCACGATGAGCCGCATCGCGCGTCGCGCCGACGAGGAGATGGACTACGAGGCCTGGGCTCGCCGGCTGGCCGAGATCCGGATGACCGACTCCACAATCGATGCCGCCTCGGTCACCGACGCGATGACGATGGCGACGTGGCGTGCCACCTACGAACTCGGCATCGATCACATCCTGTGTATTTCCGGTTCTGGTTTCACGGTGCGTTCGATGGCACGGTTCCGGCCCAATGCCACCATCATCGGCTTCTCGACGAACGAAGCCACCGTCCAGCAACTCACGCTCAGCTGGGGCACAACGCCAATGCTGATGAAGAAGGGCGGCAGCAACGAGGAGATGGTCGCGGAGGCACTTCGGCTCGCCCGTGATGCCGGCCATGTCGGTTCGGGTGATCGTGTCGCAGTCCTGGCCGGCTCCGACAGTCGGTCACGCTCGACCAATGTCCTGCGTATCGAGCAGGTTCCCTAGGCAGCGCCGCTCCGGGCGGCCAACGCTTGGGGCGCGCACCGCTCGAGACGCTCCTCTTCGGGAATCTCCACGTCTTGGCCATAGAGCGAGCATGCACAGGTGTCGACGCAGTCCCGAAGGTCCTCGCGTTGGACCCAGAGCGAGAGTCCGACTCCGGCGAGCAGCACGAACATCAAGAAACGGGTGAGCGCCCGGCGAATCGTGCGCGCCACGACATACATCAGGTAGAGCAGCACAGCGATGGCCACCAGAATGACCCACTGCAGCGTCTCGGGATCCAACCAGGTGGGAAGCACTCGCCAAGGCTACCGCCGTCAGTAGGCTCCAAAGATGACCGACCGTCCGGTGAACCTGTCCATGTCCGGCCCGCCGGAAACCATCCTCGACCCCGAGCCAATTGCCGCGCTCACCGCATTGCGGGAGGCCGAAGCCAGCGTTGATCCCATCGCTTCCATCGGCGCGGTTTGCACGCAATACCCTCGTTGCATCGAAGCATGGGCTGCCCTCGGCGACGTCGCTGAAGTCCCAGCCCTTCGCTATGCCGCATACCGAACCGGCTATCACCGTGGGCTTGATCGCCTGCGCGCGAATGGCTGGCGGGGGAGTGGGTTCGTCCGCTGGCGTTACGACACCAATCAGGGCTTTCTCCGAGCCCTCAGCGGCTTGCAGGAGATCGCAGCGTTGATCGGCGAGACCGACGAGGACGAGCGCTGCGCGATTTTCCTCCGCCAACTCGATCCTGATTGGCCACCGACATCGTGAACTTCACCGGTGCCGTTCTGGCGGGCGGTTCCAGCCGCCGAATGGGCAGCGACAAGGCGTTTGTGACCGTCGATGGAGTCGAAATGGTCGCCCGAGCCGCAAACGCACTGTCCATCGCCGGAGCGAGTGCGGTGACCGTGGTGGGAGGCGACGCTCGTCGGCTCCACGGTCTGGGACTTTCTCACCGCGTCGATCGGTTTCCCGGCGATGGACCTCTCGGCGGGATCATCACCGCACTGGCTCACTTCGCGGAAGCGAACGACCACGATGACGCGGTGGTGATCCTTGCGTGTGACCTGATCAACCCGTCGCCCGACGCCGTACGCGCCCTGGCCGCCGTACTCGTGGATCCGACGGTCGATGTCGCCATCCCAATCGCGGACAATCGCCCACAGTGGCTCCACGGCGCATGGCGAATCCGCTCTCTGACGCCACTTGCCGACGAGTTCGCTCGAGGGACCCGTGCCCCGAAGGATGCCGTTGCACACCTGACAGTCCACGAGGTCCATGGCTACGAGCAGTCCTGGTTCCAGGATGCCGACCGACCCGAAGACCTACCGCGGAACGCAGCCGACGCCGTCCCTCGCTACGATCTCCCTGCCCCACTGGAGGATTGATGGAAACACCAGAGATCGAGATCCACGAACTCGAGCGCCGCTTGGCGGGTGGCGCCCCGCTGCTCGACGTTCGCGAGGACGACGAGTGGGCCACGGCACACATCGATGGGGCATCCCACATTGCGCTGGGCACGATCCCGGATCGGCTCGACGAGATCCCGAGTGATGGTCCGATCTACGTGATTTGTGCTCGTGGCGGTCGCAGCGCCCGAGCGGTCGACTTTCTTCGCGAACACGAATTCGAGGCGATCAACGTTGCCGGCGGCATGATGGCTTGGCTTGATGCGCAGAAACCATCCATCCCCGGGAGCATCTGACTCCCCCGTGCGCCCGCACCGCTTCATCGACACCGAGGCCGGACTCCGGGAAGCACTCGACCAACTCGCCGGCGAGCCGCGCTACGCGCTCGACACCGAGTTTCATCGTGAGCGCACGTACTGGCCGAAAGCGGCGTTGCTCCAGCTCGCCTGGCCCGGTCACCTGATCCTCATCGACCCGCTCGAGGTCGACCTCATGCCGCTCGCGGAGCTGATGAACAGCGACAGCTTGGCTGTGCTCCACGCGGCCACACAGGACCTCGAGGTTCTCGAGCTGGCATGTGGAGCAGCCCCTCGCCGTTTGTTCGACACCCAGATCGCCGCCGGGTTCCTGGGAATGTCGACACCATCGCTTGCGGCGCTACACGAACGGGAACTGGGAGTCCAGCTCCCGAAGGGCAACCGGCTCACCGACTGGCTCGAGCGACCGTTGCGGCCCGCCCAACTCGACTACGCCGCCGCCGACGTCGAGCGCCTGCTCGAGATCTACGACCTGCTCAACATTCAACTCAACGCTCGCGGCCGCCTTCCCTGGGCCGAAGAGGAGTTCAACATCCTTCTCGCCCGCGATCGTGGTCCTCGTGATCCGTTCGAAGCGTGGCGGAAGATCAAAGAGGCTCGCCATCTCAAGGGCACGGCGCTGACGATCGCCCGGGCAATCGCCGCGTGGCGCGAACGCAGAGCTGCCGAGATCGACCAACCGGTCCGCTTCGTGTTGAGCGACATCGCCATCGTGGCCATTGCTCAGTCCGCACCCAACGATGGCGAGAGCCTCGGCAGGGTCCGTGGCGTCGACCGCGGCATGGCCAAGGGAGTCCTCGGCGAGCAGATTCTCGAGGCGGTCAAGGAGGGGAGCGCCTCTGATTGGCGGCCACCTCGCCCCAATCGTTCGAAAGAGAACGGCAAGGATATGCGACCTGCGGTGGCGTTGGTCGCCGCATGGGTGAACCAATTGGCCCGCGATGAGGCCCTCGACCCGGCCCTGCTCGCGACGAGAGCCGATGTCGAGGCCTTGGTGCGAGGCGATGAGGACGCTCGGCTGGCGACCGGGTGGCGCGGTGAGATGGCGGGAGAGCCGATCACACGTCTTGTGGCGGGGGATGTGGCGCTGGCATTCGAGGACGGCAACGTTGTTCTCGAGGAGCGCAGTCGCAACAGAATCGGTTGATTTGGGCCATTCGGCCCGGGTGTCGTTGTTGAACGCAACTGTGTGGCTACAATCGACGTTCTGTGACATCCGCGACAGGGAGCTGTAGCCGTGAAAAAGGGGCGACACCGGCGGTATGAAGAGGCCCGCGAGCTGAAACGCTCGCATGACGGCGACTTCGACAATCTGCTCGACAGCTTCGGCGATGATGACGACGGCGAAGTGAAGCCCGAACATGCTGCATGGGCTGACGAGTTCGAGATCGCAGACGACGACTGATCTCAGGCGACGGAGCTAGCTGCCCGTCTCGTCCAGGATCTCATCGAGCTTCAAGATGTCATCGGCGGTCACCACGCCGATGAACGTGCCTTCGCCATCCGTGACGGCGAGAACGTTGGTATCGGCCGCGTCCATCGCTGCAACCGCGTCGCGCAACGTCCACGACGGGAGCGCCGTGGGAAGGTCGGTGGCCATCGTGTCGGCGACCGTCGTGGTCTCCCAGTCGGCCCGATCGAGATCGTGGACATCGTCGAGCCTCGCCAGGCCGACAAACGCACCACCATCGACCACCGGCACAACGCGCTCGCGGCGGCCGAGGACGTGGAAGTAGATGAACTCGCTCACGGTTGCGTCCGGCGGGACCGTCAGCACGTCGGTGGACAAGATGGAGGCCAACGGGAGGGTGAAACGTCGCTCGAGATGCCCGAGACGACTGTCGCGCTGATGGTCTGCGACCGTCGATGATCCTGCCACCACCTGAGATACCGCAGCGGCGACAAGCGCCGGAACGATGAATGAACCGACGCCACCGGTTGATTCCGCCACGAACATCACCGCCGCGATCGGGGCGCGGTAGCCGGCGCCGAGGAACGCAGCCAAACCGAGAATCGGATAGAGCGCCGTCTGGTCCTGGCCGATGGCGGTGCCGACGAACTCGCCCAGGATGACACCGAGTGCCGCCAGGGGAATGAAGAGGCCACCCACTCCGCCGGCGATCAGTGTCGCGATCGTGGCCGCCATCCGCAGCACGAACAGCAGGGCAATCAGTTGCAGCGTCTGGTCCTGCACGACCCATGCCATCGACTCGGTGCCGGGGCCCAGCGTGAGCGGCACATCGAATGCGACGTCGGAGATGACGGCCAAGACAGCGAGGCTGGTTCCGCCGATCAGGAGCCGTCGCGTCACCGGCAGCGACTTGCTCTCGCTCTTCGCCCGGCGAACCATCCACGCGAATCCACGGCCGGCCAACCCGGCAGCGACACCGAGAAGCAGGGCTCCGAGCAGATCGACCGCCCGGACGCTGTTGACCGACACCGATCCTTCGTCGACCAGCACGCTCCCCTCGGTGAAGAAGGGGATCACCGGCTCGGTGCCGATCAGAGTGACGAACGTGGCGTAGCTCGCTGCCGACGCCAGCAGCGACGGCAGCAGGGCCTGCGGTGTGACGTCGTTTCGGTAGGGCGCTTCCATGGCAAAGATCACACCCGTCGCCGGAGCCTTGAAGACTGCGGCGACACCAGCTGCCGCACCCGCGGTGAGAAGCAGGCGGGCTTCATCGCGGCGAAGCCAGGAACCGAGACGGGAGTGGATGGAGAGGCCCATGGCCGAGCCGGCGTAGATGCTCGGGCCCTCGAGCCCGACCGCACCTCCGAGGCCGATGGTGGTCATGCCGGCGAGAAGCTTCGCCGGGAGCTGTCGAATCGGAATACGCGGTGATCGTTCGTGAAACGCGCGCACGTATTCGTCGGAAGTGGCGGCATCGGTCTCCTGGCCCAGATACCGCAGCACCGCGACGGCAAGACCAACGCCCACCACCGGCGCCAACACCTGGAAAGCCAAACCCTGGTCGCGCACCCAATCGAGCACAACGTTCACCGTGAGCGCTTCGAAGATCGCGACAACTATCGCCACCAGGACACCGGTGACGACCGAGGCGGCCAAGAGTCGGAGATCATGGCCCCGGACAATCGAGGCGAAGGTGGACTTCACGTCTGCTCTTCCTACACCGTTCCGCGGCATCTGCCACGCATCCGATAGGGAGGGCCAACTAGTTTCCGCGTGCGGCCACGATGGCCAGGTCCACGACTGCGACCACGTCATCGACCTCGGTCACAACCGCAACCCGTCGGCCCTGCGCCCGCGACTCGAGTTCGGCCACGGCCTGAGCCTTGTCACGGAGCTTCAATCGCTCCGGCACATCCACCAAGACGTTGCCGATCAGGATTCCATGGACCCGGCTGCGATCGCCGCGGCGACGGGGATGGATGTATTCGACCGGACCGGCAAAGAGTGAACCGGATTCGGCCCGAAGTGACGGCACGCGGAGCCCACGGGCTTCGAGCTCGTCGATGATCCCGAGCAGAACGCCGTGCTGCACTCGAGTCCGGCGATCACAGTACGGGGCCAACTCTTCGAGAGAGAGTGGCTCGGAGACGCGCTCCAGCATGGCCAGCGCCGCCTTGTACGAACCGGCGTGTTTGCCGCCCCGGGTACGTTTCAGCGCCCGCCGGGAGGGCGTTCCGTCGAGCTGGATGCCGTCGAGCGATCGATGGTCCAGGTAGCGCCGAGCGATCCGAGCGTTGTGCCGGGCGCGACGGAGGCCGTCGTCCTCGTAGCTCTCTTCGTCGACTTTTTCGATGTGTGAGCCCGCCTCGGCAACCGCGCGCAGCGCGCCGACGAGCACACGGTTCTCATCGATGTCGTAGGCGCGACGGGGAGACGAGCACACGTAGACGTCGCGGTTCCCGTAGCTCGATGACTGGGCGGCGAACGTCTCGGACCATTGCACCGGGCCGCGAAGGGCGCCGTAGCAGCGCTCAGTGTTGGATCCGATTGCGGTCTTGAGGTTGCGGAGCGTCTTCGGCATGCCGCCGATGAGCCACTCGGCCTCGTCACAGGTTGCGAGCAGAACACCGGCGAGCTGCTCCACGACGTCGGGCGAGAGCCCCAGCAAGGCATCGACCGTGCGGCCGAGGTCGAAGGGGCGGGCGAGACGACGCCAGAGTTCCGCAGTGGGCTCCAGCCCAGCCGCGAACGGGTCAACGAGTGAGCCGCTCACACCACCAACTCGACGCCGAGGACGTCGGAGATGGTTCGCTGGACTTCGAGCTGCTCCGGAGCGTCGAGGTGAGCCGCAACGGTGCGATAAAGGGTCATCGCTCGACGCTCCTCCATTCCCTCGAACTGAGGAAGGAAGTACGCGTAGAAGATCTCGTAGAGGAGACGGGACTCGGTGATCCCGTCGCGGGAGCGACGTTCGGCATAGCGAGCGGCATCGATGTAGACGGCGGGGCCGAGATCGGTGAATTCACGAAGAGCGAGCAGCCGCTGTACGACCTCGCCTCTGCCTTGAAGCAGATGCCGGTACGCCTCATCTGACGGGGAACCGACCTCGATGAAGGCGAACCGTCGCATCAGCGCGTAGGACATCTCGAAGAGGAGGTTCTTGTCGAACACATTCATGGTGGCGATGATTCGCCAGTTGGCGGGCACGCGGACGACATCGGTGTCCGCCGGCGGCTCGACCCCACTTGGCACGAGCGCCATCGGATGGGTCTGCCCCTTGCGCTTGAATGGCAGCACGACTGCAGCACCCGACAGCACGGTGAAGAGCTGGCCGAACGCGCGATCGAAGTTCGACCGGTTCAACTCATCAATGACCAGCCAGCGTCCGGTCTCGATCGCATCCACGAACAGACCAGGTCGGTAGATCAAGCCTTCCGCAGTGGGCTGGAGTCCACCGATGGTCTCGAATGTGGTCCATTCGGTCGTCGCCGTGGTCGGAAGATAGCCCGTACAGAACATCGCCTGGCGGGCAACCTCAGCCGCGAGATAGGCGAGCGTGGTTTTGCCGGTTCCGGGCGGGCCGGTGAGAATCACGTGCTTGCCCGAGTCGATGGCGGCGACCAGCTGGTCGATCACATAGGGCGGGAAGATCATCCCCGCCTTTTGTGCGGCCGCGTTGAGATCCTTGGAAGTGAAGCCGGTCACGGGGATCCTTTCGGCCAAATGACCGAGGACCTGAGCATCTCGGCCAAATGGCCTATACGAGTTTTCAGCCCCGGGAGGGGTCGTCGGCCTCGCGGCGCCTGACTTCGGGGTGCGGAAGGAACGCCGTGGTGCTGCTATCGGCGGCCTTCGCTTCGATGATGTCGACGAGGACTTCATAGAGCTCCTCCCCGATGAGCTCCACGATCTCCTCCCTGGAGGTCTTGAAGACGGGGCGGTCGCTGCTGAACGCCAGCGGGTCATCGGTGCACCACCAGCCGAATTCCGCTCCGCCTTCGCCCCAGTCGCGACGCTTCCATTCGCGCAGGATGTAGGTACTGTGCCCGTTGTCATCGGTCGACTGGTCGAAGCGGATGGGAACCTGCCAGCACACATCGGGCTTCCAGTCGATCGGCCTCTCGCCGCGCCGGACAGCAGCCTGGTGCAACGTGCATCCGGAGCCGTGCTCGAATCCCGGACGGTTGGCCATGATGCATGCGTCGTCGACCGTGCGGGTCATCCACTCGCCGTCGTCGTTCTTGTAGATCGGCCCACCGAGCTTCTCGGCCTCGTCGGCCAACTGCCATTCACCGGGTTCGAGTCGGGCGATCTGAGCTTCGATCTGCAGCCGGTCGTCCTTGTCGACGAAGTGGGCTCCGTAGACACAGCAGCCGAGTTCGTATTCGGGGGCCGGCTCGGTGAAGACACCGAGACACCCCTTGCCGAAGATGCACTCGTAGTTGCTCGTGAGGAACGTGATGTCGAACAACCACGAATCGCCATCGTCGTCGTAGAACGTGACCCACTCGTGCAGATCCTCGGGATAGGACGTCATGGCCGGGACGGTACCGGGACACCGCTACCGTGCCCCGCATGGCAGGCGAATTCGATGAGATCCGAGGAAAACTGGAGACAATTGCCGAGGAGCTGACCGATCTGGCGATCCTCCGTCTCCGCGAGTCGATTGATGCCGGTGGGCACGAGCTACCGGTTGACGAGAAACGGCTCAACCGAGCGCGGCGGGCGGTGGAGAAGGCGATCCACCTCCTCGACGAACCCAACGACGACTTCTAGCGGGGGCTGTCGGTGTGGTCGTTCAGCGCGTCGATCAGACGGCGTAGACGAGACCACCGATGGCGACCAAAGCGCAACCCCAGGCGGGGCAGCTCGATCTTGTCCGCATCGCGTCGCTCGGCATCGGTGGTTTCGATCCGCTCGATCGACCCCTTCTCGACAATGTCGGCGAAGGCCTCGTTGAGTTCCGCGAGCTCCTCGTCGCCGACAACACGTTTCAGGCGGAGCACCAGGGTGTTCCCAACGAAGCGCATCGAGTCGTAGGTGCGGTAGAAGCGGCACACCTCCTCGACCGCCTCCTCGACGGAATCGGCCACCTTCACGAGGCAGAGGTCGTCGTCGGAGATCAACCCATTGTCACGGAGCTCGACTTCGACGAAGCGGCGCCAGTGGTGCCAATAGGTGCTCCCGGCCGGATCCAGGAGGACGACGGGGGCGAGCGGTGACTTGCCGGTCTGGATGAGGGTGAGCAGTTCAAAGGACTCGTCCATCGTGCCGAACCCGCCGGGTAGGAGCACAAAGGCCTGCGACTCCTTCATGAACATGACCTTGCGCGTGAAGAAGTATTTGAAGTTGATCAGCTTCGGATCGCCGGTGATCACCGAGTTGGCGTCGGACTCGAAGGGCAACACGATGTTCACGCCGAAGCTCCTTTCAGCGCCTGCTCCCTCGTGGCCCGCCTCCATGATTCCCGGGCCGGCACCCGTGATGACCATCCAATCTCGGGCCGCGATGCGCGTGGCGAACTCCTTGGCCGACTCGTAGGCGGGATCGCCCGCCTTGATTCGCGCACTGCCGAAGATCGTGCATTTGTAGACATCCTCGTACGGCGCGAACACCTCGAACGAGTACCGGAGCTCCTTGACTGCAGAGTTCACGAGCTTCAGCTCGCCGCGATCCACGTCCTCGGCGGCGAGACGCAATGCGGACACCACCATCTCGAAAACGAACGCCTGATCGAGGGGCTCGACGTGAGCGACCAGCGCTGCGATTTCGGCATCGAGCTCAGCGTCGCCGGTGCGGTAGGACGAGGGGAGACCACTCATCGGAGTTCCTTTCTCACCATCAGCTTGAGTCCAGACCAATCATCATCGATCGCACACACCTTCACGTCCACCAAGCCGCCGGGCAGCACCACGTCACGAACCACATCTTCGGTCAGATCGACAAAGAGGGAGCTCGACTTCTTGGGCCAACAGATCCAGACCGAGCGGTCGGGGAACGCCAGCCCCCAAAGCTGCTGCGCCCGCCGTTTCAGCGCTGCCGTCGTGGCGCAGAACACCAGCGCGACATCGGATCGAGCTCGAGCGTCTGAACGCAGCGTGACACCCTCAGGAAGGTCCCCGAGCAGACGTTGGAGATGACCCGGCGCATCGATCAGGGAGACGACATGGTCGGGCTTGACGCCGACCTTCTTGGGCAGCGGTGTGCCGCTGTAGCCCGCCGGCGCCATCAGACTCCGGCGACCGGGATGCTGATCCTGGTCCGACGTCTGGTCTCGAGCGGCAACGCATCGAGGTCTGGACGGCCATAGAGGGTTGTGCGTTGCACCAGTCGACGCCCGAGAGGTTCCACCAGCCGGCGGAAGTCGTCGGCGGAGACTTCGGTCCCATGGTCCGCGCCGGCAGCACGAGAGATGTTCTCGTCCATCAGGGTGCCGCCCAGGTCGTTGGCACCGGCCTGGAGCAGCTGTGTGATCGAGTGGAATCCCAGCTTCACCCATGAGCCCTGGATGTTGTCGATCCGACCGCGGTAGGCGATTCGAGCCACTGCATGCATCAACAACACCTCCCTGAACGTCGGGCCTCGGCGGGCCTTCTTCTGGAGGTAGATCGGCGATGCCATGTGCACGAAGGGCAGCCCGACGAACTCGGTGAATCCTCCGGTCTCCTCTTGAAGCGCCCGGGTGCGCAGGATGTGATCGACCCAGTGCTCTGGCCGCTCGATCGAGCCGAACATGATCGTGACGTTGGAACCGAGTCCGACAGAGTGGGCAATACGGTGCGACTCGAGCCACTCCTCGGTGTTGATCTTGTCGGGGCACAACGTCGCTCGAACGTCGTCGTGGAGAATCTCCGCCGCGGTTCCCGGCAGGGATGCCTGGCCGGCGTCACGGAGCCGGGTCAGGTAGTCGGCGAGCGGCTCCTGGTTGCGTTTGGCGCCCTCGAAGACTTCCAGGGCCGTAAAACCGTGGATGTGCATTCCTGGTACCGCGGCGTGCACGGCCCGGGCCACGTCGATGGAGTAGTCCCCGTCGAAGTCGGGATGAATTCCGCCCTGGAGGCAGACCTCGGTGGCGCCGGCTTCGGCGGCGTCGATCACCCGTTCGGCGATGTCGTCCAGCGTCAACAGGTATGGCGTTCCCCGAAGATTCAGCGACAGTGGACCCTTGGAGAAGCCGCAGAAGCGACATTTGAAGGTGCACACGTTGGTGTAGTTGATGTTGCGATTGGCAACCCACGTGACATCGTCACCGACGATCTCCTGCCGGAGCTCGTCGGCAACCGCGGCGACGGCCTGAACCTCTGGCCCACGGGCGCGGAACAAGGTGAGAATCTCGTCGTAGCCGACGTCCTCGCCGCGTTGAACACCGTCGAGCACGTCACGTACGGCTCCGGCGGCATGCGCCCTCGCGGGGATGAGCGTCATCGGGTCGCTGTCTGATCCCACATACCACTGGCTGGAGACGGTGCCGGTGAGCTCGAACTCTGCGCCGTCGCCGACCTTTGCCCGTTCCATCGTGCGCTCAGGCCAGACGGACCCGGGATCATCGCGTGTGTACCCGTCGCTGTCGGACCGATCTTGGACCGCAAAGTGCAAGGCCGGGTCGATCCAGCGTTGCGGGTCACGAACGAAGCGGGGATGAATCGTGAGCCGAGGAGCGAGGGTGTGACCCGCGGCCTCGGTGACAGCGCGGAGACGATCGAGGTCTGGCCAGGGACGCTCGGGGTTCACATGGTCGGCGGTTACCGGCGAAACCCCGCCCCAGTCGCTGACTCCGGCGGCGAGTAGGTCGCCGAACTCGTCGGAAAGGTTCGGCGGCGCCTGCACATGAACCTCGGCCGGGAGAACGACGCGAGCGAGGGAGATGGCATCGAGATAGACGTCGCGCGGGCAAGGCTCGGCTGTGTGCATTGCCGTGCCGGGCTTCGGGAGGAAATTCTGAACAATGACTTCCTGCACGTGACCGTGGCGACGATGGGACGCGGCAATCGCCTCGAGCGCCTCGATTCGATCGGCCCTGGCCTCTCCGATGCCGATCAGAATACCCGTGGTATAGGGGATCTGGAGCTCGCCGGCGGCCTCGAGTGTCGTCAGCCGTCGTTCGGGCAGCTTGTCGGGCGCGCCACGATGACAGTCGAGATCGTCACGCAACGACTCGATCATCATTCCTTGGCTGGGCGAGACCGGTCGCAGCATCGCGAGCTCTTTGGCTGACATCGCTCCGGTGTTGGCATGGGGAAGGAGGCCGGTTTCGTCCAGTACGAGCTGGGCCATTGCGGCCACATATTCGACCGTGGTGGTGTAGCCCTGCCGTTGCAGCCAGTCGAGCGCCACGGGATACCGCAACTCGGGACGTTCGCCAAGGGTGAACAACGCCTCGTGACATCCCTGCTCGGCGCCGGCACGCGCGATCTCGAGCACTTGCTCGGGTGTCAGATACGGCGCGTCGAGTCGGGCCGGCGGTTGGGCGAACGTGCAGTAGCCGCATTTGTCGCGGCACAACATCGTCAGTGGGATGAAAACCTTGGGCGAGTAGCTGACAACGGTGCCAAAGGCACCGTCTCGAATCCGACGGGCCTCCGCAGCCAGTTCGTCGGGGCCAAGATCGAGGAGATCAGATCGGGTCACGGGTGGGCTCCCTGGGGGCTCGTGTCCATCGGCGACGCTCGGCCCGGACCGGGACGCGATCGAATCGACAGAGGAGAAACTGGTTTGTTGCAGGACGTGCACCACGGCTGTAGTTCGACTCGGGTGCCGCAGGCTTCGTGATAGAGCTCGGTGGGAGCGTCGCCGGTCATGCACCACTCGTCGCCCCATCGCATCAGCGCCACGAGAGCGGGGGAGAGAGCCCTGCCCTTGGCGGTGAGCACGTATTCGTGACGCACGGGCCTGTCCTGGTAGGGCGCCTTCGTGACGATCTCGGCGTCCACCAACGACTTCAGGCGGTCGGTGAGGAGGTTCTTGGCTATCCCCAGATCGCTTTGAAGCCGGGAGAAGCGACGGACGCCACGAAA
>JAJCXZ010000017.1 GCA_029263175.1 Acidimicrobiales bacterium | reverse complement strand
AGCGCGATCTCGACGGCCATGCCACCGAGATCGCCGTCCACTTGCTCCCCGCGGATCAGGACATCGGAGCCGACCACCTCGCCTTGAACCAATGCTTCCCCGAGTCCTTTGGCCGCTGCGATCCGCACCACGTCGCGCTCGCCGGACACCGGATCGGCGGTGAATGCAACCCCTGCCCAATCTGCGGGGACCATGCGTTGCAGCACGATGGCGATCTCGCCGCTCGTGCCGTGTTCGCGAGCCGCGTGGGTGGAGGCATCGAGGCAATGCCGGATCGCGGCAAGCGTTGCGTCGACCCCTGTGACATCGAGCACCGTCGCGGTGGCTCCGGCATGTGCGCTGGTGGTGCCGTCCTCCCATGTCGCCGAGGTTCGCACCGCCATGGCGCTGTCGATCCCGGTGCAGAAGTCGGTGACGGTGGCCCGTAGCTCCTCGGGGGCATCTCCTTGCGGCCACAACGCCGCGATTCCCACGGGAAGCACCAGGCCCTCCGGCACTCGGAACGACTCGCGGCGCAGGAGCGCAAGTCCAGAAGCTTTGGAACCCGCGAGCGCGGGATCGGTTGCTCGAGGGTCATCGAGGTCGAAGGCCGCGAACGCGGCTGCCATGGTTGTCATCACTGCTCCTTGGGGTTTGGTAGGTCGCCGGATTCGGCGGCGTCGATCAACGTGTCGAGGGCCCAGTTGACGACCCGAACGAAGTCGGCGGTGTCGAGGCCGTACTCCCGGGTCAGCCAGAACCAGCTGCGGTGGCTGAGGAGGTGGCGAAGCACGACACCGATCAACTGGGCTTCTTCGGCGGGGGCCGAAGGCATCTCGCTGGCGATGAAGTCGGTGATCATCTTCGTGCGTTCCATGCGCTCGACATTGCGGCCGACCTCGGCGAGGGGGAGTTGCGCCATGGCCTCGCTGATGCCGCCGAGCTGTTCGAAGACGTCTGAACTTGCTCGCACGGCGAGCAGGAGTTGGTCGCGGGTTTCGAGACTGCGGGCATTCGGGCTACCAAGAACCTGTGTGCGCTCCTCCATCACCTCGCTGAGTGCATCGAGCAGATCCTCGCGGGCGTCGAAGTGGTTGTAGACGGTGCGCAGAGCCACGCCGGCTCGCTCGGCCACTTCCTTCATCGAGAAGTCGAGGTGACGACGCTCGGTCACGAGCTCGGCACACGCGTCAACGATGGTCTGCCGTGCCAATTCGCGCTGTCGTGTCCGAAGATCAGCCATGCACGGATCGTAAACTAGTTGCACGAAGTGTGCAACTAGTTTGACGATGGTATTGGTTGCACGCCGGGGCGAGTGGCTCGGGCTGACGTCGTCGATCTCGAGCTACTACCACGCATCAAAGGCACAAGAGAACGCCGTGCTCACCTGCTTCGCGGGCCAGACAGCGAGCTAACGCGGTGAGTTGTCGTAGTTCTGGTAACTCTCGACAGGCCAGTAACGGACAGGCCGGAGTGCGGCGGGCTCCACGAGGTCACGACTGACGCGGCCATAGTCGTAGCAGTTCAGTTCGTACTGGTTGCCCCAGGGATCGGCGAGGTCGAACGCCCAGCACAGGTCGAAGTCGATGAGATCGTCGAGACCGAGCGGCGTTCCTTTCGGGCTGTTGATCTCGCCGGGAAGTGAACGAGCGAACGTGATGAACGTGTCAGCGTCCACGCTGAACGCGACGCCCGTTTGTTGAGCGATCATCGGGTGGCCGTCGCTTGTCTCGAAGAGCGCGAGTGTGGTCTCTCCTCCGTCTGCGGAGATCTGAAGCGGGCCTCCGTCGATTCCCGTCGCCCAGAAGTCGTAGGCCGCGACCGGTTCGAAGCCAAGGTGCATCGCGTACCAGTCGGCAGCGGCGGCTCGATCGGGCACACGGATGTGTACGTGGTCGAGTCGACCCATCTTGAAACTCGGCGAATCGTCCACGGCTGAAACACTAGCGACGCACCAGCGGTTCCGAAGGGACAGCGGAGGGTGCGCGCTGCTTGACGAGGAGCCACCGATCGAGTCTGCTGCGGCGAACGCGTAGCCGCCGAAACCGGAGGGTAGGAGTGCGAACGCTGACCCTGACCGAGGCCCGGCGAATCGCCGTCGGAGCCCAGCTGTTGACCGCTGACCGGCCCAAGGACCTCGTCACGGCCGTTGCGCACCTCACAATGCTCCAACTGGATCCGACCGCGGTGGTCGCCCGCAATGCGGATCTCGTCGCCTGGTCCCGGCTCGGTGCCAGATACGCCCTCGGCTCGCTGAAGACAGCGCTCGAGTCGGATCGCAGCATGTTCGAGCACCGCCATCGAGAAGATCCGTCTTCGGGCAACATCGCCGCGGTCAGGCCGATGTCGGCAATCGGCTGGTATCGGGCCGAGATGGAACAACTCCGCGCCGCCCCGGGCAGCGTCCGCGACTGGTTGGATGCCAACGCCTCATTCGAACGTCGAGTCCTCGACCAGCTTCGGGACGAAGGTCCACTGTCGTCGAAGGCGATCCCCGACAGCGCCGAGGCGCCGTGGAAGTCGACTGGATGGACCGAGGGCCGCAATGTCACGCAGCTTCTCGAGTTCCTCGCCTCTCGTGGCGTGGTTGCGGTGGCGGGGCGAAGCGGCAAGCAGCGACTCTGGGACCTGGCCGAACGGGTCTACCCCGACATCGAGCCGCTGCCCCTCGACGACGCGATCCGCGAGCGAAACAAGGCCCGGTTGCGCTCCCAAGGGGTGGCTCGGCCGAAGTATGTCGGCGACGTCGGCATCCCGGTCGAGATAGAGGGCAGCGGACGCGTCTGGCGGCTCGACCCTGGTGCCAGTGCCGACGCCTTCGCCGGCCGCACGGCTCTGCTGTCGCCGTTCGACCGCCTCATCCACGCCCGCGACCGTGCGGTCGAGCTGTTTGGCTTCGAGTTCATGATCGAGCTGTACAAGCCCAGAGCCAAACGCCGCTGGGGCTACTTCGCCATGCCCGTGCTTCATCACGACCGCCTCATCGGCAAGATCGACCTCGCCGCCGACCACCACAACCGAGCTCTGGTTGTCAATGCCGTCCACGAGGACGAGGCATGGACCCCGCCCGTCGCCAACGCCGTGGACGCCGAGCTCCGTGGACTCGCCGACTGGCTCGATCTCGAAAAGGTCCAACGGCCCCGCGCGTGACAGGGAACACATACGGACGGGCTCATGAGCGGCGAGGCTTGCCCGGGAGACATCGCTAGGGTTGATGACGCGATGGGCGCGATCTTCAAGCCGCCCTGGTCCGCGTCGGCCCGCAGCGTCAAGCGGAATGGGAACCACATGAAGGTTTGGATCGATCAGGATCTCTGTACCGGAGACGGCCTTTGCGAAGAAATCGCGCCCGATGTCTTTTTCGGCATGGATGATGGGCTCTTCTACGTGAAGGAGTCGGCCGACAACTTCGGCACCGAGAAGCTGTTCGACGGGGCAGCAAACCCGGCCGGAGCAGAGGGAACGGCGCGGATACCCGAGGATGGGTTGGATCGCGTCATCGAGTCCGCGGAGGAATGCCCCGGCGAATGCATCTTCATCGAAGTCGGGGAGTAGCCGCGACCATGAGAGCGAGCCTCCACGGACAAGGCCACCCAAAGACCCACAACACAACATGAAACGAGCGTTTCAATGAGCACCTCAAGGAAGTGGATGGGATTCGCAGCCCTCGGAGCTGCGATCGCCGCATTGTTTGGCCGGCTACGCAATCGTGACGATCACGCGGACCCGGCCAGCAGTAGCGACGCCGACAGCTAGCGTTCTGGTCAGTTCCACGCTGAGCGACGTCGCCCGCGAAATCAAATCGCGCGTGACGAATCGCTTCGAGACAGCATCCGCGATCGTCGGTTTTGGCGGCGACGCGCCGCTGAGAATGGTCGTTGAGACGGTTGAAACAGGGAGTTTCGTCCGAGAAGGAATCGGCGGACGATCACCGATGCGACGCTCCGGGCGTACCTCGCCCCGGAGACAGACGAGGCGCGCGGCGAGCGGTACATCTTCGAGCGGCAGATCCTCCGGGCCTGCCCTCCTGCCGGTTCTGCAGGAAGTGGTGCACCACCTGGAGGATCACGAGGGGATATGGCCCGATGGCGAACCTTGAGCAGATTCTGCGACCTCATCTAGGGTTCTCGTCCACTCGAAGGATGTCCGAGTGACGAGGAGCGCCGAGATGGTCGATGTCGTACTGTTCCATCATGTGCTGGGTCTGACCGCTGGCGTGCAGGGTCTGGCCAACCGACTGGCTGCCGGTGGCCACACGGTCCACACGCCCGACCTGTATGCGGGTGAGGTCGCCACCGGCCTCGAGGAGGGGTTCGCGCTCATGAACCGGATCGGCACCGAAACGATCGCCCAGCGGGTTGATTCGGCGCTGGCCGGGTTGCCCCGAGACCTCGTCTACGCCGGGATTTCGATGGGTGTCATGACCGCCCAACGTTTGGCGCAGACTCGACCCGGTGCTCGCGGGGCCCTGCTGTACGAGGCTTGCGTGCCGGTCACCGGCGAGTGGGCATTCGGTCCCTGGCCCGACGGTGTGCCGGTTCAGGTCCACGGCATGGATGACGACGAGTTCTTTGGCCACGAAGGCGACATCGACGCCGCTCGGGAACTCGTCAGCACGGTAGGCGTCGATCAGGGGGAACTCTTCACCTATCCCGGAAACCAACACTTGTTCCTCGACAGCTCCTTGCCCTCGTTCGACAATGAGGCGACCGAACTCGTCGTGGAACGTTCCCGCGCCCTTCTCGAACGCGTCGGACGGCTAGGCCGTCGACCGGGCGAGTCTGAGCCCGCGGTCGAGTAGCTGGTCCAGCTGCGTCCGTGCCGCGAATGCGATGAGTTCTCGAGCGGCGCGGTTGGCTCCGGGGAGATCGCCTGTCGACTCGCGGATCTGGGCTTCGGTGAGCATGATCGTGCCGATCATCGCGACCCAGGTGTCTGATCGGCGTTCGGCACGGTGCCGGGCATCGATGATCCAGCCGAGTGCGTCCTCGGCATGTCCCGCCTGGGCATGATGGAGAGCGAGCAGGCGTCCGCTGGCGCCCTCCCAGCACGGGTCCTCGAGCTGGCAGCTTGTTGCGAAGATTCGTTCCAGATCATCTGGAGCGCTGGTCAACGATCGCTCACCGAACCGGGCTTCGGCGAGAGCGACCATCGGCCAGGGTTCGAATGACATCCAGCGTGTCTCGTGGACGAGCTCGAGGCATTGCTGTAGCCAGTCCTTCGCCTGTTCGGTGCGGCCATCGGAAAAGGCCGCCCACCCGCCGAGGCCAAGTGCCCAACACTCCCATCGTTGGTCGCCTACCGATCGAGCGGCTTCGAGGGCGGTCTGATACTGCGTGAGTGCGTCGTCGGCGCGACCCCAATCCGCGAGGTTCATGGCTGCGACCGAGTACAGGCCCGGCAGGAGCTTGGGCGCACCGTCAGCCAACTCGACGGCAAGCGCCAAGTGCCGCTGAGCCTCGGGCCGTCGTCCGGCGAGCGTGTCGGCATACGCGCGTTCGCGAAGCGCCGCCACCGCAGTTGGAAGATCGCCAGCGGTCTGGGCGAGCTTCACTGCTTGTTCGAGGAGGACGCTGCCTTCGTCATCGAAGCCGCGGACCGCATGAACCAGCGCGCTCCCCAGCTCCAAGAGGCACCGACCGTGGAGACTTGGATCTCCGGCTGCCTCCGCCTCACACCCGGCGCGGCGCAGACAGTCCAGTCCGGCTTCGACCGCGCCCGCCGACATCGCGGCCTGACCCGAGCGCAACAGGCTCGACGCACGCGCGCCGGTTGAGACTCCTGGCGGGGCCGCCGCGATGTTGGCCCGAGCGGCGCTACGAAGCGCCGGCGTCGGATCACATCCGAGCTCCTCGCGGTAGAGCGATTCGACCGCTTCGATGTGCTCCAGGGCTGCACCGGGATGCCCGGCTACCACGAGCGCCTTGACGAGCAACACCTGGGAACCTTCGTCATACGGCGCGCGGCGCGCGGCCAATTCGGCCAGCTCAACGGCCGCCGCCAGGTCGTTTTGCGAGATCGCCGTAATGGTCGCGTCACGGAGCTGAGCCGCAATACGCGATGCCACCTGTTGGCGGGCGACGAGTAGCCATGTCGAGAACTCCGGACCGCAAGGCGGATCGATGCCCTCGAGGAGGTCGCCGACATTGGCCGGGTCGAATCTACCGGCCAGGACTTCGTGGACATCCACACCTATCCAGTCAGGCAGCTCAAGTCGGATCGGGTCACCGATGAGAACGTCGGCACTGCCGATCGCCTTGCGGAGACTGGCGAGACACCAACGCAGTGATCCCAGTGGGTCCGCAACCTCGGGGAAGAGCTCGGCGCTCAACTCACGACGACTCAGTGGTCGGTCGGCGAGAAGGAGGCGAGCGAGGACTGCCCACGGCTTCCTGCCCCGCACCTCCCGGCGTTCACCGTTCTGGTCCTGGATCCGGGGCGAGCCGAGCAAACTGATCTGGAGCATTGCCTTCAATCCTCCCACACCCCTCACGGGCTACCCAGAGGTGGTAGGTGAGAGATCACACAATCACCGACCCGTGTGCAGATGCGTGTGCAGCAGCTCGCCTCACAGCCCGGGCAAGTCGTGCGAAGGTGCACACGGCCGGCATCGACGGTTGCTTCAGACGCAGATGGCGTCTACACAACAAGGAGCAGCCATGCCGCAATTCATCATCGAACGAAACATCGAGGGAGCAAGCACTCTGGGTGCCGACGAACTCGCCGACATCTCGACGAAGTCGAACGAGGTTGTCGCCGGCCTCGGCGTGCCGTATACGTGGGTCACGAGCTATGTGGCCGGTGACAAGATCTACTGTGTCCACGAGACGGATGATGCCGAGACGATTCGCGAACACGCACGCCTTGGCGGCTTCCCGGCAGACATGGTCGTGCAGGTCGCTGCAGTCATTGGCCCACAGACCGCGGGCTGATCAAACGTGGGCGGGACTGCCGCGACGGTACGATCACGTCGACCCGGGCGGTAGTGCCCGCACACGGAGACAAGTGAATGGCTCACGATGTAGATCTGTCAGAAGAGCCGGCCGACGCCGTGTTCGACATGGTTGTCGAGATCCCCAAGGGGTCACGGAACAAGTACGAGATCGATCATGAGACCGGGGTGGTGTGGCTCGACCGGCATCTGTTCACGGCCACCGCCTATCCCGCCGACTACGGATTCATCCCGGACACGCTGGGTGAGGACGGTGACCCCTTGGACGTGCTCGTCCTACTCGAGGAGCCGACCGTTCCGGGGTGCCACATCACGGCGCGGGCGATTGGTGTGTTCTGGATGCGCGACGAGATGGGACCGGACGCAAAGGTTCTTGCCGTACCGGCGGGGGATCCGCGTTGGGATCACATTCGTGTTCTCGGTGATGTGCCGCCTTTCCTGCGAGCCGAGATCGGTCACTTCTTCGAGATCTACAAGGCGCTGGAGCCCTCGAAATCCACCGAGGTCGGCGACTGGGGCGGAAAGTCTGACGCGGTGAAAGAGATCCGAGCCGCTCGTACCCGTCACCGCGACCAAAACTGAGGCCAGCTGAACAACCCCACCGATCGGGGGGGGGTCAGCGGTCGCGGAACCCCTTGCCTTCGAGAATTTTCGGCACGAGCTTGTTCACGCGGGCGGAACGGGTCGTGGCCTGCTTGGCACCGCTGAAGTAGAGGTTGTACTCGCGCTGTCGACCGGGTGTCAGCGCGTAGAACGCGTTCGACAGCGCCGCGTCATCGTCGAGACGTTGCTGGAGCTCGGCGACGAGTTCGAGATCTGGGGCCGGCTCCATCTGCCGACCGGATCGCTCGATCTCGATCGCTTCGTTGACGTAGGCAGAGATTGTGTCCGTGAGATCGGTCACGTCGTCCACCGATGTGAATGTCATGCGAAGCGCGGAACGAGTGTTCGGGCCCTGCTGTTCGAGCACGCCGTCGGGGTCGGAGAGCAGGGATCCCTTGAAGAACATCAGGGCGAGAAAGCCCTTCATCTCTTGAAGAATCAGAATGTTTTTGTCGTCGGCGGTGTAGCAGGGCTTCCCCCATTTGACGTCTTCATCCAGGCCGCAACCGAGGAGTATCGGGCGAAGCGAGGTCATTTCGTCGGGCCACAGCTCCGACCGGGCGACGTATGCGTCAACCTTCGGGTTCATTGTGGGCTGCCCTCGCGACACCACCCGGTTCTACCACGCGTCGAGTGCACGAATCGCTCCAGACGGTCATTGTGCGATGCGGAAGTGGGCGCTGACCTCGACGGAGTCCTCCGTCCAGTGGATGTGCAGGCGATCGGCGGCGCGGGCTGCAAGCGCCAAACCGCGGCCTGACTCCGCGTCGGGTTCGGGCATGCTGCTCAGCTCGACCGGTGTCCGGTGGGCGTTCGAATTGAGAAAGCGCATGACGATCTCCCGCCTGTCGTCATGAAGAAAGTAGTGGACTGATGAATCTGGCAGCGAGGCTTCGATGGCGTTGGTGAGTAGTTCCACGAATACCAAGGTGATGTCCACGCAACGACTCGGTGGTCCTCGCCAGTTGCTTCTCAACCAACTTGACAGCGTGTCGCGAGCGGCATTCAGCTCGATCAAATCGGCTCGAACGTTGTAAACCTGCCCGAAAGCCGGCGGTGAAGCGATTGAGGCGTCGGGAACGGTTTCCATCGACTGTCTTCAGCCCGCATCTCCGGCGGGCACGAGATCGACGACAACCGAATTCTCGTCGACTGTGGCCATGGTTACCCGGTAGAGCAGCGCCGGTCCGTCGCCTGAGACGACGAGGAGCTCAGCCTGGCCATCCGACGGCGATCCAACGACCTCGATCGCCATACCGTCGACATTGATGGCTTGTGCGCTGGCGACGACCGCGCCGGTTGCGACTTCTCCGAGGCTCGTCCAGTCGCCAAGCGCCCATGCCTCGGCGAATTCGGTGATGACATCAGCGACCGGAGGTGCGACGGCTTCGTCTGTCGAGGCCGGTACTTGCTCGCTCTCGTCCCGATTTCCACCGGCAACGAGTAGCGCGGCGAGGCCCAGGACGAGAGCGAAGGTGCCAAGGAGAATCCACAGAATCGCTTTGAGGACCCGATATCGGGGCTGCCGCGGGGCGACCCCGTGGGGTTGGCCTGGATCCGGCGGGGCGATGGTGTTACTGGCGTGCATCTGGGTCGACCTCGACTTGAGGGCGCCTGACATGACGCCAAGGGTCATCGTAGAAGTCTGAGATTCCAGTGTCAATAGCTATTGCAGCATTAGCTGTTGACATCATTGCTCATGCTGCGGCGAGCAACATCACTACTCTTCGGTGCTTGCAGCCTTCTGCCGGAGGAGGGCAGAGATCCGCTGGCGCGTGACACCGAAGAGATCGGCGATCGTCTCGATCGTTAGCCCTTCTACGCGAAGCGCCAACGCCTGTGCGGCGCGGAGCTCGGCACCAGCGGATTCAAGCGTCGCCATGTTGGTGGACAACAGCTCCACGACGCGGGGCCGTTGTTCAGCCTGTACGAGCGCGACGAGCGAATCACCCGCTTCCAATCGCGAACGAAGCGCAGCCGAGCGACGTTGCACCTCGACGCTTCGCGCCGCGTTCTCCGCTGCCGCGGCCTCGATGCCTGCGAGTGCGGCGCTCAACCGGTTGAGATGATCATTTGCGGTGGCCACCGACGGAACCTAGCCCGCGGGAACAGATAGAGTCAACAGGCATTGCTGCAATAGCTATTGCCTAGCCTCGCTGTTGCGGTCGCCCGTTCCTTCGGAGAATTCGTACATGCCATCCACCAAACCTCGAGTACCCGCCAGCGCCGTGCTTCTCGCGATCGTGCTGGTCATCTTCGTCGGGAGCTTGCTGTACTGGATCGGCGAGGGGCGACCGGGAACTCCTGGAGATTTCCGGCGGGAAGTCGCCGAGAGCGGATTGACGGTTGCATGGTCCAACAACGGCTCTCGCGCCGGCAGCGGGACAGTGGAAACGACGTGCGGTCAGATCGGCGTGGAGATCAGCCGTACCGACGAGGGGATCTGGCTGCGGTGGGAAGAGAACGGGGAGATCCTGGCCCCGAGCAGCATTGGCATGCTCATTGCCTGTGAGAGTCCCTAGCGAGGCATGAGTTGCTACGTTGCGGACCGGGAAAGGGGACTCGATGACGAGCTGGCGGGCGCCCGGGCGGTCTGGTGCCGTGATCTACGCCGCGGCGAGCTTGCTGGTGGGATCACTGCTGGCGGTGTTCACTCGCCTTCGGATCGCGAAGCATCGAGGGCGCCGTGCCGCCGCGAGGGCGTTGCCCGACGGTGCGGTGATCATCGTGAGCAACCACGCGAGCCACGTCGACGGCTTGCTTCTGGCGCTGGTTTGTCGACGGATGGGTCGTTCGGTTCGCTTGCTCGCCACGGCAGGGGTCTTTCGGGCGCCGGTCCTCGGGGCGCTGGTTCGCAAGATCGGCTACATCCCGGTCGAACGAGGGTCGGTGCGCGCTGCGGAGTCACTTCGGGTTGCCGCTGACGCTCTCGCGGCCGGCGAGGCGGTCGGAATCTTTCCCGAAGGGCGCACCACAAGAGACCTCGAGCATTGGCCCGAGCGGGCAAAGACCGGTGCAGTCCGGCTGGCGCTGCAGACCGGCGCGCCGATCGTGCCCATAGCGATGGTTGGGTCGCATCGTGTGATCGGGCGAGCGCGGCGTTTCCGGACGGTTCTGGTGAACGTCGTGCTCCGCCCTCGTGTGCTGGTGGATGTCGGCGACCCGATCGACGTGAGAGCTCTGGCCGTCGACGTTCCCGGCGACGGCAAGCAGTTGAGAGTCGTCACCGATCGAGTCTGGGCACAGCTCATCGACCTGGTTGAGGAGTTGCGTGCGGAGGTGGCACCCGCTCCAGCCGGTAGCGACCCGCTCGCCTAGCTAGTCGAGCACTGGCGGGCCGACGATCAGCGGGTCCGGCTGACCGACCAGCGTGTGATCCTTGGTCGGGTAGTCGAGTTGGCTCAGCACGACTCGCATGGCCTCGATTCGGCCACGTTTCTTGTCGTTGGACCGGACGATCGTCCACGGGCCATGATCGTGGTGCGTCAGCCGGAACATCTCGTTCTTGTAGTTCGTGAAATCGTCCCATCTGTCCAGGGAAGCAAGATCATTGGCGCTCAGCTTCCACTGCCTGACGGGATCGATGCGGCGGATGGTCAGTCTTGTGAGCTGCTCCCGCCGAGACACCGAGAACCAGAACTTCACGAGCGTGATCCCTGACCGGACGAGCATCTCCTCGAACAACGGAGCGGACCGGATGAATTCGTCGTAGTCAGTCGGTTCGCAAAACCCCATCACCGGCTCGACCACAGCACGGTTGTGCCAGGAGCGATCGAAAAGAACGATCTCCCCGGCAGTGGGAAGGTGAGGGACATAGCGCTGGAAGTACCACTGAGCTTGCTCCTCGGTGGTCGGTGCCGGGAGTGCGACGACGCGGAAACCTCGTGGGTTGAGATGCTCGATGAACCGCTTGATGGTGCCGCCCTTGCCGGCGGCGTCTCGGCCATCGAAGCCGATCACCAGCCGGCCCCCGGTCTCGGCCAGCCAGGTCTGGGCCTTGAGCAGCTCGATCTGGAGGAGCCGCTTCGTCGACTCGTAATCGTCTCGGCTCATCAGAACGTCGTAGGGATGCTCCTCGCGCCACGTCTCGACGGGTTTGCCATCGGCACCGAGCAGCACGGGATCATCGACCTCGTCGAACGTTCCTTCCACTGACAGGCCTCTCTCGGCGAGGTTCTGAGCGGAGAGCTCTCGGAGCCACTCGATGGCTTCCTCGAGACTGGGCGACTCGTCGGCGCCGGTTGGTGTCATCGGGATTGATCCTCGGACGGTGCTGGGTTTTCGGCTTTGCGACGCCGCCGACGAGCGTTGGCTGAGCGCGCCGCTTCGCCAGGGACGACCAAGACCGAACCCACCAGCTCGACCGGGGCCAGCGCCGCCTCGATGAGCCCCTTGCCGAGAGCGCGTCCGGCCGACCGCCCCGAAGGACGTCGCATCCAGCCGGCGCCAATGAACATTCCGAGTGAGAGCGTGGCCACGACCGCCATGACGATCGAGACGAGGATCCACCCGTTTGTGCGATCGGTCATCGGGAGTTCCTCGAAATTCATCCCGAAGAACCCGACGATCAGGGTGAGCGGCAACATGACCGCGGCGTAGATCGTCAGGACTTTGCTCACCTCGGTTGCCTGCCGCGCCTCAGCGCCCCGGTAGGCATCGAGCGTCTCCGAGAGCGCGGCGCGGGCGGCGTCCAGGCCATGCCCCGAGCGAACGGCGACGTCGAACGCGTCGGTGAGACGGCGATGCCCGGGCGGTGAGATCAGGGGTGAATCGGAACGACTCGCGGCGTCGAGTGCCTCTCGTTGAGGGAGGGCGGCGCGGCGAACGACGGCGACATCTGTTCGCACCGCCGTGAGCGATTCGAGCACGTGAGGGGAGGTGCCCAGCGCCGCATCGACGAGGCCATCGATCTCCTGATCAAAACGGTCGACAACGGACGAGAGTCGTCGGGTGAGCACGTCGGCGAGACGGGCGAGAACCTCGTCGACCGTTCCCGCCCCGACCTCGGGGGTGAGGAGATAGCGAGACCAGAGGGCATCGATCGATGGCGATCGGCCGTGGTGAATCGTGACGAGCACGTTCTCGGTGAGAAAACAGTCGACTTCGTAGGTGGCGACTGCATCGTCTCTCAGCCCGTGAAGGATCAGGAGGAGATGGCTGCCGAAGTCATCGAACTTGGGTGCGTCGAGGTCCTCG
Organism: Acidimicrobiales bacterium; assembly: GCA_029263175.1. Lineage (GTDB taxonomy): Bacteria > Actinomycetota > Acidimicrobiia > Acidimicrobiales > Aldehydirespiratoraceae > JAACCU01. Next base: position 36,176 of record JAJCXZ010000017.1, on the reverse strand, counting down.
AGTGCATCGCGGACGGCCAACTGGTCCAGGGCCAGGGGCGTGAGGTAGTCGACCACTTGGTCGATCTCGCCCTTTGGATCGATATCGATCCACAACCAGCCGCCATCGGTGTCTCGATCAGCGAGGTTCGCTGGCGGCGTGCTCTCCTCAATCCGCTTGCGGCTGATCTGATGGAGAAAACGGACATTCATACTGGTCATCTTGGCCTACGCCGTGTCCGGTTTCACGATGGGTCGTGGTCAAACGGTTGAGCAGACGCTCCACGAGGCCGGTTGGTATCGGGAGGGCCCGCCGGAGAAGTTCTCCCAAGCCGTGTTGAGGCGTGTCCATCTCGGCGTCTTCCGCAGTCGGGGAATCCGGAGGCGACTCCGGGGTTCTGTTCCTTTGCTGGCACCTCGGGGCGTGGGCAGGGCGAGAGGGATGCATGATGAACCAGCGACAGCTTCCGACCGCCAGAAGGCAACGATCGGAAGCTGGGCGGCTCGCCTCAGCTGTCGGTGGTTTCGCCGCGGAGACGGGCGAAGACGTTCGGCCAGAACTGGTCACGAGCGGCCTGGATTCCGCCGACCCCGAACATGATGACGATCACGAGGCCGATTGTGGCGACGATTGCGGTGAAGAGTGTCGTCAGGATTCGCTGGGCGATGTCGATCTGGTTGAGGGCAGAGAAGATGCCGATCAACCAGACGGATCCGCTGGCGAGTCTGGCGACGGTTGAACCGTAGCTCTGTCCACCCAACGTGCCTGTGACCAACTCAGCGACTCGGGTGGCGATTGCACCGGCGATAACAACGATCACAATGGCGATGAAGAGGTTCGGGAGGAACCCGACCAGATCGTCGAGAGCGGTTTGGATCGCGGAATCCCCGAAGGTGTCGATCGCCAGTTGGAGCACGAGCACCATCACCGACCAGTAGAAGATCTTGGCGAGTAGCAGTCCCGAGTCCTCGAATCCGGCGCGCTGAAGCGGGGCGCCGAGCCCGGCACGATCGACCGCGGCGTCAAACTTGATCTTGGTCAGTAGGCGGTGTGCCACGTTGCGGATGATCCGCGCGATGAACCAGCCGACCACGAAGACCAATACAGCTGCGATGACCTTCGGGACGAAAGTGGCGAGGTCGGTCCATGCCTCCTCGATTCCCTCTCGGTAGCTGATCTCTGCGAGTACGTTCATTTCGGTTCCTGTCCTGGTTGCGTCACAAAGGACGCCAACGGTGGCTGGAAGTTACGGGAAGTCATCGAAGTTTCTCGGGGAGTCCGTAACTTCTGCCGGTTGGCAGCGTCCATCTCGACGTATGCCCGGCATCGTCCCCCCTTCGCGCTCTTCGACAAGCGAGACTACGGATGTGGTTACACCTGGCAGGCTCGGTGATGACCGCCGGCTTGGTGACGACGATCTGCGGTCGCTTCTGGATGCGCACGGTGCGGCGATGTATCGACTGGCGGTCTCGATCGTGCGTGATCCTGCCTTGGCCGAAGACGTTGTTCAGGAGTCGATCATCAAGGTCTGGACCTCGCTCGGGTCGTTTCGTGGCGAGTCGTCGCGGCGCACGTGGATCATGCGAATCACCCACAACAGCGCAGTCTCCCAACTTCGTCGGATACGGGATGAGGCATGGGACCCAGCTCTGTTGCCGGATCATCAATCCGGTGACTCGACCGAGGCTTTGGTCGACGCACGGTCAGACCTCGATCGTCTCCAGATCGCGCTCTCTGAGCTCGACGATCTGTCGAGGGCGATCCTTGCCCTTCGAGAGATTGAAGCAATGAGCTACAACGAGATCGCTGAGTCGCTTGGGATCACACTTGGGCAGGTCAAGATCCGCCTCCTTCGAGCTCGACGTCTACTCGCTTCGGAAGTGAGGACACCACGATGACCACGACAGAGCACTTCCCCGACTCCGAAGACGACGACTTCGACGTCGATGCCGAGCTGCGGCAGCTCGGGATGACGATGGCTGAAGTGGATGCAGCAATCGCCGACCTCGAATCGGACTTCGCGATCAGCCTCTCCGAACTCTGGGCCGTTCCCGAAGACCTCAGCGATCGGGTTTCGCGCAAAGCGTGGCGGAAGATCCAGGACAGGCAGGGACTTGCTGCGTTCGGCGATCTCTTCGGTCTTGGGTGGCAGACCACGCGGGCTGTGATCGATCCGGTGGAGGACGACGATGCCTGAGGTCGACAACAACTGGATCATTGCCGTAGCGGCGGTGGCAGCGGGAATCACTCTTGGAGCGGTGGCCGGCTGGCTCGCTCGAAGATGGCTCAGCAATGCTCGTCGGCGCCCCGCGGTCCGGGCGGTCGCCGTGCCCGCCAGCATCTTCCTCTTCTGGCTGGCTGTTGCCACCGGAATCCTGTTTGCCGTTGGTTCCACCAGCCCGGACTCGCTTCGCCCGATTCCGAGGAACATCATCGACTGGATTCCGAACGTGCTTGTGGCGGGGCTGCTGATCCTCGCCGGAAGTGCCGCCGGAATCGGCTTTGCCACAACAGTCGGTCGGGCGCTGAACCGAGCCACGGGCCGCTCCAATCCCGGCGTCGAGCGCCTGATCAGGTGGACGGTTCTCGGCGGGGCCATCGTTCTCGCGCTCGGCCAACTCGGCGTGCAGACCACGATCCTCGTCGTGCTGATCGCCGGGCTCGTCGCCGCGGTGGGGCTTACGTTCGCGTTGCTCGCGGGCCTTGGTGGGCGGGAGGTGGCGGGACACATCGCAGCCAGCCGCACCCTTCGCAGCGAGCTTGTGCCTGGCCATCGGATCGTGGCCGCCGGAGTCGCCGGTACCATCGTCGTCCTCAACGCGACGACGCTGGTCATCGCGACTGATGACGGCCGGCGAATGCTCATCCCGTATGCGTTGCTGTTGTCAGCGCCCTTCGAGGTCACTCCGGCAGTTGAGCCGGAACGGTGATTGCGCTCGAAGACCGCGGCATCAGGCGATGATGGGCTCTTCGAAGTCCTCGAGGCTGGCCGCAACTGTCTCGAGCATGCGGTGCATCGCTGCCTTGACGACCCGGCGGCTGAACAGGATCGCTTCGGGTGATCGACGGGTGCCCTGGACCGGACGATGGTCTGCCCACAGCGTGAGTTCGGTGGTTGCTCGCCGTCCTGACTTCACCAGTGGCCGGATGTCGAGCCTGGCGTTGACGTTGGCCAGGAGCCGCTTCTTTTCGTTGGCCTCCCAGCTGAATTCGATCCATGCGTGATTGGGATGGTCACGGACCAGCGGATCGACCAGAAGTCGGAGGGGTTCAGCCCGGTCAAACCCTGGGAGGTCGTGGTCGCCCGCCTCGACCAGCGCCAGCGAGCGCTTCCCGCCGGCGGTTGTCGCCGTCTCCAGCACCTCGTGCGCATGGCGCTCGAGGATCGTGCAGATGTCGTCGTGGGAGCGGTGGACGAACATCGAGTGCTCGATCGGCCGGTGGCCGTAGCCGCGCGGGGACGGTCGACTCGACCGCCCCGCACGTTCCGGGGTCACTCTTCTTCTTCGTTCTCGGACGTCGACGCTTCCGGAGTTCCGTCGAGTTTGTTGATCTCGGCGACGAGCCTTTCGATTTCGTCCTGATCAGCGCTGTCGGTCAACGTAGCGAGGTGTTGGCGGCCGAGGTCACGAAGGAGGCCGTCTCTCACGCGTGCGTCGCGGCGGCTGCCGACGGCGGTGGTTCCGACGTCGATGGCGCCCCGAGCGCGCCCGATGACTGCTTTGCCGATCGACTGGACTTTCCCGGTGATTCCGCCGGGGATTCCGAGGTCGGTGTCGTCGTTGTCTTCAAAGATGTCGTTGTTCATGTTGTCTCTCTCAAGTTCTCCTCAGATTGTCCAAGGGTTGTCTTCACCAGATGTGAAGATGCTTCACTATACGCGGATGGTAACACATTGCAAGTTGCAATATGTCACATATCGACTACTATGCCTCTCATGGCAAAGCAGCGAATTGATCTGGACTGCGTGGTCTCCCAGGCGATCGCGCTCGTCGACACAAATGGCCTCGACGACTTGGCACTCTCCCGGGTCGCCGACGGGCTCGGCGTGCGCTCATCTGCGTTGTACAACCATGTCGATGGTGTCGATGGGCTCCGTCATGCGGTTGCTGAACGCGCCGGCGAGAACCTTGCCGACGCGCTGCGCGACGCCGCCGTTGGCCGGGCGGGCGAACAGGCGTTGCGTGCCGTTGCGTTGGCCTACCGAGAGTTTGCTGTTTCGCACCCGGGCCAGTACGCCAGCACGTTGCTCCCAGTAGATCGAAGCAATGGTGTCGAGAGCTCGCGGTGGGAAGTGCTCAACGTGCTGGCTCGAATCCTCGAGACCTACGACTTCAGCGGTGACGGTGCGGTGCACATGGCCCGCATTGTGCGAAGCGCGATCCACGGTTTCGTCACGCTCGAAGCCAGCCAAGCCTTCACCAGCCCCCAAGACACCGATGAGAGCTTCGACGAACTCGTCGACTTCATCCTCCGCGGCCTCTCCGCTCAACCCGCCGCACCATGACCCATACATTGGGTTCCCTCGCCGACCAGAAAGACAGCCAATGAAGCTCGCAATCCTCTCCCGTGCGCCGCGTGCGTACAGCACACGACGACTGAAGACCGCAGCACTGGAGCGAGGGCATGAGGCACGAGTGTTGGACACGCTTCGTTTCGCCATCGATTTGGCCGGCGACGATCCGGACCTTCAGTATCGCGGCAAGCAGCTGAGCGACTACGACGCGATATTGCCTCGCATCGGCGCCTCGATCACATTCTTCGGGCTTGCCGTGGTTCGCCAGTTCGAGCAGATGGACACCTATACGCCCAACACGTCGATCGGCATCGCCAACTCCCGTGACAAGCTGCGGTCGATTCAGATCCTCTCTCGTCACGGGATCCGTATTCCCGCCACGACCTTCGCTCGCGACCGCGCTGATGTCCTGCCCGCCATCGAACGGGTCGGTGGCGCCCCCGTGGTGATCAAGCTGCTCGAAGGTACACAAGGAATCGGAGTGATTCTCGCGCCCGACACCAAGGTCGCCGAGGCAGTGATCGAAACCCTCCAGAGCACGCGCCAAAACGTCTTGATCCAGCGATTCATCTCTGAGAGCCGAGGTCGAGATCTGCGCGCCTTTGTGATCGGAGATCGAGTGGTCGCGGCGATGAGACGCACGGCACAAGGCGACGAGTTTCGGTCGAATGTGCACCGTGGTGGCACCACTGAACTCGTCGAACTCGATGAGGAGGCGGAGAAGGTAGCGGTCCAGGCCGCCCAGATCATGGGCCTGCGCGTGGCTGGTGTAGACATGCTCGAATCAGATTCGGGTCCCATGGTGATGGAAGTGAACTCATCGCCCGGACTGGAAGGAATCGAAGGGGCGACCGGACTCGACATCGCAGGAGCGATCATCGACTATGTCGCCAACCAGGTCGCCTTCCCCGAGGTCGATGTGCGCCAACGGCTCAGCGTGTCGGGCCAATACGGCGTGGCGGAGCTGGCGGTGAGCGAAGGTGCGGATGTACTGGCACAGGAGACGACGCTGGGCGACCTGCGGGCGGCCGACATTTCGGTGCTGACCCTGCACCGGGGAACGTCGGTCATCCCCAACCCCAAAGACAGTCGAGTCATCGAGATGGATGACCGCCTGCTGTGCTTCGGGCGCCTCGAGGCGATGCGCAATCTGGTGCCGGAACGTCGTCGTCGGCGCGCCCGTCCGACCGTTCAGCCGCTGCCGGACGCGCCGTTGACCGTTGATGATCAGGAAGTCGTGTGAGCCAACCCATATTCAGAATCGCGGATCAAACGGCGGCTCGCGGTCGACGGACGCAACTGGAGATACCGATCGCTCGGCTGATGTCGGGTACACCAGTGGCGCTCCCGGTCATCGTGCTCAACGGCCGCGCCGACGGCCCGGTGGTCTGGATCAACGCCGCGATCCACGGCGATGAGATCTGTGGCGTGGAGATCGTCAGACGTGTGCTGGAGGCGATCGATCTGAAGTCGCTTCGCGGCACGCTCGTCGCTGTGCCGATCGTCAACGTTCACGGATTCAACAATGGCGACCGATACTTTCCCGACCGGCGCGATCTCAACCGGAGCTTTCCCGGAAGCGCTCGAGGAAGCCTGGCTTCACGCGTTGCTCACCTGATGATGACCGAGATCGTTCAGCAGTGCAGCGTGGGAATCGACCTCCACACCGGATCCGACCACCGCTCGAATCTTCCGCAGATCCGAGCCGACCTCGATGACGAAGCAACGCTCAACCTGACCACCGTGTTCGGTGCACCCATCGCGATCCACAGCCGGACGCGCGATGGATCACTGCGCCAGGCTGCCACTGATGCAGGCGCGACGGTGCTGCTCTATGAAGCCGGCGAAGCTTTCCGCTTCGACAAAGCCGCGATCGAGACGGGAACCGATGGTGTGCTGCGGATACTGCATCATCTCGACATGATCGATGTGGAACCAACACAGACGGCTCCCACTGTGCTTGCCCGGTCGACCAAATGGGCTCGATCCTCGCGGAGCGGGATCCTCCACAGCTCGGTCATGCTTGGAGATCATGTGGCGAAAGGCTCCGAGATCGCGGTGATCCGCGACCCGTTCGGCAAGCGGCTCGGACGGATCAAAGCACCCACCACCGGAGTTGTCATCGGGTCCACCGAGCACCCGCTCGTCAACCGCGGTGATGCTGTGGTCCATATCGCAACAACCGAGGAGACCGTCGACATCGAGGACGTCCAATGATCGCCGTCCTGTCGTTGCTGTTGGTGACCGTCATGTTCATCACAGCGGCGCGGGTCGCAACGATCGCGCTGGTCGGCACGGGCATGGCCACCGAGGTCGCGAACTTCCAGGCCCGCTCGGCGCTCATGGGTGTCGGCTACACAACCCGTGAAGCCGAAGACGTCATCAACCATCCGGTCCGGCGCAGGATCATCCTCTGGCTGATGACCTTCGGCAACGCCGGCATCATCACCGGTGTCACGTCGCTCCTGCTCGGCTTCGTCAATGCAGGGTCGGGTCAGACGCTGCGTCGGGCCGGAATTCTCGTCGCCGGATTGGCCCTCTTGTTGCTGCTCACTCGCGTCAAGGCTCTCGAACGGGGCTTGTCGCGGTTCACCCGGTGGGCGCTCGCACGTTGGACCACCCTGGAAACCCGGGATCTGGGAAGCCTTCTGCGGTTCGGGCACAACTACGGAATCATCGAGCTGCATGCTCAAGGTGACGACTGGCTCGTCGGTCGGCCGCTCGCTCGGCTGCACTTGCCTGACGAGGGGATCCTGATCCTCGGCATCGATCGCTATCTGGCCGACTTCGAGGGAGCGCCTCGAGGCCAGAGTGTGATCGGCGTCGGCGATACCGTGATCGCCTACGGCAGGCTCGATCATCTCCAAGCCCTCGATGACCGCCACAAGGGAATCGCCGGTGATCTTGCCCACGAGGAAGCAGTCGAGGAGCAGATGGAGATCCTCGCCGAAGAATCAGGCGACGCGTAACTTGTCCGGGGGCGGGGTCTCGAACCGCGAGCCGGCCGCGGACGTCGGAACGCTCGGCACGTTTGGCGGGGTCTTCACCCCGAGCATCCTCACGATCCTCGGCCTGGTTCTCTTCCTCCGAGTCGCCTATGTGGTCGGCTCAGTGGGCCTCGTCCGGGCGTTGGTGATCCTCGCCCTGGCCACCTCGGTGTCGGTCCTGACGAGCATCTCGTTGGCCGTGGTGGCGACCAACATGCGTGTTCGAGGTGGTGGCCCGTACTTCCTGATATCGCGAACCCTCGGGATCGAGTTCGGCGGCGCCGTCGGCGTGGTGCTGTATCTCGCCATGTCGGTCTCGATCGCTTTCTATGCGATCGGATTCTCCGAGACCGTCGTGACGGCTTTTGGGAGCGACAGCGCACGACTGACGCAAGTCGTTGCCGCCGCGGTGGTCCTGGTCCTCGCGGGGATCGGCGCCGCCGGCTCGGACCTTGCAACGCGTCTCCAATACCTGGTGATGGGCTTGCTGGTACTCGCACTCGGTTCTTTCTTGGTCGGTGCGTTCCAGGAGTTCGATCGGGGAGTCCTGGGCGACAATCTCGCTGCGCCCGGCAGTGACGTGGGCTTCTGGGAGGCCTTCGCGATCTTCTTCCCCGCGGTGACAGGCTTCAGCCAGGGCGTCGCGATGTCGGGCGATCTCCGAACACCGAGCCGGTCGATCACCCGCGGTACCTTCGCGGCCGTCGGGATATCGACCGTTGTCTATGTGGCCGTCATCGTCCTGCTGGCAGGTGCCGCGCCGGCTGCGGTCCTGGTCGCCCAAACGACCACTGTCATGGGAGATGTGTCTCTTCTGGGGTGGACGATGATCGTCGGTGTGTTGGCGGCGACGCTCTCGTCGGCCCTGGCGTCGGCCCTCGGCGGGCCCCGAATCCTTCAACGCCTCGGAGAGGATCGAGTTCTTCCCCGGCTCGAGTTCTTCGCCGTCGGAGCAGGGCCGACAAACAATCCGCAGCGGGCGATCCTACTTTCGACCGGCGTCGCGCTGGCGACGGTGGCGGCCGGGGATCTCAACGCGATCGCGCCGGTCATCTCGATGTTCTTCCTCGCCAGCTACGGGATCATCAACTACGCCACCTACTTCGAGATCCGCGCTGGGAGCACCTCATTTCGACCGACGTTTCGCTGGTACAACGCGCGGGCGAGCTTGGCGGGCACGATCGCGTGTAGCGGAGCGATCGTCGCCATCAACCCGCTCGCCGGTGCGCTGGCCGGACTCGTCCTGGTGGTGCTGTTCAACTATCTCCGCCGCCGCGACGTCCCCGACCGCTGGGTCGACAGCTCCGGTTCGCACCATTACAGCAGCGCACGCCGTCACCTGACCGCGTTGGCGAGAGAGCCGATCAGCGAGCGCGACTGGCGCCCATGCATGTTGGCGTTCGTGCCCCGTGATCCCGAGGTGCGGGCCCGGATGATCACGGTCGCCAGTTGGATCGAGGGCGACTCGGGGTTCATCACCGCCGTGCGAATGCTCGAGGGGTCGGGGCCGGTGTTGCGCCGCCAGGCGGCCGACATCGAACGCGATCTTGCAGCCGAAGTCGAGCAGGTTGCCCACGGCGGCTTCGCCCGCGTGTTGCTTGTCGACAACGCGCAGGCGGGGGTTCAAGGGCTCGTCCAGGCGCACGGGATTGGCACCGTCCGCCCGAACCTGTCGTTGTTCGGTGTCAGGGATCTGAGAGGATCCGATGGCGATCGGGAGACCTACGGGCGCCTTCTGCAAACGTGCGCTCGATTCGGCACCAATGTCGCAGTCGTCAATGTGCGCGAGGACGCGTGGAATCGATTCGAACGAACGCCGCCGGCAAATCGCTCGATCGCACTTTGGTGGTCTGATGACCAAGCGGGTCAACTGATCACCCTGCTCGGGTGGCTATGTCTGCGACACGAGTCCTGGAAGGCTGCGTCGATCACGGTCCACGTGCCCCAGTCGGATGAGCCGGAAGCCTCCGCGCACGTCAGAGCGATGCTCGATGACGCTCGGATTCAGGCATCAGTCGCCGAAGTTCAGCCGACAGCAGCGGCATTCGCCGAAGCCATGGCTGACGCCACGCTCGCTCTTGCGCCGCTACGCGTTCAGAGAGGCGTCGCCAGCGGCCCGTTCGATGCACCTCTCGGCATGCTCGTCGAGAGTCTTCCTCTCGCCGTGATGGTTCTGGCGACGGAGACCCTCTCCCTCAGTTCGGAACCTGATGAGACCGCGCTCGCCGAGCTCGCGCTCCTGGCCGATCAGCAGGACGAGGCGCTCAAGTGGGTGGCCGAGCTTGATGCCGAAGCGGCATCGAGTCTGGTTGGTGCCGAAATGTTGCGCCTCGAGTTGGATGCCCTTGACCCCGATGTCGACAACCGCGCCGGACTGGAACAGCGAGTCCACGAGTCGGAACAGGCGGCGACGAGGGCCTACCGAACCTACGTAGACGCCCGCGCCCGCATCGCTGACCTCCAGTCACGGATCGATGAGCTCGCCGGCGAATCGCACACCGAAGCAGACCCCGCGATCTGGCGAAAGTCGACAACCGCGACCAGATTCGAGAGCTAGACCGCGTCGTCCTGGTTTCCCTCCGGCTGGTCATCGTCGAAAGCCGTCCTCAACTGGGAGAATGCTTCGGTGCGGATCGTGGTGTGAACCACGACCGCTCCCGGGAACCGGTCGACCTCAGCGCGCAGAGCGCGCTGGTCGATGTCGCTGGCAAGCACCAGGACAGCGGCCGAGTCCGGTTGGAGGGCATCCTTGAACCAGCTGACCCACTCATCGGGGATTCCGAGATCAATGATCTTCGCCGCGGTTGCTCCCACACCGGCGCCGATGCTGACGCCGGCGATCCAACCGACGGGTCCGCCGATGATGAAGCCCAGCAGACCGGTCCACATCGCGCCCGAGAGCGCTGATCGACCAGGCTGCGGATCAATTGTCTCACGGACACGAACGTGCTGATTGTCGCTCTTGACGACGAGTACCGCATCGATGAGATGCAGTTTGCCGTCATGTGCCAGTTCCCCGATGGCGAGCATGAACTGCTGTGCCCGGCTAATCGTGTCGAACGACAACCCGAACAAGGTGTCGGGGCTCTCGACAGCGTCATTGCTGCTCTGGGCCCGGTCTCCAGAGGAGATCGCGGCCGGCGGAACTTCGTTCTCATCCACGGCGGGCCTCGCTGAGCCACCTGTTGACCAGCGGTCGGACGGGTCTTGAATCCTGGTTCTGCGACACGGTGAGCCTCCTGGCGGGATTCAGCCCGCAGTCGTGGCGAGCCTACGTCGCTGACCTGCGCGCCACCGACGTTCTCCCCGAGGGTCCTTCGACCCACGTCCTCGATGAACGATGAATTCAGGAGTCAGAGTTTGGCGGCGATCAGCATCGCGATGGCGGTTTCGGCCGCTCGAACGTCGTCGCCATCGGGCACACCGGTCACGATCACTGTGACGTAGGAGCCACTCTGGACGAACTGCAGCGAATGCACTGCGCCATCGTGGTAGTAGACGGCTGCTTCACCGATCGCGGCGATGTCTTCGAGTGTCCCCTCGGCGAACACCGCATGCAGGTCGGCAATATCCTGCGCCGTCGCGGCGAACGGGCGAAGGGTGACGGTTGCGGCGATCGTGGGGTCTTCGGAGGCGAAGTAGGTGCAGTCGTACTCGTCGTTGAACTCGTTTGCGGTCAGATCGGCAGCTATGACCGACTCGGCATCGGCCTGGGAGAAGAGGCTGCACGCCGTGACCGTTTCGGAGGTGGGGTTCGAGCTGTCGGCGCTGGTTGCTGGCGTGGATGGCGAGGTCGCGGGTTGGTCAACGGCACTGCCACAGGCAGCCGCGGCGAGCATGAGGACCACGGACATCGCGGCGACTCTCATGCGGTCGACCTGCATTTCTCGCGGAACTCCTGGAGCTTCTCGGAGCCGGTGTGGTACCGGTCTTCCATGGTCTTCACGCCCTGGAGGAACCGGAGGAACTCCTCGAGGTTCATGTCGACTCTGCTGTCGGAGGCGACCCGGTCCGGACCGAACTCGTCGGAATACTCCGACTTCACGACCCAGACGCCGTTGACGCACTCGCGATACTTCCTGCAGGTTGCGGTAACCGAATACCAGTTCACCGTCGCGGTGACGGTGTAGAGCACCTTCTCGCGTTGGCGGGACTGGATTCCCTGGGCCGCTTTGACCGCCGACTCCGGCACGTCGAGGTAGGCCGAGGCGGCCTCGACCACGAGACCCGCGGGCCCGGCCACGTCCCCGATCGCGTCGAGCAGGAGCTGGATGCCCGAGAAGACGTTGAGCAGCCCGTTGAACTGGGTTCGGTATCCGTACTGGGGGGTGGTCGTGATCGCGAGGGTCGTGGGCTTCGATGTGCGGTAGACCTCGAACTTCTCGGTCTTCGTGTCGAGTTCTTCGATCTCGCCATGCGTACAGAGGTGCACGTCGGCGACGTCATCGGGGTTCACGTCGAGCTTGTCCTCTTCCGGCGGACTCACCGGGACGGCCACGGTGGGTGGCGGGGGGTCGTCCGCAGGTGGATCAGCCGGAGGTGGGTCGACCGTTGGCGGCTCGACGTCACCGAGGGTCTCGGGGTCGGGTGTCTCCGCTCGCTTGCGCCGCAGATATTCGAGCACGGCAACGATCACAACGGCAATGAGTGCGAGTCCGATCCATAAACCCGTCGACGAACTCGACTCATCGGCGACCGCGGGCACCGGCGCTGCCGCAGCGGTGGTGCTCGGAGGAGTGGTGGTCGTTGTTGTGGTGGTCGTCGTCGTGGTTGTTGTGGTCGTGGTCGTGGTCGTGGTGACAGCGGGGATCTCGGCTCCCGTCACGATCCCCATCTCCGGGGTGAGCACGAACGGTCCGACGTCGCCGAAGGCTCCGGGCACGAGTACGGGAGTGGTCAGCGGAAATGACCGCAGGGGGTTGCCGGTGAGCGCATCAAATGCCGTCACGCCGTCTTCGTCGCTTCCGAGGATTCGCGCTACGTCCTCATCGGAGAAGTAGTAGTCGAGCGTGACCGGCCCCGAGGGGTGGAAGGTCTCGGCTTCGGCTCCCGTGATACAGCCATCCTCGGGGCGAGGCGTCATGCCGGCGCGATCCTCGACGTCGCCGAAACACACCGCATCAGCGAGAACGACCGGGATGAACCGATCCGGCACCGCTCGAACGATCAACGTCTCGCCATCGAACAGGCCAAGCAATCCCGGGCCGAGTCCCACCGCGCCGTCGGCCGTCAGAACCTCGACGGACTCGTCGACTGTCAGCGGCCACGATGGATCACCGACGAACGCGGGACCCTGGATGATCGGGATCTCGTTGATGACGCCGGCATCTGTGAGTGACAAGGCGATGATCTCGGTCCGGATGGTCGAGATGATCAGCGCACCATCGCCGAGACATGCGAGGTGATTGAACTCCGGTAGGCCCGAGAACGTCGTCAACGAACCGTCCGCGATGCGCGACACCTGGGTGTCTCTCGGTCCGCCCACCAGGATCGAGCCGTCGTCGCAGAGGACGGGAGCGATCGGCATCGGAAACACCACGTCGAGCAGCGGAGTCATGGTTCCATCGGCGCCGACTCTGGTGAGGATGCCCCCGTCGAAGACCAGGAACTCGCCGACCTCGATGGGAGGGGCGGCGGGTGGCGTCACCGGCGCGGGCCCGCCTCCGATGTCGACCGGCGGACTGTCCTGGGCGGCCGCAGGCCCGACGGTGCCCAGCACAACCAGGATTGCCGCGGCCGCCAAGGCCCTTGCCCAGCGGCGTCTCAGGAAGCCGCGTCCCGCTCCGTCCATGAGCCAGGTTCGCGCGGACGGTGGTCGAACCGCAAGAGATCGGCGGCGGCTTCTTCGACCAGAGGGTCGGCCCGGGGGTCGCAGTCGCCGAAACGAATCGTGACCCCGGGCCGACGGCTGGTTCATCGGTTGCGGCGGCGGTGCAGCGGCAACACCGGCTGCCGGACTGGTCGTCCGTACCGGCGGTAACGCTCCTCGACCGTGCGCACCTGTCGGCGTCGCTCGGCAAGGACCGCGTGGATGTCGAGTTCGTGCATGAGTGCTCCTTGAAGACTCCCGGCTGACAGGCCGGGGTCTGGTGAATCGAAAGCGTGTGGGGGACAGGCACGAGGCGCGGCGAGACGTCGGGTTGGCCGACGATCGGCGGGGCTGACGAGCGTGGGGCCGGCGGAGATGCCGGCTGCCGAATCAGGCGGCGCCGGTGGAGGCGCCGGCGGGGAGATCGGCGATGAAGGTGTTGACGAGAATCATTGGATCTCCTTTCGTCGGGTCCGTGCGGCCATGCGGCCGCGGTCACTCGTGGAGAGCACCGTACGAACGATCGATCGCCTTGTCGAACGAATATCGCCGGGTCCTTCCCCTCGGCAGGCACCCGTGGCACTCTCAGCGCAGACTGACTTCAACAGATGCGGTTTGGGAGGCTCGATGACTGAACGTGGCGCGGTGGCAGAGATCGAGGCGTTGATCGTGTCGGTGCCGGCGGAAGGAAACGCCTTCGCGGAAGGTCGGGAGGAAACGCTCCTTGTCCGCGTCACCGACGACAACGGTCTGACGGGCATCGGTGAGTGCCCGTGCACCCCGATCGTGATCAAGGCGATGATCGATCAGGAGACAATCCATTTCTGGAGCCAGGGCATCCGCGATGTACTGGTCGGCGAGGATCCCCTCGAGGCCCGTGCCTTGTTCGATCGCGTCTACCACGGCAGCTTCTACCATGGCCGTCGCGGCACCTTCATCCAGGCCATGTCGGCGGTCGACATCGCGCTTTGGGACTTGGCCGGCAAGCAGCTGGGCGTGCCTGTCTACAAGCTGCTGGGCGGAGCACGAACCGAGCGCATCCGCCCGTACGCGACCTGCTATCCGGGCGACATCTATGCGGGACCGTTGGCGTCCATCGTGGATGAGATCGCTCGCCAGGCCGAGATCGCAGCTGGCCAGGGGATCACCGCGGTCAAGGTGCCGGTGCTGTTCGGTGCCGAGGTGAGCGATCGTCAGGTCGTCGACTTCGCCAAGCAGTGTCGTTCGATCATCGGCGACGACGTTCTCCTCGCGCTCGACTTCGGGTACCGGTGGCACGACTGGTACGACGCGGCGTGGACCTTGAAGCGTATTGAAGTGCACGACGTGTACTTCGCCGAAGCGCCGCTACGCCATGACGATCTACACGGCCATGCCCGCCTGGCCGCGGTTTCTCCCGTTCGAGTCGGCGGAGCTGAGTTCGCGGCAGGCCGCTGGGAGGTCCGGGAGTGGCTGGAGACGGGCGGCGTCTCGCTGGTACAACCAGGCGTGAGCCGTGCCGGCGGGTTCACCGAACTCATGCGCATCGCGGAGATGTGTGAGCTGTACGGTGCCCAACTCATCCCCCACAGCTTCGCCACCGGCATCACGGACATGGCGAACTTTCACCTCATGGCCGCGGCCCTCAGCATCCCGATGGTGGAGTTCCGGTCCTCGCGGCTCGGTCCCTCGCGGCTCCGTACTGAGCTTGTCAGCCCGCCGGAGCCAGAAATCATCGACGGATTTGCCGCCTTGCCGACAGCGCCTGGCCTCGGCCTCGAGCTCAACGACGATTTGGTCGCCACTTACACGAAGGTCGTCAGTTCATGATTTCCGCCGATCTCACCGGCAAGTGGACCCTCATCACCGGAGGTGGGACACCGTGTTCCGGTAGCACTGGCGCATGGGGCGGATCTCCGCTGAACTCGGAAGTACGAGATAGGGGACCACATGCCGATCGCTCAGGTCAATGGCCAACAGATCAACTACACAGACTCGGGGGGTGACGGTCCGGCGATCATCTGGAGCCACGGCTTCATGATGGATCACACGATGTTCGCCCCCCAGATCGAGGTGTTGTCCGGCAGCTACCGATGTGTGGCGTGGGACGAACGAGGCTTTGGTGCGACCCCGGCGACCGGGCCGTTCTCGTACTGGGACTCGGCGGACGATGCCGTCGCGTTGCTCGATCACCTGGCAATCGAACAGGCGGTCTTTGCCGGCATGTCCCAGGGTGGCTTTCTGTCGATGCGAGCCGCTCTCGCCCACCCCGATCGAGTCCGTGCGTTGATCCTGATCGACACCCAGGCCGGTCAGGAAGACCCTGAGGTGCTCGAGGGCTACCGGGGGATGGTCGCTCATTGGATGGGGTCTGAGCCGCTGGGCGGCGTCGGACTCTTCGTCGGCAGCCTGATCCTCGGCGACGAAGACCTGATCGCGAAGTGGATCCCGATTTGGGAAGAGCGGCGTGCCGACTTCGTCGAGCACGTAGCCGACTGTCTGCTGGAGCGAGATGACATCACCGATCGGGTGGCGGAGATCGGCACGCCCACCCTCGTGATTCATGGCGATGCCGATGCGGCCATACCGTTTGAGCTCGGTCAGTATCTCGCGGACACGATCCCCGGCGCCTCGATGGCGGTGATGCCCGGCGGTAGCCATGCCTCCAATCTCACCAATGTCGATGAGTGCAACGTCGCGATCAGCGGGTTCCTCGCGGGGCTGTCCAGCTAGTGAGCGACGGCGCGGCGGGCGCTAGGCGCTCATCGCCACGCCGTCGCTGCCGGGATCGGCCGCGCCGGCGAGCCCGTCCGGTGTTACGGCAATGCCATGCACGCGGGCGAATGCGTAGCTGTCGGGTGTGCGGATGACCTCGTAGCCGTCGGCTTCCAACTCCCGGGTGACGGAGCGGGGGATGCGGTTGCAGACGTCGATGGCGTTGCTCGTGCCCGAGAATCGCGGAGCAATTATGGCGTCGAGGATCGGCATGTCGAAGTCGATGGCGTTGAGCAGCACCTGGGTGACGCCCATGGCGATCTGCGTGCCGCCCGGCGCGCCGACCACGAGGTCGAGTTCGCCATCCTTGAACGTCATGACCGGGCACAGTGAGCTGAACCTCCGCTTGCCGGGAGCCAGCGAACCGGGACGGCCGGGGCGGGGGTCGAAGACACCCATGCAGCCGTTGTACATGAACCCGAGCCCGTCGGTGACCACGCCCGATGGCATACCGAGCGAGTGGGTCATCGTCACTGCGTTGCCGTCGGCGTCGATCACGCAGACGTGGGTGGTGTCGGGCGGCTCGCCGGCCATGCGGGCGACGTTGGCCCGTTCGCCGCGGCGTATCCGGTCGGCAAGCTCGGTCGTGTGGGCGCGGGAGAGCAGGCGATCGACGGGTGCGTCGACGAACTCGGGGTCGCCGATGTGGGCGTCCTTGTCGGCTGTCGCCCACTTCATCGCCTCGCTCACGATGCGGATGTATTCCACGCTGTTGTGCTGGATGGCGCCGAGATCGAAGTGCGAGAGGATGCCCATCATCTCGGCCACCATCACGCCACCACCAGGCGGCTGGTTTGTCGCCACGTCACGGCCCCGGTAGGTCGTGCGCAGCGGGTCGCCCCAGACCGTGCGGTAGTTGGCGAGGTCCCCAGCGGAGAGCAGGCCATCGTTGGCGGCCATGTCGGCCACGATCTCGTCGGCCATGTCGCCGGTGTAGAACACGGCGGCGCCGCCATCAGCGATGCGGCGAAGGGACTCGGCGAGATCAGGATTCCGCAGCGTCTCACCGATGCCACGCAAGGTGCCGTCGTCGTGGAAGTAGATACGCCGACCGGCGGCCGTGTACCGCAGTCGTTCGGCGGCGTTGACCCGACCCATTGTCGCCCCCTCCAACCACCAGTGGTAGACGGCGGGGCGGATGACGAACCCGTTCTCGGCGTAGTCGATGGCAGGAGCGACCACGTCGGCCCAGCGCAGACGCCCGTGACGGGTCTGGGCTTCGTGGTAAGCGAGTAGGGAACCGGGAGTGGTGATCGACTGGTAGCCGACGTCGTTGACGTTGCCCTCCAGCAGGAAGCCGAAGCCATCACGAGTCTCGCCGACGAGCAGGTGCTCCCATTGATCGGGTCGAGTCGCGGCAGGCGAGGTGCCGTGAAAGTCGACGCACGTATGAACGTCGTCGCCGGGCAGGTAGAGCTGGGCGTTGCCGAAGCCGGCTATTCCACACATCTGCGGGTCGACGACGCCGGCCACGAGTGCGCAGGCGATTGCCGCATCGACTGCGTTGCCGCCGGCCCGCAGTGCGTCGACGCCGGCTTCGGTCGCCTCGGGTTGAGCGGCGGCGACCATGCCGCCGTTGCCGCTAGCCAAGGTTCCGGCGCAACAGCGAATGGACCCGTTCCCAGTGATCCTCGGCGGCTCGCCAGTTGTAGTTTTTGCCCCCTGGTGGGGCGTAACCGTGGACGGCTTCGGTGAGGAAGTCGAGCTCGTAGTGAACGTCGGCTTCCTCCAGGCATTGACGGAACTCATGCATCATCTCGACCGGCGCGGTGGCGTCGTTGTCGGCCCAACCGAGGTACACCTCGGCTCGAACCGAATCGAGGTTGAGATGGGGCGAGTCGGGCGTGTCCTTCACCATCCAGGCCCCGTGAATGGAAGCCGCCGCGGCGACCCGCTCCGGCCAAGCTCGGGCGAGCGAGAGCACCAGGCCGCCGCTCATGCAGAAACCGACCGCACCGATGTCGCCGTCGTCGGCGTCGGGATCATCGGCAGCGTGCTCGAGCATCGCCTGGGCATCACCCAGGATGTTGGTCGGGTTGACGGACTGCATCAGCTCACGGCGCTGATGCATTTCGGCATCTTCTTCGCCGAAGACCTTGAACTCGCCACCCCGGTAGAAGAGGTACGGCATCATCACGTAGTACCCGGCGGTGGCCAGGCGAGACGCCATCTGGTGGAGGGCGGGACGGATCGACGGTGCATCCATCAGGTAGAGCACGACGGGATGCGGTCCGTCGTGTTCGGGGTGGTAGATGAACGTCCTCATCACGCCATCGTCGGTTTCCAGGTCGATCTCGCGTTCGATCATTCGGAGAGTCTCACACCTCAGGGCGACCGGGGGCCAGTGCGGTCCCGCGAAGTCACGTCTCCTACGCTCGCGGCATGGACATTGACGCGGCCTGGCTCGAACCTACGTGGTTCATCGATTCCGACTCGGATGAGGTAGAGGCGTATGCCTCAGTCGCCGCCGGAGATGCCACCGAGACGACCGAGGTCGCGGTCCGTCTCTTCAACGCCGTACGGGACGGTCTCCGATACGACCCGTATTCGATGGACCGCAGCCGGGCAGCGTTCAAGGCCAGCTCCGTCGCCGGTACCGACTCGGGCTGGTGCGTCCCGAAGTCGGTGCTGCTCACCGCGGCCGCCCGCAACCGCGGCATCCCGGCCCGGCTCGGCTTCGCCGACGTGCGCAACCATCTGTCGAGCGAGAAGCTGCTCGAATCGATGGGCACCGACTTGTTCATCTGGCACGGCTACAGCGAACTGCTGCTCGGCGACCGCTGGTTCAAGCTCAGCTCGGCGTTCAACATCGAGCTCTGCGACCGCTTCGGCGTGAAGGCCCTCGATTTCGACGGCACCGAGGATGCGCTCATGCACCCGTTCGACCAATCCGGCAACCGCCACATGGAATACACCAACCAGCGCGGCAGCTTCGACGATCTCCCCTACGACGAGATCTTCGCCGACTTCGCCGCCGTCTACCCCGAATGGCGAAGCGACGGCGAAGGCGCCATTGCCGCCGACGACGACTCGTTCACGTAACGCTGGGGACAGACCCAGCGTGACTTGCTCAAGCCGGATGCACCTTCGGCGGTCGGTGTATTCGGCGATTCTTGCCGAAAATGGTTCGTGGCTCGGAGAGTCCTGCGCCTAGCGTTCATTCGATGAGCGAAGCGACCTCTCTTGACGCGCGCCCGTCCGGCGGTTCTCCAATCGGCGACGGGCTGCGGTTGGTCAGCGGATACGCGCGCGCCAACTGGCGACCGTTCACCATCGCGTCAGTGGGTTCGGTGGTCTACGCCGCAGGCACGGTCGGGTCTGCGTTCGGGCTCGGTTGGGCGGTCGACGAAGCACTCGTGCCGCACTTCGAGGGTGCTGACAGTCGCCATTGGGCCGCAGTAGCCATCCTCGTCGGAATCATGGTGATCCGCACGGTTGGCGTGGTCGCCCGGCGCTACTACGCAGGCATGACCGCCGCGCTCTGCCGCACGGGGCTCCAGCGTGACCTGGCGGAGCGCATTGTGGAGATGCCGCTCGCCCGGCTCCGCAGCCGTGCGCCCGGAACGATGCTGGCCAACATCGATGCCGACACCGAGTCGGCGGTCGACGTGATGCATCCGGCGCCGTTCACCATCGGTGTGCTGAGCATGCTGGTGTTCGCCGTCACCGGGCTGGCCGCCATCGACCTTCCGCTGATGTTCGCCACCGTCGGCGTGCTTCCGCTGGTGGTCGGCGCCAGCTGGTTCACGGCGATCATCCTGGAGAAGCCGACGGCGGTCGAACGGGAAGCCAACGCCGCCGTCACCGCCGCAACCACGGAGATCATCGCCGGCACCCAGGTCATCAAGACCCTCGGCCGTGAGGACGCCGAACTCGAGCGCTTCGCCGAAATCGTCGAACACCACAGGGCAAGTCGGGTGCATGTCGGCGCGCTGAAAATGGGGATCGACACGTCGTTCTCCATGATCCCTCAGCTCGCCATGATCCTGATCGTGGTCGTCGGCGCCAGCCGGGTGGCAAGCGGGATTCTCGAGCCAGGAGACCTCGTCCAGGCCGTCGCCCTCTTCGGCGTGTTGGCGTTCCCCATACAGGTGATCGGCTTCTTTCTGACCGACCTGCCCATCTCGGTGGTCGGACGGCGACGGGTCGATGTGGTTCTCGTCGAACCGGATGATCCTCTCCGGGCCGCTCCGGCCAACCCCCGGAAGCTCCCGACCGGCCCGCTCGCGGCCCAGCTCACCGACGTACGAGTGGGGGAGACCGATCGCTCCCGTGTCTCCGGATTGTCTCTACCGGTAGTCGCCGGCGAAACGCTGGCTCTCGTCGGACCAACCGGCGGTGGCAAGTCGACGGCCCTCGAAGTGCTCGCTCGGCTTCGCCCCGTAGACGCCGGCGGTGTGACCTATGGCGACATACCCGCGGCCGACATCAGCGAGGCCGACCTCCGCGGCCGCGTGACAGTCGCCGCGCAGAACGCCGTGCTGTTCACCGGCACCGTACGCAGCAACGTCGACTACGGTCGCAACCTGACCAGCGCCGACGTCGACCGGGCTCTCGTGCTCGCCGGTGGCGCCGACCTGGATGAGATCCTGCCCGACGGGTTCGACACCCTGGTCGGCGAACGAGGTGTCGCCGTGTCGGGTGGCCAACGCCAGCGGATCGCCCTCGCCCGCGCGCTGGCCGGTGACCCCGGGCTGGTGTTGCTCGACGATGCCACGTCGGCCGTCGATCCCGTGCGCGAAGAGGAGATCCTCGCCAACCTCGCCGAGCTCCCGACCACCGTCGTGATGGTGACCCACCGAGTAGCGGCGATGGCCGGCGCTGACCGAGTGGCTCTGGTGGTCGATGGCCGAGTCGTCGAGGTCGGCGATCACCAATCACTGCTCGCCAACCCCGAGTATCGCGATCTCGTCGCCGCCTACGAGCGGGGAGCGGTGCTGTGAGCGAGATACCGAACACCTCACCCTTCGGAGAGGGCTCTGAGGTCACCGCGTTCGCCATTCTGCGGGCCGGCCTCGACCTCAATCCGGAGTTCCGCCCGGTCATACGCCTCCTCCTCGCCACCGGTGTGCTCCTCAGCCTCGGACGAATCGCCATCCCCGTGCTGTTCCAGCGCCTCATCGATGGCGACCTTCTCGAAGCCGCCGGCTACAGCCGCGCTGAACTCCTCACCCTTGCCGTGATCACCACCGCTGTCGTGATCGGCGTCGTGCTTCTGTCGGTGCTCAGTCAGTTCGTGCTGATCCGCACCAGCGAGCAGGCCCTCGCCCGTCTGCGCAAGGTCGTGCTGCGCCGCGCCGTCGACCTGTCGCTCGCCGAGCACGCCACCGAGCGCCAAGGCGACCTGGTCAGCCGCACCACAGGCGACATCGAAGCCTTGACCCGATTCGTCGACTGGGGCGCGTACTCGTGGCTGGTCAACACCACGATCGCTCTCACCGCCACACTGGCCATGTTCTTCTACTCCTGGCAACTCGCACTGGTCGCCACGATCTCCCTCGTCCTGATGGTGCCGATCTTGATGAAGCTGCAACGGGCGCGGCAGCAGCGAGTGGCGGTGGTGCGCAACCGCACCGCCGATCTGTTGAGCGACACGAACGAGGCGATCGCCGGTGGTGAGGTGATCCGCGCGTTCGGGCAGCACGAGGCGGCGACCCGCCAGCTCAACACCGATGTCGACAGCCTCTACTCCAGCCACCTGTGGGCGAACCGGGTGATGGCATGGCTGTTCACCATCTCCGATATCTTCGGCACGATCGCCATCGCGGCCGTGGTCCTCGCCGCCGTCTGGCTCGGTGCCGATGGTCCGACCCTCGGCGCCACGGTGGCGATTCTTTTCCTGGTGCAGATCGTGCTCACACCGATCGCCGAGCTCACCGAGGTGATCGACGACACCACGATGGCCCTCGCCGGCTGGCAGCGCACGATCGAGTTGGCCACCCGCCCCCAGGCCATCCCGCCGGCCGAGCTCCCGTTGCCGATCCATGATGGCCCACTCGAGATCGACGTCGACCATGTGTCGTTCGCCTACAACGATCACGCCGTCCTCCACGATGTGTCACTGCACGTCCCCGCGGGGACGGCTGTTGCCGTGGTGGGAGCGACGGGGTCGGGCAAAACCACGCTGGCTCGTCTGCTCTGCCGACTCGCTGACCCCGATGAGGGAACGGTGGCGCTCGGCGAGGTCGACGTGCGGCGCTTGTCCGAATCGGATCGCCGCCATGCCGTGCGCATGGTGCCCCAGGACGGCTTCCTCTTCGCCATGCCCGTCCGCGAGAACATCCGCATGGGTCGAGACGATGCGACCGATGCCGAGATCGTGACCGCCATCGCCGATCTGGGACTCACCGGGTGGGTTGGTTCCTTGCCGCAGGGTCTCGACACCGAGATCGGGCCCGGCGGCGAAGGCCTGTCGGTTGGTGAACGTCAGCTCGTGGCCGTGGTGCGGGCCGCCCTCGCCGATCCTGGTGTGCTGATCCTCGACGAGGCGACCTCGTCGCTCGACCCGGCAACTGAACTGGCGATGACCGCCGCCCTCGATCGCCTCAAGCAGGGACGCACCACCGTCACCGTCGCCCATCGCCTCTCGACCGCCGAGCGCGCCGACCTTGTGGTCGTGTTCGCTGATGGCCACATCGTGGAGACCGGCTCACATGACGAACTCGTCACCAGCGGCGGCGAATACGCGCAGCTTCACGAGGCGTGGAGCCGCGGCGTCGCCATCTGACGACCTACTCCATCCAGCCCGGGTTCTTGCGCTCGAGCAGCCGCATCCAGCCGAGCCACTCGGTGGCGCCGTCATAGTTGTACTCGTCGCTTGCGTACATTTCCTCGTGGGTGGCGTTCAGTCGGTCGTCGTCGAGGAGGATCACCGGTTGCCCTTGGGACAGCGACTGGATCTGAACCCGGCATGCGTGGGCCAGGTAGAAGGTGCGAAAGAGCGCTTCTCCTGCCGACGCGCCGGCTGTGTAGTAGCCGTGGTGGCGCGAAATGAGGATCTCGTGGTCGAGGAACTGCTCGACGAAGCTCTTGGCGTAGACCTCATCCTCGAGAAAGTCGTAGTTGATGTAGTCGATCATGGGTGAGAGGTAGATCGCCGCCTGCGACAACGGCTGAAGACCATCGCGTGTCACCGACACGGCCTGGATCTCCTCCACATGCCCGTGCATCACGAACGATGTCGTCGGCTTGTTGTTGAAGACCCACAGCACAACATTGATCACACCGACACCGACGTAGCGATCTTCGACCCGATCGCCTCGGGGGACGATGTCGCCCTCGTCGTTGATGACCACGAAGTCCGACGCCCGCACTTCATCCCAGAAGATCCCGTAGGGGTGAATGAGGTAGTGGCCGGGCTGGTCCTTGATCCGTGCCGCCGCGATCCCGTTGGCCATGTCGTCGAGCCCGTAGTGGTGTGTGAGGCGAAAGAGGGCGGCGAGTTCGCAGCGGGTTTCCCACTCATCCTCCGAGCAATGCTCGCGAAGTGAGCCGGGATAGACAGCCGAGACGAACTCGGCTGGACGTTTGATCAGCACATCTTCCATGCGCGAAATCTAGATCCCGCGGTCACCAGCGCGCCGGAGAAGTGTGGCAACTCCTCCAACCGAGATCGACGTGACCACACCATCGGTCACCTGCATCGTCGTGGTGATGAGACTTGCCTGCCCCATCTCGATGCCCTGCTCGGCTCGCACGGTGTGGCTGCCGCTCGCCCCGAGGCCGTGGATGTTGTGGCGCGCGAGGTATCCGGACACCGCCCGGTTGGTGGTGCCAGTGGCCGGGGCCTCAGCAGTTCCGGTCGCGGGGCAGAAGTCGCGGACTCGAATTGTGTTGGAGAGGTCGCCGGGAGTAGGGGAGTAGGCGGCAACCGTATGCAGGCCGTGAGCGCGGCAGAGATCGGCCAGTGTCTCGAAATCGGGTGTCATCGACGCAAGAGCATCGAGACCGGTCGTCGGCACGATCAGATGGACGAAATCCGACGGACTCTCCTCGATCGGGATCGGGCTGAACGACTCTGTCGTCGTGCCCAGCGCGTCGGCGAGTTCGCCAGGTGCGATTCGGGTTGGCCCGAAAGGAGCGGGTTCGAGGCTGAGCATCACTTCGGGCCGGTCGTCATCGCGGAGGTGGATGGTCATCGTGGCAGTGCTCGTCGGCGTGACCAGGTCGAGCGGTCGGGCCTCTGGGCCGCACTCGATCCGCCCGGCATCGATGAGCGCCGTCAACAGAGCGATCGTGCCGTGGCCGCACATGCCGTATTCGGTCAGCGTCGAGAAGAAACGCACCTCGACCTGGTGAGGACTCGCGGCCTGAACGAAGCAGGTCGCAGGAGCGCCGACCTCGGTGGCAATCGTCTGCATCTCCTCGGCCGTCAGGCCCGCAGCATCATGGACGATCCCGGCCGTGCTTCCGCCCGCGATCGTCTCGCTGAACGCAACCCACAGGTCGACGGCTGTCATCGCCGGCTGTGCCAGGGCGCGGCGACCTCGACAGCTCGGGCGAGCTGCAGCAAGACGACCTCGCTGCCGAGTGGGCCGCCGATTTGCACGCCGATGGGCCAGCCCTCGGGCGACTTCGACAGCGGCAGCGAGGCTGCCGGGCCACCGGTCATGTTGAACAAGGCGGTGAAGGGGATCTCGGCAATCATGCGGCCGAAGAATCCCGTCCAATCGGAGACCCGCGGATCGAGCTCGCCGAGTGGGAGCGGCGGGTTGGCGAGTACAGGAGACAGGACGACATCGACCTCGGTGAAGTATCCGGCCATGGCCACGGTCGCTGCTCGGCCAAAGGCCAGGGCGTTGACGTAGTCCACTGCGCCAAACCGGTCGCCCTCGTTGGCGCACGCCGCTGTGGCCGGCTCCAGCAGGTCGTCGACCGGGATGTGCGGCATGGTCGCCCGCAACATCTCGACAATGGCCTTGGTGTTCACGCTGAAGAGGCAGTCGAGCGCGTCACGCAACGGTTCACCGTCGATCGGCGGCGCCATGTCGACAACCTCATGACCGAGGGACTCGAGTAAGGCTGCGCCGTCATCGACCGCTGCCACGCACTGCGGGTGGACGAACTCGCCGGCGAGGCCCGCTACCCAACGGCCGATCCGGAGAGGCTGCAGTGGCGCGTCGAGGGTGGCCACATAGGACGGCGGCTGCTGCGGAGCGAAGTAGATGTCGGTGCTCAACGGGCCGGCGGCGATGTCGAGCGCCAGCGCGGAGTCACGAACCGAGTGGCTGACCGCGTTTCCTGTGCTCATCCCGGCCAGACCCTCGGGGGCGTTGTTGCCGAGCGGCACGCGGGCACGCGTGGGTTTGAGGCCGAACAACCCGCAGTTGGAAGCTGGTATTCGGATCGATCCGCCGCTGTCGGTGGCATGGCACGCCGGCAACATCCCTGCGGCAACGGCCGCTGCGCTCCCGCCGCTTGAGCCACCGGCACTACGGGTCGGATCATGCGGGTTGAGGGTGGGGCCGAAAAGCGACGGCGTGGTGTCGACGTTCATGCCGAACTCGGGAGTGTTGGTCTTGCCGAGGATCACCATCCCGGCGGCCTTGTAGCGCTCGACGAGCACACCGTCGGCGACGGCAGGCGATGCGTCCGCGAGGAGACGACTTCCGCCCCGCGTCGCCAGACCGGCGATGTCGGTGTTGAAGTCCTTGATCAACCAGGGGATCCCGAGGGCGCCATCACCAAGCGCCGCCGCTTCGGCTCGGGCCTCCTCGAACCGGGTGGCGATCACGGCGTTGATGGCCGGATTACGAGCTTCGATTTCGCCGATCGCCACGTCGATCAGCTCCCGCGGACTGATCTCCTTGCCGCCCACGAGCCCGGCCAGGCCGGTGGCGTCGTATTGCTGGTACTCATCAGGCGTCATATGTTGGCTTTCATGACGCCATTGTTCACCGTCGCAGGGGTCTTGGTCGACTTCCGATGCCGGCCTGACCGGTGACCACGCCGATCAACGCCAGAATTCCGACGAACATGGCGACCATCTGGACCACGGTGAGTTCCTCACCGAGGAAGAGCCACGCCGAAAACGCCGCCACGCTCGGGATGAACAACGTGAATGTCGAAGCCAGCCACAGCGGGATCTGCTGAAGCGACCAGTTCATGATCGAATGGCCCAGGATGCCGGCGCCGAAGGTGAGCAGCAGCAGCCACAGCCACGACTCGGCGCTGGGCCACGCCAGCGACTGGCCGAAGATGAAGGCCAACGGCACATTGGTGACACCGACCCAGAACGCCGTGCCGATTGTGTATTCGTTGCCGGTGAGTTTCCCCTTGGAGAGCTTGGAGAACACGAAGTAGGCAGCCCACGCAAACAGCGCGCCAACCGCGAGCAGGTCGCCGGTGAAATCGGGCTCCGCCGAATCGGCTGCGTTCAGGACCACGACGACCACAGCGAGGAACGCCACTCCGCCGAATCCCATGTCCCGAAGTCGGATGCGTTCGCCGAAGAAGCGGTGCGCGACGATCGCTACGAGCACCGGTTGCAGTGCACCGATGACCGTGGCGTTCGCGACCGAAGTGAGCTTGATCGCTGAGAAGAACAAGGCGACATCGGCGCCAAGCGCGAGCCCGCCCCACATCGAGAGCCGAAGGACACGTAGCGTGATGCGGGTCCCACGAAGCTGCATGAAGACGCCGAGTGCCAGGAAGTATGTGATGAAGCGGTAGGCGGCGATGGCGATGCCGCCCATCTCGATGTGCTTGGCAATGACGCCGGACACACCCCAGGCCAGCACCGCAACGATGCCGCCCGCGATGCCCAGCCGGTGGACCGGGCCCTCGACCTCCGTTGTAGTGATGGCATCGCTCATCGGCGGAGGCTACCGGTGCCGGGGCCGCGCCCTAGTGTTCCCCCATGTCCAAATGGTGGGACCCGCTGGGGCTGAGCCGTATTGCCGACGGCGTGTTCGCCGCTGCCGGTCAGGTCCTGGTCGGCCAAACCGTGGAGCTACCGGTGGCCGGTGGCGTCACAGCCCGCGTCGTCGCCGTCGACGAACTGAGCCCGGTCGACGACCCAGCCAAGGCGATGCTCAGTGGTCAAGCCGGCCTATGGCGTCGGGTCGACATCAGATTCGACGATGTCATAGCAAACGGACGGCCGATCGCGGGCGTCCACTTGAAGGCGTCCGACGTCCGCATCCTCGAAGCCGTGCCGCAGCGCCTCGGTGCTCAGCTTGTTGAGATTGCTGTCGGGTTGACGCCGGATCAGGTCGCGGCCTGGGCCGAATCGGTTGCGCCGGAGGCCGCGGTCACCGTCGCCGACGGTGAGCTGCTGGCGCCACTCCCCGGCATCGGCCGCTGGGGTGATGCCGTGCTCGAGCCATGGGTTGACGGCCGCGCGGTCGGCGTTTCTGTGACGCGGGCTCGGTTGCGGGGCCGGCTCGTATCCGTTCCCGAGCGCTTCCACCGACGCTACGAGCGAGAGCTGGATTGGCTTCCCGAAGGCGCGACGTTGACGTCGGTCGGCATCGAGTCTGATGGCAGCCTCGCCCTAACCGCTCAGATCGAGCAATTCAGTGCGCCCGTCGATGTGCCCATGCTGCTGGCCGACATGGCGACTCGCACATCGACCATCGCCGTCCAGTTTCTGACCGACGGGCTGGGTTGAGCCTCAGTTGCCGGCGTTCTCGGCCACGAACGACTCGTAGATCCGGATCAGCACCTGCTTCTGATCGGTGCTGAGCTCGCTCTGCGCACGAATCGTGGCGAGGAGATCCGACTCCGGTTCTTCGTCGAGGATGCCGGCACGCACGTAGAGCGACTCGGCGGATACCTCGAGCGCCCGGGCGAGCTGCTGGAGGATCTCGGCACTCGGCCGTTTGAGGCCGCGCTCGATCTGGCTGAGATAGGGGTTCGATACGCCGGCCATGTCCGCGAGCTTGCGCACGCTCAACTCGGCCTGGCGACGCTGCTCACGGATGTGGTTGCCGAGCTCACGCCAGGCGTCTCGGGGATCTGGCGGCATCACGACACTGTACTTCTGATCAGCCAGGTAACTCTGAACGCGCCACGACCGGGCCACACTGCGTGCGACCCGGCCGTGTTGGGGGGGATTCTGGGATTCACGCCGAAGCGTGTCGTCTTACTTGCCGGCCTTGGCTTTGGTGGAGGCCTTGCTGGCGGACTTGCCGGCGGACTTCGTGGCCTTGGCCGGAGCGGCCTTTTTGGCGGGTGCCGGGGCGTCGATGCCGAGGCGGTCCCACGCCGCGGTGCGACCGGTGATCATCGCATCGGCGATGGGTTCGGGCAAACGGCTGATCGCCTTGAGGGCGGGTGCCTCGGTGCGACCGCGGAAACCGGTGAGGGCCTCGTTGGCCTGCTCGCGAGCGGAGGCGACATAGGCCTCGGCGAACTTCGGGGCGGGAACCTCGCGGCCGACGATGGCGTCGGTGACCAGAAGGTTGATGCCGGCGCCGGTGAGCGCTGCGGACTTGACCTGATCGAGAACTGCGGTCATTTGAGTCTCCTTGAGAGAGGGGGTTGGGGGAGAAGTGCTAACTACCTTGCTTACTATAGTTAGCAGTATCGGGAACGCAACCCCCTGAGTGCAATAATGCGTACAAAAGTTTGCAGTCCCGCAAACGGGCATCCCGGCGTGGAAGGGTGACGGCGATGTTGGTCTACGGCCAGTACTGGAATGACGCGGGTCAGCGGTCTGCGGTCGGTGAGTTGGTCGCGCTGGCGAAGGACCAGGGAGACCGCCGCGCCGCCTTGAAACTGGCGCGGCTGATGGGTGAGTGGGCGCTGACGTTGACCCTTCCCGACGATCCGATCGTCACGGCTGTGCCGCCGAACCCGGGGAAGCCCGACCACCTTGCGGCCACGCTGGCGGCCGGTGTGGCCACCGCTTTGCAAGCTCCCCTCGCGCTCGATTTGATCGAGCGGCGCTTTGCCACCGACCGGCTCCGCGACACGCCTGTCGCCCACCGGCCGGCGCTGGCCGATGCTGCGGGTTACGTCGTCGACGCGATCGCGGTCGGCCGCAACGTGGTGCTGCTCGACGATGTCGTGCTCACCGGCACGACGCTCGGGCATCTCTCCCAGCTGTTTCGGGCCACGGGTGCCGCATCGATCACACCGCTCGTTTCCGCTCAGACTCGCGTCAGGAGCCTTCAAGAGCGATCTGGCTGAGCAACCCGTCGACGAGATCGCCGATCGAGTCGACATCGCCGGCGTCTGCGTCTACCCGAACATCGGAGACGATGATGTCGAATTTGCCCTCGTCCGCCAGCTGGCCGAGCAGCTCATCGCGCAGTGTTCTCTCGGGAACAGCGCCTTCGACGGTCAGTGAGCCGTTGTCGTCGAGGATTGCATTGAACTCGGGCAGCGGTTGACGGTCGCCCGCCAGGATCCACGCGGCGGCGAGTGAGTAGATGAGCAGGAATGCCGCGGCGAGAAGAGCGAGCACGCGTTCTGGTCGTCCCTGGGGGTGAAGCACGACTGCCACGTCGCTGAGCGTAGGCAGTCCATTCGCGCGGGGCGTGGATGCTTGACTACTGTTC
The DNA here is from genome assembly GCA_029263175.1 of Acidimicrobiales bacterium. Lineage (GTDB taxonomy): Bacteria > Actinomycetota > Acidimicrobiia > Acidimicrobiales > Aldehydirespiratoraceae > JAACCU01. The sequence goes on along the minus strand of JAJCXZ010000017.1, from coordinate 6,626 downwards.
GCGTTTCGCGAGGATCTTGTTGATCCAGACCACGTACGACTCGAGTTCTTGCGCTCCGGGGATCGGCAATGCGTTGTCGAGCACGATCGTGGGCACGGCCGTGACGCCGTTCTCGATCGCCGAATTGTGTTCGTCGATCACCAGCTTGGCCGCGTCCTGCTGCTGCTCGGTGACCATCGTGAGGAACGCTTGTCGGTCGACCCCAACCTCCGCGGCCAGATCACCCAGTACCGACCAATCCGAGATCGTGCGGTTCTCCGAGAAATACGCCTCCAGCAGTCGCCAGTGGAACGCATCGGCCGCGTCTGGTGCGAATCCGTCCATCACTTTGGCCGCGACCTGGGCGGGAATGCTGCTCGTCGGTCCGGGATTGTCGGTGGCCCAAACGCGAAACCTGGCGTCAGGCTCTATTGCGGCCGGGCGCAGCCAGGACTCGGTGTAACTCACGAACTTGGCCTGATCCGACGACTTCGGCTCGGTGCGCAGAAGGAACGACTTCCACTCGATATCGATCTTGTCGCCGAACATCTTCGCCAACTTTTCGACACGAACCGTGCCGACGTAGCACCACGGTCAGAGAAAATCGGACCAGACGGTGAGGGATACGGGTTCGGTCATGGGGAAACCCTAGTCTCGCGCCAATGACCGCACCCCTGGAGCGCAACCTGGATCGCTATCGGGATCTTCAGCGGCTATCGAGTGCGCTGTTCTGGCTGCCGACATCGGTTCTGTTCTTCATCGATGAGTTCGGACTGGGTGATGCGCTTCGCCTCCAGGCCATCTACTACCTGGCGGTCGTGGTCTTCGAGGTGCCGTCGGGCCGACTGAGTGATCGAGCCGGACGAGTACTGACCCTTCGGCTGGCAGCCGGCTGGTGGATCGTGGCCAACGCGATGTTCTTCCTGGGCAGCGGGTTCTGGATGCTCGCCGTTGCGCAGGTGTTTCTCGCCGGAGGGTTCGCCTTCGTCTCAGGCACTGACGTGACCTTGCACTTCGACACGCTCGAGGCGCTCAACCGAGCCGGAGAGTTCGAGTCTCGCGAGGCGACCATCCGGCGAGGCAGCCTCGCGGTGCTCGCCGGGGCATGCCTCGTCGGCGGTGGTCTGGCACTCATCGATCTCCGTCTCCCGTTCGGCGCGGCGCTGGTGGCGGCGGTAGCGCAGTTGGTAGTCACGCTGAAACTCACCGAGCCGGCGGGCGCCGTCCAGAAGCACGAATCGGGTGCCTCGCTTCTCTCCGTAGTGGGCCGACTGCGGAACCGGCTGCTCGCCTGGATCACTCTTTACGTGCTCGGCGAAGTCATCGCAGTTCATCTGACATCCGAGCTCGGCGCTGCCTATGTGGCGCAAGTCGTCGGCGAAGCGCTCGACGAGATCGACAAGGCACCGATGGTCAACGCCGTGCTCGCGGCGCTCGTTGCCCTGACCGGGGCGTCTGTCGTGCGTCTCGTCACACCACTTCGAGAGCGGATCGGAGCGGTCGGCGCGCTGGTCCTCATGGCGGCCATCCCGGCGATTGCGCTGTCCGCGATGGCGACCGTGATCTCCGCTGTGATCCTCCCGCTGATCCTGTTTCGCAGTGTGCAGACCGCAATCGTGTCGGTGCTCGTCCCAGCTGTCGTGGCGCCACGGGTCGCTCGGAATCAGCGCGCAACGTTCCTGTCGATGACAAGTCTTGTCGGTCGCCTCGGCTACGGCGCAGTGCTGCTGTTGTTCGGCACCATCGGCGGTATCGGCGAAACCCTCGAATGGGCTGCATTCACCGCGATCGTGGTGTTTGTCGTTGTGGCCGCCACCGGCTGGATCGTACGCCACGACTGAGCCACACCTGCCAGGCGGCCCAACGATCCCCAGGCAAGCTCGAACCGGACAACACCAGCGCAGGTGATGTCCGGTTCGCGTTTACGCTTCGACCTCGGCGGCGATGCGCTCGAGGGTGGTTTCCATACCGGCCTTGTTGAAAGCGGCGCGGTCGGTCACGCCGGAGATGGCGGTGCTGCGGGCGATGGCAGCCTCGGGGCGCAGGTCCTCCCAGATCTCGGTGACGCGGGTGCCGCCGTCGATGGCCTCGAGGTTGTAGCCCCACTTGGCGAAGACGAAGTCGCGGGCGATGGCGTCGAAGTGGAAGGATTCGCCAGGAACGCTCGCCGTGACCCTGGCCTGGGTGGTCCACTCGGCGGCGCCGTTGCGGTTTTCGCCGTTGAACATGGCACCGACCTCGGGTCCGGTTGCCCCATCGATCCAGGTGCACGAATGGCACTCGGTCGACCACTTGCCCATGTTCGTGACATCGGAGATGGCGTTCCACACCGTCATGGGATCGGCGGCGATATCACGGCTTACTTCGAGAGTCTTGATCATGAAACGCACCGTACATTGCCGAAATGGATGCTTGACTGAACGAGCGTCCAGTTCGTACTCTTCGCGCATGGTTGTCACTGCCGCAGCGCTGACTGCGCTCGACGCGATCGTCGATCTTGATCGCTACCCGATCCACCGTCTCGACTCGCCGGCTCGCGCCGAGCTTGTGAGCGAGACCCGGGCGCAGATGGACGCCGTCGGCTGCTATCGCATCAGTGATTTCATTCGCCCTGAGGCAGTCGACGCGATGCTTGGCGAAGCGCAGTCTCTGCACGACCAGACCTTTTGGGCGCAGAACAGCCAGAACCCCTACGCCTCGCGGGTCAACCCGTCGCTGCCCGACGACCATCCGCAGAACGTGTTCGTCGAACGACGCAGCGGCTTCATCAATGCCGACCTGCTCCCCGCCACCTCGCTGTTGAACCTGGTCTACGACAGCAATGTCATGACCCACTTCATCTGGGAGAGCCTCGGCGTGACCAGGCCCATCTACCAGTGGGCGGATCCCGTTGGCCGCAACCCCTACGGGGTAATGGAGACCGGTCACTACTTCCCGTGGCACTTCGACGGCAACGAGTTCACCGTCTCGATCCTCGTGCAGAAGGCGGACATCGGCGGTGTCTTCGAGTACGTACCTGACATCCGCAAACCGGGCAACGAGAACATCGACCACGTACAAAGCATCCTCGAGGGCGGCCGCGATGGGGTGCGCCAGCTCGACCTCTTGCCCGGCGACCTCCAGCTGTTCAAGGGACGCTTCTCGATGCACCGCGTCACCGAGATCGAAGGACCGCGCACCCGCTACATCGCCCTGCCGACGTACGTGCACGATCCATGGCGAATGAACCGGCCCCATCACTCGATCAACTACTACGGACGCGCCACTGATCTGCACTACGCCCGTGAGATCGACCTGGCTGACGGTCTCGCCGATTAGAAATCTGTGTCATCGTGGCGGGCTATGACGACGTGTGCATTCATCGGGCTCGGGGTGATGGGATATCCCATGGCCGGGCATTTGGTAACAGCTGGCCATGAGGTCACCGTGTACAACCGCACGGCGGCCCGGGCGGCCGACTGGGTCGGCGAGCACGGCGGCATGGCGGCGGACACGCCAGCCGGAGCGGCCGCAGATGCCGAGTTCGTTTTCCTCTGTGTTGGAGACGACCCCGACGTCGTTGCCGTCGCCACTGGCGAGAGCGGCGTGCTCGAGTCCATGAGCGGGGGGACCGTGCTGGTCGACCACACGACCGCCTCGGCCGACGTTGCTCGAGCCGTTCACGCCGCGGCTGCAGCCAAGGGTGTCGGCTTCGTCGACGCACCCATCTCGGGCGGGCAGGCCGGCGCCGAGAACGGCGTGCTCACCGTCATGTGCGGCGGCGCGCAAACCGACTTCGATCGTGCCGCACCGGTCATCGATGCCTACTCGCGGGCCTGCAACCTGCTCGGTGGTCCGGGTTCGGGTCAGCTCACCAAGATGGTCAACCAGATCGCCATTGCCGGGATTCTGCAGGGTCTCAGCGAGGCGGTGAACTTCGCGCAGAAGGCCGGCCTCGACGTCAGCCAGGTCGTTGAAACGATCTCCAAAGGTGCTGCCGGGTCATGGCAGATGGAGAACCGGGCCGAAACGATGGCGGCCCGCAAGTTCGACTACGGCTTTGCCCTCGACTGGATGCGCAAGGATCTGCGTATCGCCATGGAGGAAGCCGGACGCGTCGGCGCATCGTTGCCCGTGACCGCGATGATCGACCAGTTCTATTCGAGGTTGCAGACGCAGGGCCACGGGCGTTGGGACACATCCACGCTCATCCATCTGCTGCAAGACGAGGAGTAAATTATGACCATCGCTATTCCGTCGACCGCCGACGAGGTGACCGCCGACTGGCTGTCGAGCGCCATGGGGCTCGACGTCGGCGATGTGTCGGTCTCGCAAATCGGGGAAGGGATCGGTGTCTCGAGCGCGGTCTACCGGGCCACCCTCAGCGGTGGCGGGCCGGACTCCGTCATAGTCAAGTTGCCGGCGCTCGCCGACGAGGCGGTGTTCACCTCCACCATGTTGCGGATGTACATCCGGGAGGTCCGTTTCTTCAGGGAACTCGCCGCCAAGTCGCCGATCCGGGTGCCGGCCCCGTACTACGGCGATGTCGACGAGGAGACAAGCCAGTTCGTCCAGGTCATGGAGGACATGGGCGATCTTCGCATCGTCGACCAGAACGAGGGCATGACGCTCGCCGACGCCGAGCGGGCCGTCGACGAGCTCGCCCGCTGGCACGCCACATGGTGGAACGACTGCGACGATCTCGTCGAGAGCGGCACGATCGTCGCATTGACCGATCCGATCTACCCCGCCGTTCTGCCGATTGTGTTCGCCGAGGGTTGGGAGAAGCTCAGCGCCGAGATGACCATGGCCGAGTCGATCCAACGGGTCGGGCCGGGTTGGATCGAACGGATGCCGTCGTTGCTCGAAAGCATCAACGGCAGCCACAACACGATGTGTCATGGCGATTACCGAGCCGACAACCTGCTCTTTGACCCTGACGACAACGTGGTGCTGCTCGACTTCCAGCTCACGGGCCAAGGCAGCGGCTCGTACGACCTTGCCTACATGATCACTCAGAGCCTGGCTCCCGAACTCGCGGCCGAGCACGAGGCTGATCTCTTCGCTCGCTATGCGGCTGCGCTGATCGCCAGCGGCGTGGCCGAGGCCGAAACCGCCGATCTCTGGGATCGCTACCGAGAAGCAGCGCTGTTCTGTCTGGTGTACCCGGTGGTCGCGGCTCGGGGCATGGACCTCAGCGACGAACGCCAGTTCCGGCTGATCGACAACATGAACACCCGCTTCGCAAGGGCCGTCGACCAGCTCAGTCTCGCCGACTTGATGTAGCGAGATGCCCGGACTCAACGACGACGAGGCGGCCGCATTCCTCGCCGAGCGTGGGCATCTGATGCGCCTCGGCACTCACGGGGCTGACGGCCTCCCGAGGGTCGTGCCGATCTGGTTCGTGCATGAGGAGGACGCGCTCTGGTTCACGCCGCGGGCGAAGTCCGCGTGGCTGGCGGATCTTCGAGAAGACTCGGCCGTGTGCGCCACGATCGATGCGTCAACGGGGTCGATGCGAAAAGTCGTGGCCCGAGGTCGCGCCGAGCTCGTTCACGACCTCGGTGAGGACGACGTCTGGCGCGATCGCTATCGCCGGATCGCAGAGCGATACACGCCGGTCGAGTTCGCCGACGCCTACATCGAAGACACGATCGCCGAGCCACGAGCGCTCTTCCGGTTGGTGCTCGCCGATGCCGACGTGCGCACCTGGCGGATGCCCGGCCGCGGCGAAGACCCGCTGGCCGTCTGGGGCAAGCAGTACTACCACGACGGCCGTTGACCGCTCTCGCCTAGGTGGCGAGTTGCTTCATGAACGACCAGAGGTGGCCTTCGGAGTCGGTGGCGCCGTATTCGCGGTAGCCGTAGGGCTGGTCGACCGGTGGATACCGAATCACCGCGCCGTTGCTGACGGCGTGGTCGTGGTGCGCGTCGACATCGTCCACGATCACCACCATCATCGCCGTACTGTCGCCCCGGGTCTGAGGCGAGACAAGGGCGAAGTCGCGTGACTCTGGGTGGAGCCACAGCGTGCCGGCGCCGATGTCGATCTCGCCGAGCACGATAGTGCCGTCGGGTTGAGTCGTGAGCTCCCCGGGACCGAGGCCGAAGACTCCCGTGAGATGGTCGAACGCGCCTTGGAGATCCTTGTAGATGAGGACGCCGATGGGCTTGTTTATGTTGGAGTCGAGCGTGGTCATGTCCTCCAGGACAGTCAGTAGATCGGTGGTCGGATCGGCGCCGGTATCGAGCGTGGCTTCGAGCCGGGCGAGGCGGGCGCGCAGCCGGTGCTGGTCATCGATACGACGATCGACCTCGGCGAGATGATCGGTGATCGTGGCGGCAAGTTCGGTGGCGGGGCCGTCGAGGGTGTTGCGCACGCCATCGAGCGGCAGACCGAGCTGGCGCAGCATGCAGATCCGGTACAGCCGCTCGACCTCGTCCATGCCGTAGAGGCGATGTCCGGCCTCGGTGCGACTGGCCGGGGCGAGAATACCGATCTCCTCGTAGTAGCGCAGCGTTCGGACGGTGACGCCGGTGGCGTCAGCGAGTTCGCCGATGCGGCGGGTGGACGGGGGAGAGGTCGACGTCATGGAACGACCGTACGACCTCACGTGACGTGAGGGTCAAGAACTAATCGAGCGCGATCGCGGCGGCCGCGTCGACGG
>JAJCXZ010000016.1 GCA_029263175.1 Acidimicrobiales bacterium | reverse complement strand
CAGGCAGATCCTCATGGAGGTTGACGGCGCCGGCGTTGCGGTTCTCGTAGTTGGAGTTGGGGTCGCCGCCGGCGTCGATGTTGGTGCCGGTGAAGCCGAGCAGGTTCATCTTGATGAACCAGTCGTGCTCCCACGGCCCGGTGCCGTCCTGGAGGCCACCCGCGACTCCGGTGTAGAGCACGGCGCCATCGACGTGGACGATGAACGGATCATCGGACGTGAAGGCTTGCTTCAGGTTTCCGTCTTCATCCCAGGTGTAGGGCGGAAGCTCGCGGTTCCAGTCGAAGGCGACATCGAGCGGCCGGCCGTCGCTGTCGTAGGACCACGCCTGACCCATGCAGGGGCCCTTCAGCGCGGATCCGGACCCGGCGATCAGGCCCTGGTCCCCGCCGGCCCGGGCGATCTGATTGAGGGTGTAGAGCAACGCTTCCGGGGTGGCGACGAACTCCACTTCTCCGGTGATCGGGTCGGTGAACTCGACATTGTTGATGTCCTCGAATTCGAGCATTGCTTGGTTGATGTCGTCATCGGGAAGCTGCAGGAGATCGCGAGCGCCGGGTTCGCCCAGGAGCCGATCGAGCTCTTCCCAGTTCGGTCCACTCTCGGCATCACCCTCGATCAGGCGAGGTATGTTCGGGAAGCCGTCGGGTTCGGGATCATCGGTGGTGGAGTCGGGAAACTGTAGGTAGATGAAGTCGAGGATGCGGGCGACGTCTTGCGTGCCCAGCTGATCCGGCAACGAGCCGCCGGCACCCTCAGCACACTCCAACTGACTGATGTCGGCATCCGGCACGCCATCGCCGTTGAAGTCATCGGGGATGCAGTCGCCGTCGAGGTCATCGGCGACGCCATCGCCGTCGAAGTCATCGGCGACGCCATCGCCGTTCGTATCGTCGCCGTCTTGTGCTGCCGCAGCAGTCGCCAGCAGTGGCGATGCCACCACGGTGACAAGGATCGCAGCCAGAAGCGCTGCTCGGAACCGTCGCATATGTCTCCATCCCCCGATCGGGTTCTTTCCCGGACATTAGTCACTACAACGGGTTCCCGTCATCGCAGCGTCAATCAAGAGTTCGCTAACCTGCCGCGATGGCCGCCGAAACCGACCCCACGCAGGGTGCTGATGCTCGTGACGCGGCGCGTCGGATCCTCGATCGAGCCGTCGCGGTCGCGGTGCTGACCGGTGCGGGAATCTCCACGGATTCGGGCATTCCCGACTTCCGGGGACCCAATGGTGTCTGGACCAAGAATCCCGCCGCCGAGAAGGCGTCCAATATTCGTCACTACATCGCGGATCCCGAGGTCCGGCGGGCGAACTGGGAGCGACGGACGTCGGGGGAGATGTGGGCTGACGTCGAGCCCAACGATGGTCATCGAGCGCTTGTCACGTTGGAGGGCCGAGGCAAACTCCACACGCTCATCACCCAAAACGTTGACGAGCTCCATCAGCGGGCCGGCAGTTCGCCGGAGAAGGTGGTTGAGATCCACGGCACGACCCGCAAGGTCGGCTGTCTGGATTGTGATTGGCGCGCCGAGATGTCGGTGGTTCTCGACCGGGTGCGGGCGGGGGAGAAGGATCCTCACTGCGAGGTGTGCGGTGGGATCCTGAAGTCCGCCACCATCTCGTTCGGGCAGTCACTCATCGCCGAAGATCTCCGACGGGCCGAGGTCGCGGCCGCGGAGTGCGATGTCTTTCTCGCTGTCGGATCGTCGCTTGCGGTGTTCCCGATCAATGAGAGTGTGGCGATCGCGAAGAACTCGGGAGCGGCGCTGATCATTGTGAACCTCGAGCCGACGCCCTATGACCGCTACGCCGACGTTGTGCTCCGAGAGTCGATCTCCGGGGTTTTGCCGGAGATTGTCTGAGTGAGATTGTCTGAATGAGCAGTGTCGCTATTCTTGACTGATTGGGTAGGGTTTCTCGCATGGCTAGTTTCCGTGAACTTCTTCAGCAGGCGAAGGCCGCGATCGACGAGGTCGACACGACCCGGGGCGAGGCGCTTCTCGCTGAGGGCTACGTCCTGCTCGATGTGCGCGAGCCCGATGAGTTCGAGCAGGGAGCGATCCCTGGTTCGATCCATATTCCTCGTGGGCAACTCGAGTCCAATATCGAGAACCGGGTGGCTGACCGCGACACCAAGATCGTGGTGATGTGTGCCGGCGGTGTTCGTTCCGCCTTTGCGGTGCAGACCCTCGAGCAGCTCGGCTACGCCAACACGGTCTCGATGGACGGTGGCTTCAACAAGTGGAAGGACGAGGGTCGGGAGTGGAGCCGACCTCGTACCCTTGATGGAGATCAGCGCAACCGCTACGCCCGCCACCTGCTCGTTCCTGAGATCGGCGAAGAGGGCCAGATAAAGCTGCTCGATGCCAAAGTCTTGCTGCTCGGCGCCGGTGGCCTCGGCTCCCCGGCCGCGCTCTATCTGGCCGCGGCCGGCGTGGGCACGATCGGCATCATCGATATGGATGTCGTCGACGAGTCAAACCTTCAGCGCCAGATCCTTCACAACCTCGATCGCATCGGGGATCGCAAGGTCGACTCGGCCAAGAAGACCCTCACGAGGCTCAACCCCGACATCGATGTGGTCACCTTCGACACCCGCCTCGGGGCCGACAACATCATGGGCATCCTCGAAGGCTTCGACGTGATCGTCGACGGGGCGGACAACTTCCCGAGCCGCTACCTGCTGAACGATGCATCGGTGAAGCTGGGCATCCCCGTCGTCCACGGCTCGATCTTCCGGTTCGAGGGCCAAATCACCGTGTTCGATCCCCGTCAGGGACCGACGTACCGCGACATGCTTCCTGAAGCTCCGCCGGCGGAGTTCGCCCCGTCCTGCGCCGAGGCCGGTGTGCTCGGCGTGCTGCCCGGAATAGTCGGCAGCATCCAGGCGCTCGAGGCGATCAAGCTCATTCTCGGCATCGGCGACGGCCTCAGCGGTCGACTCGTCGCCTTCGACGCGCTGGAGATGTCGTTCCGCGAGTTCAAGCTCAACGTCGACCCCGGCAACGAGGTGACCTGGGAGAACCGCGACCGCATCGAGATCGTCGAGCTCGACGGTCTCTGCATGCCGAGTTTCACCCCGGCGTAGCCCGAGTTTGCGACCGTCGCGGCGGCGCTCCGGTGCGCGATAGCCCACAGGCGCCCCGCTACGCTCGGCCGGTCCGCCTTGCGGGCTTTCCGCGTCTCTGGAGACTCTGATCCGCCGCCTGCTCGCTTCTGTTCGAGAACGAAGTCCCATCCCGGCCGGCACTTCGCCGATCGTGGTCGGGCTCGCGATCAATGGCCTGGCCACCTACGCGTTCCTGGTGGTCGCGCGGCGTTCGTTGGGTGACGAGGCATATGGCGGTCTTGCGGTGTTGTGGGGATTCGTCTACATCCTCGGCCCCGGCATCTTCCAACCCCTCGAACAAGAGGTCGCTCGCGCCACTGCGGGGCGGATGAGCCGAGGCGAGGGCTCCGCACCGGTACTCCGTCAAGCATCGCGCGTCGGCGCCATGGCCATGGCTGTCCTGACGGTGGGCATCCTCGCCTGGTGGCCGTTCGGATTGGCGGGGCTTCTCGACCATCGCATCGATCTCCTGATCGCGCTCATCGTGTCGCTGGCGGCCTTCGGCGTCGCCGAGCTGGTCCGCGGCATCCTTTCGGGGCGGCACAAGTTCCAGGAGTACGGCCGATACTTTGCCGCCGAAGGCATTTCTCGCTTCCTCCTCGCCTTCGGGTTCGGGATCGTCGGTTTCGAAGTGGTAGGCGCCTTCGGCTTCTCGTTGGCCGCCGCGTTTGCCATCGGCGCGTTGGTTGCGTATCGAAGCGTCAAACCGTTCGTGAACCCGGGTCCGCCCGCCGCGCTCCACGAACTCACCCCGGCACTCGGTTTGCTCCTCGTGACGTCGATCGGAGAGGCCTTCCTGCTCAATGTCGGCCCGGTGGCGCTGTCGATCGTGGGCGACGAACTCGGCGATGAAGCGCCCGGTGTCTTCCTCAACGGGCTCATCATCTCGCGGGTTCCGCTGTTCTTCTTCCAGGCGGTGAAGGCCTCGTTGCTGCCGAGCCTGGCAACTCTGGCCGGGGACGAGGATCTCCGAGGTTTCCGCCGCCTTCAGCTGCGCCTCGTCGTCGGCGTCGTCGGCGTGGCGGTGACGTCGATGGTGTTGGGCGGCCTCATCGGCCCATGGATCGTGAAGGCTGCGTTCGGCGATGTGATCGGGGCGCGAAGCATGGCGCTCCTCGCCGGTAGCGGTGGCGGCCTGATGGTGATGCTCTCCCTATCGCTCGGTCTTGTGGCCCTCGACCACACCCGACTGGCGGTCGTCGGTTTTGTGGTGGCGATGGTGGTCTTCCCGATTGCGCTCCAGTTCCCCGACGACGCGTTCCTGCAGGTCGAGGTCGCCCTGCTCGCCGCGGTGATCGCGGGCTCTCTCGCCACGGCCGCATTGCTGCGCCACGAGTACACCCTGCATACCGCCGCCGGTCGTCTCGGCGAGTAATACTCGCAGGCACGATGAAGGGTCTCATTCTCAGCGGCGGCGCCGGCACACGGCTTCGCCCGATCACCCACACCAGCGCAAAGCAGTTGGTACCGATCGCCAATCGTCCGATCCTGTTCTACGGCATCGACGACATGGCGGCCGCCGGCATCACCGAGGTCGGCATCGTGATCTCGCCGGCCACCGGACACGAGATCCGCGATGCCGTGGGAGACGGCTCGACCTTCGGCGTCTCGGTGACCTACATCACCCAGGATGAGCCGCTTGGTCTCGCCCACTGCGTGCAGATCGCCCACGATTTCCTGGGTGACGATGACTTTGTGATGTACCTCGGCGACAACATGCTGGAGCAGGGGTTGGCCGGCTTCGTCGCTCAATTCGAAGACACCAGAACCGCCGCGAACACGCCGCAACTCGGGGAGGCCCCCACGGTGTCCCCGGCGGCGCAGATCCTGTTGGCGGAGGTCGACGATCCGACATCGTTCGGCGTGGCCGAGCTAAACGAGGCTGATCAGGTGATCCGCCTCGTCGAGAAGCCGTCGAATCCACCTAGTAATCTCGCTCTGGTCGGGGTGTATCTCTTCGACAAGACGATTCACGAGGCTGTGGCCGCGATCGAGCCATCGCCGAGAGGCGAGCTTGAAATCACCGACGCGATCCAACGGTTGATCGATGACGGGCACACCGTCGTTCACGACGTGCTGTCCGGATGGTGGATCGACACCGGCAAGAAGGACCCCCTCCTCGAATGCAATCGGCTTGTGCTCGACTCGCTCGAACAGCGCATCGACGGCGCCGTGGACGCAGACTCCATCGTCGAGGGGCGTGTGGTGGTCGAGGGCGGTGCCACCGTCATCAACAGCACCATCCGCGGACCAGCCGTGATCGGAGCGGGGTCGGTCATCGACCACAGCCACATCGGTCCTTACAGCTCGGTGGGGATCGACTGCCGCATCACTCGCAGTGAGATCGACAACTCCGTCGTGCTGCGGCGCAGCGTGATCACCGACATCCCTCGCCTGACCGACAGCCTCATCGGCCGTGACACCGAGGTCGAACGCGACCAGCGGCGGCCCCGCGCCACCCGGCTGATGATCGGCGATCATTGCCATATCGGGATCGAATGACATGACCACTGTGACACCGCTGGCCGTAATCGACGGCGCCTTCCTGGTCGAACCGACCATCCACGGCGATGAGCGGGGGATCTTTCTCGAGACCTACCGTCGCGAATGGTTCCCCGGTCGGCCCGAGATGGTTCAGACGAACCGGGGCGACCGACAGGCCGGCACCGTGGTGGGCCTTCACTATCATCGCTTTCAGGCGGACTACTGGTATGTCCCGATCGGCACCGTGCGGGTCGTGCTCTTCGACATCCGTGAAGGCAGCCCCACGCTGGGCGAGTGCTGGACCACTGATCTCGGCGTGCAACCCGACGGCTCGCATCGCCACGACGGCGTCTACATCCCGCCTGGCGTCGGGCATGGTTTCGCTGCTCTGAGTGACTGCACGGTCAGCTATCAGGTGGATCAGTACTACAACCCGGCCGATGAGCTCGGTGTGGCCTGGAACGACCCCGGCGTCACCGTGGACTGGGGTGTGACCACCCCGATACTGTCAGCCCGCGATCAAGCCAACCCGCTCGCGGCCGACCTTTCAGATGAACTGCGGCCTCGTGCTGTGGTGACTCCCTGACCCCGACCCTCGAACCCTCATGAAGCTCTTCATCACCGGTGCCGCCGGATTCATCGGCAGCAACTACGTCCGCCACGTGCTCGCCAACCACGACGACGAGATCGTGATCTTCGACGCATTGACCTACGCCGGCGATGTGCGCACGATCCAGGATCTGATCGACGCACGTAGCGTTCATTTCGTGCACGGCGACATCACCGATCGCGCGGCGGTCACCGGGGCGATGGCAGGTGCCGATGCGGTCGTACACTTTGCCGCGGAGAGTCATGTCGACCGCTCGATCGTCGGCCCGGATGACTTCATCCGTACGAACTGCAGCGGCACGAACGTGATCTGTGACATCGCTCGTCACCACGAGGTCGAACGGGTGCTGCACATCTCGACCGACGAGGTCTACGGCTCCGTCGAGGAGGGATCCTCGGCCGAAACCGATCTGCTGGATCCTCGTTCGCCCTACTCCGCGTCGAAGGCGTCGTCTGACCTGATCGCTTTGAGCTATCACACGACCTATGACCTGCCCGTCGTGGTGACGCGGTCCTCGAACAACTTCGGCCCCCATCAGTTCCCCGAGAAGCTGATCCCGCTCTTTGTCACCAACCTCTTCGACGGGCTCTCGGTGCCGCTCTATGGCGATGGGCTGAACATCCGGGACTGGTGCCATGTTGCCGACAACTGCGCGGCCGTGGACCTCGTCCTCCGGTCCGGCTCGATCGGTGCGATCTACAACATCGGTGCCGGCAACGAGGTCACGAACCGCGACATCACCTATCGCCTCCTCGAGCTTTGTGGCCGCGACGAGTCGGCAATCGACCATGTGGCCGACCGACTCGGCCACGATCGCCGCTATTCGGTCGACACCGCAAAGGTCCGTGGTCTGGGATGGAGACCTCGCCGAGCATTTGATGATGCGCTCGCCGAGACCGTCGGTTGGTACCACGACAACCGCGCGTGGTGGGAGCCGCTCAAGGCCCAGACGTGAGAGTACTGATCGTCGGTGCGGCTGGACAGGTCGGCACCGAACTGGTGTCGTGCTTTCCCGATGACGACGTGATCGCCGCCCGTCGATCGGACGCCGACCTCACCGACACTGAAGCCGTTCGACAACTCGTGCACGCGGTTCATCCCGATTTGATCGTCAACTGCGCCGCGTTCAACGCGGTGGACCGGTGCGAAACTGAGCCAGAGCTCGCGATGGCGGTCAATGCGACTGCGGTCGGTGTCCTGGCCGAGGCGGCGTCACGGTGCGACGCCCACCTGGTGACCCTGTCGACCGACTATGTGTTCGACGGCACGAAGCCGGAACCCTACGTGGAGTCCGACATGGTCAACCCCCGGTCGGTGTACGGGCAGTCGAAGCTCGCCGGAGAGGTGCTTGCCGGCCATGACTCCACCATTGTTCGGACGTCATGGGTCTGCAGCCGGACGCCTCCGAACATGCTGCTCACCGTGCTCCGTCTTCTTGGTGGAGATGACACCCTCCGATTCGTCGACGACCAGATCGGATGCCCGACGTTCGCCGCGGATCTGGCGGGTGTGGTAGCCGAGCTGGGCCGGCGACGTCACGCCGGGATCGTGCATGTGGCCAACGAGGGTTCGGTCAGCTGGTTCCAGTTTGTGCAGGAGATTGCTCGCCAAGCCGGGCACGATCCGAGCCGCGTCGAAGCAATCTCAACGGCTGACCTCGTTCCCCCACGGCCGGCGCCGCGTCCAGCCAACTCTGTGCTCGCGAGCGAGGTGCTCGCCACCCTCGGGATCGCACCACTGCGGGACTTTCGAGAGCCGCTCCGAGAGCTGCTCTCTTCGCTGCTGTAGCTAGGCCGGAGCTCGGCGGGAAGACGCCAGAAATGCGCCGGCGATCGCCAGGAAGAGTAGCCAGACCACGCGGTCGAGCGAACCGAGCAGGACTCCAGTGTCGAACGGCAGGCCGATCAGCGGGCTGAGCCCGGCGAGGAGCGCTTCGCGCAGCCCCAGTCCGCCGGGTAGGAATCCGATGGCCACCGTGAGCGCGCCCGCGACCGAAAGGGCGAGGGCCTGAGCCGCCTCGATGTCGACGCCCAACGCGGTGACGGCCAGTCCCAGTCGAAGTGCGCTGAGGCCAAGCCAGCCGGTCTCCACAACGACGATCGACGCGCCGAGAGCGAACCGGCCGGTCGGAGGCGCCGTTGTGCGAAACAGAATCAGCGTGGCGCTGAGAGCGGCGATGCCGAGCGCGATGATCAGCGCCCCGAGGAGTGGCGGCCCGGCGATGACAATGGCGATGCCGCCGCCGACTCCGGTGACGCCGAGCCAGGTGAATCCTGGAACTGCACTCGCCGCGAGGGCGGTGCCGTAGCTGCTGCCGTCTTCGGAGATGGACCGCACCGTCACGAGCAGGGAGCCGGGGAGCGGCAGGAGGTTGGCGGCCGACGAGACGACGGCGATCTCGAGAAGCCGGGATGTGGGTGGGCGTTGGCCGGCGACGCGTGCCGCGAGTGCGAACTCGGCCGCCTTCAAGAGCAAGCTGAGCGGGGCGGCCACAAGCAGGAGGAGCACGATCGGCGTCCATCGCAGCGCAGCCGCATCGAGGCCACTCGAGCGCCATGCCCATACCGAAGCCACGAGGACGCCGAAGGCTGCGACCACGAGAATCACGTTGCGCCAGACGGGTGGGAGCGGTTGGGCTCGCTGCTCCAGCAGCCGACGGAGCGCGGTTCGCATTCCGCGAAGCTACCGTTCGGCGGCGATGAAGGTTCTGATCGACGCCGTTCACCCTGCCGATGTTTGGACATTGGGTGCTGTGGAGGATCGTCTGCTCGCGGCCGGGGAGGAGACGCTTTGGTTGTCACGCCCCGGCAAGGACTCCGTCGTTGAGCTGATCGAGGCCCGAGGAAGACCGCACATCCGTGCGTCCCAGGCGGGCACGTCGATGCTGGCCCTGGCTCGAGAGCTTCTCGTTCGTGACTGGCGAGCGTTTCGTGCCGTCCGCTCGTTCAAACCGGATGTGATCCTCACCCGGTCCCCGGCCGGGGTTCATTCGGGCCGACTCACGCGCACCCCGGTGATGTACGACACCGATGACGGCCATGTGGCCGGCTTCCTCTACTACGTGGCAGGGCCGTTCGCGAACCTGATCGCCAGTCCGACCGCGACAGAGAAGTCCTACGGCAAACACCATCGCCGCTACCAGGGCTACAAAGAACTCTTCTACCTGCACCCATCGAGGTTCGAGCCCGACCCGAGCATCCGACAGGAGCTCGGTGCGGCGCCAGGCGAGCGCCTCTTCCTGTTGCGGCTCACCGCATTCACCGCGAGCCATGATGTGAGCGAGGCCGGGATGACCCGAGCACAGATCGACCGCATTCTGGAGATGCTCCGTTCCCGGGGGAAGGTCGTCATCTCATCGGAAGAGGAGCTGCCGTCTGAGCTCGCCGGGCTCCGCGTCCCCACCGCGCCGGAACGTTTCCACCATGTGCTCGCGGCCTGTGACCTGGTTGTCGGCGACAGCCAAACCGTCTGCTCAGAAGCGGGAGTGATCGGCGTGCCGTCCCTTCGCTACAACACCTGGGCCGGTCGTCACCCGTACCAGGTCGAGCTGGAGGAACGATGGGGGCTCACGAAGGCGTTTGCGCTGGAGGACGAGTCAGCCTTCTTTGCTGAGCTCGAGCGACTTCTGGGCGACCTGGATGCAGCCCACGTCGCCCAGGCGGCCGGGCGGGAAGCGATGCTGGACTGGTGCGGTGATCCCGTCGATGACCTCACCACCTGGACCTATGAGCTCGCGAGGCGACCGGTTCCCGCCGGGGCCATGGGGAATCGGCCGCCTTCGACCTGATCGGTCAGATCGCGACCACCGATGGTGGAGCGACGACGGCCCAAGCCTTGGGCGTCGTGGCCAGACGTTGGAGGAACGTGGCCATCTCGCCGCGTGTGACAAAGGCCTCGGGGGCAAAGAGCTTCGGCGTGACGCCGGTGGTGATCTCGGTTTCCGCCAGCCACGCCACCGCGTCGGTGAAGTAGCGGCCAACGGGCACATCTTCGAATGACGATGGCTGATCCGGTGCGATCGACCCGCAGAGGCGCCACAAGAACGTCGCCATCTGCCCCCGGGTCACGAATTCGTCAGGCGAGAACAGGTCCGGGGCGGTGCCTGTGGTTATGCCGCTGGCAAAGAGCCAGTCGGTGGCGCTGGCGTACCAACTCGGTCGTTGCACATCGATGAACGGTGCCTGGTCGTCGACGACGGGGTGGTCCATGAACCGCCAGAGGAAGGCGGCCATCTGCCCGCGAGACAGCTCGTCCATCGGCTCGAACAGGCCTGGCAACGTACCCGTCGTCAGCTCGTTCTCCCGGAGCCAGTAGACACCGGCGGCAAAGAATCGGTGGGGCTCGACATCGATGAACGTGGCGAACAGCGTGAGATCCATCAACTCGGCGCTGCGTCCGTCGCCCGTCTTCGCCGTGACGACGATCGACGTTGTGTCGAGGTCGATCGGAACCGTGTGGGAGAAGCCGTGACCGTTGCCGGCCTGCGGATACTCCACTTGGAGGTCGGCCACGAGGTCTTGTGCACTCACCGTTGTCGTGGCGACCCCGTCGACGACAACGTCGATGTCGAGGGGAGTGGTTGGTGAGAATCGATCGATTGCCCAGCCCCTCACGTCGACCTGATCGAGGGTGTAGCGGGGGACCACGGTGCCGAAGACCGGCACCAGTTCAGCTGCGGCGCTGCGGATCTCGTCGAGACGAGCCACGGTGCCGTCTCCCGGACAACTCGTGCTCTGGTTGGCTCGGTGCGGCGAAATATTGTCGACCAGCACCCGCTCGCCGGGCTCGGCATAGTCGCCGCCACCGGAGCGGACCTCGGTGACGCCGAGTGGGTCGATTCCGTGGAGGCTGAGCTTCCACCCCAGAAGCAGGCCGAGCGAGTCGGTCACGGATTGACCCGGATCATGGTCGGTGAATGTCCCGAGAAGGGCGACGCCGACGCTCTCGGCATTGAGCCCTGTCGTGTGGCCACCGGTGATGGGTTCGAGGAGATCGGCCGCTCGAGCCTGCCAGATGCGCCCGAAGCGATCGATCACGAAGTTGTAGGCGATGTCGTCCCAACCGCGTGTGAACATGTGGTAACGCTGGATTCCGTCGAGGAGGCTGGGCACGTCTTCCATGGCGTAGTCGTTGACATTGACGGTGTGATGAATGACGGCGTGCCGGAGGCCGACGTCGGAACGACAGCCGAGTCCGAAGACCGAGGACCCGATCACACAGTCGATCGTGTCGAGGCGTGCACGGTCGGTCCAGTTGCTGCGCTCGATGATTTCAAGACCCGGAAGTGGCTCGAAGCGGGTGAGGCCGTCGTCGGCGAGCAGGCCCAGGCGGCGGGGCGCGGGATCAAGGGGGTGGATGTCGTAGCGAAATCCGGCACTTGCCGGCGTGATCTCGTAGACCGCCGCGCCCGGCACGATCACCGCTTGGCTGTGGGTCCGTCCGTCGGTGCTCTCGGGTCCATGGTGATGATCGGGGTGCACGGGGATCGGGGCTGACCAGACCCCGTCGACGAGCGCTCGGATGGTGCCCACCGTCTCCGGACTCGAACCGGCGTGCCAGCTGATCGACACACCGCCACTCGCGGTGGCAACACGCGTGGTTCCCACCACCGAGGGAGCGGTGGGATTGGCAAGAGCACGCCGCGCGAATCCGGGTGCAAGTAAGAACACTGGACTTGCTGCGGCCGCCCGGAGGAGTTGGCGGCGCGGGAGCGTCATAGGCGCATCGATGAGGGGAGAGTGGTGCCGGGATGGAATGCACCCGGCGCACCCGCGAGGCGCCACAGGAAGGTGGCGATCTGGGCGCGTGTCAGCGGGTCGTCGGGCGCAAAGGTGGTGGGGGATGTGCCGGTGGTGATATCCCATTCCACCATCCAGCGCACTGCATCGGTGTAATACCTGCCCCCGGCGACATCGTCGAAGATGTTGTCGACGGTCGGCGCGGGTGAGCCGACAAACCGCCACAGGAACGTGGCCGCCTGGCCGCGGGTTACCGTCTCGCCTGGTGAGAACGCCATGGCACTGGTGCCGGTGGTGATCCCCGTCTCTGCCATCCACGACACTGCCTCCTCGTAGAAGGCCCCGATCTCGACGTCCTCGAAGGGCCCGGGCAGGATTGCGGGCGGTTGATCGGCGAAGCGGTGCAGGAAGGTGGCGACCTCCGCCCGCGAGATGGCCTTGTCCGGCGCGAACTGGTTGGGCGAGACCCCGGTGGTCAGCTGGTTGAGTACCATCCAGGTGACCGGATCGAAGTAGTAGGCATCGATCGGCACGTCGTAGAAGGTGATGATCTGGAAGTTGGTCGAGTACAGGTCGCCACAATCGACGGTCTCGCCGCTGCTGCAGTCTGACGCTCCCTTGTTGATCGCGGTGTAGAGCGAGATTCCGTGGAGGGACTCATCGTCACCAAGTGTCGTGGCCGATCCGTAGATCGTGACGTCGGCATCGTTGACCCGGCCTGACGGGGGCACCCCACTGATCGTGATGCGGTCAACCTGGCCGGCACCATCGGTGGTGTTGTGGTTCTCCAACCAGGTCGAGAGGGTGTCGAGGGTGTAGATGCGCGTCCACTGCCAACGCCCGTTCTGGGGTTCCCCGTCCTCATCAGGAGCGGGATCGAACGGGTCGGGCTTGGCGATGTGAAACGGCTCAGCCGTGGTGAAGCTGTCTTCGGAAGCAGAGGTGTAGCCGCCGTTCGAAGAGGTGTAGAACGTGCGCACAATGGCGTCGTCATAGACGACGACCTGACCGGTGGTGGCCATGACAGCGGCGGTGATGTTCGGGTGTTCCGTATCGAGTCCGCCGTACACCTGATCCCAGACCGAGTCGTAGACATCGAATGAGAGGCCACCGGCCCGGCGACTCTCCGCTTTGGCGACGGCGTAGCTCCGGGCGGCTATCGCTTGCGCCTGAATGGCTTCGGCGGGCCAGGATGCAGGGACCTCAGCGATTCCCTGGAGGTATTCATCGATGGGAACGTCGGCCAGCACGATGAAGAAGCCATCGACGCTCTGGTCTTGGCCGACCAGCTCGACATTGCCGGTGTCATGCCTGCCTTGTGCGCCCTGGGCGTTGTCGCTGATGTCGATGACAGCGCCTTCGGGACGCAGGACTCGCGCGGCGCGGGCGACACAGCTTGCTCCGCAGATATCTCCGGCCCCGGCGTCGACATGCCATTCCCAGGTGTCGTCATCTTCAGCAGGTGTGCCCGCACCAGAGACCATCGCTCCCATCGTGACGATTGCCGACCCCCCGACCTCCGCCTGTGAGAAGGCGCCGATTTCGATCGACAGCTTCGCATCTCCCTCGGCGGTCACGGTGGCGCTCGTGGGCCGACTGCCATTGGGTGGAGGGCTCAGGCGGACCCGGAGTCCGGTGCCGAGGATCGTGTCGATCGCCTCGGAGCGATTCTCGATCGTGGTGCCGTCGTAATAGAAGGTGAGGATCTCTTCGGGAGTGTGGCCTGCTTCGGCTCGCCCGAGCGCGCCGTATTGGCTCATGCCCACGCCGTGGCCCCAGCCGCCGCCCACGATGGTGATGAACGGTTCGTCGGGGACCGCCGCGGCCGCCGGCCCGGTGGGCACGACAAAGCTTGCGATGAGCCCCAGCAGTGCCACTCGGGCGAATGTTGTTCGACGCATTCGTGTCCCTGACGACAGTCCGCCCGCGTTCCGGAAGGAACATCTTAGATCGAATCGTCACACAATCGTCATCAGGACGGCGCTCCCCGGTCCCCTGACCCGCGATGCAAGTGAACGTGGGTCAATATTCGGTCCGGTCTGGCCGATGGAGGGCAGATCGCAAACGTCCGGAGATCTCCCCAAATGCGACTTGTTGCTGCCGCGCTGACCGTCCTCCTTGCTTCGGGCACGGTTGCTGCCACCACAGAGGCCGCGGCGGTGGACGCACCCGAGGAGCAGCCGGGGCCGATGGCAGATGCGCAATCTGCTCGCTCGGCCACACTGATCGTGGAAGTAGACGACGAGGTCGATCCCGCACAGCTGGGAGCGGTGCTCGACGTGATCGCGGGCGGAAACATCGAGGTCATCGACAGCAATCCCCGCTTCGGTCTTCTGACGGTGGCGGCCACCGACGCCGGCGAGGCTCTGGTCGAACAGCTCTCGGTCGTCGGCGGTGTGACCGAGTCGCGCCGGCTGGAGCTTTTCGTTGAAGCATCTGTGGGCATCGTGGAAGGGGATCTGATCCGAGCGGCAGGCGCCATGGGCACCGGCAAGGTCGTCGCCGTGATCGACTCCGGTATCGACACCGCTCACCCTGGGCTTTCGGCCAGCGTCGTCGGCGAAGCATGCTTCCTCACCGGACTCCTGCCGGGTGACCCGAGCCGTTGTCCGGTTTCCGGTACGAAGACCGCCACTGGGCCGGGAACGGGCACACCCTGCACCGGGCCTGTCGAGGACTGCTCCCACGGTAGCCATGTGGCCGGAATCATCACCGGAAGCTCGCTGACGATCGGGGCCGAGACCGAAGTCGACGGCGTAGCCCCCGATGTGGGGGTCGTCTCCATCCGAGTGATGAACGACGCTGCCGACAACATTCCAGAGGCTGCGGTTCTCGCCGCCCTCAGCCACGTCCTCGAGCTTCACGAGGGTGGCACCGACATCGCGGCCGTCAACCTGAGCCTGGGTGGGCCCGCCGATGGCTGTGCTCCGGGTCCCTGGGCGGGTCCCATCGATGCGCTCAATGCCGCCGGAATCGCGGTGGTTGCAGCGAGCGGCAATACCGACGGCCAACCGGTCGCGTTCCCCGCGTGCCTCGACGGAGTGATCGCAGTCGGCGCAACCGGCCGCCACACACCCTCGGGTCCTGGCTTCATCTGTTCGAGCGACGTCCCCGCCGAGGTTGCTCCCTTCACCCAGGTCGGGCCGGCGATCGACCTGGTCGCTCCGGGAGTCTGCATCGACTCAACCGTTCTCTTCGACTATGACGGCGATGGAATCGGGAGCTTCAACGGCACGTCCATGGCTGCGCCCCACGTCGCCGCCTTGCTGGCGCTCCTCGATGGGAACCACAGCGGTTGGTCGCCCGAACGGTCGATGGAGTTGCTCCGAGCCACCGGCGAGATGATCACGTTCGTGACCCCGAGCCCCTCGGACCGTGACCCCCGCTTCCCTGAACCGCGAGCGCTGGCCGCTCTCGACTTCGAACCGTTCACCGACGCCGATTACGGCTTCTGGGTGATCGCCGCCGACTGGGCCAAGGCGACGGGCGTATCCACCGGCACCGGCGGGACCGAGTTCGACCATGCCCGCACTCTCAGCCGCGCCGAAGCGGTGACCTTTCTGTGGCGCCTGATGGGCAGCCCGGCTCCCACGATCGCGAACCCCTTCACCGACGTCCCCGCTGGGACGTGGTACACCGAAGCCGTCATCTGGGCCGCCGAGCTCGACATCACGACAGGAACGACCCCTACGACCTTCGAACCCGACGCCGGGGTCACCCGAGGCCAAGTCGCCACGTTCTTCTGGCGACTGACCGGCGAACCCGACTACGGCACCAACAGCGGCTTCAGCGACGTTCCCGCCGGGCAGTTCTATACCGCCCCGGTCACCTGGATGGCGTTGTTCGCGATCACCACCGGCACCACGCCGACGACCTTCTCACCCGACGACGTCGTGACCCGAGCACAGATGATCACGTTCCTGTGGCGCCTCGTCAACGCCGGAGACGCATGGGGTGCAGGCGTCCCGGTCCCCACCGGCGCGCTCTTCTAGCAGCAAGCAGGGTTCTCGCTGCGCTCGATCAGATCCGGACGACGTTGTCGCCGCTGATCGAACCGCGCGTATCGAGAATGCGATCGGCCTTGCCGAGTAGCGGCTCGTCCATGAACACGTCGTGAGCGGTGAGCAACACCACGAGGTCGGCTGAGACGATGGCCTCACCAAGGTCGGGCTCCGCCGGCAGGGTCTCGCCCTCGACCTCGAAGTGGTCGACGAACGGGTCGTAGTAGCTGACCTCGGCGCCCATGCCCTTGAGCTTGGCCGCAACCGGACGGGCCGGAGTCTCGCGGTCGTCGCTGATGTTCGACTTGTACGTCACACCGAGAAGCACGACCTTCGAACCATTCATCGACTTCTTTGCTTCGTTCAACAGTTCCTGTGAACGGAACGCAACATATGACGGGCGGCGCCCGGAGATCTCCTGCGCCAGCTCCACGAACTTGAACTGATAGCCCAGCGACCGCACTGCGTAGCCCAGATAGTTCGGGTCGATCGGTATGCAATGCCCACCGACGCCGGGGCCCGGATAGAAGGCCTGGAAGCCGAACGGCTTGGTCTTGGCCGCGTCGATGGCGGCCCACAGATCGATCTCGAGGTCATGGCAGAAGACCGACATCTCGTTCATCAACGCAATGTTCACGTGGCGGTAGGTGTTCTCGAGCAGCTTCGACATCTCTGCTTCGCGAGTGCCGACCGTAGGCACGACCGTGTCGACGATTCGCGCATAGAGGTCGACCGCCCGATCCGTGCACTCGGCGGTCATGCCGCCGACGACCTTTGGGGTGTTGCGTACACCGAAAGTCGGATTGCCCGGGTCGATTCGCTCCGGCGAGAAGGCCAGGGGGAAGTCGACCCCGGCGGTGAGATCGGAGGCGGCTTCGATCGCGGGACGAAGGACATCCTCGGTCGTTCCGGGGTAGGTGGTCGACTCGAGGACCACGAGGGTCCGGGCGCGGAGATTGTCGCCGACCGATTTCGCGGCACCCATGACGGCGGTGAGGTCCGGGACTCCGTCCCCACTGAGCGGGGTCGGAACACAGATCACGACCGCATCAGCGGAGCTGATACAGGTCGCATCGGTCGTCGCTCGGAAGCCACGGGCAAGCATCGCCGCAATGTCGCCGTTGTCGAGATCGTCGACATGCGAGACGCCGGACATCAGTCCCCCGACCATCGACTCGTTGACATCGAGGCCCACGACCGTGAGGCCGCTGGCCACCGCCTCCTGAGCGAGAGGTAGTCCGACGTAACCCAATCCGATGATGACCAAATCCGAACGCATGACGTTCTCATCGGCTCAGATCGGGGTTATCTGAGCCTCAGCCTCGGAGGTGACCGGACTTCTGACCACGGGTGGCGATGCCGTATTTGATGATGCATTTCACGGCGGCAACGCCATCGCGCCAGTTGATCTTCTTGCCCTCGGCGTAGGTCCGACCCGAGTAGGAGATCCCGACTTCCCACACCCGCCAGCCGCCGGCGGCGACCTTGGCAGTCATCTCGGGCTCGATCCCGAAGCGATCCTGCTCGAGTTCGATCCCCTGGATGACCTCGGTGCGGAAGGCCTTGTAGCAGGTCTCCATGTCGGTGAGGTTGAGATCGGTGAACATGTTGGACAACAAGGTGAGCAGTCGGTTCCCGACCGAATGCCAGAAGTACAGCACGCGGCGGGGCCGACCGGACTGGAATCGTGAACCGAAGACGACATCGGCGTTGCCCCCCAGTAGCGGCTCGAGCATCAGGTCGTAGTCGACCGGGTCGTACTCGAGATCGGCATCCTGCACGATGACGAACTCGGCGGTGGCTTCCTGAAAGCCGCGCCGGATGGCGGCGCCCTTGCCCTGGTTCACGGGCTGAAGGAAGACCTTCACCCGTGAATCGGTGAGCGTCTCGAGGAGATCGCGTGTGCCGTCGGTCGAGCCGTCGTCGACGATGACGAGCTCGGCCGTGTAAGGGCTTTCAAGCACACGTTTGACGATCTGAGCGATCGTGGCCGTCTCGTTGTAACAGGGCATCACAACCGAGAGGCAAGGGGTGACAGACGGAGTGGACATGCGGGAGCAAGGCTACCAGCGCCGCTAGGTTGCTCAAGGTGACTCCAGCGCCCCGAATACTGATCTGCGGGTGGGCCGGGGCAGGAAACATCGGCGACGAGCTACTGACCCGCTCCATGATCGATCTGGTGACTGCAGCCGGCGGTCATGCGGTCGTTGCCAGCCGCGCCCCGGTGGCCACCAGCGAATTGCACCACGGCGTCGAGTCGGTGAGATGGGGGCCGGCCACGGCGTGGACCGGCCGGACCTGTGATGGGATCATCGTTGGTCCCGGCGGCATCATTCAAGACTCGAGCAGCGCGTGGAGCCTTTTCGGACATCTGGCGGGACCGCTGGTCCGTCGCTGGCGGGGCACACCGGTCACTGGGGTAGGGCTCGGCGCCGAGGTCCTGCGCCGCCGATCGTCGCGCTGGCTGTTGCGCCGCACCCTCGGTGATCGCGAACCGATCGTTCGCGACACGGACTCGGCCGCGGCCATGCTGGAAGCCGGTGTCAACGCAACCGTGGCGCCCGATATCGCGTTCACTCAGCCGCTGAGGAAGGTGGTGAAGGACTCGGGCGGAAACCGGATCGTGGTGGCGGTCGGTGGGTCGGTGGCGCCGGGATCACTGCTGCCCGCTGCTCGCCGAATCGCCGGCGACGATCCCCCCGCGATCGCGGCCGCTCTGGATGTCGTGGCCGAACGGTTGGATGCAGGGGTGGCCTTCGTCAGCGTTCGCGGTGAGCGCGATACCGCACTTGCCGAGGCGGTTGCGCCGCGGATGGCCGCCTCGACGGAGATCGTCATTCCCGACATCGACGAGACGCTCGATGCGATCGCCGGTGCGGATCTCTTGATCTCCTCGCGCTACCACTCGTCGCTGGTTGCGGTGCAGAACGGTGTGCCCACAGTGGTTCTCAGCGAACAGGCCAAGCTTCGCTCGCTCGTCGCACAGATCGGCGACACGGAACGCATTCGCCGGATCGACGATTGGGAGGGTCTCGTCGCTCTCGATCGGCCCCCTCGGCTGACGCCATATGAGCCCGAGGGGCTCGACCTTGTCCGTGAGCGTGTCGCGTCGTTCATAAGCCAGTGCGCCCGCTCAGCCTGACCGAGCGGCATTAGCATCACTACGCAGGTTCCGGCCTCTGTCGTCGACCCACCACCTCATGCAGATCGAGTCACTCTCTCCTCCCGCCGTCGAGGCACCTCATTCACGCCGGGTCATGCCTCGAATGCGAGCAAGGGGGTTCAGATTCCTCCATGTGATCGATGCCCTCACGCTCTACGGGCTGATGGTTCTGATCACAGTCGGTCGCTTCGGTTTCGACTGGCCGACGTTCCCGCTGAGCCACTATCTGATCGGCTTCGCCTTCGCCACCGCGGTCCATCTCGTCGTCTACTACTTCGGGGGGATGTACCAGTACGAGCAGCGCCTGGGAGCGCCGACGGTTCTGCCCTCGGCCACCGTGCTCACGGGTACCGCGGTCCTGATCAGCGCCACCATCGCGCTGGTCACCGGCCGCTATCTGATGCCCCGGATCAACCTGGCGGCGCTCTTCGTGCTCGGCAGCGCCAGCGTCACCACGATGCGTCTTGTCTCTCGCCGGCTCCGCTACCGGCGCTTCGGGAGCCCTCGTGTCCTCCTCGTCGGCAATCCCGACGATGCGTCGTTGGCGGCGCAGCATCTGGCAGAGAGCGGCCGCGGCATCGAGGTGGCCGGGCGCGCCGACGGCCTTGGTGCGTTGTCCGAGGCCGTCGAAGAGACCGACAGCACCGATGTGTTGCTCCTGAGCGGCGCCCCACTCGATTCCATCTACCCGCACCCGCTGGAAGAGTTCGAGGCCGGAAAGATCGGTGTCTACCGACGAATCACCCCGGTCGACACGTTGCTCGGACTCCAGCGAAGCCGTCAGATCGCCGGGATGCCCTTCGTGGCTCTCCGAACCCACGCGGTGCCGGGCCACCGTTTGCGACTCAAGCGCACACTGGATCTGGCGGTGCTTCTGGTCCTGTCACCCCTGATCATTCTGGTGGTCGCTGCAGTGGCGCTCTACACGCGGGCTCGTGCCGGGCGAGGCGTGATCTTTCGCCAGACGAGGGTTGGCCGACACGGTGAACTCTTCACGCTGGTGAAGTTCCGCACGATGCGCCACGACGCGGAGGAGACCGCCGGCGCTCAACTCGCCACCGAGGACGACCCCCGAGTAGTACGCGGGCTCGGCTGGCTGCGGCAGGCTCGTCTCGATGAGCTGCCACAACTCTGGAACGTGCTGAAGGGCGAGATGTCGATCGTCGGTCCGCGCCCGGAGCGTCCGGAGTTCGTCCATCGGTTCGAGGAGATTCTCCCGGGCTACGGCCGTCGCCACGACATTCCCCCAGGCATCACGGGTCTGGCCCAGGTCCGAGCGCACTATCAGACCGACGCGAAGTACAAGCTCGGCCACGATCTCCAGTACGTCGTGAACTGGTCGCCCGTTCTCGACCTTTCGATCATGGCGGAGACCGTGTTCGTCATGCTTCGCCGCAGCGCCCGTTGAGTCCGACAACAACCCCGGGCATCTCCGTGGTGATTCCGGCATTGCAGGCCGCGGCCACGCTCGGATCCTGTCTGCAGGCCGTTCTGGCTCAGGATGTCGACACTGAGTTCGACATCACGATCGCTGTCGGGCCGAGCAATGACGACACGTGGGCCATAGCGGAGGCCGCCGCGAGCACCAATCCCAACGTGCGGGTGGTCGACAATCCATCGGGGGCTACACCGGCAGCACTGAACCTGGCGATCGCCGCGAGCGCTGGCCCGATCATTGCTCGAGTTGATGCCCAGTCGATTCTCCCCGCCGGATACCTGCGCCGGGCCTCGGAGACCCTCGCACGAACCGGCGCGGCGAACGTCGGCGGTATCCAGCGACCCGTCGGCGGTCACGGCCGCCAGGCAATCATCGCCGAGGCAATGGCTTCGCCATTCGGCCCCGGGCCCGCGCGGTTTCGTCGAGATGGCGAGGAGGGCCCGGTCGACACCGTCTACCTCGGCGTCTTCTCTCGGGCCGCGCTCGAAGCAGTCGGTGGTTTCGATGAGTCAATGCGCCGCAACCAGGACTACGACCTCAATTGGCGATTGCGAGCGGCCGGTCATCAGGTGTGGTTCGACCCCGAACTCGTCGTTGAATACCGCCCTCGTCCGACCCTCGGCCGATTGTGGGATCAGCACTGGCAGTACGGTGCATGGAAGCGCTACAGCCTGCTACGGGCCCCGAAGTCGCTCCGGATCCGGCAGCTCGTGGCGCCCGCTCTTGTGGTCGGTCTCGCGTTTTCCCTCGGCGCGCTGTTTGCGGGCAGCCTGTTGGGACTGGTCATCCCGGTGATCTACCTCGTTGCCGCGATCTTTGCTTCGACCCGGTGCGAGGTGACCGGTCTCAGCAATCGCATGGTCCTGCTCGCCGCGTTCGCCACCATTCATCTCGGCTGGGGGAGCGGCTTCCTCGTCGGCCGTCGCGGCGGCTGAGCAAGTCACACTGGGGCTGCGTCGTCGCAGCGCAAGCGCTGTCCCCAGCGTGACTAGTCGTGAGTGGTGAGGGTGTTGTCGCCGGCGGAGTTGACGTGGGCGAGATACCGATCGACGACCTCGGTCGCGTCCCCGAGGGCGAGCAGGCGACCGTGGTCGAGCCAGCCCACACGGTCACACAGGCGGCTCATCAGACCGGCGTTGTGGGAGACGAGCACGATCGTGGTGCCCTTGTCGCGCAGCTGATGCATGTGATCCATGCATCGGCGCTGGAACTCCTCGTCGCCGACCGCGATGACCTCGTCGACCAGCAAGATCTCAGGGTCGACGTTGACCGCCACGGCGAAGCCGAGCCGCACGTACATGCCGCTCGAGTAGATCTTCACCGGCTCGTCGATGAACTCGCCGATGCCGCTGAACTCGATGATGCGGTCCATCGACTCGGCCATCTGCCGGCGGCTGAGGCCGAGCATGGCCCCGTTCAGGTAGACGTTCTCCCGACCGGTCAGATCGGGATGAAAGCCCGAGCCCAGCTCGAGCAGCGCCGAGAGTCGACCGGTGGCCTCGATCTCACCCGTGGTGGGTGCATGGATGTTGGCCATGAGGCGTAGCAGGGTGGATTTGCCGCTGCCGTTGTGGCCGATCAGACCGAAGAACGCGCCGGGCTCGATGTCGAGATCGATGTCGCGCAGGGCCCAGAAGTCGTCGACATCTTTCTTCTTGCCGGTGCGCAGGAGCGCCTCTTTGAGCGAGCTCGGCCGATTGCGTTCCAGCCGGAAGCGTTTGGAGACACCTCGTACGTGGATGGACCCGGTGTTCATGGTTCCTCGCTGATGGCCATGCTCTGGTCCCGGAAGTACCACCAGCCAATCGAGAAGGTGACAACGGTCCAGGCCAGCGCCGCAAGCATCCGATTCCATTGGGGCACTTCGAGGAAGTACGTCGCGTCGCGGGCGATCTCGACGAACAGGGCCGGCGGATTCCACTCGACGAGGATGCGGACGATGTCGGGGATGTCGTCGTTGTCGAGAAGCGTTGGGGTGTACACGATCGGCACGGCGAAGAAGGCCACGTTGAGCAGGATGCCGACGAGGTACTGGATATCTCGATAGCGGGCGTTGTAGATCGCCGCGATGAATCCGAGACCAAGTGCGAAGAACAAAGCCATGAGCACCGCGATGGGCAAGAAGATGAGTGTCCAGGAGAGGTTGGCGGCCACGAGCATGATGGCGATCAGAACGACAACCTCAAGGCTGGTCTGCACCGCATTCGCCGCTGCTCCACCGAGCAGTGCGGTCTCGGTGGGGAAGTAGATCTTTTTGCGGAGGTCGCTCACGCTCGTGAGCCAACCCATCGAACCGTTGACGATGCCGGTGAAGAGACTCCATACCACGAGCCCGGTGAACAGGTAGAGGCCGAAGTTCTCGGCATTGCCGTTGCTGGTCAGCGGCGCCTTGGCCCCGTAGACGACACCGAACACAAAGCTGTACACGATCACTGTGGTCAGCGGGTTCATGAACGACCAGAACCAACCAAGAATGCTTCGCTTGTAGCGAGCCTTCGATTCGCGCTCGGCGAAGTGGTAGATGAGCGTGGCGCTCTTTCGCACCGAGGGAGACAACGTTGGCATGGTTCGACAGGCGCTGATGCGCGCTGTGATCCTAGCGAGCCGACCGTCGCTACGATGCACAGATGGTCACGAGCCCGGTGCGAGACGCTGTAGCGGCCCTCACCTTGGTGGTACTCACCAACGGTCCGCTCTTCTTCATCGAACGCAAGGGCCTCGATCTTCCCGGAACTTGGGAGGGTCCGATTGTCCGGCCGATGATCGTGGGAACGGTGCTCTTGAGCGTGCTGCTCGTGGTGCTCGATTCGCAGCGTGTATCGGGGCGGCGACTCTTTCGTCCGAATCGTGTTCTCATGGCTGCCGCCGTCGGGTTTGGCGCGTGGGCTGCGTTGTCGGTGCTGTGGAGTGTCAATCCCGAGCCGACCCTGTGGCGAGGCGTGGTCTACATGGCACTGCCGCTCACCGCATGGGTGCTCGCTGATCTGAGCCACGACCGGTTCTGCCGGGCAGCCACGGTTGCGTTCGGGACGCTGGTGCTCGTCAGCGTGGGGCTCGTCGTGTTCTGGTCGAGCACCGGCCTCGATCGCAACGACGATTGGAAGGGCATCTTCACGAATCGCAACGGTTTTGCGCCCGTGTGCGCGGTGGCGTTCCTTCTGGGGATCGATCGAGTCCTGCAGGGGCGTCGGGCGACAGGGGTGGGGCTGCTCGCGATCTCCGGGATCTCGTTGTTGGGCACGGGAAGCCGAACGGCATGGATAGCGCTGTTCGTCGCACTCGGTGGGTCGACGCTGCTTGTCTGGACCCGCCGACTCATGAGCGAACGCTCGGGACCCCTGGTCCCGGCCGCGGCGGCCGTGACGGGAGCTCTCGGGCTGTTCGGGGCGGTCGCGGCAGTCGCTTCTCGCTGGGACGAGTCGACATTCGTGCAGCGGCGGACCATCTGGGACCTGGTTGGCGAACGCATCGCTGACCACCCGATTCGCGGCTCAGGGTTCGAAGGGTTCTGGACCGTTCCCGAGCTCATCGGCGAACACGAACTGCTCCAACGGGGCAGTGCCCACGGATCGGTGCCCGAGATCCTGCTCGGTCTCGGTGTCGTCGGGCTCGTCCTCTGGGCAGTCGTTGTTCTCGCCGCGGTCGCCGGCACGCTGCGCTGGGCGTGGCATCAACCATCGGCCCGGTCGTGGTTCTGGCTGGCGTTGACACTGTTTCTGGTCGTGGAGAACGCCACCGAGAGCTTTGTGTTGTGGTTCTCCTATAACTGGGTTCTGCTCATTGCCGCCGCGCTGAGATCCTGGCACCGACCGCTCCGCTCGCCCGCTTTGCGAAGCGAACAGCCCAGCGCGCTGGCGACTTCGTGAGCTCATCGATTTCCTGACGGGCTTCGACGAGTTCGCGATCGTGGCGACTTCCGCCGCCGACGTCGAAGTGGGCGCTGGCCAGCCGTCGGGCGTCGCCCGCGGGAAGCACGAGAGGTCGGGCCGACAAGCGGTCGAGCACCTTGGTGTGGGTCGCTTCCCAAATGGCCACCGTCTCGGCGCTGTCGGCGTTGGCGTCGTCGAGGCGACGGTACAGGGAGGTCTCGTCGGGAATGGAAACGACACCAGCCAGCATGGCCACTCGCATGAGGAGATCCCAGTCTTCGTAGACCGGAAGCGACTCGTCGAACGTGATCTCCGCCGAACGGAGTAGCTCGAGCGGGAGAGCGATTGAACAAATGGGCGTTTCATTGTGACTGAAGTGCGCGAGGAGGTCGAACGACGGCGCAAAGGGCCGTTCGATCGGACCGACGGCTCGAACCGGCTCCGCGCCCCCGTCAGTGGTCCACGCCTGCGATTGGCTGACTGACCGGACCACGGCCCCCGGGTTCTTGGACAACGCCCGGGCAAACGCAGCGAGCCAGTCGGGCATCGCCAGGTCGTCGTCGTCGAGGAAGCAGACATAGTGGCCCGTGGCTTCTGTCAGACCGACGTTGAGGGGTCGTGAGCGGCCGCCGCCAATCACGGGCACAAAACGCACAGCGTCGGGCAGGACCGACTCTCGGGCGAGAGACTCGACCCGAGGGGTCGCGTCGGGGTCATCGTCGTGAACGGTGACGACGACATCGAACGGATAGTGCGTTTGGGCCGCGAGGGATGCAAGTGCCTCGGCGAGCGAACCTGGTCGGTTGCCCTGGGTGCGGACGATCACGGTGAACGACGGTGTTCCGGCGGACGGCGAAGAGATGGTGCCGAGACCGCCGAGGAGATCGTCGATCGGGCGAGTCATGACCGTGTGCCGGGAAGGCGGCGCTGGATCGAGCGAGCGATTCGCACGAGAGGGGCGTTCATCTCCACCCCGAGGCCCTCGAGCACGGCGCCTTGTGCGTGCAGTTCGGCCTCCAGTTCGGCGACGCGATCGGCTTGTACCTCGGCCTCGGTGCGAGCGCCGTGTGCTTCGTCTCGGGCTCGAAGAATCTCAGCCTTGAGCGCAACCGGATCGGTGCTGTCGATCGGGTCGTTCAGCGGTTTGGACACGTTCGGACTCTAACCGGCGTCGGGAATACGACTGTGGTGGACCCGACATCGGATCGCGGTGCCGCGCGGCTCGGCGATGAATGGCACCTGGTCCGGGTCGAGATGGTCGGCGTTGCGGGCGAGATGACGGGGATCGTCGGGCCGGGCGTGGCCGGGGTGGTACCACGGATCCTCCACGTGGCCCCATCGATCGATGTAGCGGTCCCACTCCCACGGCGCGGCGACGGCTTCACGGCTTGCGCTCTCGTGATGGGTCAGCGATGCGGCAGGCTCGATGATGACACGACGGTTCATCCGGCGAAGCTTCAGACAGAAGTCGATGTCGTTGAACGACAGCGGGAACTCGGTGCTGAAACCGCCGACTGCAAGCGCATCCGACCGCCGGATGAGCATGCACGCGCCAGTCACCGCAATCACATCGCGTGCAACATCGGCGTGGTTGTGGATCAGGTCGTCGATGGCTGACCCGACAAAGGAGTGCAGCGGGCGCGCGTCGTCGAGCACGATCCCCGCGTGTTGAATCGAACCGTTCGGGTATCGCAGGAGTGCACCCACGAGGCCGACGGACGGGTCCTGAAGGTGAACTGCCATCTGATCGGCCCAGCCCAGGTCGGCGGGGTGAGCGGCACCGTCGCTCACGTCGTCGTTGAGCAGCATCACGAGTTCGGTAGTGGCGTGAAGGATGCCGGTGTTCACCGCCACAGAGAAGTTGAACGGTCCGGGAGCTCGACGGACCACCGACACCCGCGGGTCGCGGAAGGTGGCCTCGCCGGGGTATTCGTCGCCGATCACCACGATGACGGACATCGCCGGTGAGCCCGAGAGCGCGGCGAGGATCGCCTGCTCTACCATCGGCGAACCGTCCGGTCCGGGCGTTCCTGCGGTCGGGATCACGGCGGTCATGGCCGGCGAGTTGTCGCCCCTGAGCCGAAACGTGCCGGGGCGTTCGGCCGCGACCAAGTTCGCGTCATCGAAGTGCGCGGCAGCGAACCCGTCGAGCGCCGACTGTGCCTCGCCATCCACGGCTTCACGCGTCGAGGTGAGGAGGGGCGCGGGGATGTGTGCGACGTTGGCTCGCTGAGCGTGAAGGAGCCGGGCGGCGGCAATCCGTTCGTGTAGTGCACCTCCGCCGAGAGGTGCACGGTCGCCGCGGACGGCGAGAAGCGAGAGTTCCGTCGGGTCGGTGAGCACTGTCGTGGGTGACCACCCCGGGCGTCGCCGACTCACTCCGTCGACGATCGCGTCGGTGATGATCGCGTCGATGGACGGGTCAGCACTGAACGCGTTGGTGATGATGTCAGCCGCCAGTTCGTGGAGCCGGGCGCCGTCGGGGAAACCCACGAGGACGGGGCTCGTGTCAGCAAGCGAGAGGAGGAGAACGGCCATGGACTGCCCGCGACGGTAGCGTCCAGGGGCGATGCGACGGTTCCTGGGTGATCGACGACTGCCTGCTCTGGTGGCCGTGGCGATCGTGGTCTTCGCGTTCTGGCGAGCGCTGATCGGTGGCGGCTCCCTCGTCAGTCACGATCTGGTGGCCACTGCAGCTCCGTTCGACGCGCATCGTCCGGCGTCCTACACCTACGAAAACGGCCCGGGCGACCCGATCAACATCCATGCTCACTGGGAGTCGTTGGCGCACGACATTCGTTCCGGTGAGTTCGGCTGGTGGAACCCTCGCTTGGCGGGCGGCCAACCGTCGATGAAGGCGGGGGTGCCGATCTTCAACGTCGGGTATCTGGTTGTGCCGGGATGGTTCGCTCCGGGGCTGGTCGCCGCCATACGCGCGCTCGCGGCGATCGGTTTGATGGCCGGATTCATTCGTGCCCTCGGCAGCGGTCGTATCGGCGCCCTTGCCGGTGGTCTTGCCTTCGGCTTCTCCGGGTTCATGGTCGGATGGATGAACTGGCCTCACTCGTCAGTGGCGGCTCTCGCTCCGGGACTCCTGTGGGCCATCGAACGAGCGATCCAGGATCCCCGTCTCCGCCGATCTGTTCCGATCGGCGTGATCGTCGCGGCAATGATCTGGGCCAACTTCCCGCAAGTCAGCCTCTACGTCCTTCTCGGGGCCGCGGCCTACGCCGTTGTTCGCGTCACTCCAACACTGGCGGCCGATGATCGCTCACGGCTCCTCACGCTCGGGATTGTCGGTGGCGTTGCGGCTCTTCTCGCGGTGGGTCTCGCCGCGCCCCATCTGATCGCCTTTGGCGAGTACCTGGACTGGGCTGACACGTCGCATCGCGGTCAAGGCCCGAACGACTCGTCGGCCGGCACCGAATATCTACTCAGCGCCCTGGCGCCATCGGTCTGGGGTGCTGATGCCGTCGGGGCGCCATGGTTCGGCGAAGGCAACTGGGTTGAGTTCAATACCCACCTTGGTGCATCCGTGCTGCTACTCGCTCTCATGGGTCTTGGCGCAGGACTCGCTGACCGCGCCCGTCGGTCGGTGACGGCCGCCCTGGCCGCCGTGGGGCTTCTCGGCGTGCTCGTCGCCTATGTCGGCGGCCCGCTCGGTACGGCACTCGACTCGATTGTCGGGAACCAGGGCGGCCTGATGACGAGGGCGAAAGTACTCATCGCCATCGCCGGAGCCGCGCTGGCAGGGCTTGGCGTCGACCGCTGGGCGAATTCGTGGCACGAGGGTGATCGAATCGAGGTGCGACGAGGGCTTCGTTTCGCGGCGTTGATCGCAATGGCCGTTGGCATCGTGATGCTCCCATCTGTCCGCCATTGGGTCCGCGCTGCTCGTGCCGCGGGAACGATCGAGGAGTCGGTTGCCACGAGCGCGGTCGCCACTATTGCTGGGTTGACAGTGGTGGCAGTCCTCGTCGCCCGGTGGCGCCGATGGATCCGACCTTGCGTCGCGGGGTGGGCGCTCGTTTCCGTGGTTGCGTTCGAGCTCTTGTTCTTCGCCATGCCCGTGCCGACGATCGTCAGTCGCGCGGAGCGGCTTCACGCAACCCCCGCTCACGCCGTCGTGCAGGAGGCCCTTGATCCCGGCGAACGCCTTGCCGGGGAGGGGCGGACCTTCTTCCCCGCCACCACCGCCCACTTCGGTATCGACGATGCGCGCGGGCAGCTGCTGAAGCCGTCCGGCTACCAGGAACTGTTCCGAGCGATCGACGCCAACATGTTGCTGCCAGCGGGCGGGGGCACACCCACCTACCCGAACATCGGGATCGACACCGACCTCACGAGTCCTGTCTGGGACGCGATGGCCGTCGGTGTTTGGGCTCAGTTCCCTGACAGCACACCGATCGGCGAGTTGCACAAGCCCGCGTTCGGCCCCACTCAGCTCGACGCGGTGAATGAGCTGACCGGACAGACAACCGTGCCGACGGGTGGTCTCCGCGCCGTGGTCTTCGATTTATCGATCCCCCAACCCTCATTCGTGACGGTCACGATCGAAGTCGATGGTGATACGCATGTCGACCGTCGTTGGCGCGAGCGATCGGACTGGTTCCTCATGCCGGTCGCGCTCGTGGGCGAGCACTACACCCCGGGTACGCCGATCGAAGTCAGCATCCGCGCCGATGTCGGGGGTGCAGTCGTCGTGGCGGCAGGCGAGGACGGCGCGGCGGTTCTCGGCACGATCGCCGGCGGCGACGACTACCGGCTGATTCGGGCCGGTGATGTCTTGCTGACGGAGCGACTCGGGGCGACCGGGGTTCGGAGCTTTGCGGGTGCCGTCGTTGAACCCGATCCCGTAGCGGCAGCTCGAATCATTGCGACCAGAACCGGAGAAGATCCGTCGGTCGCGGTGGTTGACGAGTTGGTCGACCTCGGTTCCGCGGTCGCCGGGCGGATCGACGGGGTCGAGTATGCGACCGATTCGATTCGTGCCGATGTCTCATCCGACGAACCACATCTCGTCGTGTTCTCCGTCAACAACTATCCCGGCTGGGCCGCTCGTATCGACGGCCAGTCCGCCGACATCGTGCAGGCCGAAGCGTCGTTCATCGGAGTAGTCGTCCCGGCAGGCGAACACACCGTCGAGCTGAACTTCCGGCCACGACGTCTCGATCTGAGTGTTGCGGTCTTCCTGCTCGCGCTGCTCGCCTGCGTCGGGTGTTGGGTTGCCCCGACCCGACTCCGCTCGCGCGCGACCTCTGACCGGTAGCGTCCAGGCGTGCCAGAGAAGTCGTTCGACATCAACCGGATACGAGCCGAGATCGAAGCCGATGCGGAGACCCGTCGTCGACAGGACCCCGAGCTGGCTCGGCTCGAGCGTGACATCGAGCGCGCCTGGATCGACGTCGCGCCCCCGGGTGCGGCGGGAGATGATCCAGGGGAGCTGCTGCTGGACCGAGCCGATCGACTGGCACTCATCGACGTTGATGCGCCGATAGGGGAGCGGCGCGGCGTCCGTGAGGTCAAGGGCGCGATCAGGAAGGCCACGTACTGGTACCTCCGCTACGTCACCGATCAGATGAATGCATTCTCCGGCGTGCTGACGCGGCTCTTGCGACGGATGAACGAGCGCCTCGATCACGTCGAGCACGTCGTCGGCATTTATCGCGACGACCGAGAACTGCTCGACCCGCCGGACGCACCCTCGCCGGCAACCTCGGCCGCCATTGCTCGAGAAGTGGGCTCCGGTCGCACGGTGGTGCTGTCCTGTGGCGACGGTGAGGTTGTGGCAGCGCTGGACGAAGCAGGCGGATCCGCGTACGGGGTCGATCGTGATGCGGTGGCGCTTCTGCCTGGCGTCGAACGCGGGCTTGATCTCCGGACCGGTGATCCCCGGACCCATCTGGTCGAACTCGAAACCGGATCGGTCGACGGTCTCGTCCTGGCCGGGTTCGTGGAGACGCTGCCTGTCGCGATGTTGGTCGACCTGATCGACATCTCCCTGGATCGCCTCGCTGTCGGTGGTCGTGTTGTTGTCGCCGTTGCCGACCCGGGCAATCGTTCACCTATCGAAGCCGAGCTGCGGCAGGGCCGAGGAATCTCGCCGGAGACGTGGGCGCACTTGTTGGAGCGCCGTGGGGCGGCCGTCAGCCTGGTTGACTCGCCCGGGCCTCGAGTAACCCGCCTGGTCATCGCCACAACACCGTGAATTCGCCGCGGGTTCATCAGTTCACGGCTGTGCTCGCCGGTCGAGATGCGGTCGGCCAGCACACCGTCGGAGTGGATCGAGTGCTGCGGTCGATGGGCTGTGTTGTCGAGAACTTTGCCGCTCACGTGAACGCCGATGCTGGGATGGTTGCCCACAACTTTCGGGATCACGAACGCTTTGCCCCGCCAGATCTGCTGATCTACCAGATGTCCACGGGATCGCCGGTGGCGGAGCACCTGTTGGAGTCCGACACCAAACTCGTACTGAACTACCACAACGTCACGCCATCGAGCTCGTTTGAACCTTGGGAGCCCCATATCGGCGCTGAGCTCGACGCGGCCCGCCGTCAACTCTCCCGACTCGCCCGGCACGCACACTCGGCTATCGCCGACAGCCACTACAACGCGGCTGAGCTGGAGGCGTTGGGCATGGAACAGGTGACTGTCGTCCCCGTGCTCTGGCGACCGCCACGAGTTCGCCAGGCCCTCGCGCCCGTGGCCCGCCAAGCCAGCGTGCTCTTCGTCGGGCGCATTGCGCCGAACAAGCGACACGAGGATCTGATCGCCATGATGGCGATCCTTCGGGTTCGTCGACCCGACGTGGTGCTGGATCTTGTCGGCGGTGTTTCCTCTGAGCGGTATGCCACTGCCGTGCGGGAGTTGGTGGAGCGTTTGGGCCTGACGGATGCGGTCCGCTTCCATGGATCGATCGACGATGCCACCCTCGATCAGCTCTACGCCGAGGCAGCGGTCTATGTGTCGGCGTCGGAGCACGAAGGCTTCTGTGTCCCGCTCATCGAGGCGATGGCCGCGGGGTTGCCGGTGGTCGCTCGAGATGCCGCCGCGGTGCCCGAGACGCTCGGCGATGCTGGACTGCTCATCGACGGTCCGAATCCGGTGGCGCTCGCCGGCGCGGTCGATCGCCTGCTGGGCGACGATCGTCTCCGTTCGTGCATGGCCGAACTCGGAGTCGCCCGAGCTACCGACTTCGATCTGGAGATGGCCGAAGCGGCCCTTGCCGCAGCCCTTCGGCCACTCCTGGAGGCGAGGTGAAGGGTCTTAGCGTTGATCTGCTCCTTTCAGAGCTCGGGTCTCACGACGCCACGAGCAACCACACCCGTTTGATGCGCGACCTCCTGGTCGACGAGGGCGCCGACGTTCGCATCGTCGTGCAGTTCGTCACCTCTGACGAGCCGGTCACCCTGCTCAAGGACTGGAAGGCAACGGCGAACCTGACGGTTCTTCAGCACGCGATCGGCTCAGATATCGCCGATCGAGCGATCCGGGAGCGAATCCCCGTGGTGGTCAACTATCACAATGTGACGCCGCCAGAACTCGTCGAAGCATGGGACGCAGACCTGATCTCGGGCTTGCGTTGGGGTCGCTCACAACTCGATCAGCTGGCGCCGGTTGCTCGGGGTGGCTTGGCGGTTTCAGAGTTCAACGCCCGCGACATGCGGTCGGCCGGGTTCGGCGATGTTCACGTTGCCCCCGTTCTCTGGACCCTACCCGCCGCTGCTGAGCGCGAGCATCGGCTTGCCCCCACCAACGGTGGGACCGTGCTCTTCGTGGGTCGCGTCGCTCCCAACAAATGCCATCATGACTTGATCGCGGCGATGGCGGCACTGGGTTCCAGACGTCCCGAGGCGGAGTTGGTCCTGGTGGGATCCATGGCCTCGCGACGGTACGAACGCGCACTTCGGCGCCTCGCCAGTCGGCTCGGAATCGGGGAGCGGGTGCGTTTCACAGGCGCTGTCTCGGGGGGTGAGCTCGCGTCCTGGTACGAGCGTGCCGATGTATTCGCATGCCTGTCTGCTCATGAAGGGTTCTGTGTGCCCATCATCGAAGCGATGCATCACGGCCTCCCGGTGGTCGCCCATCGAGCGGCTGCGGTTCCCGAGACGGTCGGCGATGCCGCACTGTTGCTCGGCGACAAGGCCCCGGCCACGATCGCCGCCGCTCTCCACCGAGTCCTGTCCGACGCAGAGTTGCGGGAATCGCTCCGCTCGGCGGGATACGCCCGGGCCGCGAATTTCGCCGGACCGGTGTCTCGTCGCACCAACATCCGTGCGCTGGCCGGCTTTCTGGAGGCAGGCCGATGAGTCGTCGCGTCACCTTCGTCACACCCCGCTATGGCGCGGACGTGCACGGAGGCGCCGAGCAGGGCGCCCGAAGTCTCGCCGTCGGACTCGCCGCTGAAGGTTGGGATGTGCAGGTCCTCAGCAGCTGTGCCCGTTCTCACGTCACCTGGGCGGACGAGTTCGCCGCCGGGGAGACGTTGGAGGAAGGCGTCCGGGTCAACCGATTCCGGGTCGACCATCCTCGCGACCCGGGATTCGATCGGCTCAGCGATCGGGTGTTGCCCAAGGCCGGGAGTGTGTCGAGCGCCGAAGCGTGGGATTGGATCGACCGTCAGGGGCCTGCCAGTGCAGCCCTGCTGGACGCGGTCGCCGAGGTCGACGGTGGCGTACTCGGCTTCTACCCCTACCTCTATCAACCGACGGCTCGCGGCATTCTGCGCGCCAGAGTCCCTTCGGTGATGCACGGCGCGTGTCATCCCGAGCCGGCTCTCGGCCTTCGGATTTTCGAGCAGGTGTTCGGTGCCGCCTCCGGCTTCGCCCACCACAGCCGAGCCGAGCAGGACCTCATACTCGAGCGGTTCCCATCAACGAGCGGTCATCCACAGGTCGTCCTCGGATTGCCGATCGAGGTCGATGGCCCGGTTGATCCCGAACGGGCACGTTCAGCGCTCGGTCTCGGCGACGAGCCATTCGTCGTGGCCCTGGGCCGGATCGACATCGGGAAGGGCACCCACGAACTCGTCCGCCGGTTCTCGGACTTCCGCGCCCGAACCGGCCGTGGTCGGCTGGTGCTCGCCGGCCCGGTGATCGACGCTCTGCCTGAAACTGACGGTGTGGTCGTGCTCGGGCCTGTGGATGCCGAGCACAAGTTCGGTCTGCTGGCTGCGGCCGACGTCTTGATCAACCCCTCCCCGCACGAGTCGTTTTCGATCGTGGTCCCGGAGGCCTTTCTTGTGGGAACGCCGGTACTCGTCAACGGGTGGTGCCTCCCCCTACGCGAGCACTGCGAGAACTCCGGCGGGGGTCTCTGGTACACCGGGATCGCCGACTTCGAGGTGGCGCTGAGCCGGCTCCTGGGTAGTGAGTCTCTTCGTCAGAACATGGCGGACGCGGGCCGTCGCTATGCCGAGGGGTTCTTCTGCTGGGAGTCGGTCCGGGCGCGCTATGAAGCGCTGCTGGACCGGCTCGACTAGCTCCGCTCGATGACGTCGGCAGGACGGATTGCGCACTGTGGCTTGTTCACCCGCACCACCAGGTCGGCCAACAGCCCGACAGCCAGCACCTGGAACATGGCAAAGCCGAGCAGCAGTGTGTTGGCGGCAGGACGGAAGTCCTTGTCGACCAAGTCGTAGCCGAGCTTGCCGACGAAGATGAGTCCGAGAAGGGTGGCGATGGGGAGCATCACCCGCAACGGGTCATACGACAACATCATCCGGATGACCTGAAGGGCGTAGCGTCGCGTGTCGGCGAGCCAGTGGAACTTCGATGTGCCGGCGCGGGTTTCGTAGTCGATCGGGACGTACTTCACCTGATAGCCGTTCATCAGAAACGCCATGGTGATCGTGGTGACACAGCTGAAGCCGGCAGGTAGATGATGGATGTACTGCAGTGCCACGTCGCGGCGCATGGCACGGAAGCCGGAGTTGAGGTCTGGGATCTTGGTCTTCGTGAGATACGAGGCGAGTCGGCGGATCATCCACTTGGCCGGGACCCGGAAGATCTTGAGCGTGCCTTCCTCGCTGGTGCGGGCGCCGACGATCTGATCGGCGTCACCCATCTCGGCGACCAACTCGGGGATGCGATGGTTGGGGTACGACATGTCGGCATCGGACCAGACCACGATGTGTCCGTTGGCGGCTTCGGTCCCGATACGGCGACCCGTACCGGCGCCGCCGTTGCGTTCTGCACGGATCACGCGAGTGTTCGGACGGCCCATCGCGATATCGCTTGAACCGTCGCTCGAACCGTCATCGACGATGATCAGTTCCCAGGAATACGATGATGCGCTCATGGACTCATGGATACGGGTGAGCTCGGCTTCGAGGTGTCCGGCCTCATTGTGCACGGGCAAGACGATGGAGATGTCGAGTTCGGCGACGGAGTTCACGGCGTGAGCTTACGTCTGAAGCGGTGGCTCCTGTGGCTTGGGCTCACCGTGCTGCTACTCCAACCCACGCCGCACCGGATCTCGACTTCGGTGGCCGGTGACCTCGGCGACAGCATGTTCCTCACGTGGACATTGTCGTGGGGTGCACACGGCTTGGCGACCCAGCCGCTCGACGTCTTCGACGCCAACATCTTCTACCCGCACGCGAACACGTTGGCGCTGTCTGACTCGATGCTGTCACTCGCCCCGGTGTTCGGCGTCTTGAATTGGCTCAGCGGTGACGGAATCGTTGCCTTGAACCTGTTGGTCATCGCCATGTTCGTCTTTGCGCTGGTGGCGGCCCATGCCCTCGGGAAGCGGCTCTTCGATCGAGAAGATCTCGCGGTTCTCTTCGCCGTGGTCGTCTGCTGCAACAGCTTCGTGTTCGGTCAGCAGAATCATCCTCAGCTCCAGACGTTCGGGCTGATCTCGCTGTGTCTGCTGCTGCTGTTGAGAGCCGTCGAACTGAAGCGCAAGCGCGATGGCGTCGCGTTGGCGGCGGCGACTGTGGTGCTTGCCTTGGCCAACGTCCTGTACGGGCTCATCTGGGTCGTTGCCGCGGTTGCGGTCGTTGCGACGATGGCGGTTCGCCGAGCGCTGCCGCCGATCCGTTCTCTGCTGCCCGTGGCCATCACTGCGGCCGGTGGTGCAGCTGCGGTGATGGGGCCGGTGGCGTTGTTGTATCGGCGCACCCTTGACACCCAAGGCGTCAGTCGCGGGTACGAGCCGGCCAACTCGCTGGGTTTGCGTGATCTCATCACCCCGCAGCGCGACAACTGGAGTTGGGGTAGTTCGCTCGATTCGCTCAACTCGTTCGGACGGCCTGGTGAGCATCCCTACTTCGTTGGATTCACCGCGCTCGGGCTTGGGCTCATCGGTGCCGCGCTCATGGTCGTGCTCATCCGGAAAGGGCCGCGTCTCGATGAAGGCCGCGTTCGTTCCGAGGAGTTGATCGCGGTCGTCGCCGCCGGACTCGTGGCCCTCGTGCTCGCGTTCGGGCCGTCACCGAACGGCTGGCCGGGCCCGTTCCGGCTCTTCCACTCGTACGTTCCCGGGTTCGATGGGGTACGTGCCACCGCACGTTTCGCGGTGGT
This sequence comes from Acidimicrobiales bacterium, assembly GCA_029263175.1. Lineage (GTDB taxonomy): Bacteria > Actinomycetota > Acidimicrobiia > Acidimicrobiales > Aldehydirespiratoraceae > JAACCU01. The sequence continues at coordinate 62,640 of JAJCXZ010000016.1, read as the reverse complement.
GACCTTCGTGGCCGGTGCCGTGCTCGTGGTTCTCGCCGTTCGCTGGCTCCAACCCCGTGTGAACCCGAGATTGCGAGCGGCGCTCGTTCCGTTTGTCGTGCTCATGATCATCATCGAGGTGGGCGGACCAATGGGACGAGTCGAGGTGCCAGAGGGTGATCGCCGGCTGGTCTATGAGGCAATCGCCGACATGGACGATGGCGTGGTGCTCGAGTTGCCGATCCAAACGCCGAACGATGGATTCGCCTGGCCATTCGTCGAAGCGCCACGGATGTATCACGCCACGATCGACTTCAACCCCCGGGTGAACGGCTATTCCGGATCGGCGCCCCAGCAATTCGACGGGCTGGGTGATGTTCTGAACAGCTTCCCGGCCGCGGAAGCACTCTCGTCCATCGACCGGCTCGACGTGCGGTATGTGATCCTGCACACCGGGTCGGAGCAGGGGTTCCCGGCCTATGCAGCGGCTGATGCGGCCGCAATCGCCACGGCAGCGGTCGAGGGTGGCGCACGCGCTTCCCGGCACGGCGAGGACTGGTTGATCGATCTCGGTGACCCCGTGTGACCGAATGCCTGAGCTAGATTGCTCAGGCGCGGCGTGGTCTTGACCGAATGATCATGCATGGCTCGACGTCTACTTTCGGCAGTTGCCGCCCTCACCCTCTGTTCTGTGGCGCTTTCAACTGCTCCGGCACAAGCTGCCACGCCGTACAACAAGGAATGGGCGTTCCTTCTCGACGGCTGGAACCGATCCTCTTCACCGGTTATCGCCGACATCGATGCCGATGGCGCCAACGAGGTCGTGTTCGGCCACCAGGACGGCAAGCTTCGCGCCTATGAGGCCGATGGCACGTTGAAGTGGGCGAGCGCCGCAGTTCCCGGCATCGGGCCCGGCTGTCAGGGGCAGTCCGGCGCCAGTGCCATCGACTCGAGTCCTGCGGTGGCCGACATCGACAAGGACGGCACGCCCGAGGTGATCGTCGGTGTGGGATCCACGTGGGTCGCCAACCAAAACGGCAGCGTCGTCGCTTTCGACGGCAAGACGGGTGCCCTCGAGTGGAACTTCGATCACGGACGCGACACAGGCGACGTGTGGGCGAATACGGGTAATCTCGACGGCTACTGCGAAGGTGTGTTTTCGACGCCGGCGATCGGTGACGTCGACGGCGACGGCAACCTCGATGTTGTCTTCGCCTCATTCGATTTCATGATCTGGGCCGTCGATCGCTTCGGCGAGCCATTGTCGGGTTTCCCGGTCAACAATGATGACTCGGTCTGGTCCTCGCCCGCTCTCTTCGATGCCGACGGCGACGATGACATGGAGATCTTCGTCGGTGGTGACTCGACTCTGGGCGGTTACTTCGACCACCAAGGTGGTGTGTTTCGAGCCCTCGACTGGGAGGACGGCACGGTGACGGAGATGTGGAACCGCACCGCCAACGAGGTCTTCCACTCGTCTCCCGCCATCGGTGACATCAACGGCGATGGCCGACCCGAAGCGATCGTCGGTACCGGCGACAACTGGAACTCGGTGACCGGCACCGCGAGCGACCACACCAAGGTCTTCGCCTTCCACCTCGACGACGGCTCCAATGTCGCCGGGTGGCCGCAGAGCACGGGCGGCACGGTCATCGGCAATCCTGCGCTCGGCGATCTCGACGGCGATGGAATACCCGAAGTCGTGATCGGCTCGTGGGACAACAAGGTCTGGGCATGGCACGGAACCGGGGCGACCTACTGGTCGGTGATTCCCGATTTCGCACACCTCGGAACAGGCCGCGCAACTGGATCCCCGGCCATCGCTGATCTCGATGGCGACGGCGACCAGGATGTCGTCATCGGCACCGAAAAGGGGTTGGCCCTTCTCGACGGCCACAACGGCGCATCCCTCGAGAGTGGTCTGTACTGGACCAATCGGATGAGCTTTGCGTGGTCGCACGAGGCAGCTCCTGCGATCGGAATTCTTGACGGTGAACGTCGGATCGTGTTCACCGGCTTCAATACCCCGAACGGCAATACGCGTGTCGCCGCGTATTCGTTGCCGCCGACAACGGCGACCGACGCATGGCCAATGGCCGGTTGGTCGCCGGCCCGATCTGGCGCGCCGAGTGGTTCGCTCTGCGCACTCGCCGGAGCGTCCGGCACCTTCTGCGACGTCTCCGACGCGGCCTACTACGCCACTCCGGTCGAATGGATGGTCGACGAGGAGATCACCACCGGGATCACACCCACGCTCTACGGCCCGAACCTGGCCCTGACCCGGGCACAGATGGTGACCTTCCTCTGGCGCCAGGAAGGCACGCCGACCGGGTACCCGGCCCATGGCTTCAGCGACGTGGGTGCCGAGACCTACTTCAACGACGCGGTGGCGTGGGCCAAGGCTGAAGGCATCACGACAGGGACCGGACCAACCACATTCGCTCCCCATGCCGCTGTCACCCGAGGTCAACTGGCCACGTTGCTCTGGCGCCGGGCGGGATCGCCCGGCATCCAGCCTGCGCATGGCTTCGCCGACGTACCCGCGGGCCAGTACTACTCAGTCGCCGTGGCGTGGGCGAAGGCACAGGCAATCACGACTGGCATCACGCCGACCACCTTCGCCGCGGGCGACGACGTCACCAGGGCTCAGGCTGCGGCAATGCTGCACCGAGAAGTCGCCTCGTAGCGGTTCAGCTGTTGTTGTCGGTGACGCGCTGGTAGACCGCGGTCATCTCCTTGGCAGAACGTTCCCACGTCATGGCCGTGATGCGTTCGACCACCACAGGGTCCACAGCAGGCGCCTCTGCTGCGGCCACGAGAGCCTCGGTGAGCGCAACCGTGTCGCCCGGCGTCACTAGCGGGACTCGGTCCGAGATCAACTCTGGTAGTGCCCCGACAGCCGTGGCGACTACCGCGGTCCTGACACGCAGTGCCTCCAGTGGTGGCAGGCCGAAACCCTCATAGAACGAGGGGAAGCACAAGACGAGCGCGTGGCGGAGAAGAGCGGCGTGCTCTGCTGCGCTGATGTCGGGAAGGCGAACGATCCGGTCTCGAGCGGGCGATTCGCTGATCGCCCGTTGAACGCTGCTCTCGCTGTTGCCCCGTGGTCCGGCGATCACCAGGCTGATGTCGTTGGGAAGGGCAGCGATTGCATCCACTGCGGCCTCGACGTTCTTGCGGCGTTCGACCGTGCCCAGGACGAGGATGAAGCGCTCGCTCGCTACTAGCCGAGCCGCGAGGTCTGCCGACGCGGCCTCGACCTCGCGAACCGCATGGTGCACGACACATATTTGGTCCTCATCGGTCCCCATGAGTTGCACGAGCTCGTCGGCGACCGCCTCCGAGGATGTGTGCACCGTGGCTCCCTGCGCCAGCGCCCGTTCGAGCGCGCCGGCCTTTGACCGAACCGCGGGCTGGACCCACTCGGGGTGAGAGAGCGGCGTCAGATCCTGCACGGAGATGATTGAGCGAGGCGATGGAGGAGCAAGGAAGTTCGTGCCGTGCACGACATCTACGTCGCCCGCGATTCGGCGGATTCCGGGAAACGAGCTGTGGCGCCAGAATCGCTGTACGAGCTCCGCCGGCAGCCGCGACCGGTGAACGTCGATCCCGAGTTCGGGTATCGCACCGCGTGCCGAGAGCAGCCACCCGGAGACCGAGATGTCATCTCGCGCCCGAAGGGCATCGAGCAGCCCCCGCGTGACCTGATGGATTCCGCTCGGGGCGCCGATCAGTGGCGTGACGTCGAGCCCGACGCGGATCATCTCGTTCACAGCGATTGAACCTAGTGCTGAGGACCGTCGACACCGACGAATCGTCTCTGAACGTATATGTCCGCGGCTAGCCTCCGGCCAATGAGAACACGGATCGTGATCATCGGCGGTGGACCGGCCGGGAACACCTGTGCCACCACTGCCGCGCGCTTGGGTGCCGAGGTGGTACTCATCGAACGAGACACGATCGGTGGAGCCGCCCACCTCTGGGATTGCATCCCATCGAAGGCGATGATCGCCACCGGCAACGCCCGTTCGTTCCTGCGTCGCTCTGTCCGTATGGGCTTGTCCGAAGTGGAATCAGACGTCGACCTGGTCCAGTTGCGTGAGCGCCTCCGCGCCATCGAGACGCGCCTCGAGGGTTCGGTCCGTTCGCTGCTCACGAGCCAGCGCGTCGAGTTGATCGATGGCACCGGCCATCTCGTGGGTCCGCGCACCGTGGTCGCCACCACCGCCGATGGCGAACGCACCCTCGATGCCGACATCATCGTGTTGGCGACCGGTAGCCGTCCTCGGATTCCCGACTGGGTCGAAGTCGACGGTGATCGAATCCTCTCGACCCGCGACGCGTATCCGCCATCGTCGGTGCCGAGCCATGCAATCGTGGTCGGATCGGGCGTGACGGGCGTGGAGTTCGTCCACATGTTCGAGTCGATGGGCGCCGAGGTCACGCTGGTCGTGAGCCGCCAGCATGTACTTCCCCAGAAGGATGCCGAAGTGGCTGCGGCATTGGAGGAAGACTTCCTGCGGCGTGGCGTCCGGCTCTTCAAGGGAGCCCGCGCCACCAAAATGGAGCGCATCGGCGACGAGGTGGTCGTGTCCTGCGACGACGGACGCGTGGCCACCGGCTCTCACGCCTTGCTCGCCATCGGCTCGATCCCCAACAGCGATCAGCTCGGCCTCGAGAGCGCCGGCGTCGTAACCGAGGGTGGGTATGTCCCGGTCGACGATCAGCTTCGAAGCAACATTGCGCACATCTACGCCGCAGGCGACCTCTCCGGGCGTCTCCCTCTCTCGTCGGTGGCGTCGATGCAGGGTCGCAAGATCGCGGAGCACGCGATGGGTGCGTACTCACATCGCCAAGAACGCCAGATCGACTACGACAAAGCTGCGTCGGCCATCTTCACCGAGCCCGAGATCGCCGATGTCGGCTTGGCGGAAACCGATGCGTTCTCGGAAGGCCGCAAGGTTCGTGTCACCAAGGTGCCGTTCTCATCGCACGCCAAGGCGCTCATCAATGACGATCCGCGCGGCTTCGTGAAGATCGTGTCCGACCCTGCCACCGGCGTTGTGCTCGGAGGCTCAATCGTTGGTCGGCATGCGGCTGAGCTGATCTCGATCTTGGCGATCGCAGTCACGAACGGTCTTACCGTGACCGACATCCACGAGAGCCTGCTCGTGCACCCGACCCTCGCCGAAGCGTTGGCCGAAGCCGCCGAGTAGATCTCGAACGACGGTGGCTATTCGATCACGGCGACGACGTCGCCACCGCCAACCGAGTCGCCTTCGCTGACTCGGATCTCGGTGACGGTGCCGGACTTCTCCGCACCGACGTTGTTTTCCATCTTCATCGCTTCGAGCACAACGATGGCGTCGCCGACTTCCACCTTGTCTCCGACGGAGACGTTGACCTTCACGATTGTTCCCTGCATCGGCGCGGTGACTTCGCCGCTGTTGCTTCCTCCGCTGGCGGCACCGCCGGCGCGTCGAGGCTTCGCGGGGCCCGAGGGCGCTGCCGTTGCCGCCGATTCGGGAACCCACATGGAGACACTGAAGCGCTTGCCGTTGACCTCCACATCGAGATCGCGCCTGACCCGCGGTTCATCGTCAGGTGGTGCTGTGGCCGTGGTGGATCCGACGCCAGTGAGGTCGAGGGTGTCCTCGACCCACTTCGTCGAGTGTTCGAGGGCGGCGAAATCGGGATGTTCGAGGATCGCGATGTCGGCCGGAATGGTGGTGGCCACGCCTTCGATGACCAGTTCGCCGAGGGCACGCAGCGCTCGGGCGATGGCGGTCGGCCGATCGTGGCCCCAGACGATCAATTTGCCGACGAGGTTGTCGTAGAACTGGCTGATCTCGTCGCCGGCTTCGTAGCCGGTGTCGAAACGGGTGCCGAAGCCATCGGGGGTCTTGAGGGTCGTGATGGGGCCGGGGGAGGGGAGGAACGCTCCGCCTGCCGGGTCTTCGGCGTTGATACGGACCTCGATTGCGTGGCCGCGAATCCGGACCTCGTCCTGGCTGAACGGCAGCGCTTCGCCGGCGGCCACCCGGAGCTGCATCTCGACGAGGTCGACGCCGGTGATCATCTCGGTGGCCGGGTGCTCGACCTGAAGGCGGGTGTTCATCTCGAGGTAGTAGAAGCCGCCGTCCTCGTAGAGGAACTCCACGGTGCCGGCGTTGACATAGCCGCAGCCCTTGGCCACCGCTACGGCGGCATCGCCCATCGCCGCGATGATCTCCGCGGGGATGCCGGCAGCGGGTGCTTCCTCGATCAGCTTCTGGTGGCGGCGCTGAGCCGAGCAATCTCGAGTGCCGAGGTAGACACAGTTGCCGTGGCTGTCGGCCATGATCTGCACTTCGACGTGGCGGGGTTTGGTGAGATAGCGCTCCATGTAGCACTCGTCTCGACCGAAGTACGCGGTGGCTTCGCGCTTGGCTGAGGCGAATTGGTCAGCAGCCTCGTCGGCGTTCTTGACCACCTTCATGCCGCGCCCGCCGCCGCCGTAGGCGGCCTTGATGGCGATCGGCCAGCCGACCTCGTTGCCGAACGTCACGATTTCTCCGGCGTCCATGAGCAGCTCGGTCGAGCCGGGAACGCCGGAGACACCGACCTTCTCGGCCGCTTCGCGGGCAGAGATCTTGTCGCCCATGACCTCGATGGACTCAGGACGGGGACCGATGAACGCAATGCCGCGATCGGTGATCGATCGAGCAAAATCGGCATTCTCGGAGAAGAAGCCATAGCCCGGATGCACGGCGTCGGCGCCGCTGCGTTCGATGGCATCGAGGATCGCATCGGTGTTGAGATAGGACTCCGCCGCGGTCTGTCCCCCGAGCGCGTATGCCTCGTCGGCGAGCCGGACGTGGAGGGCGTTGCGATCGAGCTCGCTGTAGACGGCGACGGTGGCGACGCCGAGTTCGCGGCAGCCGCGGATCACTCGTACGGCGATTTCGCCCCGGTTGGCGATTAGTACTTTGGCAAACACGTGCTAATGACTAGCCGAATGACCACCCAACATGCGACACCGCCAGAGAATGTTTTTCCTGGGGCCAAAGCCGCGGGTGCACGAGCCGGCATCGAGGTCCGGCACATCGGACAAACCGGTTCGACGAATACGGACCTGGCGACCGAGGCGCGAGCCGGCGACCTCGGGACGTGTGTACTGGTCGCCGACCTGCAAACGGCCGGCCGCGGGCGACTCGACCGGGTCTGGGAAGCGACCGAGGCAGAGCACCTGTTGATGAGCTTTCGGCTTCCGGCCGGCGTTGACGATGCGTCCTTGATGGTGGTCGCGGTGGCGGCCGCCGTACGGGAGGCGGTGGCATCCGAGGTGTCCGTCCCGGTCGGATTCAAGTGGCCCAACGATCTGGTGATCGAGGAGGGTCCGCGACCCGGTAAGCTCGCGGGAGTGCTGGCCGAGTACGTCGCCGGGAGTCCGGGTGCGGTCATCGTCGGCGTTGGTTTGAACCTCGGGGCGACTGACCGGGACGGCGCAACATCGCTGTCGGCCGTCGGCGCTCCGGTCGAGCGAGATCACATCTTGAGCCTGGTGATCGAGAACCTTGCGTCGCGACGAGAGACCCCGAGGCGAGCGCTTGCCGAGCTGCGAGCTCATTCGCTGACAATTGGACGCGCGGTTCGAGTCGAGCTTCCCGGCGAGACGTTTGTGGAAGGCGTCGCCGTCGACATCGGCGCGGCCGGCGAGTTGATCGTGGATGTAGACGGGGAAATGCGGTCCTTCCACGCCGGCGACGTCGTGCATCTCCGCCCCGCATGATCCGCCGATGCCCGAGGGCCGCACGGGTGCACTACGATCCGGCGCCGTGATAGCTGACGGCAAGGTGGTCCTGCGGCGGACGTGGCCCCAGCGATTCGTGATCCTCGCGTGCCTTGGTGTAATCGGTGCCGCACTGGCGGCCTCGTGGTTCGTGCAAAGTGTCTATGCGGGTGTCGGCGAGATCGGTCGCGTGCTATTTTCCGGCGATCTTCTGATGACCGATACTCCTCCCGGGACGCCGGTGAATTTCCTGATCATCGGCACAGACAGTGCCGAAGGGATCGACCCCGACGACCCGATCCACAACGGTCGGATCATCGATTCCCGGAACCGATTCCACGCCGACACGATTGCGTTGGTGCGCATCGACCCGGCGTCCGGCCAGGCCTGGGTGATGTCGATACCGCGGGACATGGTCATCGAGGACCCCCGCAATGGCCAGGAGCGAAAGATCAACTCCCTCACGCTGGTTGAGGGACCCGAGCTATTGGCCGAGGCACTGAGCAACGCCTTCGACATCCAGCTGAACCACTACGTCCAGCTCGACTTCCTGGCCTTTCGCTCAGTGGTCGACCAGCTGGGCGGTGTATCGGTATGGTTCGAGAACCCGGCTCGCGACGAGGCCACCGGTTTCGCGGTCTACGACATCCCTGCGGTGGGAGGCTGCTATCTGATGGACGGCGCCGCGGCGCTGTCATACGTGCGGTCGCGGCGCTACGAAGAATACATCGACGGCACCTGGCAACTGCTCGACCCGAACCAACCCGACCTCAGTCGGATCGAACGGCAGCAGGACTTCGTGGTGCTCGCCCTAGAGCGAGCGATCGCACGCGGCGCCCGAAACATCACCGCGATGTCGGCGCTCATCGAGTCAGGCGCCGACAGCGTAGTACTCGACCAGGGCCTGACCCCTGCCGAACTCATCGACCTCGGCGGAGCGTTCACGGACTTCGATCCCGAATCCCTGCATCGGTTCTCGCTGGTGGTGAGGCCGGTGGAGGATCGGGGAGACCTGACCGCAATCCTGGAGGCCGTCCCCGGTGCGAACGAGGAGATGTTCCAGATCTTTCGCGGGGTAGCCGACGGCGTCACCCCTACCGAGGTCCAGCTTTCCGTGGCCGGCGCTGACCTCGTCCAGGTCGAGGACGTGGCCGCCGCGCTCCAGGACGATGCCGGGTTCGTGATCACCGTTCAACGCCAGGTTTTCGTCGAGGTCGACACGACCGTCATCATCCACCCGCCTGGTTCGGCCCGAGGTGCCCAGTTGCTGGCGCAGTATCTCGACCCCGTCCCCGCCATCGTCGAAGAGCCGACTGCCACGGGAATCACGCTTGTGATCGGCTCTGACCACGCCGAGGTCTCCTACCTCTTCCCGCGCGACCTCGCGAGCACGCTCGCCGCAGTCCAGGCCCATGGATCGGTCACCCCGCCCGACCTCGGCGTCACCAGCGCACCGTCTTCGACTGCACCGTCATCGACCGCCAGCGACGCTCCCGCGACCTCGGTCTCGCCGACCACGGCGCCGCCCACGACAGTCCCGCCCACAACAGTCCCGCCCACAACCACTGCCGAATCGACCCGCGGGCGCCCGCCAGAAGGCCAATCCTGCGGATGAACTTTCCTGCCACTTTGCGTCTCTAGACTCAGGGTTGTCGTGCGGGTGCCGATGCGTGTTTCAGCACCATCTCAGGAGCAAAGATGACCAGCACTATTGCCGTAGTCGGCACCGGATACGTCGGCCTCACAACCGGCGCCTGTTTCTCGAAACTCGGCCATGACGTCATCTGCGCCGACATCGTCCCCGAGAAGATCGAGTCGCTGAAGCGCGGCGAGATCCCGATCCATGAAGCAGGCCTCGAAGAGATCGTTCGCGAAGGAATCGAAGCCGGCACACTCAGCTTCGTTCTCGGCGCCGAGAACGCAGTCGCTGACGCCGAGTTCGTGTACCTGTGCGTACCGACTCCGCAGGGTGCCGATGGTTCGGCCGACCTGACATACCTCCAGGCTGCCGCTCGCGAGATCAGCGCAAAGCTTCAGCCCGGCACAGTGGTCGTCAACAAGTCAACCGTTCCCGTCGGTTCAACACTTCTTGTCGAGCAGGCCTTGGGTCGTTCAGACATCCCCGTCGTCTCGAATCCCGAGTTCCTGCGTGAAGGCACCGCGGTCGACGACTTCCTCAACCCCGACCGTGTCGTGATCGGTAGCGATGACCAGGCCGCCGCGGGTCGCGTCGCCGCCTTGTACCTGGGCGTTCGTGCTCCCATCATGGTCACCGATCCTGCATCGGCGGAGACCTGCAAGTACGCAGCAAACGCGTTTCTGGCCACCAAACTGTCGTTCACCAACGCCATCGCCGCAGTGTGTGAGGCAGTCGGCGCCGATGTCAACGATGTCCTGCTCGGCATGGGCTACGACCATCGCATCGGTCACGAATTCCTGCGCCCCGGCCCGGGTTGGGGTGGCTCCTGTTTCCCGAAGGATTCGAAGGCGATCATCGCGATCGCTGAGGATGCCGGCTACGACTTCTCGCTGATGCGAGGCGTGGTGGCGGTCAACGAGGAACAGTTCGATCGAATCGTACGCAAGGTCGAGTCGGTCGCCGACATCGATGGCGCCACGGTTGCGATGCTCGGTCTCGCGTTCAAGGCAGGCACCGACGATGTCCGCGAATCTCCCTCCGTCGAGGTTGCCCGGCGGTTGATCGCCAAAGGCGCCAAAGTGCGTGGATTCGACCCCGCAGTGAAGAGCCTTGACATGGAGGGCCTCGAGGTTGTCGGTGATGCCTACGCCGCGTGCGAGGGCGCCGTCGCGCTCGTGGTCGGCACCGAGTGGGACGTCTTCAAATGGCTCGACCTCGACAAGATCGGGGATGTGATGGTTGCGCGCAACGTCGTTGACGCTCGCAACCTCCTCGACCGCGGCGCTCTTCGTCGCCGGGGATTCACCTACCAGGGCGTGGGGCGGTCCTGATGGCCCGCGTCGTCATCACCGGTGGTGCCGGGTTCCTCGGCTCGCACCTCTGTGACCTGCTTCTCGGCCGCGGCGATGACGTCATCGCCATCGACAACCTCAGCACCGGCGACATCGCCAACGTTGAGCACTTGTTCGGCCGCGAGGAGTTCACGTTCAGCCAGCGCGACGTCTCGGATTTCATCTGGGTCCCCGGTGAGGTCGACGTCGTGATGCACTTCGCCAGTCCGGCATCTCCGATCGACTATCTCGAGATGCCGATCCAGACCATGAAGGTCGGCTCCCTCGGCACCCACAACAGCCTCGGCCTTGCCAAGGAGAAGGGTGCGAAGTTCTTCCTCGCCTCGACCTCGGAGGTCTACGGCGACCCGCACGTGCACCCACAGACCGAGGACTACTGGGGCAACGTCAACCCGATCGGTCCTCGTGGTGTCTACGACGAGGCCAAACGGTTCTCCGAAGCGATCACGATGGCGTACCACCGCTATCACGGGCTCGAGACCCGGATTGTTCGGATCTTCAACACCTATGGTCCGCGCATGCGCCCCGACGACGGTCGTGTCGTGTCGAACTTCATCGTCCAGGCACTCCGCGGCGAGCCACTGACGATCTATGGCGACGGCACCCAGACGCGCAGCTTCTGCTTCGTCGACGACGAGGTTCGGGGGCTGATCGCACTGCTGGACTCCGATGAGAACAACCCGGTGAACATCGGCAACCCCAACGAGTTCACGGTGAAGGAACTCGCAGATATCGTGATCGAGACCATCGGCTCGTCATCGACGGTGGAGATGCATCCGTTGCCAACGGACGATCCGACTCAGCGTTGTCCCGACATCACCAGAGCTCGCGAAATTCTCGGCTGGGAACCGGAAGTGCAGCTTCGTGAAGGCGTCGCCCGCACCGTTGACTACTTCAAGACGGTGGTCGACCACTAGTTCCGGCGGGCCTCGGCCTCGTCGCGGTGGGTCTCGTACCAGTCGACGGTGGCGCGTAGCCCGTCGCGGAAATCTGTGGTGGCCTCGAACCCGAAGTACTCGCGTGCCCGGCTGGCGTCGACCGACCGGCGCGGTTGTCCGTCCGGCCGAGTCGAGTCCCAGACGAGTCGGCCTTCGAAGCCGGTGACTTCTGCGATGATTTCCACCAGTTCCTTGATGAGGATCTCGGCGTCGCTACCCAGGTTGACGGGTTCCGGTCCGTCATAGAGTTCCGCGGCGGCGACGATCCCTCGTGCCGCGTCCTCGACGTAGAGGAACTCGCGGCTGGCCCCGCCGGTTCCCCAGACCTCGATCTCTTCGGCACCTGTCTCCCGAGCGATCACGCACTTGCGAATCAAGGCGGGGATCACGTGGGAGACGTCCGGATGGAACTTGTCGCCGGGCCCGTACAAGTTGGTCGGCATGACATACGCGCCGCGTTGGCCGTACTGGGCACGGTTGGCTTGGAGATGTACGAGGTGCGCAAGCTTGGCGATGCCGTAGGGCGCGTTGGTTTCCTCCGGATAGCCGCTCCACAGCGACGTCTCCTCGAAGGGGACCGGCGTGTGTTTCGGGTAGGAGCAGATCGTGCCGACGACCACGGTCTTGTCGACCCCGGCGTGGCGGCACGCCTCGATGACGTTGGTGCCGAGAAGCAGGTTCTCGAGATACAGCTCGGCCGGCGCAGCCATGTTGGCGCCGATGCCGCCGACGCGAGCGGCGAGGTGAATCACGGTGTCGGGAGCGGCAGCGCGGATTGCCTCGTTGGTGGCCATGGGGTCACGAAAGTCCACGTCGGCACTCGAAGGTGCCTCGATATGCGTGACTCCACGAGACCGCAGCTCGGTCTGCACAGCAGAGCCGAGGAAACCGGTGCCTCCCGTGAGGTAGATCCGCTGAGATTCGAACGGCGTCTCCATCGGAGGAGATCGTAGCTTGTCCTGCCAGACTCCGATCGTGGGTACTCGAGTCGCTGCGGTCGTCGAGCAGAGCTGGCATCGTGTTCCGGGTGGAACGGCGACGTCCACGATCCGCACTCTGGATGCGTTGGCAAGCCATGCCGACCTGGAGTTGGTCGGCGTCGCGGCCCGTCACAGTGAGCCCGCTCCTGCCGATCTCGCGCCGACCATCCCTGTGGAGCACCTTCCCCTCGCTCGTGTGGCGCTGTACGAAACGTGGCATCGCTTCCGCCGCCCGGCAGTTTCTCGGTGGACCGGACCGATCGACGTGGTCCACGCCACCGGGGGAGTGGTTCCCCCCCGATCCGGGGCAGCACTCGTGGTCACGATTCACGACCTGGCGTTCCTGCATCGGCCTGAGCAGTTCACCAAGCGCGGTGTGTCGTTCATGTCGCGTGCCCTCGAACTGGCCCAGCGAGAGGCCGATTTGATCATCGTGCCATCGGAGACGACGGCGCAGGATTGCCTCAGCGCAGGGATCGAGCTCCGCCGCCTACGGGTCATCCCCTGGGGTTGTCGGCCCGCCATCATCCCAGAGCCGGACAAGGCGAGTGTGAGAAGCGCTTACTCGCTCCCTGACGACTTCCTCCTGTGGGTTGGCACCGCAGAACCTCGCAAGAACCTCCCGGCGCTGCTCGAGGCCCACGAGCGCGCTCAGGCCGACATTCCGCTGGTGCTCGTCGGCCCCCAGGGGTGGGGAAGCGACGCGGCCCTCGGAAATCCTGGAGGCACTGATCGTGTGCGGCATCTCGGTGTTGTTCCGGAGTCTGTTCTGAGTGTCCTGTACGAGCTCGCTACGGCATTCGTGTATCCCAGCCTGATGGAAGGGTTCGGTATGCCCGTGCTCGAGGCCATGGCGCAGGGCACGCCCGTGATCACCAGTCGAGGTTCGGCGACCGAGGAGGTCGCCGGCGGCGCCGCCCGACTGATCGACCCGCTCGACAGCGGCTCCATCGCGGTGGCGATCGATGAGGTGCTGAGCGATGCCGTGCTGCGCGAGCAACTGTCGACACGAGCCCGGTCGCGCGCTGCCGCGCTCAGCTGGGAGAACACCGCGAACCTGACGGCGGCGGTCTATCGCGAGGTGGCGTCGTGAAGGTTGCCGCCAACCTCGCCTTTGTGGTCCCCGGAGCGGTTGGAGGAAGTGAGGAGTACTCGGTGCGATTGCTCCGTGCGCTCGCCGATCACGGTGATGACGAGATCGATGTCACGGTTGTGGGGTCGAAGAGTTTGTTTGCCGCCCATCCGAAGTTCGGCGGGCATTCCACCTTGGCGTTTCGGGGCCCGGTTCAACGCCGGCCATACCGAGTTGCCGTCGAGTCGACGTGGCTGGCCCACGCCACCCGCAGCTTCGACTTGGTTCACCACTTCGGAGGACGCATCCCGGCCCGCCGACCAGGGTGTCCGACCGTGGTCACAATCCACGACATCCAGCCGCTCGACATGCCGGAGAACTTCTCCGCGCTCAAGCAGCGCTACCTCGGGTATTCCCTGCCGCGAACGGTACACGGCGCGGACGTCGTGGTGACCCCTTCGCGCTGGGTCCGCCAACAGATCATCGACCGTTTCGGGCTCGACCCGGCTCGGGTGCGGGTGGTCTCCTCCACGTCTGATCCCGGTGTCATCAATGGCACCGTTCACCCGGTTGTCGCCGCGCTCGGTGAACGTCCGCTGATCATCTACCCCGCGGTGTCCCACCCGCACAAGAACCACCGGGTTCTGCTCGACGCACTACCTGCGGTGATCGACGCTCATCCCGACGTGCTCGTGGTCTTCACCGGCGGGGCCGGCCGGTATGCCGGCCCGCTCGAAGCCGCAACTCGAGCACTCGACCCGGACGGACGTCACGTTCGTCATCTCGGGAGAGTCGAGGCGGCCACACTCGCTGAGCTGACCGCTCGAGCCGACGTCATGGCGTTCCCTTCACGCTATGAGGGCTTCGGCCTTCCGATTCTGGAGGCGATGCACCGGGGGACGCCAGTCGTCGCGGCGGACGCCACCGCGATACCCGAGGTCCTCGGCGACGCTGGAGTGTTGGTTGATCCGGGCGACGTGGACGGCTGGGCCGAGGCCCTGAATGAGCTCCTCGGCGACGACATGCGCCGGGCCGAACTGGCCGTGGCAGGCGCCGCTCGAGCCGACGCCTATTCTCCTGCGTCGTCGGCCGCCGCTCTGCTCGGCGTCTGGCACGACGCGGTCGCATAGGGAGGGTCAGAGATGCGTGTATTGGTGATCTGTCCCCACTTCGATCCTGACCCGGCACCGACCGGTGTTGTCATGACCGAGATCGTGCATCGAGTCGTCGAACAGGGTCACGAGGTCGAGATCGTCACCTCGTTGCCGTGGTACACCGACCACGAAGTCGAGCCCGAGTGGCGGGGTCGGCCCTGGCGAACCGAACGAACGGCGTGGGGCCGGGTCACCCGGGTCCATCCGTTCCCCACGGACAAGCGCAACATCCCTGCGAGGGCGTTCGCGTTTGCGGGGTTCACCGGCCTGGCAGGACTGCTCCTGATATGTCGGCGGCGCCGCCCTGATGTCGTGCTTGCGATGTCGCCACCGCTCACGCTCGGGTTGCCGGCGTGGGTCGCCGCTCGGGTCCGCCGGGCCCCGTTCGTGTTCAACGTGCAAGACATCTTTCCTGATGTGGCGGTGGAGGTCGGGGCGATCACCAATCCGACTGTCATCGGTGTGGCCCGATGGCTCGAGCGGTTCATCTACCGACGCGCCGACGCGGTGACGGTGTTGTCCGAGGACCTCGCCGAGAACGTCTGCGCAAAGATCGGTCACGCCTCGGAGACCGAAGTGCGTGTCATCCCGAACTTTGTCGACACCGAGCGGGTTCAACCATCGGATCGACGCAACTCGTACCGAGAGGACTTCGACCTCGGCGATCGCACGGTCGTGATGTACGCCGGCAATCTCGGATTCTCCCAGCCCCTCGATCTGATGATCGACGCGGCACGCAGTCTGAGTGATCGAAAAGACGTGGTGTTCGTCATCAATGGCGGGGGCTCCGAGCGAGCACGCCTGGAGGAGGTTGCGACCGGTCTCGGCAATGTGCGGTTCGTCGACTTCCAGCCGGCGGAGCGTTTGGCCGAAACACTCGCCGCCGGCGATATCCACGTCATCGCCCTGCGCGAAGGTCTGGCCCGGTCGTCGGTGCCCTCGAAGCTTTACTCGATTCTCGCCGCCGGTCGACCGGTACTTGCCTCGATCGACCCCGATACCGAGGTCGAGCGGGTGCTGCTGACCAACCGGTGCGGCGTCACGTGCCCTCCTGAGGACACCAGGGCATTCGTCGACTCGTTGCGTGAGTTGCTGGACGATCCGGAGTCGACGACGGCGATGGGTGAGCGGGGTCGCCGGTTCGTCGAGAGTTGGGTGTCGCCGGCCGGTGTGGCCACGGCCTACATCGAGCTCTTCGAAGAGTTGAGAACCAGTCGCTAATCCGGGTGGGCGCGCGCGGATGAGTGCCGCGGGGCCGCTAGCGTTGCTCGCCGTGGGTAAAGCAAGTTCGTCCAAGAAGGTCCAGCGGGCCGCCAAAGCAGCAGCCTCTTCGCGAGGTGCGTCGGAAAAGCGGGAGCTGGGTTTCCCGCTCACCGTCGCGGCCGTCGTCATTCTCGGCATTGCGTTGGTCTTCATTGCCCGTGAGAGCCGCGAGGTTGTCGCACCGACCACCGCCGACCACTGGCACGCCGCGTACACGGTCTACGACTGTGGCACCGTGGCGGGTGAGTTCACCAGCACCGCTGACCCCGACGGTATCCACAGCCATCAGGATGGTCTGATCCACATCCATCCGTTCAACAGCTCTGCCACCGGCACCGATGCTCAGCTGGGGGTCTTCTTCGAGGCCATGGAGGTCACCGTCGACACCGACCAGATCACCGGCCCCGGGATCGGCACCATCGTGGCCGATGAGGGCTGTGGCGATGAGGCTGCGGTCATCAAGATCGGCCGCTTCGCGGTCGACCCCGAGGTTCGGTTGGTTGCCGTCTACGACAAGGACTTCGAGGATGTTCAGTTCCTCAGTAACCGTGAGGCTTTCACAATCGCCAGGGTTCCGGTCGGTGAGGATCCGCCCGCCCCGAGCGCGGGGGCCCTTGCCCAGCTCGAGGCCAGTACTGGCACCGGCCAGATCTCGGAGGCGCCAGTGCCGCTCGAGCCTGCGGTCGATGCCACTGATGGTGAGAGCGACGCGCCTGAATCTGACGGATAGTGATCGCCAGGTGTATCCCCGATTGACACGCGTCACCCATCGAGATCACAACAAGTAGGTTCGCTCAAGTCGGCGAACCCGCTCGCCGACGGGTGGATCGGGGCGCGCCGCGCCTTGGATCGCAGGAGGTCCCATGAAGGCGGTAGTTCTCGTCGGCGGGTTCGGAACGCGGCTTCGGCCCCTCACCTTGACCAGCCCGAAGCAGATGTTGCCGGTAATCGACCGGCCCATGCTCGAACACGTGATCGGTGGTCTTGGCCGGCACGGTGTCGATGAGGTCGTCCTCTCACTCGGCTACAAGGAAGACGTCTTCCGCGAGGCGTATCCGAACAGCGAGTGCGCTGGAGTTGCGCTCAAATACGCGGTCGAACCCGAGCCGCTCGACACGGCGGGTGCGGTGCGGTTCGCCGCCGAGGCTGCGGGCATCGATGAGACATTCATCGTCATCAACGGCGACGTGTTCACCGACCTCGACGTGACGTCGGTGTGGAACCGTCACCATGAAGTCGGCGCAGAGGCCACCATTGCCCTGACACCGGTTGACGATCCATCGCGTTACGGCGTGGTGCCCACCGATACCGACGGCAGGGTTCTCGGCTTCGTCGAAAAGCCGCCCGTGGGTGAAGCTCCCACCAATTGGATCAATGCGGGCACGTATGTACTCGAGCCGTCGGTACTTCGACGCATCGAGACCGGCCGCAAGGTGTCGATCGAGCGCGAAACGTTTCCGGCCATCGTCGCCGATGGTGGCCTGTGGGCTGTGCAATCTGACGCCTACTGGGTTGATGCGGGAACGCCGGAGACGTACCTCCAGATCCAACTCGACCTCCTCGACGGAGTTCGCGGGCCGGCTGTGGATGGCATTTCGACCGACGCCACCGTCGACCCGTCCGCGCTCGTCGAACGTTCGGTCGTCATGAGCGGCGCCACGGTTGGTGCCAACGCAGTCGTACGTGAATCGGTAGTGTCCATGAATGCTGTTGTGGGCGATGGCGCCGTGATCGAAGGGTCGGTCGTCGGGCCAGGCGCCATCGTGGGCGCCGGTTCGAGGCTCGCCGCGATGACGATGGTTGGCGAGGGTGCCCAGATCGAAGACAACGCCGCGTACGTAGGCGCAAAGATCCCGGAGAGCGAGTGATGGCTGTTCTTGTGACCGGCGGAGCCGGCTATATAGGAAGCCACACGGCGGTTGCCCTCCACGAGGAGGGTCGCGAAGTAGTCCTGATCGACAACTTCGCCAACAGTTCGCCGAAGGCGGTCGCCGCCATCCGTGCGCTCACCACCGACTCCATGGCGATGGTGGAAGCTGACCTGCTCGACTCCGATGCCGTGGCTCGAGTCTTCAAGGAGCATGACATCGACGAGGTCATCCACTTCGCGGCGTACAAGGCGGTCGGCGAATCCGTCGCCAAGCCCCTCGACTACTACCGCAACAATCTCGGCACCACCATCGGACTCGTCGAAGCGATGGTCGAAGCCGACGTTTCGAAGCTCGTCTTCTCGTCCTCTTGCACCGTGTACGGCCAGCCCGATGTGATCCCGGTCACCGAGGCTGCTCCCACCGGAGCCGAGAGCCCGTATGGCTGGACAAAGTACATGAGTGAGCAGATCCTGAGTGACGCGGCTGCCGCCGTTGACCTTGATGTTGTGCTCCTCCGCTACTTCAACCCTGTCGGCGCCCACGAGAGCGGCACCCTCGGCGAGGACCCCAACGGGATTCCGAACAACCTGGTGCCCTTCGTGATGCAGGTGGCTGTCGGCCGCCTGGAGAAGCTCATGGTGTTCGGTGGGGACTACGACACCCCGGACGGCACCGCCATTCGCGACTACATCCATGTGGTCGATCTCGCCGAGGGTCACGTGGCCGCGCTCGATGCCCTCAACGGAAGGCTTTCCGGCTGCACTGCGGTCAACCTCGGCACGGGCGTGGGAAGCACAGTGCTGGACGTGGTCCGTGCCGCCTCTGACGCAGTTGGGTCGCCGATCCCCCACGAAATCGTGGAGCGCCGCGCCGGTGATATCGAGAAGATCTACGCCGACCCCGCGTACGCCGAGCAGATCCTCGGCTGGCGCTCGAAGCGAGATCTGGCTGACATGATGCGCGACCACTGGAACTGGCAGCGCCAAAACCCCCAGGGCTTCGCCTGACCCCTGCTCGGGAGCGAATCGTCAGCGGAACAGGTCTTCGGAGGGGTCGCGGACGATCTCGTCGACAACACCGCCTCGGCCGAACCATTCAGGATCGAGGCCTCGGACGATCGCGACCGCGACACCCTTCGCCTTGCCCATGACGAGGTCAGCGGCGGAAGCGATCTCATCGACGATCGCGACCTCGGTGACCATCAACTCGCGGCCGAGGGCGTCGGTCGTGCCGCGTAGGTCAGCGATGGCCTTGATACCGGCGCAACCGATGGCGACATCGGTGACACCTCGGCGCCACGGGCGACCAAAAGTATCGCTGATGACGATGCCGACTTCGAGGCCGTGACGGGCTTTGAGACGGTCGCGAATCCCGCGGGCCGACCGGTCGCTGTCGACCGGAAGCAAGGCGGCTTGACCGCGCTCGACATTGGACAGGTCGATGCCGGCGTTGGCGCATACAAAGCCGTGCTCGGTTTCGCTGATGATCAACTCACCGCGGCGCCGCACGATCCGGACGGACTCCTGCTCGACGAGCGGTTTGTGGGAGAAAGGATCGTCGGGGTCGATGTCGACGAGGCGACCTTCGGCCTTCGAGACGACCTTCTGGGTGATCACGAGGCAGTCGCCGTCGTGGATGTCAGCGTCGGCCGCGGCGATCAGCTCAGCAAGATCATCGCCGGGACGAACCTCGCCGATTCCCGTGATCGGCAGAATTTCGAGGTTCATAGGCATGCCTCCGCGCAGGCTGTGGCGAGGGCGGAAGCCACGCCGGGTCGGCTCATGATGGTGGGCATCACCACGGCTCGCATGCCCGCCTGCTCGACCGCGGGCGCCAGATCGGCGTCGACTTCGTCGATCACGAGCGTGGCGGCCAGGTCTCGATAGCGGCGAGCGATCCCGACGACCGATGACTCTTCGCCGAGTTCACGCAACATGCGATCGGCAGGGCCTTTCAGCGCGGCGCCGCCGATGATCGGGGAGACGGCCACGTTTCGATCGCGACGGGCCGTGACTGCTCCGGTCACACCAGGGATGGCGAGCAACGGGGCGATGGACACGATGGGGTTGGAAGGCGCGATGACGAGTGCATCGGCGTCGTCAATGGCGGCGAGGGCCTCCCGGCTGACCATGGCCGTGGCGGCGCCGGCGAACCGAACGCCGGTGATCTCGACCGAATGCGCGAGGCGTACGAAATACTCCTGGAATCCGATCTCGGATCCGTCGGCAAGCGTGACCCGGGTCTCGACGCGCTGGTTGGTCACGGGAAGCAACCGGCAGGCGAGTCCCCATGTGGCGGTGATCTCCGCGGTGATGGACGTGAGACTGGCGCCGGCATGGAGCCGAGCGGTCCGGAAGAGATGGGTGCCGAGGTCACGGTCGCCCAGGCCGAACCAGTTGTCGCCGCCGTAGCGACCGAGCTCGGCCATCGCCTGCCAGGACTCGTCGACGAGACCCCAGCCCCGCTCGGGATCGATGGCTCCGGCGAGCGTGTAGGTGCAGGTGTCGAGATCAGGACTGATGTGGAGTCCATGGAGTACGACATCGTCACCGACGTTGACGACGGCGGTGACGGTCGATGGATCGAATGCTTCCAGCGCGCCGCTGAGATATCGGGCAGCGCCGACGCCTCCGGCCAGCACCGTGTGCATGTCAGGCGAGGCCGCGCAAGCGGCCCTCGAGCAGGTCGAGGTCGGCATCGACCATTGATGTCACGAGGTCCTCGAACGTGGTGGTGGCCTTCCATCCCAGATCGGTTTCTGCCTTTGTGGCATCGCCGACAAGGAGATCGACTTCGGCCGGGCGCATGAACTTTTCGTCGATAGTGACGTGCTCCTGCCAATCACGGCCGACGTGACCGAACGCAACGTCGCAGAACTCGCGAACCGAGTGGGTCTCCCCAGTGCAGATCACGAAGTCTTCAGGCGTGTCCTGTTGCAGCATGCGCCACATGGCGTCGACATAATCACCGGCGAAACCCCAGTCCCGTTGGGCATCGAGGTTGCCGAGGCGAAGCTCGGTCTGGCGTCCGAGATGGATCTGGGCGACACCATGGCTGATCTTGCGGGTGACGAACTCGAGACCACGACGGGGGCTCTCGTGGTTGAACAGAATGCCGGACGTGCCGTGCAGTCCGTAGGACTCGCGGTAGTTGACGGTGATCCAATGTCCATAGACCTTGGCCACGCCGTAGGGGCTACGGGGATGAAACGGGGTCGACTCGGTCTGGGGGACCTCATGAACCTTGCCGAACATCTCCGACGAGCTCGCCTGATAGAACCGGATCTCCGGGTCGACGAGGCGGATGGCATCGAGGATGCGGGTGACGCCGAGCGCGGTGGTCTCCCCGGTCAGGACTGGTTGTCCGAACGACGTCTGTACGAACGATTGAGCGGCGAGGTTGTAGACCTCCTCGGGGCGATACGTCCGGAGGATTTCGATCATCGACACCTCATCGAGCAGGTCGCCGGGCACGAACGTGACCTGGTCCTGGATGTGGGCGATGCGTTCGAAGTTGACGGTGCTCGACCGCCGCACCATGCCGATGACCTCGTAGTCCTGTTCGAGTAGGAACTCGGCGAGATACGAGCCGTCCTGCCCGGTGATTCCGGTGATGAGTGCGCGCTTGGTCACGGTGATTCCTGTCTGATGACGACGGTCAGGTCGACGACGTGGCTGCTGACGCTACCTGGCGCCAGTGCTGAAGCAGATCGTCGAGGGTTTGTTCGATCGGGACTACGGGCGCCCATCCCGTGGCCTCGCGGAGCTTGCCGTTGTCGCCGCGGAGAATCGGCACGTCCACTGGTCGGAGGAGGGTCGCGTCGGCCTTGAGGTGCATCGGTGTCGTCGCGAGTGAGACCAGGATGTCGGCCAACTCGCTGACGGGACGGTCGACGCCGGTGCAGACGTGGTAGGTCTCGCCGGCCTGGCCGTCGACCATCAACATTCGATACGCCTTGACCACGTCGCGAACATCGGTGAAATCGCGACGGGCACCGAGGTTGCCGACCCGGACAACAGATTCACCGGAGACTTCGTTGTGGGCGATCCGGCTGGCGATGGCGGAAGCCACGAAACGGTCGCTTTGGCCCGGACCGAGGTGGTTGAACGCTCGGACCCGGAGGACGTCGAGTCCGTAGCCGTACCCGGCCTGCGCACACGCCATCTCCGCCGCGGCCTTGCTGGCGGCGTATGGGCTCACAGGGCGCAGCGGCTGGGATTCGTCGAGGGGGAGATCGCTCTCGTGTACGGGGCCGTAGATCTCGGCGCTGGTGACCGCGAGTACCCTTCGGGCCCCGGCGAGGCGGGCGGCATCGAGAACGTTGACCGTGCCCTCGACATTGACCCGGTACGTCTCGATAGGCGCATCCCACGATCCGCCGACATCAGCTTGGGCGGCCAGGTGGTAGACGACTTCGGGGGCGGCGTCATCGAAGGCGCCGAGCAGGCGCTTGCGGTCGGTGATGTCGGTCGCGGACT
Source organism: Acidimicrobiales bacterium (assembly GCA_029263175.1). GTDB lineage: Bacteria > Actinomycetota > Acidimicrobiia > Acidimicrobiales > Aldehydirespiratoraceae > JAACCU01. The sequence goes on along the minus strand of JAJCXZ010000016.1, from coordinate 40,143 downwards.
CAACGACATCGTCGCCGGCGGCGGTGAGGAGAGCGACGAGGTAGCGCCCGACGAATCCGTCGGCGCCGGTGACCAGTGCGCGCATGTTCAGTAGTCGAGCCGAGGCTGGTCCATTGGGCGAGATTCTAGCCCCGGGGTGTCCCATGATCGTTGAGGTTGAGCGGTAGCCTCCGTCGATCGTGGCCGCCACCGTCGAACCCTCGCGCCCAGACGCTGAGTCTGCTCCCGAAACGCGGGCGGCCACTCCGTCGGTCACCGCCGTCGTGGTCACGCACAATCCCGGCGAGTGGTTCGAGGAAACGATCGACAGTCTCGTCTCGCAGGACTATCCGCGCCTCGACATCATGGTTATCGATGGGGCCGGCGACACCGACCTCGCGGAGCGGTTGCGCGAGGTCGCGCCGGCCGCCACGTTGCTCGACGCATCCGACACGGTCGGGTTCGCCGCGGCGGCAAACACCGCCATGGAGACGGATCTCAGTTCAGCGTTCCTGCTGATTTGTCATGACGACGTCGCCCTCGCCCCGGATGCGGTACGAACGCTCGTCACCGAGTCCCTTCGGTCGAACGCCGGTATCACCGGCCCCAAGCTGGTGGCTTGGGATCACCCCGAACAGCTACAGCATGTCGGCCTGGTCGCCGACCGGTTCGCCGTCACCGACGAGGTGGTCGAGCCCGCCGAGCTCGACCAGGAGCAGTACGACGCCGTCACCGACGTGTTCGTTGTTCCCACCGCGTGCCTGTTGGTGCGCACCACATTGTTCCGAGAACTCAGCGGCTACGACCCGGTGATCACCCGGCGCGGCGAAGACGTAGACCTCTGCTGGCGGGCCCAGCTCAGGGGCGCCCGGGTCATCGTGGCGCCTGACGCACTGGTCCGTCACCGAGAGCAACTGGTGGAACGAACAGGGGTCGACGACATTCGCCGAACCCGAGCGCGTCATCAACTCCGCACGGTGATGGTCAACAGCAGCAATCCGGCACTGCTCGTGACCCTGCCCCTGATGGGCGCCCTGGCGGTGGGCGAACTCTTCTTTGCGCTCGTGACTCTGCGCTTCTCCCACGTTCGAGATGTCGCCCACGCCTGGGTATGGAATGTCCGGCGTCTCGGCGAGACCCGCCGGCGTCGCACGTTCGTCCGATCCTCCGTGGAGGCCGCGGACGCCGACGTTCGAGCACTTCAACAGCTCGGAAGTGTGCGAATCAACGCGTTCATTCGTGGTCAGATCGGTCGGGGAGAGCGCCGATTCGGGAACGAACTCGTGAGCGCAATGCAGACCGGCACCACCCGATTCGCCGTCTTGTCGTGGGTGCTCGTCGTTTTGTTTGTGCTGTTCGGCTCTCGCCAGCTGATCACGGACGGCCCCGCAGCCGTGGGCGACTTCGCCGCCTTCCCGAGTTCGGCCGGCGAACTGGTCGGCGATTGGTGGAGCGGCTGGGTGCACCGCGATCTCGGCTCGGCTGCCGCCGTTCCCACTGGCTACGGACTCGCCGGAATCATGGCGTGGATCCTGGGTGGATCACCCGGTTTCGTGCGCACATGGCTGGTGCTCGGACCTGTCTTCGTCGGTCTACTCGGAGCCTGGCGCTTGCTCGGGGTCACAGGATCGAGGCGGGCTCAGATCGGCTCACTCGTCGGCTACGCCGCGCTCCCGCTGGCGTGGGCGAGCATCGCCGCCGCGTCGATGCCCGGCCTCATCGGGTTCGCGCTCTCCCCGTGGTTGTTGATCGGCGTTCTTCGCATCCAGGCCTCGGCCCCGTATCGGATTGCCACCGGGCCGGTTCGCGGCGCCATTCGAGCCTCGATCGGGCTCGGCACCGCAGTCGGGCTGGCCGTCATCTTCGAACCAACCGCCGGCTTGATCGTGCCGGTTGTCTTCGGGGGGCTACTGGTGGGTTCGCTGATCGCGGTGCACCCGGCGGGAGCTCACCGGCTCCTGGGCGCAGCACCGCTGGTGATGTTGGTCGGTGCGCTCGTCGCCCTTCCTCAGACGATGGACCTCGTGAACTCGCGCTTCTCCTGGGACGTGTTCGCCGGGGGGAGGACGGGCGCGGCATCGACGGTCTCGCTCCAGGCATTGACCAGATTCTCGGTCGGACCGATTGACTCTGACCCGCTCGTTTGGCTCCTCGGCATCGCCTGCCTCGTTCCGCTTCTGCTCGGACGAGCCTGGCGTTTCGACCTCGGTGTCCGTCTCTGGACGGTGGCCCTGTGTTCATGGGGCCTGGCCCTGGTGGCGAGTCGGGGGCTTCTCGACTTCGGCCTGGCTGACCCCGCGCTTCTCATCGCCCCGGCCGCGGCAGCGGTCGCGGGGCTCTTGGGCCTTGCCGTGGTCGCAGTTGAGCACGATCTTCGCCGGGCCGGGTTCGGCTGGCGCCAGGCGCTGGTGCCTATTGCCCTGGTCGCGGCCGTGCTCGGATCGCTCCCGACGCTGGGATTGGTCGAAACCGGACGATGGGGATTGGCCCGTAGAGGTTTCGAGGAGGCGATGCCGTTCGTCGACCCAGGAGTCGACGGCTCGTACCGGGTCGTCTGGATCGGAGCTCCCGAAGTGCTCCCCGCCGAGGGGCGCCCGCTCGAAGGAGGTCTGGCGTGGGTGGCGACTCTCGATGGCCTCCCTACGGTGGCCGACCGCACCGTCGCCCCCGACCTCGGGTCGGCCGGGTTGATGGTCGGCGTGCTCGACAATGTGGTCAGCGGTTCAACGCAGCGCGCCGGACGGCTCCTCGGTGGACTTGGTGTTCGCTATGTGGTGCTGCTCGAGCGGTTGGCGCCCGCCCCGTACAGTTCAGATTCTCAAGCCCGACCGACTCCTGATGTGGTGATCGATGCGTTCGGCCGGCAGCTCGATCTTCGTCAGATCGTCGGGTCGAACTCGGCGACGCGCGTGTACGAGAACACTGAGTGGACCAGCGTTCGCGCCGCTGCGGTCGCGGGGTTCGATCAGGGCGTCACCGAGCTGGCCGACCTCGGAGTCGAGCCACTGACCGGCACGGTGGGCGTTCTCAGCGGCATCGGTCATGAGATCACCGGCCCGATCCCGGAAGGGACGGAGATCCTCGTCAGCCAGACGCCAGACACCAATTGGGTTCTCACGGTGGGAGATGAGGAAGCCGCCCGGCGGGTCGCCAATGGATGGGCGCACGCCTTCGTTCCGGTGTCGGGTGGCGACGCACAACTCTCGTACCAGACGCCATTCAGCCATCGCGCGGCGATCATGGCGCAGCTCGTGGTGCTGGTGCTCCTCGTGACCGATCGGCTCCGCCGCCAGTTCTGGGGAGCCGAGTCGTGAGGGCGATGCGGGTCAGCGCCATCATCGTGATCCTGGGTTCGCTCGTCGTCGGCTTCGTGCTCGACCGAGAGCCCCGCACCTTTGACGAGTTCGCCGCGGTGGATCGCCTCGGCGTCCCGAGCACGTCGAGCGGCACGTGGTTCTGCCCGGGCGGTTCGGGTGAGGGTGGGCCGGCTGTTGTCGGCATCGAGATCGTGAACGCAGGAACCGAGCCCGCTACGGCGGAGGTCGCAGCCCTGGGGTCCACCGCCGGAGATCAGTCGTCGACACAGGTGGCGCTCCCGCCTGGGGAACGTGTCGCAATCGCACTACCGGAACTTGCACCCGACTCGGAGTGGGTCGGTGCGGTTGTCGAGGTCGACAGCTCGATGGTGATCGTCGAACAATCCCATGAGGGGCCGACCGGCACCGACCGTTCAACGTGCGCGACCCGTGCGGGTGCTTCGTTTGTCGTCACCGATGGGGCGACCCGTGTGCTCTCCGATGGTGAGGAGATGACCCTTCTGCTCCTCAATCCCTTCCAGGAGGACGCTGTCGTCGATATCTCGTTCGTGGCTGACGTGGGCCCTGACTCGCTCGATGCCGTGGTCGTGCCTGGTCAGCAACTCGTGGCCATCAATGTGACCGACGAGGTCACCGTGGCCCGCCGAGTTGCCGCATCCCTTGACGTGATCGCGGGGCGCTTGTCCGTGGGACGCGTCCAAACGAGGGAGAGCGAATCCTTGCGAGGGTTGGCGGTCACCCCCGCGGTCGTCGATGGGGCCGAGGTCTCGGTGTTGCCCATTCTCGGCACGGGCCAGACGATCGACACCGTCACCGTCACGAACCCTCATGGTACCGAAGCGGCCGAAGTCGATCTCGAGATACTCACTGATGGCTCGGTCTCCCCCGACCCGATCGAGCTCACGGTGAGGCCCGGTCGCACCGTTCGAATCGACATGAGCACCGAGGACCGGCTCGGGGAGCTCGGCGCGTTCTCGTTGATGGCTCGCTCGTTGAACGGGATCCCGGTCGCGGTGATGCTCGAGAGCTCTGCCGGGCTCGCCACCGAAGGTGTGCCGGGTACCGCCGCAGTCGTCGGCATCGATGGAGCCTCGAAGATGTGGATCGCCCCCATGGAAGGCGGAGCCGGCTCCTTGGCGGTTGTGAATCCTTCCCTCACCTCGATCGCCACTGTTGAGGTGAGCGTTGTCGACGGCGAGGGTCAGCGACTGGCTCTGAGCCTCGAGCTCGGCCCGGGGCGACGCACCACGATTCCTGTCTCCGAGATCGGCGAGGGTCGACCGATCGTGATCGTGGAAGCGACGGCTCCGGTGATCGTGGGGCGTGACCTCACCGGGTTCACTTCGCGTCAGCTCCTTGCGGGAGCGGCCGTGGGCGAGGTCACTCCGCTGAGTCGGATCGAGTAGCGGCCACCGAAGCCCAGAGTTCGGCGCTCGTCACCGGGCCGAGGAACGCATGCTGGACGACGCCGTCGTCGTCGGCAACGACCAGTGTCGGCACGCCGTCGATTCGATAGCGCTCATGAAGGCGCTTCTCCGCGCCCACTTCGAGCTGTTGCACCGCCACGGCGTCGCTCTCGAGGTGTTGGGCTCGTTCCCAGACCCCGGCGCAGGTATCGCAAGTGGCGGATGTGAAGACGGCGACGAGCCACGGCGCCTCGGGCCTCACGAAGTCTCGTCGGTCCAGCAGCTGGGGGACATGCGTGGCCTGCACGTACCTGGTGCGGCCCAATCCGCCGAGCAGCGCGGCAACCGCGCCGGCGATCGCGAGTGCTCCGAGAACGAGGAGTACTCGATCCACGGCTCAGCCGTTGTCGTCGCCCGAACCGACTTCGGCCGGCTGGGCTCCGACCGATTCAGCCGCATCGGCTGGACCGGTTCGAGAGACATCGATCAAGCGGTCGACTTCTGAACCGGTGATCGTCTCGTGCTCGAGCAGGGCCCGGGCGATGAGATCGAGTCCGTTGCGGTACTCCACGAGAAGATCACGACAGTGATCTTCTGATTCGATGAGGATCCGGCGCACTTCCTCGTCCACCAACTCTTGGGTCGCCGGCGAAGTTGTGCGGGATTGCATCATGTCTTCGCCGAGGAACACGGGGCCATTCTCGGAGAGCGACATCGGGCCGACGGCATCGCTCATACCCCACTCGGTGACCATGCGGCGGGCCATGCTGGTGGCTTGCTGGAGATCGTTGGCAGCGCCGGACGAGAATTCGCCGAAGACGAGAGCCTCGGCCACGCGACCTCCCATGGCCATCACCATGCGGGCCTCTGCCTCTTCCTTGTCGAGGCTGTGGCGGTCGCCCTCCGGAAGGGTCATGGTGACGCCGAGCGCCATGCCAGTGGGGATGATGGTGACCTTGTGTACGGGGTCGTTCTTGGGCTGCACCGCGGCACACAGGGCGTGTCCGGCCTCGTGATAGGCGGTGCGCTCCAGTTCAGCCGGGGAGCGGACCATGGAGTCGCGCTCGATGCCGAGCAGGGCGCGGTCTCGCGCCGCGTCGAAGTCGTTGGCCGAGATCTTGTCACCGCCGCGGCGGACCGCGAACAATGCGGCCTCGTTCACCAGATTGGCCAGGTCGGCGCCGCTCATGCCCGGGCTTCCGCGGGCGATGACATTGATGTCGATGTCGTCGGCGGTGCGCTTGCCTTTGAGGTGGACGCCGAGGATCTTGACGCGATCCTCGAGTTCGGGAAGCGGCACCACGACCTGACGGTCGAAGCGGCCGGCGCGGAGCAGGGCGGGATCGAGAATGTCAGGCCGGTTGGTGGCCGCGATTATCACGATGCCTTCCGAGCCCTCGAAGCCGTCGATTTCGGAGAGCATCTGGTTCAGGGTCTGCTCGCGCTCGTCGTGGCCGCCGCCGAGGCCGGCTCCACGCTTGCGGCCGATCGAGTCGATCTCGTCTATGAAAATGATTGCTTTGCCCATCTTGCGGGCCGATTCGAAGAGGTCGCGGACGCGGCTGGCGCCGACACCGACGAACATCTCCATGAAGTCAGAGCCCGTGACCGACATGAACGGCACACCGGCTTCGCCGGCTGTGGCCTTTGCGAGCAGCGTCTTACCCGTACCGGGTGGGCCGACGAGCAGGACACCCTTCGGGACCCGGGCGCCGATCTCGGCGAAACGCTCGGGGTGCTTCAAGAAGTCGACGATCTCGGTGATTTCCTGCTTGACGCCGTCGTACCCGGCGACGTCGTCGAACATCGTGCCCGGACGTTCGGTGGAGTAGGTCTTGGCCTTTGAACGGCCGATCGACATCACATTGCCCATCTGGCCCTGGGCCCGTCGCTGCATCCACCAGAAGAAGAGGATCAGCAAGCCGATCGGGAGGAGCAGCGGCAGCCACTGCTGCAAGAAGTTGGGCGTCGGCGTGTCGTACTTGAATTCGACCTGGCTGGCGATCAGCGCGGCGTCGTCGTCCGGCAGCGGAATGGGCCCGACCGTGGTGAATTCCTCAGCACCCACGGTGAACGTGATCTCACCATTGGTGTTGTTGTACTCGCCGGTCAGGACGTCGCCGCTCTCCACCTGGCTGATGAAGTCGGAGTACGCCACGTCGGTGGCGTCGCTCGGCGTGATCAGCGTCGTGGTCAACAAGATCGCGATTATCGAGCCGAGCGCGATCCAGACTGCGTAACGCGGCCACCCGGTTGCGGCCGGGCGCGGCGGCGAAGGCGGGCCATCGCCGTGGTTCTTGGGCGGAGGAGGAGGGGGCGGAGGAGGGTTCGCCATGAGGTCAATGTAGACCCGTCGGGCGGGTCATCCGCCTCGCACAGACGAAGCGTGTCTCTCCATCGGAATCCTCGGACGGATTGTGAGTGGCTGTTACGGTGCTCGCATGAACCGCCGGTGCGCCCGTCCGGGCTGTGGTCACGCAGCCGACAACACGCTCTCCTTCGCGTATGCGCAGCAGGTTGTCTGGCTCGATGACCTGGCCACGGAGGACCATCCGGCCAATCACGATTTGTGTCGGCGGCACGCCGACCGCACGCAGCCACCTCGTGGCTGGGAGCTCCGCGATCGGCGACAAGAGCCTGTCGTCACCCGCCTTCGTTACGTGAGCTGACTCGAGCACCAGATGGATGAACCATCCGTAGTGCCACAACCTTCGTGGCGGGTCGTTGTTGCGATCGTTTCAGTCGGCGCCGGCATCTTGATGGCCGGCTTCATCGGTCTCGCCATCGTCGAGGCTGGTGGATGGGAGATCGAGGTCTCGTCGGCTCCCGGAGCGGAGATCGGTCGCACCGCGGCTCAGATGGCAGCCGACGCGCCGCTCGATGACAACCGGATACCCACTGGCGTGGTGGTGGCCCTCAGCATCCCCCTCTGGTTGTGTTTGATCGCCGGTCCGATCTGGGCTCGCGCCGAGGGACTCGAGTGGCGTCGAGACCTCAACTGGGGTTTTCGCACCATCGACGCGCCCGTCGGACTCGCTCTCGGCGTGCTCACCCAGTTGGTGATCATCCCGCTCGTCTACATCCCGGTGTTCGCGCTGTTCGGCAACCAGGACGTGGAGGGAGCCGCTCGCAACCTGATTGCCGCGGTCGACACCCCCTTTGACGTTGCGGCCCTCGTCTTGTTGACAGCGATCGGGGCTCCGATCGCCGAGGAGATTCTCTATCGAGGGCTCCTGCACCAGAGCCTTGTCGACATGCACCTCGACATGGGCCGATTCGGGCTCGTGCTGGCAACCACCGCATCGTCTCTTCTCTTTGCGGCATCACACTTTCAGGCCGTCCAGCTGCCCGGCCTCTTTGCGTTTGCTGTCGTGGCCGCATCGGTGATGCACCGAACCGGCCGCCTGGGCACGGCGATCTGGACCCATGTCGGGTTCAATCTCACAGCAGTCGTCACCCTTCTCGTTCGAGTGTAGACCACTCAGAGAAGGTGAAAATCTCACGAAAAGTGAGAAAATCTGGGTGAGATGGCTCAAATGGCCCACTTCACGTCCGAAGGATTCAGGACGCCGAGTGGAGAGTACGCCCATGTCGAAACCAGTGATTTCGAATCCAGTGATGTCGAACCCAGCCTGTCCCGCATGCGGATCTCCTCTGGTGACGATCACGATTAACGTCGGCGCGGGTGAGCGCACCATGTGCAGCTGCGGCCGGTGTGACCAGCGATGGTGGCAGCGGGACGGTCGGTTGACGACCCTCGACGGTGTCATCGGCGAACTCGGCCAGCCCGAAGCACCCCGCCTCAGGTATCGCCCGTAGAACTCTGCCTCGGGGCGCCGCGATCAGAGGTCGTCCAGATGGCAGCATGGTCGACAACATGACCGAAAAGACCCGGCCGTCGCTTGAAGCGGTCATCACATTCCTCTTGGTGGCGGGCGCCACGCTCTTCCTCTTCCAGAGCCTCGAGCCGAGTCACTGGTTCTCGTCGACCACGCCAACCGGCGGAGACATGGGCGCCCATGTCTGGTCGCCGGCCTACCTGCGTGACGTTCTGCTGCCAAACTTCCGGCTGACCGGTTGGTCGCCGGATTGGTACGCCGGGTTCCCCGCGTTCACGTTCTACATGGTCATTCCCTCGCTGCTGATCGTGTTCGTCAACGTCGGCTTGGTGTGGTGGCTCGCCATCCCTGCTTCGATCGTTCTCGCCGCGGCCTCACTGTGGGCCCGCCCGAGATACGGCACATCGCCGGCACGCATCGCGACGATCTACGGCACGGCGTTCTTCCTGTGGGTGCTGGTTGTTCCCATCGAGTACGGGGTCGCCATGAAGCTCGTCGTGGTGGCCGGCATGTTGTTGCTGCCGATCGCGGCATGGAGCGCAGGAAAGCTCGGCGGGCTCGCATTCCCTGGTCCGGCCGTGCTTGCCGTGATGACGCTGCCGTTCCTGTTCGACCGGTCTTACAACATCTACGGCGGCAACCTGATGTCGACGATGGCCGGTGAGTTCGCCTACTCGTTGGGTCTGACCATCGCCGTGGTCTACGTGGGCGTCGCCGCCCGCGGACTCGAGACTGGTAAGGGCCGCGGGCTGGCGGCGGTGCTGCTGGCGCTCGCGGGCCTCACCCACCTCTTCGCCGCCTTCTTCGCCCTCGTCGTCACGGCCGCATTGCTCATCACGAGGCCAAATATCCGAAACACGGTGTGGACCACGGCGATGGGCTCGCTGGCGGGGATGCTCGCCGCGTTCTGGGTGCTTCCGTTCTTCTGGAACCGTTCGCTCCTCAACGACATGGGGTGGGGCAAGGAGCGTCGCTACGTCGCCGCGCTGTGGAACCGGTCGGGCTCGTTCGGTGACCAGGAGTTCCTCGTCAACGATCCGCCGCTCCAGCTGTTCGTCATCCTTGCCATCATCGGCGCCGTGGTTTTCGCGATCAGGCGAGTGCGGCTGGGAATGGCCCTCTCTCTCGTCGCCATGATCTTCGCCATCGCATTCGTTCTGCTGCCGGAGGGTCGGCTGTGGAACGTTCGGATCGTGCCGTTCTACTACCTGGCGATCTACCTCAGCGCGGGTCTCGCAGTAGCGGAGATCGGCCGGTGGATCGCACAAGCGTGGCCGGCACGGGGCGAGCGCAACCGTGATATCCACAGCCTTCTGGCCGCGGGACCCGTGGTGCTCGGCAGCCTCTTCCTCATCGTGTTCCTGGCCCTTCCCCTGCGCCAGTTGCCGTTCGCAGGGCTCAACGAGAGCGGTGAATACGGATGGCCCGGTCTTCGAACCACCGAGCAGAACCTCGGTCCGGGCTGGTTGCGCCACAACTTCAACGGCTACGAAGGCGCAAGCGGCTGGACCGAATACGCCTACTTCGTCGCCACGATGGACCAGGTGGGTTCGGAGTTCGGCTGCGGACGTTCGCTGTGGGAGTACGGGCCGGACCGGCTCGGTAGTTACGGCACCCCCATGGCGCCCATGCTGCTACCGCACTGGACCGACGGCTGTATCGGCTCCATGGAGGGCCTCTACTTCGAGGCATCAGCCACCACGCCCTACCATTTCCTGCTGCAGTCCGAACTCTCCGCCCGCCCGTCGCGGGCGCAGCGCGACCTTCCCTACTCGTCTCTCGACGCCCTTCGCGGCACCGGCCATCTACAAGACCTCGGCGTGCGCTACTACATGGCGTTCTCCGAAGAAGCGGTGGCACAAGGCCGAGCAGTTCCGGAGCTGACGGAGATAGCGACGGCCGGTGCCTGGGTGATCTTCCTTGTCAGCGACTCCGGCCTTGTCGTGCCGCTCGATCACCAACCCGTGGTCGTCGAGGGCCTCGACGCCGGTGGAGAAGAGTGGCTTATCCCGACGGTGGCATGGTGGGAAGCCGATGATGCTCCGCTGGTCGCGGCCTCGGGCCCCGCCGAATGGCCCCGTACCTCGGTGGCCGAGATGGAAGAGGCGTGGCCGGGGTTGGCCGGACTCGGCGAAGAGAGTCGAGTCTCGCTGATGAACGAACTCGCGGCAGCGTTCCCATCGGTTCTCGAGCGAGTGGATACCTCTACCGTCACGGTGTCGAATGTTGCGGTCGACGAGTTCTCGATCAGCTTCGATGTCGACGAGATCGGAACTCCGGTTTTGGTCAGGAGCAGCTACTTCCCCAACTGGTCGGCGAGCGGAGGAGAGGGTCCATATCGGGTGGCGCCCAATCTCATGGTCGTCGTGCCCACCGATACCCATGTGGAGCTGACCTTTGGCCGCTCGGGCATCGAACTCCTCAGCATTCTGATCTCCCTCCTGGGTCTGGCGGGCTTGTTCTTCCTCCGGCGATTCCGAGTCGAGTCCGAGGTTGAACTCTGGGACCTCGGCGCTGATCGAGCCGAGGTGACCGATGCGGATCTGCTCGTCGAGGCGGTCTACGCCGGCGATCAAGGGTGGGCAGAGATCAACGACCTCGGTCTGCGAATCGATGACCTGCAACGGCGGACGCTTTGGGTCACCGCGGCCGCAGTCATGGCGCTGCTGGCAACGTTGGTCGGTCGGGTCGTGGTGGCGCCCGGTGCCGACGACACACTCGCGGCGCTCGGCGTCTATCTGCCCAGCATCCTGGGCGGATCGATCCTCGTCTTCTGGGTACTACCGGCGATCGTCGACACGGCCAAGGCGCGCCGCGCCGAACGGGTTGCCGCCCTGATCGCCGGCCCCGAACGTTCGGCCACGACGGCTGGCGACGCCACGACATGACCGCGGAATTCGACGCCGGCTTCGGGTCGACACGACCGAATCCGGGTCGATTCATCGCGGTCGGCATTCTCGCCACTGCCATCGATGTCGGGCTCGCGGTCGGCCTCAGCCCAACGGTTGGTCGTCTGCTTGCTGACCTCGTGGCGCTCTTCGTGGCCGCGGTAGTCGCCCGCTACCTCCATGCTCGCGTGACACTTCGCGGTGATGATCTCGATCGATGGATCCGACAACCTCCGGTGTTCTTCACCGCCGCCTTCATCGCCGGGCTGATCGACCTTGCGGTGTTCGTCGGCGTCACGTCGCTGGGAGACTGGGTCGCGAAGCTCGCTGCGGTTGCAGCGGCGGCAGTCGTGCGATCCGTTTTCCATCGATCGGTCCTGTTCCGGCATGTGCGGCGGGAGCAGGGCAGTCGGATCGACCGGCCGCCTCCCGCCGGCGCAGCTCGTCTCACCGTGGTGATCCCGGCCTTCAAGGAGGAGCGGCGGATCAGCGAGACGGTTACGCGAGTGCGCTCCGACCTGGCCGTCTACCACGGTGAGGGTGATCTCGAGATCGTCGTCGTCGACGATGGCTCAAACGACGCGACCGCTCACGTGGCCCGAGAGGCCGGCGCCGACCAGGTCATCGTGTTGCCCGAGAACCGGGGGAAGGGTGCGGCGGTACGAGCGGGAGTCGCCGCGGCGACGGGTCGAACCATCGCGTTCACCGATGCCGACCTCGCCTACGCCCCGGATCAGCTCGTCGCGTTCGCTGACGCGGTCGAGTCGGGATACGACGTGGTGATCGGCAATCGGCATCACGAAGACACTGAAACGCTCCGTGGCACCTCGGCGCTGCGATCCTTCGGGAGCAGGGTGGTCAACATGGCCACCAACCTCCTCCTGCTTGGCAACTACCGCGACACACAATGCGGCTGCAAGGCCTTTCGGGCCGACGTCGCCAAGATCGTGTTCGGTGTCGGAAGGGTCGATGGCTTCGCGTTCGACATCGAGATTCTGCATCTTGTGGAGCGCTACGGCTTCACCCTGCGAGAGTTGCCTGTCGAGGTCGTGAACAGCGAAACGTCGACGGTCAGCGCGGTGCGCGACGGCCTCACGGTATTCGGCGACATCCTTCGGGTGCGATGGGCGGGCCGGCACGGGCACTACCCGTCGCTAGCCGCTGATGCACTTCCATCCGGCGCCCTGCCGACACGCCCCGTCGACGACCAACTCCCTGGCGGGAAGTAGTTTCTCCTCGTGACCGATTTCGACGCGATCTTCAAAGCCTACGACGTGCGGGGAACCGTCCCCGATCAGATTGACGCTGCCGGCGCCCGCGCCATTGGCGGTGCCTTCGGTCGATTCGTGAAGGGCCATGGCGCCCGCGCGATCGTTGTGGGGCGAGACATGCGCCCCGACGGCGAGGAGTTCACCGCCGCGTTTGGCGATGGTGCACTCGATCACGGAATCGACGTCGTCGACGTCGGACTCTGCGCCACCGACATGATGTACTACGCATCCGGCTCGCTCGGGTTGCCGGGAGCCGTGTTCACCGCTTCGCACAACCCCGCCGGCTACAACGGCATCAAGATGTGCCTCTCACACGCCGCGCCGATCGGCTCAGACACCGGACTCGGCGACATCAAGGAAATGGCGAAGGCCGGAGCGGAGCCGACCGACCACAAGGGCACCCGTACCGAGAGCGAGATCCTCGAGGGGTACGTGGCCCACGTTCGCTCCTTTGTCGACATCGACAGCCTCAAGCCGCTCAAGGTCGTTGCTGACACGGCGAACGGCATGGGCGGCCTCGTCGTTCCCGCGGTGTTCGCGGGATTGCCGTTCAGGCTCGATCACATGTATCCCGAGCTCGACGGCACGTTCCCGAACCACCCGGCAGATCCGATCCAGCCCGAGAACCAGCGAGATCTGATGGCCCGCGTCCTCGAGACAGGTGCCGACATCGGGTTGGCATTCGACGGTGACGCCGATCGAGTGTTCCTCGTCGACGAGACGGCTCGCGCCATTTCCGGCTCGCTGACCACCGCCATGGTGGCCCGCTCGATCCTCAAGAACGAGCCGGGCGGCACGGTTCTGCACAATCTGATCTGCTCCAAGACCGTGCCGGAGGTGATCGCCGAAGGCGGCGGCACTGCAGTGCGCACCAAGGTGGGCCACTCCTTCATAAAGGACGTGATGGCCGAGACCGGAGCCGTGTTCGGTGGGGAGCATTCCGGCCATTACTACTTCCGCGACAACTACCGCGCCGACAGCGGCCTCATTGCGGCCCTGGTCGTTCTCGAGGCGCTCGGAAATCACCCGGCAGGGCTCTCCGACCTGGTGTCGACACTGGATCGCTACGCCGCGTCTGGTGAGATCAACACCACGGTCGCGGATGCGCAGGTTGTCATCGAACGCGTGGCCGACGCCTACCGCGGCCATGCCCAGGATCGACTGGACGGACTCACCGTGGATCTCGGCGATTGGTGGTTCAACCTGCGGGCGAGCAACACCGAACCGTTGCTCCGATTGAACCTCGAGGCAGCGACCCAGACCGAGGTCGACGCGCGAGTGTCCGAGGTGAAGGCCCACTTCGGATCGTAGAATCGGTCCCATGACCCTCGACGCCCGTCTTCTCGAGATCCTTGCCTGTCCGATCGACAAGGGAGCACTGCTGTACTTCGCCGACGAAGCGATTCTCTACAACGCCCGTCTGAAGAAGCAGTACCGAATCCATGAAGGTATCCCCGTGATGTTGCCCGACGAGGCCACCGACGTCGACGACGTCGAGCATGAGCGTCTGGTGGCCAAGGCCGCGTCCGAGGGGATCGCGCCGACCTTCGGCGGCTGACATGACTCCGGACGAGCTGCTCGACTCGGTCCGCCACCTGCCGAACCAGGTTCGCGACGTTGCGGTTGCGGCGGCTGACACCGAGGGCTTGCCTGATGCCGAGGGGGTCACCGAGGTGATCATCCTGGGTATCGGAGCCGGCCGCGTGGCCGGCGATGTCATCGCTGCAATCTGCGAGCTGCGTGGGAGCATCCCCATCGTCGCCACCGGCGGGCGGTGCCCGTCGTGGGTATCGCCGAGCACACTCGCCATCGCGCTCTCCGACGGCGGCGACAACACTGCCCCTCTCGAGGCGGTCGAGGAAGCCCGTGCCGCAGGCGCTCGGATCATCGCCGTCGCTGCCCCTGGCACGTTCGCCGATGCCTGCATCGACTGGGAGATCCCGGTGGTGCCGATCGATCCCGACGCCGGCCCTGCGGCTGGTCTGGTTGTGTCGATCGTGCCCGTACTCGTCGTGCTCGAGCGGCTCCGATTCGTCACGGGGATGAGCGGTGCGATCTCCAAGACGGCGCAACAACTCAGCGAGCGAGTCTCCCAGCTCGGTGAGACCAAGACCATCGACGCGCTGGCGGCGGCGCTCGACAACCGGCTCGCCATCGTCACCGGTGCTGGTGCGGTTGGGAAACATGCGGCGCGGCGCTGGGTCCAGGAGCTCGATCGTGTCGGGGATGTCGCCGCGGTCCGTCGTCGGCTTCCGACCGGACCCGCTGACGTCGCCTCCGGCGTGCGGCTCGCCGAATCCACCCGCAACGGCGCGGTCCTGATCTTGCTGCGCCATGATTTCGAGCCTGATGGCCTTGACGCCGGCGTGGCGCTCCTTCCCGAGCACTTCGACGACATCCACTCATTTGCTGCCGCGGGTGATGGACCACTCGCCCAGATCCTCGACCTCGTGCTTCTGGCTGATGCCGTGGCCGCCGCGCTCCTGCGGCGACGCTCGGCAGAGTGAGCCGTGCGGCTGCTTGAAGGCGTGGTTCGCCACTACGAGTGGGGTTCGCACGAGTCGATTCCTGAGCTGCTCGGTGTCCCCGCAACTGGCGAACCCTGGGCCGAGCTCTGGCTTGGCGCGCATCCGTCGGCGCCGTCGACGGTTGGTGGCGATGGCAAGTCGCTCGACGCCCTGATTGCCGCTGATCCAGTCGCGGCGATCGGCGGCGACGTGGCCGACCGCTTCGGTGGCCTGCCGTTTCTGTTGAAGGTCCTGGCGGCGGGGAGCCCCCTGTCACTCCAGGCGCATCCCTCGATTGCTGAAGCCGAGGCCGGGTTCGACCGTGAGGACGCGGCAGGTATCGCCGTCGATGCGCCGAATAGATCCTTCCGCGATCGGAACCACAAACCGGAACTCATCTGCGCGCTGACGGAGTTCGATGCGCTGTGCGGCTTCCGGGATCCGATCGCGACCCTGGCCATCCTCGAAACGATCGAGACGACCGCACTCGACTCCGTTCGTCAGCTCCTGCGAGCCGAGCCGACGACCGCCGGGTTGAACGCGGTACTCGGGAATCTGCTCACCTTGAGCACTGCCGGCGCGGCTGCACTGTCTGATCCCGTGATCGAGGCATGTCGTGAGAGCGGATCAGATTTCGGCCGTCGTGAACGCGACATGGCCGTCGCTCTCGGCGACCGCTACCCGGGCGACGCCGGAGTGGTCACCGCGTTGTTGCTCAATCTCATCACACTGGCGCCCGGCGAAGCACTCTTCCTGGGCGCGGGCAACCTCCACGCCTACCTGCATGGCACCGGAGTGGAGCTGATGGCCAACTCCGACAATGTGCTACGCGGCGGGCTCACGCTCAAGCATGTCGATGTCGACACGCTTCTCGCCATTGTCGACGCGGCGCCGGTCGAGCCGGATGTGCAACGACCTTCGCTGGTCGATGGCGTCGCCACGTACGACACTCCGGTTCCCGAGTTTTCGCTGCAGCGAATCGAGATCGACGGCGATCAACTCATCGGTGGCGGCCCGGCAATCCTGCTCTGTACCGAAGGCGCGGTCGATGCCGGCGCGCAAGTCATTGACCGCGGCGCGGCGGCATGGGTATCGGCGCAAGAGGCCTCGATCGAGCTCACGGGCCGCGGCACGGTGTTTCGGGCCGCCGTAGGTGCACTCGACGGCTGAATCGTCGCCGTACACTGCCATCTGCGGGCTGCGCAGAGATGGTGTCAGTTGACCCCGGCCCCGGACTTTCAACCCGTACCGAGAACCAGGGAGGCCCCACCATGGGCACCATCACGGGCGACTTCAAAGTCGCCGACATCGAGCTGGCCGGCTTCGGCCGAAACGAAATCCGACTCGCCGAACACGAGATGCCGGGCCTGATGGCCCTGCGCGGCAAGTACACCGACGACCAGCCTCTCGCCGGTGCTCGCATCGCCGGATCGCTGCACATGACCGTGCAGACCGCCGTACTCATCGAGACGCTCGTCGCCCTCGGCGCCGATGTTCGATGGGTCAGTTGCAACATCTTCTCCACCCAGGATCATGCGGCGGCAGCCGTCGCAGTCGGGCCCGAGGGCACCATGGAGAGCCCGACCGGCACTCCCGTCTACGCCTGGAAGGGCGAGACACTCGAGGAGTACTGGTGGGCGACCGAGCAGCTGTTCCATTGGCCTGACGGTGGTGGTCCCAACCTGATCCTCGACGATGGTGGCGACGCCACCATGCTCGTGCACAAGGGGCTCCAGTTCGAGAAGGCCGGCAGCATCCCTGCCACCGACGAGAACGCGTCAGAAGAGGAAGGGGTGTTCATGGAGCGAGTCCGTGACATCGCCGGCCGTGACGCCGGATTCTTCACGCGCATCGCCCCCGGTATCCGAGGTGTCTCCGAGGAGACCACCACCGGTGTACATCGTCTGTATCAGATGATGGAGAGCGGCGAGTTGCTGTTCCCCGCCATCAACGTGAACGACGCAGTGACCAAGTCGAAGTTCGACAACCTCTACGGTTGTCGGCACAGCCTCATCGACGGCATCAACCGCGCCACCGACGTCATGATCGGTGGCAAGGTCGCTGTTGTTTGTGGCTTCGGCGACGTCGGCAAGGGTTGCGCGGAGTCTCTGCGGGGCCAGGGCGCACGCGTGATCGTCACCGAGGTCGACCCGATCTGTGCGCTCCAGGCAGCCATGAGCGGCTACGAGGTCAACACCCTCGAAGCGGTTCTCGATACCGCCGACATCTTCATCACCACCACCGGCAACAAGGACATCATCCTCGCCGGCCACATGGCCAAGATGAAGCATCAGGCGATCATTGGCAACATCGGCCACTTCGACAACGAGATCGACATGGCCGGTCTCCTCAAGATGAGCGACGTCCAGCGCGTCACGATCAAGCCACAGGTCGACGAGTTCGTCTTTCCCGACGGCCACTCGATCATCGTGCTGAGCGAAGGTCGTTTGCTGAACCTCGGAAACGCCACCGGTCACCCGAGCTTCGTGATGAGCTGCTCGTTCACCAACCAGGTGCTTGCCCAGCTCGAACTGCACGCCAATGCCGACAGAGTCGAGATGGGCGTCCATGTCCTGCCGAAGGAACTCGACGAGGAAGTCGCCCGGCTCCACCTCGATGCACTCGGCGTCAAGCTCACCAGGATGACCGACGAGCAAGCCGCCTATCTCGGCGTCGACGTCAACGGCCCCTACAAGCCGTCGCACTACCGCTACTGAGTTCTCGGGTCGTCGTGCGCGGGCACTAACGTTCGCGCCCATGACGACATGTGATCGAGGAGTTTGGTTCGCGCCCGAAGGCTTGACCGGTGAGCAACTGGTCGCTTTCGGGCAGCGAATCGAAGCGTTGGGCTATTCGAGACTGTGGGTGGGGGAGACTTTCGGGCGAGACCCGTTCGCCCAGCTCGCGACGGTAGGTGCGGCAACGTCCACGTTGGGGCTGGCGTCGGGCATCGCGAACATCTACCACCGGCACCCCGGTGTGATGCTGATGGGAGCCAACACAGTGGCGGAGGCCACAGGGGGCCGGATGATTCTCGGCATGGGGGTCTCGAGCCCCGCGATCGTGACCAAGGTTCGCGGTGTGGAGTACGACAAACCCTTGGCATTCCTGCGTACCTACCTCGAGGCGATGGAAGCCTCGATGTACACCGCTGTCGCCCCGCAAAGTCCGGTCCCGGTTGTGCTCGCCGCCCTCGGCCCAAGGATGCTCGAACTCGCGGCCGAGAAGACGGCGGGCGCTCACCCCTACAACACCACTCCCGAGCACACCGCGATGGCCCGAGAGGTCATGGGGCCCGATGCGGGACTCTTCGTCGAGCAGAAGGTGATCTTGAGCGAGGATCCAGCCGTCGCTCGCGCCACCGGCGCCAAGGTGCTGAGGTTCTACAGCCGGGCCCCGGGCTACGCGAATGCCTGGAAGCGGATGGGCTTCACCGAAGAAGACATTTCATCTCAGAGCAACCGCCTCGTCGACGCCATCGTCGCCTGGGGAAGCGCCGATCAGATCGAGGCTCGCCTCCAGGAACACGTTGACGCCGGTGCCTCGCACATCTGTATTCACCCGCTGCACCCTGAAGACGGTCAGGGTCGGCCCGACGACGACGCCCTCGTGGCGCTTGCCCCTGGGAGCAACTGATGGACACCGAACGCATCACAATCGACATCGACGGGGGCGTCGCCGATGTGCGCCTGAACCGCGGCGACAAGATGAACGCGATGGACGGCCGCATGTTCGCGGCGCTCATCGAGGCGTCGGATTCCCTTGCCAGCGAGCCTGCGCTCCGAGCCGTCGTCTTGTCGGGCAACGGTCCGAGTTGGTGTGCCGGCCTCGACTTCGGCAACTTCCAGGCCATGGCGAGCGATTCGCGGCCCGACGACGCGGACAAAGACCGCGGCATCGGGACGATTGATGAAGGCCGCATCACCCACCGAGGCCAACAGGCCGTCTGGGGCTTCCACGAACTACCGGTCCCCGTTATCGGGGCTGTTCACGGTGTGGCCTTCGGGGCCGGCATCCAGCTGGCCATCGGCTGCGACATCCGTTACGTGCATCCCGAAGTGCGCATGTCTGTGCTCGAGATTCGCTGGGGGATCAGCCCTGACATGACATGCACGCAAATCCTCCCCGGCCTCGTCGGCGCAGATGTCGCCAAGGAGATGGTCTGGACCGGTCGGGAGGTCAACGGCGAGGAGGCTGTCCGCATCGGCCTCGCAACGAAGATGTGTGATGACCCCCGCGGTGAGGCGCTCGAGCTCGCGCGGACGATCGCCGGCAAGAGCCCGCACGCCATTCGGGCCGGGAAACGTCTCGTCGACGGCTACGCCACTCAGGACTACGCCTCCGGCTTTCGCAATGAGCGTGACGAGATCGGTGCCCTGATAGGCACACCCAATCAGGTCGAGGCCGTCAGGGCGTTCTTTGAGAAGCGACCCCCTGCCTTCGCCGATGTCGAGGACTGATCCATGAGCGACAACCGCGACGACCGCTATGAGGACGGTGTCTTCCTCGGCACCGTCGACACAATGGTTGTGGACGATCACATTCTCACGATGGCCATCAATCGGCCGGCGAAGTTCAACGGCTTCACTCCCCAGATGATGGACGACATGGTCGATGCGTTCACGCGCCTTCACGAAGATCCGGACCTCTGGGTCGGGGTGATCCACGCCAACGGTGATCACTTCACCGCCGGCCTCGATCTCCCGCGCTGGTCCGAGCGGATGAAAGGCGGCGGTGAGGGCGAGCGCCGCGGTGGCCGTATCGATCCGACAGCGCTGGGACGGGCATGCAGCAAACCGATCATCTCAGCGGTGAAGGGCATCACCTACACCCTGGGGATCGAGATGATGTTGGCGGGCGATATCGTGATTGCCGCTGATGATTGCCGTTTCCGCCAGCACGAGCCGCTGCGTGGCATCCACGCGACAGGCGGCGCAACCATCCGGATGGTCCAGCGCGGCGGTTGGGGAAACGCGATGTATCACCTGCTCACCAGCGACGAGTTCGGGGCCGAGGAGGCACTCCGGTGCGGGTTTGTGCAAGAGGTCGTCGGTGTTGATGAGGTCTATCCGCGGGCCCTCGAGTTGGCGGGTGTGATCTGCGAAGGTGCGCCTCTGGCCGTCCAGGCTACGAAGGCGTCCTCGCGCCGGTATGTGGTCGATGGTGAACGGGCGGCAATCGAAGCCTTCAACGGCACTCAAGCTGAGCTGGCTGCGACCGACGACTTCACTGAAGGGATCGCAAGCTTCGTAGAGCGGAGACCCCCGAAGTTCGCCGGCCGCTAGAGGAACCGCATGCTCGACAGCTTCAAGGCAGATGCCCACCGCTGGTCAGGCCTGTATCTGGGTGAGGAGAAGCCACCCTCTCTGCTTCGCTCGGTGCGGTTGATCCGGAAGTTCCCGGCTCTCGGGGCGATGTTCTGGTTCCGAATTGGGCAGACCGCGAAGCAGCGAGGAATCCGCGGCGTGCCATCGCGGTGCAGCCGCCGGCTTCTGAAGAAGTACGCCTTCGAGATTCTGATGCATGTCGAGATTGGGCCCGGACTGTACGTCCCGCACCCTGCAGGAACCGTGGTGTCTCCAGCGCGCATCGGTTCGAACGTGACCATCGTGCACAACGTCACCATCGGGCTGCGGAAGGAGCACGAGTTCCCGACGATCGGCGACGGTGTCTACATCGGCGCGGGATCTCGGATCCTCGGCGGGGTTCGGGTGGGTGACAACGCTCAGATCGGCGCCAACGCCGTCGTCACCAAGGACGTCGCGGCGAACACGACCGTCGTCGGGGTCCCTGCCCGCCCGATCGGCTGAGTCTCTGTCACACCCCGTTCGTAGGGTGCGGCCATGGCCGCGCTGGGACCGATCGATGTACGAGCTTGTTGGGTCCATGAGGGACAAGCCGCGGAGCTCGTCCGCGAACTGAAGTACGGCCGCGCCACGGCAGCAGTGACCGTCTTGGCCGACGCCATGGCGCCTCTGGTTCCGATTGTGGATCTGGTCACGTGGGCACCGGCCTCCGCCGAGCGCCGGCGAAGTCGCGGTTTCGATCAGGGTGAGTTGTTGGCGCGAGCCGTGGCGGGTCGCACGGGACTGAGCGCGCGCCGCATGGCCCGAAGGGGCAGCGACACCCCGCAAACGACCCGCGATCGCGCTGGGAGGATTGCGGGCCCATCGCTCGTGCCCGCGGGCCGGCGGCTTCGGCGATGGCCGTCGGTTCTGGTCATCGACGATGTCTCGACCACCGGTGCCACCCTGCGAGCAATGGCGGAGGTGATCCGGGCGCATGGCGCTGGTGATGTCTTCTGTCTTGTCGCCACGAAAGCCACTCTTCGGGACCAAGGTCACCTCCCGTGAGCCTGGCACCCCACGCCCCATGGAAAGGGTGTACCGTCAGAATTACACGACTAACGGAGGAACGAATGGACGTTTCCATCAGCGCACGGCACGTGAGAATCACGCCGCGGTTGGAGGAGGTGATCCAGGAGAAAATTGGTGGTCTCGATCACTACCTCGATGGGCTCGACCACGCCGAGGTCCATTTTGACGAGGCTCGAAATCCTCGGATATCCGACAAAGAGTTCTGTGAGGTCGTCGTCCAGGGGCACGGACACCATCTGCGCTGCAAGGTCCATGCTCCTGATCCCTACACGGCGATCGACATGGCCGAGGCCAAGCTCGAGCGTCAGATCCGCAAGCTCCGCACCAAGATCCAGCGCCGCCAGCACGGTGATGGCACAACGATCCGGGCGACCGACGATGTTGATCTCGTTGCGTTGAATGCGGTGAGCGGCTCCTTGGCGGTCGATGACTCGATCGAGGAAGCCGAAGAAGACGTGATGCCGAGCATCGTGAAGACGAAGCGTTTTCACCTTGGCCCGCTCACGCCCGACGAGGCGGTGCTCAAGATGGAGCTCCTCGGTCACGGGTTCTTCTTCTTCATCAACAAGGAGACAAACCGCAGTGCGGTTGTCTACGGCCGTGACGACGGCGACGTCGGCCTGATTGACGAAGCGGGCTGAGAGGCCCTGTCAACAATTCTGTGGCTTGACCGATAGGAGGCCGTGTCTCCTGTCTTGGATCTACGCGTGGTGGTTTGCGACGACCACGCGTTGTATCGACGTGGTCTGATCATGGAGCTTGAGGATGCCGACGACCTGGAGGTCGTCGGTGAGGCGAGCAACGGAGCAGAAGCAGTCGATTCGTGTGCACGGGTGGCGCCCGATGTGGTGCTGATGGATGTCCGTATGCCGGAGATGGACGGCATCGAGGCCACCCGTCGGATCGTTGAGGCGATGCCGCCGGTGAGGGTCTTGATGCTGACTGTCTCCGATGAGGGCGACGACCTGGTCGAGGCGATCAAGGCAGGGGCTTCGGGCTACCTGCTGAAGGAGGTTTCGATCTCGGCGATTGCCGCGGCAGTTCGCTCGGTAGCGGCGGGTCACAGCTTCATCAGCCCACTGATGGCGGCCAAGCTGCTGGCCGAGTTTCGGTCGTTGGCTGCTCGTCCGGGTGGTTTGTTTGCGGGAAACGGCACGGCGGGGTTGACCGAGCGAGAGATTCTCGTGCTCGACGCGATGGCGAAAGGCGGCGGCAATCGTGAGATTGCCTCGCACTTGCAACTGTCGGAGCGCACGGTTCACAACCATGTTCGAAATGTGCTGCAAAAGTTGCAGCTGCACTCACGCACCGAGGCGGTCTTGTACGCGGTGCGTGAGGGACTGATCGACCCGTAGACGGGCTTGGCGGGTTGCAGAGGCTCGCCCGAGTGGGTCGGTAGACTCCGTTGCAGCTATGAGCATTTTCAGCAAGGTTCTCAGGAGTGGTGAAGGGCGCAAGCTCAAGGCCCTTCAGGCGCTTGTCCCCGACATCAATGCGATGGAGCCCGAGATCGAGGTGTTGAGCGATGACGCGCTCAAGGCCAAGACGGGTGAGTTCCGTTCGCGCCTCGACAAGGGCGAAGAGCCCGACGATCTGTTGATCGAATCGTTCGCGGTGGTGCGTGAGGCATCCAGGCGAGTCCTCGGTCAGCGTCACTACGACGAGCAGATGGTCGGCGGCGCGGCACTCCACCTCGGATGGGTCGCCGAAATGAAGACGGGCGAGGGAAAGACCCTCACGTCGACACTGCCGATCTACCTCAACGGCGTCACCGGCAGGGGTGTCCATGTCGTCACTGTCAACGACTATCTCGCTCGGCGAGATGCCGAGTGGATGGGTCAGATTCACGGTTGGTTGGGTCTCGAGATGGGTCTCGTTCTGGCCGGCAACCGCGACAGCACGTTCAAACGAGCGCAGTACGCGGCCGACATCACCTATGGCACCAACAACGAGTTCGGCTTCGACTATCTCCGCGACAACATGGCGATGGCTCGAAACAAGCAGGTGCAGCGGGGCCACCACTACTGCATCGTGGACGAGATCGACTCGATTCTGATCGACGAGGCTCGTACGCCGCTGATCATCTCGGGCCGGGTCGCTGACGCCGCCAAGCTCTACGTGAAGTTCGCGTCGATCGCTCGGGGGCTGCAACGCGACGTGCACTACGAGGTCGACGAGGAGAAGCGCACCGTCGCTCCGCTCGAAGAGGGCGTCCACGCGGTCGAACGGGCCTTGGGTATCGAGAACCTGTACGACCAGGTGTCGGCGAACTTCGTCCATCAACTCCAGGCCGCGCTGCGCGCCAAGGAGTTGTACCGCAAGGACAAGGACTACATCGTCAGCTCCAAGGGCGAGGTCAACATCGTCGACGAATTCACCGGTCGTGTACTCGAGGGGCGCCGCTGGTCTGACGGTCTTCACCAGGCGGTTGAGGCCAAGGAAGGTGTGTCGATCAAGGAAGAGAATCAGACTCTCGCCACGATCACGCTCCAGAACTACTACCGCCTCTATGAGCGCCTGGCGGGTATGACCGGCACGGCTGAGACCGAAGCCGCCGAATTCGTCGGCACGTACGGCCTGCATGTTGTCCCGGTGCCAACGCATCGACCGCTCGCTCGCATCGACGACGGCGACCTGATCTACAAGACGGAGGTCGCCAAGTTCACGGCGTGTATCGACGACATCACCGAACGCCACGAGCGAGGTCAGCCCGTGCTGGTCGGCACCGTATCCGTCGAGAAGTCTGAGGTGCTCTCCCGTGAAATGGAGAAGCGCGGCATTCCTCACGAGGTGCTCAACGCGAAGCAGCATCTTCGTGAGGCGGAGATCGTCACTCAAGCCGGTCGTTTGCACGCTGTCACCGTGGCCACGAACATGGCCGGCCGAGGCGTCGACATCCTGCTCGGCGGGAACCCCGAGGGCCTCGCCAATCGCGATGCACAGGCGGAGGGTCTCGAACCCGGGACCGACGAATTCACGGCCCGCTACGACGAGCTCCTCGCCAAGCATGAGGTGACGACCGAAGCCGAGAAGCAGAAGGTTCTCGAGCTCGGTGGCCTGTATGTGCTCGGCACCGAGCGTCACGAGAGTCGCCGGATCGACAACCAGCTGCGTGGTCGCTCTGGCCGCCAGGGCGACCCGGGAGCCAGCCGCTTCTACCTGTCGCTCGAGGATGAGCTGATGCGTCTCTTCGCCACCGGCGCCATGAACTGGGTCATGGATCGGGCGCTGCCCGACGACGTGCCCATCGAGGCCAAGATGGTCACGAAGGCGATCGAACGAGCCCAGAACACGGTCGAACAGCGCAACGCGGAGACCCGCAAGAACGTGCTCAAGTACGACGAGGTGATGAACGAGCAGCGCAAGGTGATCTACCGGCGCCGCGGTCAGATCCTCGACGGCGCAGACCTGCGCGACGAAGCACTCGAGTATCTCAGCGATGCCGTAGAGGGCGCGGTCGGCACCTACTGCGTGTCCGACATCTTCGAAGAGTGGGATCTCGAAGGATTGCTGACTCAGATCGGCACCTTGTGGCCGAGTGAGGTCACCCTCGAACAGGCTCGCGATTGCCGCACCATCGACTCGCTCGAAGACCTGCTTCATGACGAGGGACTCAAGCTCTACGAAGCGCGCGAGGCCGAGCTGGGCGAAGACGTCCTGCGCCAGGTCGAGCGTCAGGTCATGCTGCGCATCATCGATCAGATGTGGCGTCAGCACCTGCGTGAGATGGACCTGTTGCGTGAAGGCATCCACCTGCGGGCGATGGGCCAGAAGGATCCCGCCACCGAGTGGCAGCGTGAGGGATTCGAGATGTTCGGCATGATGATGACGAGCATTGCGCTCGACTTCGTCAAGTACGTGATGCACGTGCAGGTCGCCACGAGAGAACGTGACGAAGACGGCAACGCGATCCCTCCCAGCCCTGGTGCAGACGAACCTCAGTTCGAGGGTGTGACCGAGGAGAAGTCCGAGGCTTCGGCCGGCACTCCGATCTCGCAGATCCCCGATGCCGGTGCGCCTGCTCCAAAAAAAGCGAACGAGCCCCGAAACCGGGCGCCGGTCGTGAAGTCTGAGCTCGAGAAGGTAGGTCGCAACGAGCCGTGCCCATGTGGCAGCGGCAAGAAGTACAAGCAGTGTCACGGGCGGCCGAACGCCACCGAATAGCCTCGGCACGCCCTAGCGTTGACCAGGGCAGCGTCACCCAGGAACATCGTCTCTAAAACACAATGCAGGACTTCACTGATCAGATAACCGCGATCCGCGGCCGCGTCGACGAGGCACGGGGCTACCTCCGGATCGACGAACTCGAAATGCGTCAACCCCAGCTCGAAGCCGAAGCATCACGCCCGGACCTCTGGGACGATCAGGACAAGGCTCGCAAGGTCACGTCCGAGCTCGCCGGGGTCAACGAGGACATCGAGCGGTATTCCCAGCTGAGCGGGGAAGTCGACGACGCGGCCACGCTTCACGAGATGGCTCGCGAGGAGGGCGACGATTCCCTCGAACTCGAGATCGCTGGTGCACTCACCGCGTTGGAAACCCAGCTCGAGGAGCTGGAGATGCGTGCGCTCTTCACCGGCGAGTTCGACGAGGGCGACGCCGTTTGTCAGATCAAGTCCGGCGAGGGCGGCACCGATGCCCAGGACTGGGCCGAGATGCTGATGCGGATGTACAACCGCTGGGCTGATCGGCGAGGATTCGAGATCGAGGTCACCGCCGTCAGCGAGGGGACCGAGGCCGGCCTCAGCAGTGTCGAATTCATCCTGAAGGGCCGTCACGCGTACGGCTTGATCAAGGGTGAGCACGGGGTTCATCGCTTGGTGCGGATTTCGCCGTTCAACAACGAGGGCAAGCGGCAAACCGCTTTCTGTGCGCTTCAGGTTGCGCCGTTCTTCGAAGCGGTCTCCGAAGAGATCGAAATCGATGAGAAAGAGTTGCGGATCGACACCTACCGCTCGTCGGGCGCCGGTGGTCAGCACGTCAACGTCACCGACTCGGCCGTGCGCATCACCCACCTGCCGACCGGGTTGGTCACCAGCTGTCAGAACGAACGCAGCCAACACCAGAACAAGGACCGCGCCATGCAGATGATGGCCGCCAAGCTGCTTGATCTCGAACGCAAGAAGCGAGACGAAGAGATCGCGGGCATCACCGGCGTGCAGCAGAACGTGGGCTTCGGCAGTCAGATCCGCAGCTATGTCATGCAGCCGTATCAGATGGTGAAGGATCTACGGACCGAGCACGAGACCGCGCAGGTCGAGAATGTGCTCAACGGTGACGTCGAACCGTTCATGGAGGCCTATCTCCGGTGGACCCGAGCCCAGGCGGCTGAAGCATGACCCATACTCCCGAAACGATCGAGGATCTCGAACAGCGACGCTTCGCGGCGATGACCAGCGGTGATGCAGACGCCCTCGAGACCCTGTTGAGTGAGAGCCTCACCTACACGCACAGCCACAGCGGCACTGACACGAAGGCAGTGTTCCTGGACAATGTCCGCAATGGTCCGGTGTCGTATCGTGAGGCTGAGCGTCTCGACACCGACATCCGCGTCTTCGCGGATACCGCGCTTGTCACCGGCCGTGCGAAGTTGGCCGTTTCGTTCAAGGAGCAGCCGATCGATCTCGACTTGCGCTACACCGCGGTGTGGGTTCACACCAACGCCGGCTGGCAGTTCGAAGCCTGGCAGTCCACCAGCATCACGTGATCTTGCGGTGGGTCGTAGCGCTCGTTGCCCTCGTGGTGGTTGGCTGCGCCGCCCCCCGCGAGGGCTACACCGAACGCGTCGAGACCGCCGATGCTGAAATCGTGATCTTCTTTGTGGACGATGCGTTCGTCGGTGACGTCGAGGCCTCGCTCGAAGCCCTTCACGATCGGGTGGGGGACGCGGATCTGATGCGGATTGAATGGCGCGATACCGAGGAGGTCGCCCTGGATCCAACGCTCCTGGCCAGCGCTTATGGCCCCGGACTCGATGGATCGGACTCGGTCGGGGAGGCTGTGCTCGTCGATCTGGTCGTTGACCCTGGTTTCGGTGACGAGTGGCTTGTGGAGACCGGAGACATCCTGGCCCGACAGCGTGGGGTGCAGAATGTCACGATCGGAAGCCCTGTTCGACGGCTCGATCCACTCTGCTATTGGGGGGACCAGACCGATCTGATCGTGTGGCTCGCCCGCGATGATTCAGCCGACGAGATCCAATCCGTCCATCTCGCTGACTTCGCGGTCGATGTGCTCGGCCAGGAAGCCGCGTTTGCGCAGATGCTCGTGCTCTTCGAGTTCCAGCCCGAGCTGTCGAGCGTCCTCTCGGTTGAGGCCATGCCGACCGCATTGCTGGTCGACGTCGGCGAGGAATCAGGACAGGGCGACCTTCTGTCGATTCGAGACGATCTCGAGTCGGTGGCCGACATCAGTTCCGTCATCGTGCGACCACCGGCCGCGGTGCGGACGGTATGCCCGTGATGACACTGGATAACGGGATCGCGCTGCTAGCGTCTCGCCGTCGGGCGAGCGGTTAGTCCACAGGATCGGCATGATCAAACTCGAGAACGTCACCAAGGTCTACAAAGGCGACAACGTCGCGTTGCGCGACGCCACGCTCGACATCGTCAAAGGCGAGTTCGTGTTTCTCGTCGGGGCCTCTGGCTCCGGCAAATCCACGTTCATTCGCCTCCTCAACCGCGAAGAAGTGCCCGAGCACGGCAAGATCTTCGTTGCCGGCAAGGACATCGCGCAGCTCGGCACATGGAAGGTGCCGTACCTCCGCCGCAACATCGGCTACATCTTCCAGGACTTCAAGCTCCTCCCCAACAAGACGGTCGGCGAAAATGTCGCATTCGCACTCGAAGTGATCGGTAAGCCCCGTCACGTCGTCAAGAAGCAGGTACCAGCGATTCTCGAGTTGGTTGGGCTCACCCAGAAACTCGAGAACTTCCCCCACGAACTCTCCGGTGGTGAACAGCAGCGCGTCTCGATAGCGCGCGCCTTCGTGAATCGACCGCTGATCCTCTTGGCCGACGAGCCCACCGGCAACCTCGACCCGCAGACGTCGGTCGGAATCATGCGCCTTCTCGACCGAATCAATCGCACCGGCACAACCGTTGTAATGGCCACCCACGACCGCGGCATCGTCGACACGATGCGCCGCCGTGTAATCGAACTCGACCGCGGAGTGATCGTGCGCGATCAAGCCCGCGGTGTCTACGAGTAGGGAGGCGCACCATGGCCATCAGTCCCATCTACGCCCTGCGCGAAACCGGCGTCAATCTCTGGCGCAACGTCCTGCTCACCACGGCCACGATCATCACGATCGGCGTGTCGCTGTTGATGTTCGGCTCGTTCTTCATGTTCGACTACGCCGTCGCCAATGCCACCCAGCGCTGGGAGGGTGGCATCGAGTTCGTCATCTGGATGAACCCGGAGGCGTCGGTCGAGCAGGATGCGGCGATCCAAGAGGCGCTCAACAGCAGCCCCCAGATCCAGGACCACAACTACGTCGACCAGCTCGAGACGTTTGAGGAGTTCAAAGAACTCTTCGCCGACACTCCCGAGATGATCGAGGTCGTGACGCCTGAGGCGATGCCTCCTTCGTACCGGGTGGTACCGCTCGATCCGGATGCCGACGTCGTCGAGGAGCTGGCGAATCAGTTCCGGGGCCGACCCGGCGTCAAGGAAGTTGTCTCCGCCAACGAGACGATCCGCGCCATCCAGGACCTTGCCGACCGTGTCGGGCTCTTCTTGTTCCTCGGCTCGTTCGTCTTGCTGGCCGCGGCGACGCTCTTGATTCTCACCAACATCGTGAGTGCCATCCGCAACCGTGGTCGTGAGATCGAGATCATGAAGGTGGTGGGTGCAACCAATTGGTTCATCCGCATTCCGTTCATGCTCGAAGGCCTGGCGCAAGCGGTTATCGGTGCACTGTTCGCGTGGGGTGGTCTCTATGCATTCCGCCGTTTCGTGATCTCCGAGTTCAGCGAGCCGGATGGTCTTGAGCTGCTGGCCGGGTTCGAGGTCAGCGACAACGAGTTCTTGTCCACGAGCATCCTTGTGCTCGGCATCGCGATCGCGGTGTCCGTGGTCGGATCGCTTGTGGCCGTCACCCGCTATCTCGACGCCTGACCCAGCCTGCCCTGGTGACTAGGGTCGCCGGATGGCCGAGTTCACCACTGTTCTGACCGGCGTCGACTTCGGAGAGGGTCCGCGCTGGCGTGACGGTCGGCTCTGGTTCTCCGACTTCTACCGAGGCGGCGTCTACACGCTCGACTCCGATGGCAACGAGGAGCTGCAACTGCAGCTCGATGATCGGCCTTCCGGACTTGGGTGGATGCCCGATGGCACGCTGCTCGTCGTCTCGATGGTCAAGCGCTCTGTTCTCGCGGTCGGGGCGGATGGCGCGGTACGAACCCATGCCGACCTCTCCGGACTTGCCACGGGATTCTGCAACGACATGGTGGTGGCAGCAGATGGGACTGCCTATGTCGGGAACTTCGGGTTTGACTCCGAGGGCGGCGGCGAGTTCGCCAAGGCAGTGCTGGCCCGAGTGACGCCCGACGGCGAGGCGAGTGAAGCCGCCGCCGAGTTGATGTTCCCAAACGGATCCGTGATCACTCCCGATGGATCGACCCTGATCGTGGGGGAGACCTACGCAGGGCAGTACACGGCGTGGGACATCGAAGCCGACGGCACACTGGCAAACCGTCGGCTCTGGGCCAGGATCGAGGGATCAACCCCCGATGGGTGCTGTCTCGATGCAGACGGCGGCATCTGGATGGCCGATTTCAGGGGTGGTCGAGTCGCTCGGGTGATCGAGGGTGGTGAGATCACCGACGAGATCGCCACGGGAGCGCATGCGGTCGCCTGCATGCTGGGTGGGGAGGATCGTCGCACGTTGTATGTGTTCCGTTCCCCGAGCTCGGATCCGGACAAGCTACGGGGGAAGGGCTTGACCACGGTGCTGTCGGCTCGAGTGGCGGTTCCTGGGGCAGGGCTGCCATAGTTCAGCCGATCGGAACAAGGAGCCCGTATGGCGATTGACTTCACGCTGACTCCAGAACTGGAAGCGATTCGTGACCGCGTACGAGCGTTTGTTGTCGATGTCATCAAGCCGGTCGAGGCGGTCATCGAGGGCCGCGGTGAGGGTGCCCCGCTCGAAGGCAAGGACCGAATGGAGGCGTTGATCGATCTGCGCAAGAAGGCATTCAAGGACGGGATCTGGCTCCCGCACATGCCCGAGGAGTGGGGTGGCATGGGTCTCGGGCATGTCGCACTCGCCATGGTTCAGGCCGAGGCCGCCAAGAGCTACTACGGCCCGTGGGTCTTCAACTGCCAGGCTCCCGACGAGGGCAACATGCACACGCTTCTGCATTGGGCCACTCCCGAGCAGGCTGAGAAGTACCTGAAGCCGTTGTGCAAAGGAACCGCATGGTCATGCTTCGCCATGACCGAGCCGGAAGTGGCCGGCTCTGATCCCACCCTCATCCGCACGACCGGCTATCAAGACGGCGACGAGTGGGTGCTGAACGGCCACAAGTGGTTCATCTCCAATGCCCACCGAGCGAACTTCGCCATCCTCATTGCCCGTACCGAGGACGATCCGGATCTCCCCCAGGCGGGCAACACCGCCTTCATTGTCGATCTTCCTCAAACAGGGTGGACTGAGG
Source organism: Acidimicrobiales bacterium (assembly GCA_029263175.1). GTDB lineage: Bacteria > Actinomycetota > Acidimicrobiia > Acidimicrobiales > Aldehydirespiratoraceae > JAACCU01. The sequence goes on along the minus strand of JAJCXZ010000016.1, from coordinate 8,900 downwards.
TTCGCCAGATCGAGACGATGCACGGCGGCACCGGCCACTCCGAGATCCTGATCGAAGATCTCCGTGTTCACCGGAGCCAGATGCTCGGCGAACGAGGCCAGGGGCACATGCTCGGCCAGTACCGGCTCGGCCCGGCCCGCCTCGCCCATTGCATGCGGTGGATAGCCCAGGCAGAGACGGCACTCGACATGATGGTCGAGCGGTCCCTCGACCGCTACAGCCACGGATCGATCCTCGCCGAGAAACAGGGCATCCAGTGGCTGATCGCCGACTCGGCCATGGAGCTTTACCAATGCAAGCTGATGGTGCTGCACGCGGCATCGAAGATCGATGCCGGGGTCGACTTCAAGAGTGAGGTATCGATGGCCAAGCACTTCGTCGCCAACTCGTTGAACCGGATCATCGACCGTTCGATCCAGGTGCACGGGGCGCTCGGCTATTCAACCGACACGCCGCTGGCCCACATGTACCAGCACGCACGATGGGCGCGCTTCGCCGATGGCGCCGACGAGGTGCACCAGATGCGTATCGCGCAGCGAACCATCGCCGCATGGAAAGACCACGGCACCACTCGAGCCGCTACCGGAGACCTCCCGATCTGACCATGACCACCTACTTCGACCTCACTGGAAAGGTTGCCCTCGTCACCGGCGGCGGGCGCGGCATGGGCCGCGAGATGGCGCAGGCCTTCGCCGAGCATGGTGCCGACGTCATCATTGCCAGCCGCAAGCTCGCCGTGCTCGAGGCCGCCGCAGCAGAGATCGCCGACTCGACGGGCCGTCGCATCGAACCTCGACAGTGCCATGTCGGGGAGTGGGATCAGGTCACCGCCCTTGTCGAGTCGGTCTACCACGACTTCGGTCGTATCGATGTGCTGGTCAACAATGCCGGCATGAGCCCGCTCTACCCGTCCCTGTCGGAGGTGAGCCAGGCGCTTTGGCAGAAGGTGATCGACGTCAACCTCACAGGGCCGTTTCGGATGTCGGCGTTGGTCGGCGAACGAATGCATGCCGGTGAGGGCGGGTCGATCATCAACGTGAGTTCGACCTCGTCGATCCGGCCGGGCAAGGCGGAGGTGCCGTACGCGGCGGCCAAGTCTGCGATCAACAGTCTGACAACCGGACTGGCCCAGTCGTTGGGGCCGAATGTCCGCGTGAACTGTCTGATGCCCGGACCCTTCCGCACGGACATCAGCGACGCATGGGACTGGGACTTCATCAATCGAGCGATGAGTGCGACGCCGATGAAGCGTGTGGGGGAAGCGAACGAGATCGTGGGAGCTGCTCTGCTGCTGGCCAGCGATGCCGGCTCGTACATCAACGGCGCCATCATCCGTGTTGATGGTGGAGTCAGCGGTGTGGTCACCGGGGGCTGACCTCACGCTCCGCAGCTTTGCGACATTGTCACGCTCGCCAAACCGGAAGTGGCGTAAGATCCCTGAGGCAGTCAACGGCGGTGGTTCGCCACCCGGCCTGAAAGTGGTGTGCGATGGCTCCTCGGCGGGAGGTCATCAGAACTGAGCGGTTCTCCATCAGCTACCTCGTCGCGGGCGATGGGCCACCAGTCGTCATCATTCCGTCGATTGAGCAGACCGCTGAATGGTGGGCTGAAGTGGGGTACCTCGATCTCTTGGCCCCGAATCACCGTGTGGCGATAGTCGATCCAATTGGTCACGGCGAAGCAGACCTGGTCGACACGATCTCGTTCGCTCAGCCCGAGCCGGTGGTCAATGCGCTCGCGACGCTCTTTGAATACGAAGGAATCAAGGCCGCAACGGTCTGGGGTTGCTCCATTGGCGCCGAGTACGCCACTGTGCTTGCTCGCCGTCGGCCGGATCTCGCTGCCAAGGTCGTCGTCGGGAGCATGTATCTCGGCGATGAACGGCTGCTGTTCCAGGAGATGAAAATCGACCGGCAACGTGTGTTCGACCGTCTGGCGCAGGCGCTGGAGGACGGCGACTGGGCGGCATTCTTCGACATCTCACCTACGCCCACCGACTCCGTCTACCAGGCGGAGGTCCGTCGCCGCAACGACCCGCAGCAACTCGCCGCACGGGTTCGGGCATGGCAATCACGCGGTGGCGGATTCGTGCTTCCTGGCGTATCGACGTTTGCGTACTGGGGGGAAGGCGAACCGTTCCATAGTGCCAATGTCGATCGAGTGGAGTCCATGCCCATTAGCTGGGCCACGATGCCAGGCGCACGGTCCGATGTGTTCATGGCTGCTGCCCGCGTCGTCGACCTCGTCGAGGGCTTCCTGCGCCCGGTGAACGCTCGGGTGTAGCCCACCTCCAGGTGTCGCGAAACTAATCGACAGAACCCCTCATCTCTGCCGGGTGCGGATCCGATGGAGAGAAAACCAACCCCCTCCAGGTTGATGCAGCGCCGGAATCGGTCTTCAACGCCGAGCCGGCGCTGTGTCGCGATAACGGCGGATTCGGGACTGTTCGGAGCATCTGGGTAACGTCGCCGGATGGCCGACATTCGAGGACAGGTCGACGACGGATTCGGGGCGGTTGCCGACGCGTTCCGAGCCAACTTCGAAGGCGTCGAACACGGCGCCGCATTCTGCCTTTATGTCGACGGCAAGAAGGTCGTAGATCTGACCGGCGGCTTCGTCGACGCCGCGAAGATGCAGCACTACTCCGAGGACACGCTGCAACTCGTTTTCTCCTCCACGAAGGGAGTGGCGGCAATCTGCCTCGCGATGCTTCACGAGCAGGGAGTGCTCGACTTCGACGCGACCGTGGCGTCGGTTTGGCCCGAGTTCGGTTCCGCCGGCAAGGGAGACATCCCGATCAGCTGGCCGCTCAGCCACCGTGCCGGGCTGGCCACCGTCGAGGATCCGCCGCCGATCGAAGAAGTCCTGAAGGTTCAACCGATTCTGGATGCTTTGGCGGCTCAGGCTCCACTGTGGGACCTCGACGGCAGCCACGGATATCACGCCATCACTTACGGCTGGATTGCTGCGGAGGTTTTGCGGCGGCTCACCGGCGCGCGGATGAACGACTGGCTGCAGGAGCACGTGGTGGAGCCGCTGGGCGCCGAGTTCTGGATGGGTTTGCCCGAAGAGCACCACCATCGGGTGTCGCCGATGCGGGTCGGTCCGCCACCTTCAGATCCAGCGGCGCTCGAACGCGCCCTTGCCATGTTCGCCCCGGGTGGAATGGGCGGCCGGGCCCTCACGCTGGACATGTCCATGGGGATGATCGACGCCAACATGTCGTGGAACCGTCCCGATGTCTGGTCCTCTGAGATCCCCGGTGCGGCCGGGATCACGAACGCCGCATCGCTTGCTCGGATCTATGCCGCCACAGTGTCACAGGTCGACGGTGTTCGGCTCTTCGGAGACGCCACGCGCGAGCTTGTCGCGACGCCGGTGACTTCCGGGGTGGACAAGTCGCTCCTGCTGGAGACGAAGTTCGGCATGGGATTCATGCTGACCGACGAGACGTTGCCCTGGATCGGTCCGCGTACGTTCGGCCACGTGGGTGCCGGTGGATCGGCGGGGTACGCCGATCCCGACCTCGGGATCGGGTTCGGCTACGTGATGAACCAGATGGCGCCAGGAGTTCTGGGTGATGAGCGCTCAGGCGCGCTGACCGCTGCGGTTCGCAGCTGCCTTTAGGCGCGCTGGGTGCCGACCTTCAGGTCCTTGAAGGGGATGCCTTTGTCCACGGCGATGTCTCTCGGCAGGCCGAGCACCCGGTCGCCGATGATGTTTCGCTGGATCTCGTTCGTGCCGCCGGCGATGCCCATCTGGAGACCGGTGAGTGCGAGGCGCTGCCAGTTCGCTCCCGTCGGTTCACCCCACGCCATGCTCTCGATGCCGACGATCTCCAGCGAGAGATCGCGGTAGAGGTTGCCGATATTGGTGGCGATCAGCTTGGTGAGCGATCCGCCCGGCCCGGGGGTCTTGCCCGCCTGGAGTTCGGCGCGAGTGCGCATCCGGACGAGTGAGGCGGCGGTTTCCATCTCGCGGAGCTTCATGAGCCGCTGGCGGATCACCGGATCGGAGATCTTGCCATTCTTCTGGGCGACCTCGATGAGTTGATCAGAGCGCCCGGTACTGATGCCGGACGTGGTGCCCGTGCCGATGGCCACACGTTCGTACATCAACATCGCCGTGGCCATGTTCCAGCCGTTGTTCAGCTCGCCCAGCAGGTTGTCGAGGGGAATGCTGACATCGGTGAAGAACACCTCGTTGAAGTGTTCGCCACCGTCGATCTGGTGAATCGGGCGGATCTCCACACCGGGTGCGGCCATCGGCACGATGAACATGGAGATCCCGGCGTGCTTGGCGACTTCAGGGTTGGTGCGGGCCACGATGATGCCGTAGTCGGAGAGGTGGGCGAGCGTGGTCCAGACCTTCTGGCCGTTGATCACCCAGGTGTCGCCGTCGCGTTCGGCCTTGGTCTGGAGGCTGGCGACGTCGGAACCGGCGCCGGGCTCGGAGAACATCTGGCACCACACCGTGCGGGCAGCGATGATGTCGGAGAGGTACGCCGCCTTCTGTTCGTGAGTGCCGTACTCGTTGGTCATCGGCAGACACATGCCGTGGCTGATGGTGAGCTCACCGGTCATGTCGGGGTAGCCGGCGTATTCCTCGCGCCAGATACGGTCGTGCTCTCGGGTCAGGCCCTGGCCGCCGTATTCGACCGGGTAGGTCAGCCCGGCCAGCCCTGCATCCTGCAACGCAGCTTGGAACTTCTTGGAGAAGCGCATCCGGGCGGCGCCACGCTCCTCGGGGGCGCCGTTCAGATGGATGCCAGTGGCGTGCTCATCGAGGAACGCGGTGCACTTGGCACGGAAAGCGTCAGCTTCGGCGGGGGAGAGAGCGGTGTCCGACATCGGAACTCCTGGGAAGTTAGTAATCGTTCACATGCTAGCGACCAACGCTCAGGCTGGGCGACTCGAGCTCAGACCGGCGCCCACGGCTGACGGAGCGACGATGCCCACGCCATCATCTCGCGGCGGGTCATGAACCCGACCGGCTCGTAGGGGCTCGGCACGAGGCCATCGTCGACGAGTACCTCGAGTTCGCCCTTGCTCGACGACAGCAGATCGGTGTCGATGCCGCAGGTGATGGCAGTGGGGTCCACACCGAAGATCCGGGCTGCGTTCAGGCCGAGGATCTTCGCCTTCCGTTCCGGGGTCAGCGCCGGATAGCCGTGCGTTTCCTGGAATGCCTGGGTGATCTCGAAACTTCGAAATGCCATGATCTGCGCTTGTGGCGAGCCAAGCCATATTGCGTCCGTGCCCCACATCACGTTGTCATCGCCGAGCCGGCTCAGGAGCTTGCCGAGCACATGGGCAGCCTGGGTCGGATCGCGCATGGTTTCTCGCCAGGTGGTGCCGAGCTCGGCATGCACATTGCCGTTGACGGGAATCCCGTAGTCATCCATGGCCTTGATGAGGGAGTTGATGCCCGTCGCAGTGCGCGATGGGTCGTATGCACGCTCGGTCGTCTCGCGTTCAAAGGCTCCGTGGTAGACGATGAAGTCCATGTCGGGGTACATCGCCGCTACCTGGCAGATGTCTTCGGGCCCGTTGAATCTGCGATCGAATTCGAGAAGTGGCAGACCTTTGTGAGCGCAAAGAACATTCACCCCGAGCGAACGGGCCTGCTCGATGACGGGGATACCCACCGCGGGGTCGGCAAGCGAGAACCCCTGTGAGTCAGGGCCCCAGGCGGTGTACACCTTGAACGCCGACACCCGGTCGGTGGCGGCGCTGATCGCCATCTCCTCGATGCGACGTTCGATCTCGCCGAAGTTCGGAGCGATCACATCGTGGATCAGCACCCGCTGTTGGCCGGCGACCGTGATCGCCTCCATGAGCTCGGCGGTGCCGACCTTGGCGTCAAAGGGGATGGGAGCGTCGTCAGGACCGGAATTCGGAACGTCGCTCAGGAGCGCGATCGTGGTGTCGGAGCCGAGAAACATATTGGTGATGTAGCTGACCCGGTTGAGGCACTCGAGTCGATCGCCCTCCTGGCAGCCGGCTGGCGCAAGACGATTGATCATCTGCTCGATGCGGGGAGCGTTTTCGCGCCACACCCCATCGGGCATGACGTGATGCGTGTGGATGTCGAAGATGAACTCGCCCTGGTCGCCGAGCTCCTGGACACAGGCCTCCTCATCCTCGGGCTCAGGGACGACGTACTCGCCTCCCGGGTCGGTCGACGTGGTGGGTGGTGGCGTCGTGGTCGTTGTGGTGGGCGAGGACGTCGTCGATCGCACGCTCGAGCTGGGTGGAGGTATAGCGCCTTCCCGGCCCGAAGCACACGCATTGAAGACGGTGAGACTGGCGGCCACGGCACCGGCACGCGTGAGAAATCGACGTCGATCGGTATTGGTGCGGTCGGCAGTGAGCGCCAGGCGGTCGAGGACCTGCTGGGTCACCACCCGGTCACGCCGAGATGGCGGTAGCGGCACGAACTCGCCGTTGGACACCTCGAACGGCCAGATCGGCAGCGCGGGTCGGCGATCCGATTCCCGGTCCCGCTCCCGACGCCACTGGCCCGTCATGTCTCGACCCTAAAGCACATCGCGGACGAGGTCAGCGCAGCGACGACGCTGGTGCCGGCGTGCCTTAGGGTCAGGGAATGTCTCGCGAGGTCTTCATCTACGATGCCATCCGATCCCCACGAGGGAAGGGGAAGGCGGGTGCACCTTTGTCGAATGTGCTGCCCCATGAACTGGTCGGCCAGCTGATCGGCGAGCTCGATCGCCGCCATGGCATCGTCGGCGACCACACCGAGCGCTTCACCCTGAGTTGCGTCGGTCAGACCGGGGCCCAGGGTGGGCACATCGGGCTGGTGTCCAAGCTGCAGGCGTCGCTCAACGACGACGTGGTCGTGCACACAGTGAACAACTATTGCGTGGGTGGGCTGACGGCGATCGGCAACACCGCCCTGGCGATCCGAGCCGGGGAGGCGGATCTAGCGCTGGCTGGTGGCGTCGAGATGATGTCGCATGTGCCGTTCGGGGCCGACCAGGCGAGCTTCTACGCCGATCGTGATGTCGCCGCTGCTCTGTCGTACGCGCCACCGGGGATCGGTGCGGACTATCTCGCCCATGTCCACGACGTCTCGCGCGAGACGCTCGATGAGTGGGCATTGCGTTCGCATCGCCTGGCCGGTGAGGCATGGGACGACGGCCGCTACGACGGTTGGGTCCTCCCGATCGTCGACCGAGACGGTGCCGACCTGATTGCCCGTGACGAGACGATCGCGGACTTGCAGCCGGAAAAGTTGGCGGCGCTCGGGCCCGTCTTCGCAGGTATGGCAGGGGGTGCATTCGACGCCATGCTCGAACGCGAACGCCCCGGCACCGGACAGATCGATCATCGCCACACGATCGCGCATTGCCCACCGATCGCTGATGGCGCATCCCTCGTGTTGCTGGGGTCGGGGGAAGCGGGGGAGCGGTATGGCCTTGAGCCGTTGGCCCGTCTCGCCCGGCTCGTCGAAGCCGGTGGCGATCCGATCAGCCAACTCACCGCCGGGGTGAAGGCGATGGAGCAGGCCCTTGAGCGCGGAGATTGGTCGCTCGCTGACATGGACGTCATCGAGTACATGGAGGCGTTCGCCGTCGTTCCTGCATTGTTCGAGCGGCGCGATGATGTCGACGTCGAACGGGTCAACGTCAACGGTGGCCATCTGGCGATGGGGCATCCGATGGGGGCGACAGGAGCGATTCTCGTCACAGCAACGGTGGCGGAGATGCAGCGGACCGGCGCGGCTCGAGGGCTCACCGTGGCCCATGGCGGCGCCGGTGTCGGGGTCGCCGCGGTGATCGAGGGGGTGTAGCCCGTATGGCCGCTCCGCTGCAAGCCGAGGTGAACGCACTCGACAAGGTGGTCGTCGATGCGCTCGAGCGGCGTGACTACTCGTCGCTCAAGATGATGGGCAATGGTGAACTGACCGTTGTGTTGGGATGGCCGGCAATGGCGCCGACGTGGGTCTGCAAACCGGCCGGTCCGTTCAACGCCGAAGAGTTTGTCCGCTACCAGTACATGATCGAGGCGTACACGGCCGCGTTGCGTGAGCGGGGAGTTGCCGTCGTCGACACGAGTATTGTGGGCGTGGAACGTGAACGAGGCCTGATCGCCGGCTACATGGTGCAGCCAGTTCAGCCGCGAGCAACGCTCGCGGAGGTGGTCTTGCAGACCGCCGCACCCGACGCAGAGCATCCGCTGCTTGTCTCCATTGCCGGTGCTCTCGGTGCCATGGACAGCAACGTCGCGCTCGATGCACCGGCCACGAACTGGTGCTGGGATGGCACCGATGTGCACATGCTCGATGTCGGATTGCCGCTGATGTGGGAGGGCTCGGGGTTTGCTTTGGAGACGCTAATCCCGTTGTTTCGAGCCTTGCCTGCGCCGGCTCGGCCCCTCGCCATGCGCGAGATCGGAAAGCTGCTCGAGCGCTATCGGGACCCGCGAATCGCCGCCGTCGAGTGCGCGGGACGGATGCGGTCCTTCCCGGGGCTGGAGGGATGGCGTGATCCGGCGATCGAATGTTTCAACCATCGCCTCGAACTCGCGGAACCGATCACGATCGCAGAGACTGAGGAATTGAACGCGGGAGACGACAAGGAGATCCCGCGCTGGAAGAAGATGCAGCGCTTCCAGCGGGCATGGACACGGGTGGTCAGGCGCCGACGATACGACTGGTTTGTCGTCCCCTCGACCTACGGCTTGACGAGGTGAGCACGTCTACCGACCGAGCATTCGACCGGGTGCAAGGACAGAGCAGGCGACAGCAGTAGCCAAGGGAGTTCCCGGCGCTCCGCGCCGAAAACTCCGTCAGCGGCGCCGAAGGCGCCGCGGCGTGGAGCTGGAGGGAATCGAACCCACGTCCGTCAGGTGGTCACCCAACGCGCAACGACCATTCCC
>JAJCXZ010000015.1 GCA_029263175.1 Acidimicrobiales bacterium | reverse complement strand
ATCAGATGAGGTATTGGGAGAGGCCGCGGCGTTGGTATTGTCCGTGGCCGGCTGATCCGGTGTAGGTGCCGTTTTCGATGATGGTGCGGCCTCGTGAGATCACGGTGTGGACGTGGCCGTTGATCTCGGTGCCTTCGTAGGCCGAGTAGTCCATGGTCATGTGGTGGTTGTTGACGCTGATGGTCCAGGTGTGGTTGGGGTCATAGAGCACGATGTCGGCGTCGGCGCCGGCTTGGATGGTGCCTTTGCGGGGGTAGAGGCCGAACATGCGGGCCGGGGTGGTGGAGCACAACTCGACCCAGCGGGGTAGGGAGATCTCGCCGTTGACGACGCCTTGGTAGAGCAGGTCCATGCGGTGTTCGACCCCGCCGATTCCGTTGGGAATGGCCCGGAAGTCGTCGAGTCCGAGTTCCTTTTGGTCTTTCATGCAGAACGGGCAGTGATCGGTGGCCACCACGCTCAAATCGTTGGTACGAAGACCCTGCCAGAGATCCTCGTGATGATGGGCATGTTTGGTGCGCAACGGTGTGGAACAGACATAGCCGGCGCCCTCGAACCCGGGCCGACCCATATGGTCCTCCAGGTTGAGATACAGGTACTGCGGGCAGGTCTCGGCAAACACGTTGGCGCCCCTGTCACGCGCGATCATCACCTGCTCAAGAGCCTCCGATGCCGACAAGTGAACAATGTACAGCGGACACGCCCCCACCTTGGCCAACTGAATGGCACGATGCGTTGCCTCACTCTCGAACTCCGCCCGCCGCACCCGCCCATGATTGACCGGAGCGGTTTCGCCCCGCTCAACAGCCTGTTCGGCCAACACGTCAATAGCGATGCCGTTCTCGGCATGCATCATGATCAGCCCGCCGTTACCCGCCGCCTGCTGCATGGCCCGCAGAATCTTGCCGTCATCGGAATAGAACACCCCCGGATAGGCCATGAACAACTTGAAACTGGTGATGCCCTCATCAACCAACGCGTCCATGTCCTTCAACGACTGGTCATCAACACCACCAATGATCTGATGAAAACCATAATCGATCGCACAATTGCCCTCCGCCTTGGCAAACCACGTCTCGAGACAATCACGAACCGCCTCACCCTCCTTTTGCACCGCGAAATCGACAATCGTGGTCGTACCACCCCACGCCGCCGCCCGAGTCCCGTTCTCAAAATCATCAGACGCATTCGTGCCACCAAACGGCAACTCCATATGCGTATGGCCATCGACACCACCAGGAATCACATACACCCCGGCAGCATCGATGACCCGTTCCGCACCCGCCTCAGCCGCCACAGCAACATCAGAACCAGGCTGAAGAACCGCAACAATCTGCTCACCATCAATCAACACATCGGCCCCATCAGCACCCGTCGACGTGATAACCGTGCCATTCTTGATAAGGGTTGTCATGATTCTCCTCGGGGGTCAGGCCTCGGTCAGGGGGCCGTACATGTCGGGGCGACGATCTCGATAGAAGGCCCACTGCGATCGGACCTCGTCGATCAACGCGAGGTCGAGATCACGGATCACCAACTCGCTCTCGGTATCGGAGGCCGTGCCGTCGACGAACTGGCCACGCGGGTTCGAGAAGTATGAGGTGCCGTAGAAATCGTTGTCGCCGAGATCCTCGATGCCAACCCGGTTGATTGCGCCGACGTAGTACATGTTGGCGGCGGAGGCGGCTGTCTGCTCGAGCTGCCAGAGGTAAGCCGACAGTCCGCGGCTTGTCGCCGACGGGTTGAAGACGATCGACGCCCCATTGAGGCCGAGGGCACGCCATCCCTCCGGGAAGTGCCGGTCGTAACAGATGTAGACACCGACCTTGCCGACCGCGGTGTCGAACACCGGATATCCGAGGTTGCCGGGCCGGAAATAGAACTTCTCCCAGAACCCCTTGACCTGGGGGATGTGTGTCTTGCGGTACTTGCCGAGGTACGTCCCATCGGCATCGATGACCGCCGCGGTGTTGTAGAGGAACCCGGGCTTCTCCTCTTCGTACATCGGGAGAATCAGGACCATGTGGTGTTTGGCGGCCAACTCCTGGAACCGCTTCACGATCGGCCCGTCGGGGATCGCCTCGGCATAGGAATAGAACTCGGCGTCCTGCACCTGGCAGAAGTACGGCCCGTAGAAGAGCTCCTGGAAGCACATCACCTGCACGCCGGCGGCCGCGGCTTCCTGCACGTACTTCTCGTGCTTGGCGATCATTGACTCTTTGTCGCCGGTCCAGTCCGTTTGCAGGATTGCGGCTCTCACCTGGGTCATGGTGTCCTCCGAACCACGGCGGACAATTGACGTTACCTTCCTCGGGCCGTCCTGTCACGACGTCGCCGAACGAACCAGATCACGAGGGCCAGGACCGCCACCGCCGAGAGCAATCGGCCGAAACGGTCCACAAACGACACGACGCTGTCGCCGACAACTGCGCCGAGCAGCACCATCAACCCGACCCAGGTGATAGAGGCGGCGGCGTTCCAGGGGGCGAAGGCGCGAAACGGCAGCCCCGCGGCACCGGCGACGAGCGGGGCGAGGGCCCGCAACGCGCCGATGAATCGGGCGAAGAAGATCGATCGTCCGCCGTGGCGGCTGAAATGGTCCGACGCTCGGCCCAGCGCCGGCTCCGCGTGACGCCAAACGCGAGGCCACCGCTGGAGGACAGAAGTGCCCCAGCGATGCCCGACGAACCAACTCACCGAGTCGCCGCAGAATGCGCCGAGAGCGCCCATCGCAAAGACGACCAGCACGCGGGGCGGAGTGCCGGCCGCGGCGCCGACCAGCACGAGCCCGACCTCGCCGGGAACGAGCACATCGAGCAGCGCGACAGTCTCGCCAAAGGGGAGAAAGAACGCGAGCGCGGCCAGCCACCCCAGATCAAGCTCAGCCACGCGGGCCAGCAAGTCGTCGAGCATCTACCGCTGCTGAGATCGAGCGCCGCGGAGGTACTGAGCACTCGCGTTGTATGAGCGTTCGATGCTTGCCGGAATCGACCGGCGATTGTTGTAGCGCAGCTTGGCGGGATCGTTGAACTTGTAGCTCGTGTCGATTCCGGTCGGGAGCACGTGGGCGGTGACGTGATCCGGGAGATTCTCCATGTCGCGATGGAATCGGTGCCGTCTTGCAATCTCGAAGGACACGAACGCCACATCCCAGGCGTGCCGGGGGAGTCGCAATGGAGTGTCGATATTGCCGACATGCATCACATAGATCGTGGTGGCGCCCATCTCGACGGCTCGGGACACAGGAATCGAGTTCACCACTCCGCCATCGATGTAGTGAAGGCCGTTCGCCTCGACCGGGGGCATCAGTCCCGGCGCCGCACACGAGGCGAGAACTGCGTCGACCAGCGATCCTGATTCGAACCACGCTTCCGACGACGTCTCGATACATGCCGCCGAGCACTGGAACGGCACCGGTAGATCGTCGAATGACTGGTGCGGCAGCCACTTGTCGAGGAGTTCTCGAAGTCCCTGGTTCGAGTGGAGATGGGTCCGGTGGCGGACCATGTTCGCCACGCGGCCCCACACGCTCTCGCGCAGAATGCTCGATGACGCGAGCTCGTTGACCCAGCGCGATTCGAGTAGCGCCGCAGTCTCGTCGAACGGACCGGACGAAATGATCGCTCCGTTCACGGATCCGATCGATGTGCCGAAGACCATGTCGGGACGAATCTCGGTCTCGGCGAGGGCCTTGATCATGCCGACCTCGGCCGCCCCGCGCAGACCTCCGCCGCCGAGAACGAACGCGACGCCGGCTCCCGGCCCGGACCCCGCACTGCTGCTGGTCACCATGTGCGGAGGCTACGGTCTCGCCCCCGTCGATGCCATGTCCGCGTGACCGGTCCCGCCTCCTGTCCTAGGCTCACTCAGACCTGGCCGAGCTGGACGGGATGCGACAATTGTCAACGAAATCCGGGATGTGGGTGCCTCCCGCGTGGGTTCGGCTGCTCGTGCTGACCCCGCTCGCGTGGATCGGTGCACTCATCGTCACGCTGCTGTCGCCGCTCCTCCACCTGATCCTGGCCCTCCTCGATCTTGTTGATCGCAAGCGATGGGCCGACGGCAAGGGGTGGCGGTTCAGCCGACTCGGCGGGATCGGCATCGCATTCTGTGTCACCGAATTCATCGGCCTGACGCTGGCCTTTGGACTGTGGGTGGCATCAGGGTTCGGCTGGAAGATCCGCTCTCGCACGTTTCAGCGCGCCCACAATCGTCTCTTCGGGTGGTGGCTGGAGCTCGTCACCCGTGCGCTTCGCTTCTACCTCGGCTTCGACTTCGTCGTCCGCGGCGATCGAATCGAGGGACCGGTGCTGGCCTTCGCTCGCCATGTCGGCCCTGGGGATGTCTTTCTCCTGGCGCACACCCTGATCCAGACGTACGAACGGCAGCTGGTCACCATCGGGGCAAGCAAGTTGCTGTTGGACCCATTCTTCGATCGGGTCGTGCGGCGGTCGCCGTCGCTCTTCATCTCCCAGAACCCGGTGGACGCGTCTGCCTGCCTCCACGAGATTTCCGAGCTGTGCCGGACCATGGCGGACGACAGTGTCATGATCATCTGCCCCGAAGGTGGCAACTGGACGCCCGGGCGGTGGAACGAAGCGATCGAACGGCTCGAGTCTCGCGGCCGACACGATCAGGCAGAGCTTGCCGCAGCGATGACCCATGTGCTTCCTCCGCGCACCGCCGGCGCGGTGGCTGCGCTCCGTGCTCGCGACGACGTGACGGTCGTGTTCATCGCCCACGCCGGGTTGGATGACCTCTTCTCGATCGGCCAACTATGGGAGAAGGTCCCCATTCGGCGCCGAGTGGAGGTGGAGTACTGGTCGGTGCCGCGCGACCAGATGCCCACTGACCCCACCCAACTCAGTGCCTGGCTCTTCGGAGAATGGGCCAAGGTCGACGCCTGGATCGACGACCGCCAGGCGCTACTTTCGAATGGGGGCAGGCGGGATTCGTAGGACCGCGGTGACGGCACCGACCACGATCACGCCGCCGAATCCCTGAATCCAGTTCATGGGTTCGTCATGGACCGGCCAGGCCAAGCTCACCGCGACGACGTTCATGAGCAGCATCGACAGAGACGACCGTGACGCCTCGACATAGCCGTGGACCCAGCTCATCAACACATGCCCGAGCACGCCGGTCAGATAGGCCAGGACCGCCAACCAGAACCAATCCGGACCCTCCAGCGCAGTGACATCGGACCACTTCGAAACGAACAGCGCGATCGGGGCGACGGCCGCGAAGGCCCAGATGTTGATCGCCGCCATCCACTCGATCGGATCAACGGCTGTGTTGAGCCGAACGGCGCGGGTGAGAACGAAGTACCCGGTGAACATGGCCACAGCGGTCAAAGCGAGCACCACCCCGAAGCCAGAAGTCCGAAGCTCGCTGCCGGCCCCGAGGATCACGAACGATGCTCCACCAATTGCCACGAAGGTCCATGCGAAGTGGGCTCGTGTCGGGCGTTCGCCGAACATCGGGCCCGCGATGATCAGGATGGCTGCCGGCTGCAGCGATACCGCGACCACCAGGACAGCCACGGTCGCCTCCTGAAGGGCGGCAAAGACCAGCACGAGGTTGATGCCGAAGGCGGCACCGGGCGCGGCCGCGGCGCGCACGGTGGATCGAGACAACCGGCGACCGGTCGCGAACACGATGGCGAGCAGGACAGGGATGCTGATTCCGAAACGGATCAGCGCGCCGGTCACCGGCGGGACACTGATCAACTTGGTGACGACCGGGCCGGCGCCCCACAAGAACACAACAGCCAGGAGCGCCGCGTACGGGAGCCTGGACTCGCCGATATCGCGGGTCGGGTGCGTGGTCGGGGCAGAGCTCACCCGGGGACCCTACGGCTGCATGGGAGCCGTGCCGACCAGCCGTGTAAGTTCGCCCGAATGGACATTCAGGGAAAGATCACAGTCGTCACCGGGGGAGCGAGCGGTATCGGCCAGGCGCTCGTCGAACGCTTCCACCGCGACGGTGCGGCCCACGTGGTGGTCGTCGATCGCGATGAGGCCGGCGCGATGGCAGTGGCCGAGAGCGTCGGGGGTACGGGCGTCGCCTGTGATGTGACCGACGAGGCGGCGATCAAGAAGCTGGTGGCTGACACCGAGCGAGACATCGGTCCGATCGATCTCTTCGTGTCGAACGCCGGCTACGTCACGCTCGGCGGCCTCGAGGCGCCGGTTGACGACCTCATCCGCATGTTCGAAGTCCATGTGCTCGCTCATCTGTACGCGGCGCGGGCCGTGATCCCTCACATGGCCGACCGGGGCAGCGGGTACCTGCTCAACACGGCGTCGGCGGCCGGTCTGCTCTCGCAGTTCGGTTCGCTCCACTACGCGGTCACCAAACACGCCGCTGTCGCATTGGCCGAATGGATTGCGATCACCCACGGTCACCAGGGCATCAAGGTCTCGGTGCTGTGTCCGCAGGCAGTCGCCACCAACATCGGGGCCAACAGTCCGAGCGCTGACCAGCTCGCCGAACGCGGTGCCGATGTGGCCGGCGCGGACGGCACCATGAGCGCCGAAGACACCGCTGATGTGGTGATCGAGACCCTGCGGGAGGAACGTTTCCACGTGCTGCCCCACCCGGAAGTGGCCAAGTACGTGGAGCGCAAGGGGGCCGACGTCGATCGTTGGATCGGTGGCATGCAGCGTTGGCAGGCCGGCATGTTCCCCGATGACAAACAGCCTGCCAACTGGCTCACCGGCTCCTAGCGGTGCACCCCGCATCGCTGCTCTCTCGCCGCATTCGGTTGCGCCACATGATCGTGGCGACCACGGTCGCTCACCATGGTTCCGTGCGGGAGGCCGGCGAGGTTCTGCACCTCACTCAGCCGGCAGCGTCGCGTTCACTCGCCGAGTTGGAGGAGATCCTGGGAGTGCAGCTCTTCGAACGCGGACCGAAGGGCATGACGCTCACCGACGCCGGATCAGCGCTCATTGCCCACATGCACGTGGTCGTGTCCGAGGTCGGGTCGCTCGCTCGGCACGCCGAGGAAATCGTCAATGGTGGTCGCGGAAAGGTGCGTGTGGGCACGCTGCTCGCGGGAGCGGCCGATGTGTTGCCCAGCGCGCTCGTGGCGCTCACCCGCCAGTTCCCCGAGATTCAGGTCGAGGTCTCCGAAGGTACCCCCGATCGCCTCTACCAGAGCCTCATGTTCGGCCACGTCGACTTCGTTGTCGGTCGGGTGATGCCGTTGGCGTCGATGGCCGGCGTCGAGTCCGAGCGGCTCTACGATGATGAAGTCAGGGTGGTGTGCACGCCAGGTCATCCGCGGGCATCGCATACGGGCACGCTCGGCGAGTTGGTCGACGATGCATGGGTGCTCCCGCCCGGTGACACGTCGCTGCGCGGCCAGATCGAGGAAGACTTCATTCGCGACTGCGGCCGCACCCCGGTCAGCGTGATCGAGTGCGTGGCGGCGATGCCGTTGCGGTCGCTTGTCCTTGGTGGCGAACTGCTCGGCGTCGTCCCATCCGGCATCTTCACCGACGAACTCGAGCGCGGTTCGCTGGTCGCCCTCCCGATCAAGGTCGGCGGAGCGCCTGTGGCGGTGGGGATCGTTAGCCGGGCCGGCGCCGAGCTGACCTCGAGTGCGGCCGGGCTGGTTGATGCCCTGCGAGGGGCAGTGGCGGACCGGCTGGATTCCTAGCTCAGATAACCAGTGGCCCAACCCGGTTCTGGATCGCTCGGACGAGGTTGAGTGCGGTCATCGCCGACGTCTTCGGATTTGCCTCGAGCGGCTTGTTGCTCATCGTCACGGCCAGTTCACCAAATGCCCCGGAGGCCGAGATCTCGTGACGGTTGGTGGTGGCGACAGGGTCCGCAACCAGGGTGATTCGGGTCTTGTCGGGACCAATGCCGGCCAGGGCCGTCGTCATGGCGACATTGGCGTTCTTCGGGAATTCCGACGCCGCGTCCGCTGCCGATCCGGTGAAGAAGGTGGTGGCTTCGGTGAGGCTTTCGAGATCGCAGAGGTGCGCTGCCGGTGTGTCGCTCCATGCGTGGGGTGGTTTGACGATCCGATGCTCGACGGCATCGATGCCGAGCACGCTCGCGGCGGAGAGCGCGTCGACGCCGCCGAGCGCGCCGGCGTGAATCTCGAGCTGAGCGTCATTTCGGGCGGCGAGATCTCTGAGCTCGACGAGCAGAGCGGCGTCGGCGAAGGCCGAGACGGATGAGACGAGGAAGTCCATCCCGGTTCCGAGCGCCGCTCGACCCCATTGGGGCACGCCCTCCCGACTGGCTGCCTCGACCACGAGATCGGCATCGATTGTGGCCAACTCGTCGGGGTGCCTGATGAGCCGAGCGCCGGTAGGGAGATCGTCGTGCTCGATGGCTGATCGGACCGCGACGGCGACGATGTCAACCGGAGCGTCGTGGAGAAGCTGGCTGGCTGAGCGCGAGATCGCCCCCCAGCCGATGAACACCACCCGCAGGCGTCGCCGATGTGTTGTCATGTCGGGCTCAGATCTGAACCCAGCCGGCCGGCGGTTCCTTGCCGGGGTGCAGGGCACCGCACTGGGGGCAGGTGCGAGAATCCTCATCGGCGTAGAAGGCTTCGTACACGGGCGGGAGGTCACGCACGAGGCTCGTCAGGATGATCTCGGCTCGATGGACGAGTGCTTCACATTCGAAGCAGTACCACTCCATCGCATCCTTGGCGCCTTCCGGACGCTTCGGCTCGACGACCAGACCGATCGATCCCTCTTGTGGGCGCTGCGGCGAGTGCCGAACGTGGGGTGGCAGGAAAAAGATGTCGCCTTCACGGATCGGCACGTCGTAGTGCACGCCGTCTTCGACGATCTTCAGCACCATGTCGCCTTCGAGTTGGTAGAAGAACTCTTCGACGGGATCGTCGTGGAAATCCGTGCGCTGGTTCGGCCCACCGACGACGGTGACCATGAGGTCGGCATCTTCCCAGATCTGTTGGTTGCCGACCGGGGGCTTGAGGAGGTGACGGTGCTCCTCGATCCATTGCTGGAAATTGAAGGCCTTCAGTCGCCCTTCGGTTGCCATGTCTGTCTCCCTGCTCGATCAATGTCGGTGGTCTCTAACGCACGCTGGGGTCTGTCCCCAGTGTGCGTTAGGCGAGCTTGAGTCCGCACTGCTCGAAAGCTTCGCGGGTGGCGGCCTTCTCTGCATCGGTCAGTTCCAGCAAGGGTCGCCGGACGCGGCCACCGACCTGACCAAGGAGCTCCTGCCAGTACTTCTGATGGGCGTGGGGCTTCTCGGGGGGCCGGGTGCGCTTCAGAGCATCACGGACCGGATCGAGGCTGGCGCTGATCGCGCGGGCCTCGTCGGCCCTGCCCGCAAACGCCGCCTCGGTGTAGTCGTGCATGCGGCGGTCTGCGGCCGACTGCAGGAGGAACGGTGGGGAGGAGCAGAGATAGAGCTCCCAATTCAGTTCCAGGATGTTGTCGAGCCATTCGTGTTCGGCCGCGGTGCTGACCTGGATGCGATCCGACGCCAGATGGGTCAGTTCGGTGTACATGGGTCGAGGAACGCTGTACTTGATGGCGACGACGTTCTCGATATCGGCCAGTCGGTTGCAGAGTTCCGGCGACATCAGATAGCCGCTGTCGGGATGGCTCCACAAGGCGATTCCGATGTCGACGCTGTCGGACACCGTCTTGTAGTAGTTGAGGAGCGTCTCGTCCTGCTCGGTCGAAAAGTGCAGGGTGGGGGCGTGGACGACGATGTAGTCCGCCCCGTTGTCCTGGGCGTGCTGAGCCAGATCGAGCACCACGTCCACGTTCTGGTCAGAGCAGGACATGATCGTCTGACCGTGATCGCCCGTCGCCTCGACAGCCAGATCGAATGTGCGCTTGCGTTCCTCGACGGTCATCGAGAAGAACTCACCCTGCTTACCTGTGATGAAGAGTCCCTCGATGCCGAGTTCCTGAGTCCAGTGGCGGACGTTGTCGCGAAAGCCGTCTTCGTCGATCTGCAGGTCCTCGGTGAACGGCATGAGAGCGGCGGCCCAGATGCCCTTCATGTGCTCCATGGCGTACGACTTGGCGTCGCTGCGTGAGTACTTCATGAGTTCAGGATTCCAGTCAGACGATCGAATAGCTGTGAGACACGTTCTTGACCACCATGTAGTGGTGGAGACCCTCGGTGCCGCCTTCGCGGCCGTAGCCGCTGGATTTCACGCCGCCGAAGGGGGTTTCGGGAAGAGACGCCTCAAGGGTGTTGATGGAGAGGTTGCCGGCCTCCACTCCTTCGACCATCCGGTTGACGTAGTCGGCACGGTTCGTGAATCCATAGGCGGCGAGTCCGTAGGGCACGGAGTTGGCTTGGTCGATCGCCTCGTCGAGCGAACTCACCGGGTTGACGATGGCGAGCGGTCCGAACGGTTCTTCCTGCATCACCCGTGCCTCGGCGGGGACGTTGGCGAGAACGGTCGGTTCGAAGAAGTAGCCCTTCTCGTTCAGTCGTGAGCCGCCGGTCATCACCTCGGCACCCCGGGCTCGGGCATCGTCGACGAGATCAGCGAGCGCCATGACCCGTCGATCGTTTGCGAGCGGGCCCATCTCCACGCCGGGTTCCATTCCATCGCCGACCGCTGTGGCGGCGGCTCGATCGGTGAAGTGGCCGAGGAATTCCTCGAAGATGCTGTCGTTGACGAAGAACCGGGTCGGCGAAGTGCACACCTGTCCGGCGTTTCGCATCTTGCGGACCGCGCCGGTGATCGCCGCTGCCTTGACATCGGTGTCTTCGCACACGATGACGGGGGCGTGACCGCCGAGCTCCATGAGGACGGGGGTCATGTGCTCTGCGGCCAGGGTTGTGAGATGGCGGCCGACAGTGGTCGATCCGGTGAAGGCGACCATGCGGACGGTGTCATGGGGGATGAGGTATCCGGAGATGTCAGCCGGTACGCCGAAGACCAAGTTGAGGACTCCGGCAGGAAGCCCCGCGTCGTGGAACGCCCGAGCGATGTGCAGAGCTCCGGCCGGGGTTTCCTCCGCGGCCTTCAAGATGATCGAGCAGCCCGAAGCGATGGCGCCGGCGATCTTGCGGGCCGGTTGGCTCATCGGGAAGTTCCACGGCGAGAACGCAGCCACTGCACCGATCGGCTGATGGTGGACGATGTAGTCGACGCCTGGTCCGCTGGGAATGACGCGGCCATAGGTGCGCACGGCTTCGCCGGCGTCCCATTCGAAGAACTCCGCGCCCCGGATGACCTCGAGTTGGGCCTGTCGATACGGCTTGCCGTGCTCCATGGTGATGGAGTGAGCGATTTCGTCCTGGCGAGCACGCATGATCGCCGCGGCTCGCACCATGACATCGGCCCGGTCACGGGGAGCGGTCTTGCGCCATACGGAGGAACTCTTGGCGGCCGCCTCCAGCGCGCCATCGAGATCTCGTCTCCCGGCGACCGGAAGTCGACCGATGACGTCTTCGGTGGCGGGGTTGACGACCGGCATCTCCTCGGCCGTCTTTCGCCACGCGCCGTCGATGTACAGCTGGAGGTCCGGGTAACTCGTCACACACTCTCCTCAGTCCTGTTGATCATGGGTCACCGTGGTGACGCAATCCAGTGCCGATTGGAAGCATCTCCATACCAGGAACGATATGGGACTCCGACCGTGACTTGACGAGGGACAGGGTTCCGGCGACCGTACAGCGGTGAGCGACACCGTTGAGTGCGAATACACCGTCGAGGGTGAGGGCCCGCCGCTTTTCCTGATCCATGGCATCGGCGCAGCCCGTGACACGTGGCGCCACATGACACCTCTGCTCAACCGGTACTTCACCGTCGTGAGCTACGACCTCAGAGGCCACGGCTCTTCGCCCATGCCGGATGGCGCGTTCGGCCTCGACGAGCTGGTCAACGATCTCGAACGTGTCCGCGACCGAACCGGCATCGAACGGGCGCACTTTGCCGGCCATTCACTTGGCGGCATGATCGGACCGGCCTACGCCCGCCGGTACCCGGATCGAGTGCAGTCCCTCGGGCTCCTGTCAACGGCCGCGTTTCGCACCGACGACGACAGTGCCAAGGTCAAAGGCGTCGTCACCGCGATGGAGAAACGCGGCGTTCCCGACGTACTCGAAACCCTGACCGACCGCTGGTACACCGATGAGTTCATCGAGCAGAACCCTGAGGTGGTCCGTCGCCGCCTCGATCAGGTCATTGCGTGCGACCCGGAGGTTTTCCTCAATGTCTTCCGCATCTACGCCGCAGTGGAGATGGCACCGTGGATCCATGAGGTCACGGCACCGTCGCTGGTGCTGACCGGGGAGAACGATGGTGGCTGCAGTCCGCGGCTCAACCATCAGATCGACGAGGCGCTCCCGAACTCCGAGCTCGTGATCCTGCCCGGGTACAAGCACTCGATCCTGCTGGAAGCCGGCGCTCTGGTTGCCGACCACATGGTGCGATTCATCCACGCGCTCGGGTAGCGCTACTGGACATCAACGGTGTACTCGTAGGACGGCGTTCGTCCTTCCACCTTCGGCACACCCGGTTCACCATCGAAGTGAAGGACCTCGGGGCGAATCGGGCGTGGCGGGTTCGTGGAGAGCCACAGACGAAGAAGGTGTCGCGGTGGAAGCTCCGGGTCGTTCTCGAAGCCCGAGCGGGCGTGTAGCACAGTGAAGTTGTTGGCGAACACGGCCTCGCCAGAACTGAGGGTGAACTCGTGGTGCAGCGCAGGGTCTGCGGCGAGCGCCTCGAACATCTCGATGGCCTCACGATCGAGAACGGTGATCTCGATCGTTGAATCGTCGGCCGCCGCCTCCTCGAAGTAGACGCGCACGTACCGACAACTCGTGAAGCCGTCGATGGTGCTGAAAACGGGCACTCGGTGTTCCGTGATCGGCGAGCTGCCAGGTCGGTGCTCACCGAGGCGGTGATAGCGGAATCCCCGGTAGAGCCGGGCGAGGAGATCGGGCCGCTCGGCCCTCATCTGCTCGTGAATGGCCATCGAGCTGACAAAGCGACTCACGCCACCGTTCGCGGCCGGATGGATACACAGGAACGTGAGGAGGTCGGCGGGGTCTGAGTGCGGCGTGAGTTCGCTCTTGTTGCGATAGGCCCGAGCGTTGGGATCGACAGCGGTGACGTCACGGACGTGACCGAGACGCTCGCCCATCACTGACTGGGACACTGGCGTACCCAACCGGAGCCCGATCCCCCAGAAAACACGCTCGGTCTCGTCAGCGGTGAGGTCGTCGACCGGGATGCCGTCGAGGATGACAAACCCGGAGCCGTCGACGAGTTCGGAACGCAGCTCTGTGAGTGCCTCGGCCAACTCGCCCAGCGGCAGATCATCGGTCGTCAGGCTCTCCACGGGGCGTGAGGCTGCGATTGTCTCACGGACAGCATCGACCAATGTGGCCATGGCTCCTACCGGAAGAGACCGCCGAAAGGTGGCCAGGTCGTGGTCGGCGCTGCACCAGAGAGTCGCTCGCGGTGGTGCTCCGAAATCTGTGTGTGATTCAGCCATGAGCCCCAGTCTTCTCGATGAGGCTCACTGTTGCAGATCAACAGCTAGCGTGGCAGTTGAGGTGGAACTCGCGGGGCGAAGGTCCCGCACGACTATCCCTGAAGAATCGCCGGCGGGTGCCGATTCGTGGGGTGAGGCCAAGGCGATGAAACCCCCCCATGCGGCGAGGCCGCGAATCGGATTCCTACTCGAGCAAACGCTTGGGCACGTGACCCATGCTGCGAACCTGCGGTTGTCACTGTCCGACGTCGGCGATGTTGACGTGGAGTTCCGCGATATCGAGTATGAACCCACCGGGTGGCTCGACCGCTATCCGCCCCGTTCCAACTGGACAGTCCGCGCCGGACGCCACGCCCGACGGGCGGCAAAGGAACTGGAGAGCGACGGTGCCGGTGCGCTCTTCGTCCACACCCAGGTGCCGGCGGTGCTGCTCGGTCGAGTAATGGACCGGGTGCCGACGATCGTGTCGGTCGACGCCACGCCGAAACAAATCGACTCATTGGGGATCCACTACAACCACGAGCAGGGGAGCGATCGGGTCGAAGACCTGAAGTTCCGTGCCAACCGTCGGTGCTTCGAGCATGCGGCCTCGCTGGTGGCGTGGTCCGCATGGGCCGCTGACGGACTCGAGAACGAGTACGGCATCGACCGATCGAAGATCGACGTGCTGCATCCCGGTGTCGTGCCCGATGCCTGGCGGCGGAGTGAACCGAAACCTGATTCGTCGACGATCAAGATCTTGTTCGTTGGCGGTGACCTGCCCCGCAAGGGCGGCGACCTACTGATCGATGCGGTACGGAGACTTCGGGAACGGCCGGACATCACCGCGGCCGGACTCGAGGTGGAACTGCATCTCGCCACCGGTGCCACCATGGCGAACGAGCCCGGGATCATCGTGCACAACGGGCTCACGGCCAACAGCCCCGAGCTCATCGCGCTCTACCACCAGAGCGACGTCTTCGCCCTGCCCACCTTCGGCGACTGCTTGCCGATGGTGCTCGGTGAAGCCGCCGTGTGCCAGCTCCCTCTCGTATCGACCGCCGTCGGCGCCATCCCCGAGATCGTTCTCGACGGCAAGACCGGTCACATCGTCGAGCCCACCGTCGAGTCGATCGAAGAGTCGCTCGTCCCGTTGGTCATCGACCGGGACTATCGCCACAAGCTCGGTCGTCAGGCCGCGGCTCATGCCGATGCCGTTCTCGATGCTCGCGTCAACGCCCGCCGAATTCTCGATCGCCTGGTGGAGCACGCCGACCGTGCTCGCCCCCGGCCCGTCACCCTCTGCGTCTCCGGCGACATCCCGGCCGATCTCCGCTCCCAGATCGACCGAAGCGAGCGGCCGCTCACCGACTATCTGGCCATCGCCGACGAATGTGGCGCCGAACTCGTCGATCGCCCTCTCGTCGCGGCGCACGCTGGTCCGACCGGGAAACTGATCCGCCGTGTGGCAGGTCCCGATGTCGCCATGGCGTGGCATCTGTTCGGTCGTCGCCGGCACCTCGATGTCGTCATCACCGATGGGGAACAGGTGGGGTACCCGCTCGCCCTGATGATGCGACTCGGCGGTCGGCGCGGCATGCGCCACCTCATGATCGGGCATCGTCTCACCAGCCGTAGCAAGGTCCTCGGGGCGAAGAGGCTCGGCCTCTTCCACACGATCGACGAGGTGTTTCTCTACTCGTCGAAACAGGTCGAGTTGTCCCGTGATCTCATCGGCTTTCCCCAGTCGAAGATCCGGCTCATCGACTTCATGGTTGACACGGAGTTCTTCTCGCCCCAGGAGCTCCCGGCTCCCGCTGGCCGCCCCTTGATCAGCACCGCGGGCCGTGAGTTCCGCGATTATCCGACCATGCTCGACGCGGTGCGTGGTCTCGAGGCCGATGTGCTCGTTGCGTCCGCCAGCCCATGGTCGAAGAGAGACGACAACGCCGGCTCCGGCAACGACATTCCAGACAACGTCATCGTCACGAAGCTGAGCCAGTCCGAACTGCGCGACACCATCGACCGCTCCGCCCTCGTGGTGGTTCCGGTGCTCGAGACCGACTTTCAAGCGGGTATCACCACCATTCTCGAGGGGATGGCGATGGGCAAGACTGTGGTCGTGTCGCGAACCGAGGGCCAGACCGATGTCATCGTCGACGGCGAGAACGGGCGCTATGTCGAGCCTGGCGACCCCGAGTCCATGCGAAGGGTGCTCGAGGAACTCCTCGTCGATCCCGACCAAGCCGAGCGGCTCGGCAAGAAAGCCCGTGAAGACGCCGTCGCTCGGATGGATGTGCGTTTCTACGCGTCGGTGTTCGCCGATGCCGTTGCGCGACAGCAGGCCCGTCCGTGATCACCTTCCTGCGGCGGATTCGATTCGGCATCGCGGCGGGGGCCGGAATCGTCAGCGCTCTCACTGCTTTGTGGAGCGGTTACCTCGCCCTGATGACGTTCGCGGCTTGGCGTGCGCGTCGCGCCGGACGTGACACCACCCCGATGCAGGCCCTGGCCACGACACCCATCCGTGTGCTCGTGCCGGCCCACAATGAGGAACAACTCATCGCCGAGACGATGAAGCATCTCGCCGCGGTCGACTACCCCGGCCATCTCTTCGACGTGCACGTCGTCGCCGACAACTGCACCGATGAGACCGCCGACATCGTTCGCGAACACGGCTTCCATGCCCACGAGCGCCACGACCTCGACAGCCCCGGCAAAGGGCCTGCGTTGGGATGGCTCCTGGATGAGTTGCCGGTCGACGATCGCCCCGAGGCCTCGATCGTGCTGATCGACGCCGACACCATCGTCGATGCCGGTATTCTGCGCGTCTTCGACGGTCGGCTCGTCAACGGCGACGATGTGATCCAGGGCTACTACGCCGTTCGCGACGCGGATGCCGGCGGCAATGTCGGCTTTCGGGCGGCCGCGCTGGCAGTGCGGCACTACGTGCGCCCGCTCGGGCGTACCGAACTCGGCGGCTCCTCGGGTCTGTTCGGCAACGGTATGGCGTTCCGCGAATCCGTCGCCCGAACGCACATCTGGAGCGACCATCTGGTCGAAGACATCGAGATGGGGTTGAGCATCCTTCTCGAAGGTGGAGCGGTGGCCTACGCGGCTGACGCGGTCGTCGAGGCGGAGATGCCAGTCATCCTCGAGGATGCAGATAGTCAGAATCAGCGGTGGGAGGCGGGCCGGGCGCAGATCATGGCCTCCTTCGGTCCGCGATTGATCCAGGCTGCTCGTCACAAACGACACGGCCGGCGCTGGCCCTATGTGGATGCCCTGCTCGACCTCACGCTTCCGCCCATCACGCTGCTGGTCGCGGCCACGGGCGCCAGCGCGGGAGTTGTGCGACTGTTCGCCCGCGGACGCAGTGCCAAGCTGGGCCTGGCCGTTGGCGTGGTCTCGCTCGTCGTACAGATGGGCCACGTCCTCTCCGCTCTTCGCATGGTGGGCGCCCCTCCGGCCGTCTATCGGGCGCTGCTGAGCGTTCCGGGACAGATCGCTTGGAAGGTCCGGCTCGTGGTTCGCATGATCATTCGCCGCGGTCCCGATCGCTGGGTTCGCACGACGCGAAACGAGGATCCTGCATGACCGCCGTCCACTCGGTGCCGATCCTTGGCATACCGATCCACAACGTCACCTTCGACGAGGCCCGCGAGCGCGTCGCGCAAATGGTGGAACACTCCCGCGACTCAGGCGCCTCGCATCAGATCGCCACCGTCAACACTGACTTTCTGGTCAACGCAACCGACGATGCGGAGCTACATCGCATCCTGCGAAACGCCGATCTTTGTTTCGCCGACGGGATGCCGGTGGTATGGGCGTCGAAGCTGCTCGGCCACCGGCTTCCCGAACGCGTTGCCGGCGCGGACTTCGTTCCGGCGCTCTGTGCACAAGCGGCAGCCATGAGACACCGGGTTATGTTCTTCGGCGGCGCCCATGATGCGGCGGCGGAGGCCGCGGAGCTGATGCGGACTGTGCATCCCGGTCTCGAAATCGGGACGGCCACGGCGCTGGTCGATTCGGACGGGACGACCGCAGCGGGTGAAATCAGTCAAATTGAGGCATTTGCGCCCGACGTCTTGTGTGTGGGACTCGGAAACCCGAAACAGGAGAAGTTCATCGACCGCTACGCGTCGAATCTTGGCGTCCCTGTCTCGATAGGCGTCGGTGGGACCTTCGAGTTCCTGGCCGGAGATGTCCGTAGGGCTCCCGCGGTGATGCAACGCACTGGTTTTGAGTGGTTGTACCGCATGAGCCGCGATCCTCGTCGCCTCGCCCGTCGTTACGCTCGAGACCTCGCTGTGTTCGCTCCCGCCATCGCCCGCCAGTGGCGACGCACCCGCCGCTCGTCGCACCACATGGGCTCCTTGGCGAGCAACGACGGCATCATCGATCTGTCAGAGGTCAACCGGCTCGACCGGGCTACTGCTGTCCGCCTCTCGTCTCTCACCACAATCGCGCGCCGGACCGGCAATCATGTGCAGTACGTCGGGATCAGCGAGGGACTCGGTGCACAACTGGCCGACCTCCAGCTCGACACCCTTGTTTCAATCGCTCCCATTTCGCCCTCAACGAATCCCCCTTCATCTGAAAGCGCTCAGTCATGACGTTTACGCTGCTCATCAGGATCATCGACAACCTGTTCCGGCACCCGGTCCGCTATGCCCTCCCGGTCACGCTCTTCGCAGCCATCGGCTTCCTTTCGCTGTCCACCGCCGACGAGTTCGAGTCAACCGGCGTGGTATTCGTCGACGAGAGCTCTGTGATCGCCGATCTCACCGAGGTGAGTGCCGACGGTTTCAGTTTTCTCTCCGCCGCTGAGGCGGCGCAGGAGCAGCTGTTCGGCTTGATGCAAACCGATTCGTTCATGAACGATGTCTTGGACGAGGCCGGTTCCGCCGGCGAAGCACCGCGAGATCCCGTGGTGGTCGATGCTGCCCGTCAGGCGATCTCCACGTCTGTCTCGAGCGGCTCGTTCCTCGATGTGTCGGCGACGACCACCAGCCCTGGATCGGCGCAGGCACTGGCGACCGCCACCCTCGATGCCTACATCGGCTGGCTGATCGAGGCAGACCTCACCGAAACTCTGGCGGCCGAAGAGTTCCTGGCCCAGCAGGTCGCTCTGGAGTTGGACGAACTTCAGCGAGCGCGCGCCGCGGTGGATGACTTCCTGGTGTTGAACCCCGACCCCCTCGTCGGCGACCGCTCGACCCAGGAAACGATCGACCTCACCATTCTCAGTGACTCGGTGACGGCAGCACAGGCAAAATACGACCAGGCGGTACAGGCTCTGGAATCAGCCGAGCTGCTCACGTCGCAGGCCGAGATCAACGTGCGTTCCGCCTTCAGGGTGGAGGATGCGCCAAAGCTTCCGACCGAGCCGCTCTCCAGCATTTTCGACACGGCACTTCGCGTCGCCCTCTTCGCGATCATGGGTATGGCCATGAGCGCCGCTGCGCTGTTGATCTCGACGGTCGTCGACACCAGTGTCCGTTTCCCGATCGAGGTACGCGAACGCCTCGGCACCGAGGTTCTGGCGCTCGTGCCGCGAGCGAAGTAGAGGCCGGCGGCAAGTACACACCATGGGACCTGCACCCCCGGACGAAGACGAGTCATCGGCCCGGGTCGTCGGTCGAAACGTCCTCTCCCTCCTCACCGCGCAAGCGCTGACCTGGACGATCGGCACTGTCGTCCTGGTGGTTCTGCCGCGCCATCTCGGCCCCGCCGGGATGGGCGAGATCAGCCTCGCCATCGCGATCTGGATGGTGGCGGCGCCGGTAATCGAGTTCGGTTCGAATCGGCTCGTGAGCCGTGAGGTCGCCCGAGATCCGGATGCCGGCTCCGCCCTTCTCGGTCGGGTTCTCACGATGCAAGCGACGTTGTTCGTCGTTGCCGCGGGTGGTGTGGCCCTGTATTCATTCGCAGCAGGGTTGGAAGCCCGCGCCCGCTGGTTGATCCTCATCGTGGGCGTGTCCTGGATCATCCTCGCCCCGGCGTCATCGCTGATCGCAGCCGTTGAAGGGCGAGAACGGATGCGCGCCACGTCGATTGTGTCGGTGATCAGCCGCTACGTGCACGGCGGCCTGATCATCGCGCTGGTCGCGCTGAACGCAGAAATCTACGCGATCGCCTCGGTGTCGATCGTGAGCGCAATTGCCACGCTCATCGGGTCGATCGTGATCTTCCGCCAGGACACACGTCTTTGGGTGAAGCTGGTTCGCCCGGGATTGCCACAGTTGCTGCGGCAGTGCCTGCCCTATCTCTTGCTGATCGGCTCATTGATCCTCTACCAGCAGGTGGACGTGATCGTGATCGCGGCGCTGGTCAACGAAGAGGCCGTCGGCCACTATGCGGCAGCGGATCGACTCTTCGGCAACATGCTTTTCCTCCCGGTCGCGGTCGGCGCCGCGCTCTTCCCCCGGCTCACTCGCGAGGTTGAACGCGACTTCGACTCGGCGCTCGCGCTACTCCGGAAGGGAACGATGATCATGATGCTGGTCGTGCTTCCGCTCACGGCCGGCGTCGTGGTGTTGGGCGATCAATTTGCCCTCTTGTTGTTCGGTGATGAGTTCGCCGAAACGGGCGATGTCCTGCAGGTCTACGCCGTCGTTCTCATTCCGGTCTCGGTCACGATCCTGCTTGGCTATTTCGCGACGGCATCGAACCGACAGGTGGTGTGGTCGTTCGTCCTGCTCACATCTGCTGCGGCCACGATTCCGCTGGATCTGGTACTTGTGCCGTGGACCCGGGACACCTACGACAACCCCGCAATCGCCGGCGCCTTGGCCTACGTCTTCACCGAAGCCGGCGCTCTGATCTTCGGCTTGTTCTTCATGGTGAGAGGTCTGATCGACCGTACAACGGCCGTGCAAGTGGCCAAGGCCGCTCTGGCGGCCGCAGTCATGGGGGTCTTCGTGTACGCCTTGTCCGACTTCGCTCTCGTGTGGCCCGTATTGGCCGGAGCGCTGATCTATCCTGCGTTGGTGCTGATCCTCCGGGTGATCGACTTCGACGAAGTCGCCACGCTGGGTCCTCCGTTCGACAGAATCTCTCGATTCCATGACCGGGTCGCCGACGTAATCAGCAGCAAGTTTGATCGCTCGGATTCTCCGGGCGAAGGAAAAGAGCCCAACTCATGAGAGTGCCGTTCCGCAAGAAGGACAGAGCCGAACTCCGAGCCGAGACCAAGGACGGCGAGGTCATTCGCGCGCCCTACGTGGTCGCCGAGCAGATGCGTATTCTCATGCGGCGCTCCGAGCTTCTCGAGAGCCACCCAGCGGTGGTTGCGATCACGTCGGCGGTGAGCGGAGAAGGGGTCACCTACATCACCAACGCGTTGGCTGTGACCGCTGTACACGACACCGAGCGGCGAGTCTGCGTCGTGTCGCTCGATTGGTCGAAGGGCGACTCCGGCGAAGGCAGTTCAATCGTGGACGTGGCTTCCGGCGAGGCCTACCTCGATGAAGCCCTCATTCCCACCGACCACGATCGTCTCTTCTTGCTCCCCGCCGGCGAAATCCCCTTGATGGAACGGGCCGGGTTCGCTCGCTCAGCAGAACTACGACAGGTGATCGACGACGTCAGCGACAACTTCGACATCGTGATCCTCGATATTCCTGCAGTCGGCGAAACCTCCGATTCGCTTGCGCTCACCGGACTGGCGGGTCAGACGTTCGTCGTCGTTCGTCAGGGTGGTGCGCCGATCGAACAGATCCGTGTCGCCCTTGATGACCTTGGGCGCGATCGTCTGGGTGGAATCGTCCTCAACGACGCTGCCATCAAGGCGCCATCGTGGTTGGTCGACCCGATGGTGGCCAGTTAACACTCCATGCAGGTCGTCGTTCTCTTTCTTGTGGTCTCGGGCCTGATCGGCGCGAGATCCGCCAAGAATGAGAAGTGGTCTCGGCTGGCGGTTCTCGGCGTCGCACTGGTGGCCACCATATTGCTGTTCAACTATCGGTTCGTCTGAAATGTTGCTCCTCGACTCACCGGTGAGCAACATTCGCAGCGCCCGGCGGCGACAGCGAGCAGACGACCTCTTCGTCTACCTCGCGGTGTTGTTCGTGGCCTTGGTCGTCGCGGGGCTGGCTCTGCGCTCGGGCCATGTTCCGTTTCCTGTCGCGGCGGGAATCTATTTGCTCGGTATTCCGCTCATCTTGTGGCGCCCGGTGATCGGGGTCTACAGCCTGATCTTCTTCTCTCTCGCCGGTGATCCCTTCGTGTCACCGTGGTGGCCATTCACCAAGGGTGTGTCGAGCCGCGAGTCGATCCTCTTCGTTGCCGACTCGATCATCGTCTCTCCCATGGAGGGCTATCTCGGAGTGACGCTTGTCGCCATGGTGGTCCACGTTGCCCGCGGGCGCCTCGAGGTCACGCATCGACCGGAGCTGATTCGCCCCCTGATGGTCTTCACCGCAGCCGTGCTGCTTGGTGTGATGTACGGACTCGGTACGGGAGGAAGCAACTTCGTCGCGGTCCATGAGAGCAGGGCGCTTTTCGCTCTGCCGGTACTCACCATCCTGGCGGTGAATCTCTTCACCGAACGACGCCATTTGAACACGGCGCTCTGGATCATCATTGCTGCGGTGTTCGTCGACTCGATTCTGAGTCTCGACTGGTACTACCGGCAGATCGATGCGGCTGAACGCGTCGCCACCGACAGCCTCAACGTCCACTCGGCTTCGGTTCACGCGAATGTGGCGCTGGTGACCTTTGCATCCGCTTGGCTCACGCGGCGCGGCAGCTTTGCGAAACGACTCGTGCTGCCGTTCATACTGGTGCCGATCTTCTGGGTCTACGGCCTCAGTGAGCGACGCTCGGCCATTGGTGCACTGATCGTCGCCGCGGTGCTCTTGTCGATCATCTTGTACCGCCGGGACCGGGCACGCTTCTATTCGATCGTTCCACTGGTGGCATTCCTGGTTCTCGGGTACACGGCTGCATTCTGGAACGTCGACAGCGGACCCGGTTTCCCCGCACAGGCAATCAAGGGTCAACTGATCGGCTCCGAGGGGCTCGACGAGTCGAGCAACGCGTACCGCACTGTCGAGAACATCAACATCTTGGCAACCCTTCGAACCAACCCGCTACTCGGCATCGGCTTCGGGAAGCCGTACCTGCAAGCGATCCCGCTTCCTGATTTGGGGAGCGCGTTCGTCTTGTGGCGATATGTCACCCACAACTCGATCCTCTACATCTGGATGAAGACCGGCATCATCGGATTCGTGTCATTGCTGTATGTGCTCGGCCGCGGTGTGGCCGTCGGTGTGCGTGCGGCCATTCGAGCGAAAGACGCCGAGACCGCGGTGCTGGCCACGGTCGGTGCCACCTTCATCGCCATGTTCCTCGCCTTCGCCTACGTCGACATCGCGTGGGAAACCGAGTCGATGGTCTTGCTGTCGATTGCGTTCGCGATGGTGGTGCGCACGGACAAGCTCACAGAACCTGAAGCCGTGGACCCCGAGGCATGACGCAAGAAGATGACGAGGTCGTCATGAGTGTGGTGATCCCGACCTTCCAACGCCGAGTCAGCCTCGAGCGCACACTCGATTCGTTGAACGGGCAGGACATCGCGGGCCGATTCGAGGTGATCGTCGTTTCCGACGGCTGCACCGACGGCACCGACGACATGCTGGCCGACCCCGGCCAGTGGGACTTCTCGCTGATCGCGCTCAGACAGGACAACGCGGGAGCAGGAGCGGCGAGGAACCGGGGGATCGCCTCGGCCAACTCTGACCTGATCGTCTTTCTCGACGACGACATGGTCGCCGCGCCATCACTCCTCTCGACCCATCTCGCCGAGCAATCTGGCCGTCAGAACACCGCGGTGATCGGCCCCATGATGACTCCGCCGGCGGGCGGGCTGAGCTTTTGGGTTCAGTGGGAGCAGGAGAACCTGGAAAAGCAATACGCGGCAATGGATCGCGGTGACTGGGAAGCCACGAGTCGGCAGTTCTACACCGGCAATGCCTCCGTGCCGACCGCTGCCGTCGTTGCCGTTGGCGGGTTCGACGAGGCGCTTCGCCGGGATGAGGACACTGAGCTCGCCTGGCGAATGGGCCAGGAAGGCACCCTGTTCGCGTTCTGCAATGCGGCCATCGGCTACCACCACGCAGAACGCTCGTTCGAATCATGGTGTGCCATCGCTCGGTCCTACGGATCAACTGCCGTGATCTTCGGCCGAGATCGCGGGCACGACCCCGGGCTCGCCGACTTCGCCCGGTTCTTCGACGAACGGCATCCCTTCGTGAAGCTTCTTCTTGTCGCCTGCATCGATCTCCCGGTCCTGCAGAAGCCGGTTCTGGTGATTTCGAGAATCGGGGCACGGACGGCGAACCGACTCGGAGCGGGATGGCTGACCAGTGCAGCCTGCAGCGTGATTCAGAACATCGGCTTCTACCAGGCTGCCGCTGACGAACTCGGTGGTCGCGCGGCGCTTCGCCGAGCCGTGCGGCGCGGGTGAAGGGCGTGGGTCAGTTCGCTGCCCGGCGCAGGTCGTCCACCTCGGCGGGGTGTCCGAGAACGACGAGCACGTCGCCGGTGTTCAGAGGCGTGTCGCTCGAGGGGTTGACGTCGTATCCGTGCTGTTGATTTCGCACCGCGAGAATCAACGGCGAATGGTGGCAACGTTCCATGAGCGAGCTGAGGGGTGCGTCTATGGCGGCAGAGCTGGCGGGGAGGACAACTTCCGCGATGCGAACGCCGTGCGACTCGTCATGAAGCACCTCGTCGAGAAACTCCGCCAGGGAGGGGTGCAGTGCAAGCGCACCCATCCGTGACCCGCCGATCTCATGGGGGTTGACCACCCGATCTGCACCGGCTTGGAAGAACTTGGCTTCGTTGGCTTGCGAGTTGGTCCGGGCCACGATGAAGAGGTTGGGGTTGAGCGCGCGGGCCGAAAGGGTCACGTAGAGATTGTCCGCATCGCTGTCCAGGGCGGCGATGAGCGTGTGAGCACGTTCGACGCCGGCCTGAATGAGCGTCTCGTCCTCCGTCGCTTCGGCGAGAATCACGGGTTGGTCGCCATCGGGGCGATAGGCGCGGTCGACGATCACCAGGTCGGCGTCGTGTAGACCGACGTAGTGGCTGATGGCTCGTCCGACGCGCCCGGCGCCGGCGAGGATGACGTGGTCACTCATGTGTTGGATCATGCGATAGTCCTTCCGCAGACGAAATCCGTCGTTGATGCTTCCCTCGACGACGGCTTCGACCATGACGCTCAGCGTGTAGAGCGCCCCGCTGACTCCGAAGAACACCAGCAAGAGCGTGAAGGTGCGATACGCCCGGTCGATCTCTTCTTCGGGGCCGATCTCCTCGAAGCCGACGGTGGTGACCGTGATGGCCGTTTGATAGAACGCGTCGAAGAAGTCGAGCCCGAGAATTCGATAGCCGATCACGCCGACCGTCATGACCAGGCCGAGAATGGCGAGGCCTACCCGGACGCGACGCCACGGGTCCGCGGGGATGGTCGGGGAAGAGCGGGACATGAGTCGAACCTTCAACACTGCTGAGGTTCTACTCGGCCAACGGCGGCGACGCAGCCATCGGCGCCATTCAGCGCCAGGCGGTGTCGGTCATCGGATGTCATCGAGCGACCGTACAGGCGACCAGTGGACAGATTGCGTCGAGAGAGTCCGGACGCGATGATCCTGTCTTCGACCGAGGGGGAGTGGTGGACGCAAGCGGTGGCGAACCGGGCCTCTTGGGAGACATCATCGCCGTGGACCTCGGGGGCCACCTCGCCGAGGCCACCGGGAGAGTTCTGGTCGACCTCGGGGCCACGGTCATCAAGGTCGAACCTCCGGAGGGCTGTGAATCCCGTTCTCGGGGCCCCTTCGATCGAACGACTGGCGAGTCGTTGTACTGGCGGATCTGGGGACGAGGCAAGCACAGCGTGGTCCTCGATCTCTCGACTGCGGTCGGGCGCTCGACGTTGAACCGCCTCGTCGACGGCGCCGACATCCTGATCGAGTCGTGGGGGCCCGATGGTCTGACTGAGTTCGGACTCGACGCCGAGGCGCTGCGCGCCCGGAATCCCGGCCTGGTGCACGTGTCGGTCACACCCTTCGGGTCGACGGGCCCTCTCGCTGGTGCGCCGGCATCGGACCTCACGCTCTCCGCGGCGGGTGGCTTCTTGATCGGTCAGGGAGACAAGGATCGACCTCCGATACCGATCGGCTTTCCCGAATCGGCGAACCATGGAGCTGTCCAGGCGGCGGCCGACGCCATCGGCGCCCTGTACGAACGAGACCACTCCGGGCTCGGCCAGCATCTCGACTCGTCGATGCAGGCAGGTGTGGTCGGTTGTCTGTTGTGGACGTCGTCGTATGCGGTGCTCGACAAGAACCCTCGGTTCCTCGGCGATGACCGCGCCGATGCGCCCGACCCACGCGGCACCGAGATCGTGCCCGGCCTTCGCAGCCCGAAAATCGAAGCATGCGCCGAAGGCCATGTCGCGGTGGTCTTCGTGCTGGGGAAGCAGGGCGAAACGGCGTTCTCCGGAGTCCTGAGATGGGCCGAGGAGGAAGGTGAACTCGACGTAGACCTTTGTGGGCAGGACTGGGCTGGTTGGGTCGAACGAATGGAGTCGGGTGAGCTGCCGGTCGAGGTCGGTTCCCGAGCCGTGGATGCCGTCCTCGAGTTCTTGAAGACCAAGACCAAGATCGAGCTCCACGACCGATCGCTCGCCGACAAGTTGCTGATGGCTCCGTGCAACAACGCTGCGGATCTGCTGGCCGATCCGCAGCTTCAGGCCCGGGACTTCTGGGTCGAGGTCGATGGTGAGTCGCACCCGGGACCGTTCGCCATCCTCAGCCGCACGCCGATCAGCTACGACCGGCCTGCACCTGGCCTAGGTGCTGATCAGGCAATGGTCGAGTCGATTGTGCCGAGGCCGGCACCGGCGGTCACCCGGGAGCGGGGCCGGATCTATGACGGCCTGAAGGTCGCTGACTTCACCTGGATGGCCGCCGGTCCGATTGTCACGCGCGAACTCGCGAATCACGGCGCCACGGTCATCCACACCGAGTCGGCCAACCGGATCGACAGTATGCGTCTGCTTCCGCCGTTCAACGATCCGGCGGGTACGCCGGCCGGCAGTATCCCGGCGGCCAACGTCAATCAATCGAAACTCGGCGTGGCGTGTGATCTGAGTCGGCCGGAATCTCGAGTACTGGTCGACCGGCTGATTCGCTGGGCGGATGTCGTCGTCGAGAACTTCCGGCCAGGCGTCGCGGAGAAGGCCGGCTTCGGCTGGGAGCGCGTTCACGAACTGAACCCTCGTGTCGTCATGCTGTCGACGTCGATGCGGGGGCAGACGGGCCCCGAAGCCGGAGCGACCGGCTTCGGAGTCCAGGGTGCGGCGCTGGGTGGCTTTGTGGACATCACGGGGTGGCCCGACAGGGCGCCCATCAGTCCATGGGGTGCATACACCGACTTCGTGTCGCCGCGCTTCGGGTTGGCTGCGTTGGTGGCGGCCCTCCGCGAACGTGAACGCTCCGGAATCGGTCAATACATCGATGTGTCGCAGAACGAGACCGGCATTCACTTCCTCGGCCCGATGGTCCTCGATCATGTGGTGAATGAGTCGACATTCATCCGCCCGGGAGCGTCGGGGGAGCGTGGCGCTCCGAGTGGTGTCTTCGCGGGCAGGGGCACCGAGCGATACATAGCGGTCTCAGCAATCACCGAGCAGAACTGGCGGGCGCTGCGCACGGTCGTCACACCGCTCGCCACGCCGACGTTCGACGACCTCTCCGACGCGGTGCGACTCGCCCGTCGATCCGAGATCGAGAACGTTTTCGCGGAGTGGGTCCGCGGCCACGACGTCTTCACCATCGCTCGATCCCTTCTCGAGGCCGGTTGCCCTGCCTATGCGACGCTTCGGCCCACCGATCTGATCAGAGACCCGCAGCTTGAACACCGAGGCTTCTTCACGGCACTTCCGCACGCGCTCATGGAAACCCGGTACGACGGCCCGGTCACCGAATTCTCCGAAACCCCGTGGGCAGCCCATGCTGCAGGGCCGACCGTCGGGCAACACAACGACACCGTCCTGCGGGAACTGCTCGGCTTCAGCGCCGCCGAGGTCGACGCGCTTGGCGATGCCGGCGTCCTTCAGTAGGTCGGACGTCAGCAGCTGCGCGAGACTCCGTCGCTATGGACTTCGCCCAGTCGACACGGAGCAATGAGTATCACGCCCAGCTCGGTGACTTCGTCGAATCTCGGGTCAACCCCGCGATCGACACGGTGGCCGCCGAGCGCGTCGCCAATCCGGGTGCGCCGTCAGCGACGACGGAGCGACTGATCGCAGAGGCGAAGGCTGCAGGACTCTGGAACCTCTGCGTTCGCCACCCTGACTACGGGCCAGGGCTGCTGTTCACCGAGTATGCGCAGTTGGCGGAATACCTGGGTCCTCATCCGCTGGCCCAGGAGGTGACGAACTGTGATGCACCGTCCAACATCAACGGCGACGCGATGATCACCTACGGCAGCCCGGATCAGAAGGGGCAGTGGCTCGAGCCTCAGCTGGACGGGCAGATCAAGTCCGCCTTCGCCATGACCGAACCGGCAGTTGCGTCGAGCGACGCGGGAAACATCGCCACCACGGCCGTGCCGGACGGTGACCACTGGGTGCTGAACGGGCGCAAGTGGTACATCAGCGGGGTCCTGCACCCCAAGTGCACCTACATGATGACAGTTGCGAACACGGCACCCGATGGTCCCGCTCACGGCCGGCACACTCAGTTCATCGTGCCGGTGGACACACCAGGAGTGACCGTGATCCGGAACCTCCCGAAATTCGGCTACCTCGATGAGGACGGCCATGTCGAGCTGACCCTCGAGGATGTCCGAGTGCCCGATGCCAATGTGTTGGGTGACATCGGCGGAGGATTCGCCATCGGCCAGGCTCGACTCGGACCGGCCCGGGTTCAGCACTGCATGCGGATCATCGGCATCACCGAGGAGGCGCTTCGCTTGATGTGTGAACGAGCGCCGAGTCGTTCCACTTTCGGTGCCGCGGTCAGCACTCGATCCAACGTCATGGACTGGATCGGTGAGGCTCGTATCGAGATCGAGGCGGCACGGCTCATGGTCCTCCGAACTGCTTGGTTGATGGACACTCAGGGCGACAAGGCATCCGCTCCGCACATGTCACAGATCAAGGTGCAGGTCATGCGTTCGGCGACCACCGTGGTCGACCGGGCGATTCAGGTCTTCGGTGCGGCCGGAGTGTCGGATGACACTCCGCTGGCGCGCTGGTACGCGTCCCTTCGTGGCCTGCGTATCGCTGATGGGCCGGACGAAGTACACCTGATGGGCATAGCCCGCCGAGAACTACGGAGGCATGCCTGATGGGCACCCTGTCAACTGCCCTGTCCGATCGGCTCGGAATCGAGTATCCGATCTTCGGATTCGCCCACGACATCGCCACGGTGGCGGCCGTGACGAATTCCGGCGGTATCGGTGTCTATGGCGCCACTCGCCGGTTCCCCCACGAGATCGCCGATGAGCTTGCCGAGATTCGACGGTTGGTCGGCGACAAGCCGTTCGGTGTCGATCTGGTCCTGCCCGACGGCATGCCCGAGCACAACAGCCGAGACGCCATCGAGGCCCACATTCCCGATGGCCATCGAGCGTTTGTGGAGGGACTCGTCGACAAGTACGAGGTCCCTGAACCGAGCGGACCGGGTATGCGGACCCGCTTCATCCGGTCCGCCGAGATCGAAGCGGAGCAACTCGAAGCGGTGATGGCGAGCGAAGTCGATCTCTTCGCCTGCGGCATCGGTGCCCCGCGGCCGGCCGTCGACAAGGCCAAGGAGTTGGGCAAGATGACTGCGGCCCTCATCGGCAGTCCGCGCCATGTGCGCCGAGCGGTGAGTTCGGGAGTCGACTTCATCGTTGCTCAGGGCGCCGAGGCGGGGGCTCACACCGGCACGATCGGTACCTTCACGCTGGTTCCCCAGATCGTCGATGCGTGCGGCGACATCCCGGTGCTTGCCGCCGGCGGGGTTGCGACCGGGCGTCATGTGGCGGCTGCACTGGCGATGGGTGCAGCAGGTGTCTGGACGGGCACGATCTGGCTCACCACCGATGAGCACACTGGCCATATGCAACCGGCGCTCGTCGACAAGCTTCTCCGAGCAACATCGGCTGACACCGTGATCACTCGCAGCGAGAGCGGCAAGACGTTCCGCCAGATCCGTAGCGCGTGGAGTGATGAATGGGAGGCCGAGGGGGCACCCTCTCCGCTCAAGATGCCGTACCAGGACGTCCTGGTCGGCGACCTGCTCGGTGCGATCGACGAACACGGTGTCGAGCCGCTGTTGCATTCAGGCGCCGGCCAGGGGATCGGCTATGCCAAGGAGGTTCGGCCGGTGGCCGCGGTGATGAATGACCTCGTGAGCGAGGCCGAGTCGGTCATGCAGAGCTGGGGTGAGCGGTAGCTGACTGCTCACTCTCTCTGGCCTGGCGCGATCGGGTCAGCATGAACCAGCCGGCAATCAGCAGCACCGGCACCGTGGCGATGTGCCCGAAGGTGAAGAGCCGTATCGCGGTCGGCCCGAGTTCCTGACGACCGTTGACCACGAAGTCCACGTCGCCCGTGAAGATCTGGAGGTAGCCGTCATCGGCCTGCTCGAGAGTGCGACCGTTGATCTTCACGGCGTTGAACCGGATCACCGACCCCGTGATGTTGGCCGCAAGGGCCACGAGCGCGGCAAGAGCGGCGAACTTCGGAACGCGGAACACGATCTTGTAGGCAAACCACGCGCCACCGAACAGGGCGAGAACGAACGCGGCATCACCGAACAGTGCGTGGAGTTCTGCCCCGCCGGTGGATGGTTTGCTGGCGCCAGTGAGTCCACCCTCGGTGGTGTAGCTGAACCAGTCAGGGTCGGGCTCGTGGCGAAAGAACTGCCAGGCACCGGTGAGGGTCAGGCCGACCATGACAAGCACAGAAGCCCAGCCGAGCCAACCCGCGAAACGTCGTTCGGCGGGGGAGACGGTTCGTCCGAACCAGGCAACCTCCGCCTTGAGTCGCGTGAGCATTGGGTGAGCCTAGAGGACGAGCCCAAACCAGGGTTCAGCATTGATGTCGCTCTCGACGATCGCTCGATCCTCGGAACGGGCAACGACCACGGCCCTCGCCAGCGCCAGTTCGGCGGCTGCGTCGTCCATCTGGCCGAGACAGGCGAGCGCTCGGGCGAGAGCTTCGTGGGCGTAGGCCAGGTCGAAATCGTGCAGCCCCGCGCCTTCAACGACGCGTGCGGACTGCTCGGCGTGGTGGAGGGCGAGCTCGCCATGACCAAGCACAGCGTGACAGCGGGAAAGGAGCCACGACGCTCGGGCAGCATTGGCCGGACTGCGCCCGGATGCCCGACGCCAGTGATGGGCCGCGGCGTAGGCCCGTCCGAGGAGCTCGTCGACATCATCGGGTCCGTAGGTGCGGCCGTCGTAGAGGTCCCAGACGGAATTGTTCGCCTCGATCGCCTGATGGCGATGCAGGTCGCCTTCGGCATCGGGATTCTCTGCTGCGTCAGAGGTGCTGTCAGTCATGGCCCGCCACTGTAGTCAGGCACTCTGAAGTGATTTTTGTCGGGACGGGGAGATTTGAACTCCCGACCCCCTGCTCCCAAAGCAGCGATCCCGCCATGCTCCGACCAGGACATTCGCGTGAACACGCAGGTCACGAGCGGTCTCGTGTTGTGCGTAGTGCTCGCTGTTGTGCGCTGTTGTGCGCTGTTGTTCACTGCGAGTTGCACGCCTGCTGCACGGCGCTCGGTGTTCGACTGCTAAGAGATCCACGGCAACACGTAACTTTCGGCGTCACCAGCGGCGGCCTTGCGCACCCGAGCTTTGCCGAGCGTGAATGATCTCGGCCCACGGCACCGTTACACACATCATGCGACGGTCCCCGGCAGGCTGGCGCGGGTCATTGGGTGGCGTAGATCTCGATTTCGGTGGCGCCGGTGTTCCCACCGGTTGTTTGTTCGGCGTCGATTCGGACGGTGCGGCCACTGATCGCCTGGTCGAGGACGGCCGGCTCCGGGCCGGCGGGGTACGGGCCGAGGGTCTCGCCGTCGATCTGGATGGTGAAGGTTTCGGTGATCGCGGTGCCGTCGGTCATCTGCCGTGTGCGAAAGGCAACCGCAGTGATGAGCTGAGTTTGGCCAAGGTCGATCTCGATGGAGGCGTTGTCGCCATCTCCTGCGGTGGACCACTGTGTGGAGGTGTCACCATCGATGGCGTTGGCGGCGCGGAAGGCATCGGAGAACTCAGAGCTGACGTTGACAACGGTTCCGTCCACGGCGACGTTGTTTCCGATGGCGGCGTCGATGGGGTCGGCCGACGCTGGTGGCGTGCGGAACGTGAGCGGCTCACTGCGATAGAGGGTGCCGGCAGCGTCGGAGCCTTGGAGGATGTACTGGTACTCAGTGTCGGGAAGAAGCCCCGAGAGCACGGGACCGTGATCGTGGTGCGCACCTCCTTGCATGTCGTTGTCGACGGCAATCGACCCGTAGGAGTCATCTGTGCCGAAGATGACGGCGCAGGCCACCGGGATGTTGGTGTCCACGGTGAGGTTCGCACTGGTGCCGGACGCGTCGAAGGCGATGTTGATGTCTGAGTCGAGGATTGCGCTGATCGGCTGGACTTCCTCAGGGCTCTCCGCTGCGCATGCTGACAGGAGAAGAGCCGCCACGGATGTGACAACAAGGAGCGGTCGAAGGTGGGTCATGTGGGTCCTGGGAGGGTGTTGCGGATGGTGGTGCGGGCGACGTGGGCCCGTTTGGCGAATCGCTTTGGGGTTGTCCCGGTTTCGATCGCTCCTTGCGTGTAGGTGGTATGGCAGACGTCGACGAGCCACAGCGCGTGTGCCTGGGCCAGAGGTAGTCGGTCCGCTGAGAACCGCACGGCGTCGTGGAAGTCGTCGGTGACCGCTGTGGCAGTGCGGTTGACCCAGGAGGTCACGCGACGGCGTAGCCGGCATCAGTGATAGCGGCCTCGATGGCGGTGGAGTCGCCGCCGATGACGGTGACGGTCTTGTTCTCGACGTCGACGGTGACGGTGTCGACGCCGGCGAGCGGGGTGACTTTGTCCTCGATGGCCTTCTTGCAGTGGTCGCAGCTGATGGTTGGGACGGTGTAGGTGCGGGTGTCGGTGGTCATTTGCTGGTGTTCCTTTGGTGTTCGATTCTTCGGGGTGGGACGGGCGTCGGTGGGTGGCGGTGGGTTTCGATGACTTGGCAGCGGTTGGGATCGGTGCAGTCGATCGGGTCCAAGCCCCCGGCTCGGTCGGCGAGTTCGACGAGTTGGCGCCGCGTGGTTTGCAGCTGGTGGATCTGGTGGTCGATGTCGGCGAGATGCTCCGACAGGAGTTCTTGGGTGTGGTGACAGGTCCGTGCGCCTGAGGCTTTGAGCTCGAGGATGGAGTGGATCTCGGCCAGGGCGAGGCCTGTGGCTTGGCTGTCGCGAATGAAGCGAAGTCGCTCGAGGGCGTCGGGTGCGTAGTCGCGGTATCCGGTTGGTGTGCGGTCGGGCTCGGGCATGAGGCCGATGGATTCGTAGTAGCGAACCGTCTTTGCTCCGACGCCGGCCTTGTCGGCAAGTTCTCCGATGAGCATCAGGACCGCTGGGGATGATTGATGGGTGGGCGGTTCACGGCACTCCCGGCCTGTGGGAGGTCATAGAAGTTGGGACGCAGGTCGTACTTGTCAGCGCATAGTTGGGAGCAGAACGACAACGTCTGACTGTCACCGGATGTGCGGGTGGCGGCGGCACGCTCGATGAGGATCTCCATTCCGCAGACGGGGTCGATGGCAGTGGCGAAGTCGGCGTGTCGGTCGTGGAGGACGCCGTCGGTGAGCCAGAGGAGCCGGTCGGCGGCGTCGGCGATGCGGTGGTCGTGGGTGACGATCAGAACGGTCTTGCCGGTGGCGGCTGCAATGTCTTGGAGGAGGTGGAGGACCTGGTAGCCCGAGGCAGCGTCGAGGTTTGCGGTGGGCTCGTCGGCAAGGATCAGGGACGGGTTGTTGATGAGCGCGCGTGCGATGGCGACCCGTTGCTTCTCCCCACCGGAGAGCTGGTCGGGCCGGTGATGGGAACGGTCGGCGAGATCGAGCTGATCGAGCAGCACTTGCGCCCGGAGGCGGCGGGCACTGCGCTTCATGCCAGTCAGGGCCGCGGGGGCGGCGACATTGTCGGTGGCGTTGAGGGCGTCGAGCAGGTTGAAGCCCTGGAAGATGAAGCCGATGTCGTGCAGACGCAGGTCTGCGAGTTCGCGATGGGTGAGGCTCCCCAACGGACGACCATTGATGCTCACGGTGCCTGATGTGGGTGAGAGCAGTGCGCCGATGATCTGGAGCAGTGTCGACTTTCGGGAGCCGGAGGGACCCATGATGATGACGAGTTCGCCCGGGTCGACGGTCAGGTCGATGTGATCGACCGCGGCGATGGTGGTTGATCCGGTGGTGAACGTCTTCGTGACCGCTTCAAGGCTGAGGACTGGTGTCATCGGAACACCTCGGCGGGGTCGATTCGGGTGACGCGAATCAGCGGCATGGC
>JAJCXZ010000014.1 GCA_029263175.1 Acidimicrobiales bacterium | reverse complement strand
CGAACACGTGTACATCACGGGTGACACCGGGAGCGGCAAGACCGCCCTTGGCATCATGCCGATGCTCATCCAGCTTCTCCGCGGCAACGCCGCGCCAGGGTCAACCCGCGACGCTCCCAAGCTCACCGAGCCACCGCCGATG
The DNA here is from genome assembly GCA_029263175.1 of Acidimicrobiales bacterium. Taxonomy (GTDB): domain Bacteria; phylum Actinomycetota; class Acidimicrobiia; order Acidimicrobiales; family Aldehydirespiratoraceae; genus JAACCU01. Next base: position 7,037 of record JAJCXZ010000014.1, on the reverse strand, counting down.
GTGATCATCGACCTCAAGGGTGACCCCGCGCTGTTCCATACGGTTCGCGAGGAAGCCCGGAGGCGCCGCGAGTCTGCCGGCATCACGGATGACGATGACCCTCGCTACGCCTTCAAGCACTTCACGCCGAGCCCAAATCAGAGTTCGTACATCTTCAACCCGTTCGACTCGATGAAGAGTGAGGCCAGAACCGACATACAGCTCTGCAACCTCTTGCTCGATTCGCTCAACCTCAACCATGGTGAGGGCTACGGCCGATCCTATTTCTCGCGTCGCAGCCGCATGCTGCTCTACCAGGCCCTCATCCACGAAGACGAGCAGAGCGGCAAGCCGACGTCGATCGGCGAGTTGAACGAGAAGTTCGCCCGCATCATGAAGAGCAAGGGAGACATCGACCGTGTGGAGACCGACTTCGGATCTCCTCACGACACTTTCGAACTCCTCGCAACAGTCCGCACCCTCGCGCAGTATCCGTTGCTTGCCACGGCGACCCGCGACATCGAGCCCAGCCAGTGCATCTTCATGCCCGACGTGCTCGAACACCGACAGGTTGCGTACTTCTGGCTGCCAGCGGCACTCGAGTCGATCAGCGTCCGTGAGATCGCCAAGCTGGCGCTCTACTCCATGCTCACGGCCGCGATCGACCGGAAGAACCGCCCGGAAGCTGAGGACCGTCAGGCGTATCTCGTCATCGACGAATTCCAGCGCATCGCTGGTGAGAACTTCAAGATCATCCTGGAGCAAGCGCGAAGCTTCGGTATCTCGGCGATTCTCGCTAATCAGACGCAGCAGGACCTCAAGACAGCGGACGTCGACCTGCGCCCCACAGTCCGATCGAACACACGGACGAAGATGTACTTCTCCGTCACCGACCCAAACGACGAGCGAGAGCTCGCCGAGGCTTCGGGCCAGGAGATCGCGGAGTTCAGGACGCTGATGCTCTCGGGCGGCGCGAGTGGCGAAGGCTCTACGAGTTCCTGGCAGCAGTCGCTCAAGCCTCGCTTCACGCGCAATGACATCATGTCGGTCTCGGACCACCCGAACGACCTGATACTGAAGGTAAGCCGAGGAGCCGGATACACGCAGTTCGCCGGCATGCCCATGATCGTCCGAACCACCTACCCGATGGACCGCCCGACCTACGAGTCTCGCAAGCGTCAGCCCTGGCCGTCGGACGGTGCCGTAGCGCCAGCCGACAAGCCGTCCCTTCGAGAACTCGAGCGCGATGTGCACGAGCTGACGGCAAAGGAAGGCGCCGCGGCCATCCGGAATCTCAGGCCGAGCGGCGACACATGACCGAAGCCGAGGCACATCGAGTGATATTCGACCAGGTGAGCCTCTATGGGCTCACGAACGTCCCGGCCGCGGCTCGCGTAGCCTGCGACAACGATCGTCGTCAGGCCACATGGATGCTCGAGGACCTCGTTCGATCTAGTGAACTCTTCCGTTACGGCACGGTCTACACAACGAGCCCAGAGCGGCCGAAAGCCCGCGACCGGTGGCGTTCACTCTCGGTTCTGTCCTACTGCTGCTTGGGGAACCACCCTCGACCGAGGGTTCCCCAAGAGCGACTTGCCGACGCGCTCCAGAGTATCTCGAACAGACTCGGAGTCCGACCGCCCGTCGAGAAGCCGTGCATCTTCGACCGAGACAACAAGCTCGTCCGCTTGTGGGTTGAGCCGCACACCGATGACCCAGCAGGACTCGACCTCGGAGACCTCCTCGCGGCGCTCCAGCGAGCCACGAGGGACAAGAGCTTTGTGCTCTGGTCCTACCTCGCATTGTCCGGAGAGTTCGCGATGCAGGTGCTTTGCCGCTCACGTGCACGCGCCGACGAGCTGGGCCTTTGGCTCGACCGAGCTCCGCTGGTTGGACGTGCCGGTTCCGAGGCTGTTGAGATTCTGGCCACGACCGCCGTGATCCAATGAGGCAAAAAGGAACAGAGACCCCGCAGGGTCTCTATCCCGTTACAAGCCATTGAGGGTTGAACGCCGATGTCGTCCCTCAGGACCGTCTCAGCGCGACGAGCGAACACAGAAGTGACGCTTGCAACCCAGGCTTGCCGACCGCCATGTCGAGCGATGCCCAGTCTGGCGACCTCACCGTTTTGCCTCCGGTGAAACGAGGAAAAGAAAACACGCTTGACTCACGGCGTCCAGCGTGGCAAGGAGCAGAGGGAGGCCGCCCAGGAAGGGCGGCCTCAGTGATCAGAACGATCAGACGAACCAGTTGAATACACCGGCGGTCATGAGCACGAGGTGCCAACTCGCTGCTCCCGCCACGTACCAACCCATATGGGCATCGCGCAGCACTCGCTGGCGAGGCAACAGAGCCGGACGTTGCGAGCGGTCGCCCGACAACATCACGATCTCTGACTCCTTGGCGTCGAGTAGGAACTCGACGAGCAAGTCGACTTCCGAGCCGTCGATGTACTGCAATCGGTTGCCGCGGATGTCGTACACACGTAGACCGGCGACGTTCCGCGTCACCGGTAGCTTCCCTTCCCAAACGGGTACACGCACTTTGATCATGGTCGTGTCCTCCAGTCTCTTCACTCTTGGGAACAGGGTTGGCGAGCGTGAACCACGCACGCCAGAGCGCTTGTCCCATCAGCGCTCCGCTCAGTGCCGATCGGCACTCAGCGGATGACCGGAGTTCGGGAAGGGTGCGAGCAAGTGAGGCTCGCGACGATCGGTTTGTCCTAACCCGCAGGCCGGAACGGGAGCTGGCACGCCCCAGGTAAACGACCGTACTTGGTTTCCGCTCGGTCGATAGCGGAGAAAAAAACGAACGTAGACGCGAGCGGCGGCGCCGAGGCTTGACAAACCCGACGCATTCTGTCGGTAATGGGGCTCTCGGCAGTTCCTTCCACTCCACATCAGAGCAGACCAACCAGATCGGCCCTCCGGGGCGCGGGCCGTTGTCCCGTGCGCCGGAGGGGCCGGTGGTGCATTCACACATGGTTTCACACAGGTTCACATCCACATCAACAGAAAGGAACACCCCATGACGAACCTGACCGACGCAAGCACGGAGCTCTTCAAACGAGGGCCCGACGAGTGCTACGACTCCCTGCAGTCCCTCTGGGACAAGTGCTACGCGGACAAGGAGGCCGCGACCGACCAGTACGTCGACCCGATGAAGGTCGCTCCGATCGTCGAGAACGACCGGCTTGTCATCAATGTCGAGGAGACCGACTACGGCCTCAACGACTGGAGCTTCGGGCAACTCTGCCGGCTGGCTCGTGTCTCCAAGGACACGATCAACCGGCTCCAGCCATACACGGCGGCGACGGTGCTCTCCGAGACGCTTCCTGGCAACGGCAAGCCGCTCCAGTTGCACACGCTCGGCGAGAAGGCGCGCGCCATCCACGGCACGTCGTACACCCGGCTCTACAACAGTGACCTGCTGGCTGTCGTCCGCGAGTTCGCGACCGACTTCCAGCCGCCTCAGACCGGGCTCGAAGGCCGGACCGGGCTCTATTGCGGCGAGCAGGACATGTTCTGCTTCCTCATCGACCCGACCGGTTGGGCGGAGATCAACGGCGAGGCGTTCGCTCCTGGGTTTTTCGTATGGAACTCGGAAGTCGGGCGACGTTCGATCGGCGTCAAGACGTTCTGGTTCCAGAAGGTGTGCCAGAACCACATCGTCTGGGACGCCACCGAGGTCGTCGAGTTCACGCGGAAGCACACCGCCAACGTCCACGACGCCCTTCGGGACATCCGGGAGATCATCGCGCGACTCGTGGAGAAGCGCGACGATCGCCGGGATGCGTTCGTCAACGTCATCGGCAAGGCGATGACCGAGCGTCTCGGCTCCGATGCCGACGACGTCATGAAGGTCCTGCAGCAGCAAGGCATCACCCGTGGCCTGGCCAAGGACGCCCTTGCGATTGCCGAGGCACAGGGTGCGTTCACGATCTTCGCGGTCGTGGATGCGCTGACGCGGCTCACCGGGCGCATGAAGTTCGCCGGGGACCGCGCCGAAGCCGACCAGAAGGCCGGCTCTCTGCTTGCGCTCGTCGCGTGAGTGGGATTCACTGACAGCAAACCAACAAGGAGACACAACCATGTCAGAGACAGAAACCAAGAAGCCCGTCCACGAAGTCCGACTCGGTGCCATCAAGGCCGCGATCTGGGCCAACGACACCCAGAACGGTGTCCGGCACAACGTGACCCTGCAGCGCCTGTACAAGGACGAGGATGAGTGGAAGTCATCCGACTCGTTCGGCCGCGACGACCTCTTGATGGTGGCCAAGGTTGCAAACATGGCCCACACCTGGATCTGCCAGGAGGGCAAGAACGGTTCGACTTGAACCGACCATTCCGGTGACGTGGTCACTGGATCCATGAATGAGGTACACGAAGCACCACCGGCCTCATTCATCCTTGCCGCGCGGATATGATCGCAGCGATGAAGGACGAGCCGATCTACACGACCGGACTCCGAAACCTCGACCGGACGTTCGGCGGGGCGCGTTGCGGTGAACTCACCGTTGTCCTGTCCGCTCACGGGCAGTCGCCCTCGCGCCTGCTCGTTCCCATCGCGCAGTACGCCGGAGCGCCCACGTTGGTCTTCACCAGCGCTGAGGCAGAAGTCACACGAGACCTGCGCCGCCATCCCGACTTGTACATCGACTCCTCCGGGCACCGAGACTTCGGAACGATTGCGCGGCGGACCCGCGACGCGAGCAACGTGCTGGGTATACGCGGCATCGTCATCGAGGACCTGCACCTGATTCGCGGCGTCCGCTACAACGACGTTCGGTCCCGGCTCCGAAGGATGTTCAGTGAGTTCCCAGCCAAGCTCGGCGTCGCCGTGATCGTCGGGTGGATGTCTGAATACGAGGGAGACCGGCCGCGGTGGTCCGACCTTCGCGGCACGGTCGCCGAGGACCCCGACCTGCTCATCCTCATGTCGTCGGACTCGTACGCAGATAACTCCAGGCGCGTCTACGCGCACCGGCAGGACCGCCCGGGCGTTGCAGACGACGAGTTCTGGGTCCCCGGGAGCGCGTGAACGGCGTCGCTCCGCTGCGGCCAGGGCCATGTCCGCGCTCCGCTTCGTTGTGCTTGACGTTGGCGACACTACTGGAGCCCCTCTGGCTCAGGTCCGTCCGACAGTGGGGAGGACCGGTGTTGGTCGGCTCGGACTCGCCACCGCCGGGACCTGGCTCTGGTGAGCCCCGACGGCGACGGCCGAGCCGACAGAACTGGATTCACTTCTTGCGTCGAAAGCGCTGGCTGACTCGGTAGCCCCTTTCTTCTCTGACAATCTCGATTCTGCCGTCCTTCTCGTGCATGCTGACCGTCGGATGCAGCAGGCACACGTCGGCGGCGTCGCGAGTGACCATGCGAATCGCTTCGAGTCGCGCGATGATCGACTCCATTACCGTGTGGTCGCGATGCATCAGCCTGCAGAGCTCACCGGTCGTTCGCGCCCCCTCGTTGACCAAATAGAGCGCCGTGAGCAGGTCGCGATCCTTCAAGACATCACGGATGTCCCCCAGACTCGCCCACACGAGCCACTTCGCGATGGTTGTGTAGCGCTCATGCTCTGGGTCAACGAATGGGATATGGCAGACGAGCAACTGCAGCGAGTGCTCCTCGTGTCCCGCAATCCCGTGGATGAAGCCACGGGTGAGCAGAATGGCGCTGCCGGGCTGGAGCGCCATGGTGTCTACGCCGCCGAGCCCCTTCTTGGCGAACTCATCGATCGTGGCATCGCTCGTATAGAGGACTCCACACCCGGCGCGCACAATGACCATGCGCTCGGCGTGTTCGTACGCCGCGAGTGTCGCGTCAGCGACACCAGCATCGAAGTCGACAAGCGCGACCGCGTGGTCCCACTGCGGGCCGAGCACCTCAGATGCCAGCCATCGTCTGGAACGAACGGACCCATCACTCCGAACGTGCCGAGTCACCGGACGTCGCAATGTGTCGAACCGGGAAACCAGACGGTTGAACTTCGCGAGGTCGGGACGCTCCAGCGAACCCAGCAGGAACGCCGGGCGCGCGCCGCGCTCACGGGCCTGAAGTGCGACGAGGTCCTGGGTCGCATTGTGCGCAAGGCCGACCAGCTCCTCGAAGAGGCTGCGCGGCGAGCGGAAGAACGTGCCTGAGTGGCCGAACGACATCGCTCCGTTGTCGTGTTCTCGTGTGAATCGAAGATCCAGCGCCGTCATCGGAACTCCTTGTGCGCGGCAGACAGTCGCCGCGTCCACGCGGACGCGGTCTTGTGGCGAGACGCCACGACGACGAACGGGAGCCGTTAGAGGCTCCGCGGCATGCTGCCGCTCAAGACGAACTGTGGGGAGCGCCCTTCTGGCGCTTACGGGTGCCCCGAGTGTGGGGAACCTCGTGACGATCATCAACGCCAACCGAGAACAGCCGGCGGATTGTCGCAGCGCCGAGGCGTGCGACTGACAAGCCCGCGGGGCGGCTTGTGACGAACACGTCCATTGTGCTACATAAAGGACGTTATGCAGCACATTCTACCCATCTCTACGAATGGCGGTCAATGGGGTTCCACCGAACTGATCGGAGGACCATGACAACCGAGCTCGCCCCAGCCCGACCGACCCTCGCCGGCGTCCCGGTCCCGGCCGTGCTCGAGGCCTCGGGCGAGGGTGCCATCCGCCGGTTCGTCGAGTTCTTCACCGCGACCATCAGGAATCCGAACACCCGGGCGGCCTACGCCCGTGCGGTGTGCGCGTTCCTGGACTGGTGCGACGCCCACGGCATCGGCCGTCTCGAACAGATCGAGCCCATCGTCGTTGCGGCTTGGGTCGAGGAACTCCAGCGCTCCAAGTCCGCGCCGACGCTCAAGCAGCACCTCGCCGCAGTGCGCATGCTATTCGACTGGCTCGTCACCGGGCACATCGTGCAGGTGAACCCTGCCTCGTCGGTGCGAGGCCCGAAGCACGTCATCAAGAAGGGAAAGACGCCGGTGCTCTCGGCTGACGAGTGCCGCCACTTGCTCGACAGCATTGCGACGTCGAGCATCGCCGGCCTGCGCGACCGAGCCCTGATCGCCGT
>JAJCXZ010000013.1 GCA_029263175.1 Acidimicrobiales bacterium | reverse complement strand
TCCTTCCGCTGGATCAGCACGGACCGGAAAGCGGCGACCGTCCAGCCGTACATGTGCGCCAGCAGAATGACGGAGCGCTCCCACGCGGCTCCAGCCGCGTTCGCAGCGCGGCCGCGTTCCGACCGGGTTGGGGCGTCGCCCTTCGTCTTGGCGCGGCTGCGGGCGGTCATGGCGCCGTTTTCTCCCTGATAGCCTCGGCCCACTCGCGTTGGCGTGCGCTCATGCAGAACAGCTGGCCGTTGCGGCTATCGAGTACCGACCCAACGCCATGAACATGGACCACCTCGTCGACCTCCTCGGCCAGACCGTCGACGAAGTCCAGGTCCGATACCGAGAAGCGTTCACCGTCGGTTGAGTCGGCCAAGTCGCGGAGCATGCAAATTAACTGCGCGTCGGTCATCCCAACCTCCTCGCCAGGTCCGCTCGCTCCATCGCTCTAGCGGTCATGACCGGCACACCGACCACAGATCCTGCTGCTCGTTGTCCCGGCCCCGTTCCCGGGAGGCGGCAGCAGACGCCGACACCTCCCGGGCCTCCCCTGCCCTTTCGCCCCGGGCAGCCTTCTTGCGGCGGATCTCCCGCAGCCGGTCGTGGAGCTCCTCGCGCCAGTCGTGGTACATCAGGAGATGATCTGCAGCGGTAGGTTCTTGCCCTGGAGCCACTCCACTACCGCCGCAACCGCGGCGATTTTCCAAGCGCCGCCGTCGGCCTCAAACAGGCAACACGAGATCGGTTCCTCGCCGCCTCCCTTCACGCGCAGCAGGAACGGCGAGGACGGCTGCTCCACCTCGCGGAACGTGCGGTACGGTGCCAGCTCTACCGGGTTCGGCACCGTCTCCTTACCTACCAACGTGAGGCCGCGCCGCTGCGACACCTCCTGGGAAAACCCGTCGTCCTTGACCTTCACGGATTCCTCGGCGGTTACGCAGCCGAGTACGCGCACAACCTCGTCGAGCGAACCACCAGGCGCACACCGCGTCCGCAGCCTGACGGTCATCGTGTCGGGCGGCAGCCACTTATCGTCGACCGCCAGCTGCTGCACGGAAGCGATTGCGAAGTAGAGGCGCTCGCGGCGCTCTCCGGTCACGCCCGTCGTGACCACAACACGGGCGGGAGAGACCACGTGCACCACGGCATTGTCGTTCGCGAGCCTGTCCAGATCCAGAGCCAGGTAGTCGACGAGTCCCTGCAGTGACGTGAGCTCCAACAGGTCCGGCTTGAATTCCAGCGGAGTAGCGTCGTGCAGATGCTCCTTCGTATAGCTGCGGCCGTTGATCTCGACGACCTCGACGAGCTCGGCGTCCTTGATGGTCTGGATGCACAACTCCAACGCTTGCTTCTCGATCATGAAGCACTCCCCTCTTGGCTCCTGCGCAGCGGCAGGACGTCCGGATCGTTGCCCTGGAACAGATCGTCCTGGGCTGGGTCATAGGTGACCGCGACGGCCTTGCCGTTGCGGTTGCCGATGTAGATCAACGCGACCACTGGCGTGAGCGGCGCCGGCTTCGTAACAACCTTGAACGAGGTCGCAACGGATTCGCGATCCTCGGACGGCTGCAATGTCACCTCGAGAATGATCTTCCGCTTGTCGGTCGGCCTGGTGTTCGGGTCCGCGATGTTGGCGGCAATCTCCGCCAGCGCCAGGTCGAACCTCTCGATAGCCGCCCCGCCTCGAATCGTTGCGAGCGAAGCGTCCTTGATCGTCTCTGCCATCCCTCAGTCCTTCCCTGTTGGTTGTTGAGCCGCCGGCGGGCACTCGCGCTGCCACGCCGCAAAAACCCGCTCGTGAGCGCGAGCGACAAGCTCCGCACTCCGCAAGTCGGCGATGGCTGCGATCGCACCGCCGGCGGCTCCCTCGGTGAGCTGACCGAGCTTCGCGTTGAGCTTGTCGGCCCCGATCGACGCGTCGGCTCGGAGCCCCTCGTGGTGGCGCACCAAATCGGTCAGCATCGAAATAACCTCGACCTTGCGCTGCTTGTCGCCGTCGACCGTGCCCTGTTGGCGCTCAGCGCTGGCGGTACGGCCCTTGCGACCGCTACCGCCAGGTCGACGGCCCTTCTGGCGGCCGCCGGCCGTCTGCCCTCTATCTGCATCCGCGTCGACCGGAGGAAGATCCTCCCCGGTCTGAGAGAACAGGTCGGAGCTCGCCGTCCCTCGGAGCGCCGCGCCGATGTAGGCCCGTTTCTCCGACATCTTCAGCAGCGTGTTGTCGAGGTCGTGCTGATCAGGGTTCTCGACGTCGCCGACGGCCTGCTGCACGATAGCCGGGTCCTTGGCGTCGAACTTCACCCCACAGCCGCCCTTCTTCGTCCAGCACAACCAGCCGCCGCCGTAGTCCGCCTTGCCCTTGATCACGGAGCCGACCGTGCCGCAGCTCGGGCACGTCCGCTCGCCCCTGCGGTACCGGTACTTGCGCTCCCAGGAGTTGGCCGCACCGTAGGCGCTTGCCACGACGGGCCCGCCGGCGTCGCCTACGTGCAGGTCGCAACGGGTCCGGATCCGAACCGGCGGCGTGGTGATGCCGTCGCCGAAGTCTGTTTCGTGATGGAAGCTCGCGCGCAGCCCGTAGATCGAGCACAGCACCTCGGCCCCGGGCTTGAACAAGGTCGCCTTGTCGGTGTTGGGAACGGTGCCGTAGTGCACGTCCTGGACCATCAGCTCGAGCTTGACCCGCCGGATGCGCTCCTGCCCTCGCTTGAGCGTCGCGATACGCTGCTCGAACTCTTGGTCGCCGAGCATGGCGATCTCCGTCATGCCCGCCTGTGCCCGATCGGTCACCGCCAGAGCCGCCCCGTCGGTACGCTCCGGCTGGACGTCTATGACGTCACTACTCATCACGATGCCTTTCGTCCGGCGAGCCGGACCTGTTCGTGGTAATCAGAGCAAGCTGTCGTCTGGTCCCCGCGCAGCACGGCGCGGCACCAGCAGCGCTTCGGCTTGCCGTCGCGGCCGTAGACGATGTCGTCCCGCCGCTCTCGCACGTATACCGCCGGCGCGGACTCCGGCGGGCTCGGTTGTGGTACCGCAGCCGCGAACCCGAGCTCACGCTGCAACTGGCGCGCCTCGGCGGCGTCTGCCGCCTCCAACACGAGATAGTTCTCCCGCGCCCGCGATCGAATCTGATTCTTGAACTCGGCCTTCTCTTCGTCGGTCACCGGCACGAACATCCCGTAGGGGTGCCCGCATGTGCTCGCTATCAGAACGCCCCGATCGACGCGCAGATACCGCAACGCCACCTGAACGCGGCGCGTGTCCGGTTGCCCGGACGGCGTGCGCCAGCCACACGAGTCGGCAGCGGCAGCCTGCTTGATCGCAGCTGCCTTGCCCTTGTGGCCATCGAGCAACGCCAACAGGCGAGTGGCATCGAGATTCACGCCACCACCACCGTTTCGGTCATGGCGCAAACCTGCTCGTCCGAGGATCGGGACAACATCGCTAGGCCGCCCTCACCGTGGCGCGCGCCCGCCGGATAGCCTGCTCGTGTCGGTCGAGCGCTTCATTGACCATGACAAACTCGCTCGCGTCGACAGCACCATCGTCGAACGCGAGCGCGATCAGGGCCGAGAGCGTGCCACTCGTCTGGTCCAGATCGGCGACCAGGCGCAGCGCCGACGATGCCGCTTGGACGGCTACCTCGACGTGCCTGTGGTACAGGTAGCGCGCCGGCGCGGCCGCCAGCAACGGGTCCCGCCCGGCGCGGATGGCCGCAGGAATCATCAGATCGAGCCGCTCAACGGGGCCGCGAATCCCGTGCAGCTCGTCGCCTGTCTCATGCGAGGGCTCCAGCCGCCACTTCGCCACCGTGTGCGGCGACAGCCCCAGCGCCCTCGCCACCTCCGCAACGTGCGGGCCGATGCACTGGCGCGTCACGTCCCACGGATGCACGTGGTTGGTTCTCGCCCTTGCTTGCGCGTGAGTGTCCATGTATTTGCCTCCCTGATTGAGCCCACCCCAATCAACGTCAACTCTTGTGGCCCAGACGCCGCTCCCGGATCCCCTCCCACACCGTCCACGACGCCAAGGCGAGGACGATGGTCGGAAACAGGAACACGGCGTACAGTTTTGCGAACTGGTAGATCACAGCGACCTCCGCGAACTCGTCTGTGCGTCGCCCACAACCGCCTGCCCCACCGCCGGCGGCACGACGGAGTCGTCGCGCGGCGATCGGGCGAGCCAGTTGTTGATGTCAAGGCCCTTGCGCCGCCTGTCCAGCGCGCTCGCTACGAACCCGCACGCGGCACCAACGACCAGACCGATGACGAAACCCAATTCCGCCGCACTCATTCGCCCACCATCGCTCTCCTGAACAGACGCCTCACGGTCCCGCTCGCCGGCCCTCGCAGCCTCGCGCTGGTGTTGCGCAGCGCTGCCGCTCCGACCGGGTTTTCACCGCGACTGTCGATGGCACCCGCTTGCGCATCCAGATGCATGGCCGCGTAGGAGAGCAGCTCGAGCAGCTCGCTCTCGGGCAGCACTGCAGAAACGCCTTGTGTCCGCAGTAGCTGGGGGGACCGCGCGCTCGCTACCGTGTCGGACATGAGAGTCCTTTCGTCAGCGATCGGCGCGACCACCGACGCCCGATCAACGCCCCCGGGGAGGTGCTAGCGTGGTCATCCAGACAACTCCCACGCAGCACGACCCCGGAGGGCGCTATGGCCGAGGAACAACTCAGGAAGCTACTGGTGCGGCGCTTACGCTTGTGGAAGCTCATGCCGCCGCTCCGACCAAATCGATCGCCACCCGCACTGCATCGATAGCGCCGTCGGTGTCGCGCCGATCTGTCCATGGCGCCAGCCACGGTAGAGGGCAGTACCCGTTCAGACCCGTGATTCGCACGCGGTACACGTGGTGCCAGGCATACCCGGCGCCTGGCGAGGACAAGCGATACGCGGTCACCGTCACGCCTGGCGACACTTCGACCACGGGGGCCTCCTGTCCCAAGCATAGGGGCCGTCGCACAGCCAATAGCTGTGCACGGATGTCGGCGCGAGTCATGCCCATGTTCGCCTCCCCTGGGTTCCGTCAGGCTGCTTCGTCTTTGGCCGGGAAAACCTCGTCAACCGTTGCCCCAAGACCACGGGCAATTCTGTGTGCAGTTGGCACGGTCGGCGTGACGCGGCCTGCAGCGATCTTGCTGAGTTGCGCTGGATCCATTTCGATCCTTCGCGCCAGCTCGCCAAGCTCCTCGTTTCGCTGCTTCAAGACCTTCCAAATATTCGGCTTCGGCATGAGGTGTCTCTCTCGTCATGACAGATGAGTCATGTTCACGGGCACGAGGATATACATGACGCCAATGTCATGTCAACGGCGACAGGCGGAAAAATTGACATTCCTGACATGCGCACGCAAATTTCCGCCCATGGACGTCCTGAAAGAGAACGTCGAACGTCGGCGCGACGAGTTAGGCATGACAAACGCTCAAGTCGCTATTGCGGCAGGCGTCACCGAGCGAACCGTCTACCGCATCATCGAGGGCGGGTACGATCCGAAACTGTCCACCGTCGCCAAGGTGGCGCGCGGGCTGGGCGTGCCCACTGGCTACCTGCTGGTCGGCCGCCTCGACGAGGGGTCAGTGAACGACATCGCCCGTGTCGCTCTGGCGGCCGGCAAGGTCGCGTCCAGAAAATAGATCAATGCGGAGCCCGAGGAGAGTCAACAATCCCCTGGTAGCGATTCTGGCACCTGATGCCTGCCCAACCTGAAACCCAACCGAAAAACCGACCGCAGCACAGGCCAACCCACCGAGCAACAACGACAACCCCATCTAGCACCTCCAACGAAGTAGCCCACCTCATTATTCAGTAGAAGGAGCCAAGGGCGGCCTTTCCGACGCTCAGTGCAGCAACAGGCGACATCGGCGGTCAGGCGCGACCGCTAAAACAATTGTCTACACACGACAACCGCCCGGGACCCTGGGAAGGCAGGAGTAATGACCAGCGCGTCTGACACCAAGAAACCGAGCGCATTCGGTCGCCTCGCGGCCATCGTGCTCTTTGTAGCTGGGGTGGCGTGGTTTATTACAGCCGTGAGAGTTCCCACCGAGCCGCTGGTCGCGACGTCCGGATCTGCTCCGCTTGCCTCGCCGCCAGCTGATCCCGCCGGCTCGCGCGCAATCGCAGCCGTCGGTCGGCTAATGGCAAGCAACGACCTTGGCGTCACCGCCAGCGAGTTGCGGTCAAAGGACAACCCCCGCGGCGAGGGCATCCTCGTCTACCACCCCAAAACCAGCTTCCAGGGTGTGACGCGCAATCTGATCTGGCTTGTTCTCGACGGCTCGCCGTATCCGCTGAACGGGCCCAGCAAGAGCCTAACGCCGACCCAGCCATGGCCGCGGGACGCCGGCCCACAGTGGGCAGCCACAGGACTCGACCAAGACATGGCGACCGACGCCATCGGCATCGTTTTCGGACCACAGTGAACCCCTCTACCGCTTGCGACCCTGGGAGGCACGAGGAATTGGCAGATCCCGCCGCGATCGCGCAGCGCACAGTGGTGCGCGATCGGCTGACACGCGCCGCTCGCGATCATGAACCGATCTTGATCGCCTACCACGGCGGGAGCCAGCCCGGCACGGTGCGCCACCTCGTCCCGATCTCGGTCGGGCGCGACTACATGGACGCCGAGGATGTCGCGTCTGGGTGTGAGAAGACCTACCGGATCGCCAGGGTGGAGTTCCCTCCGGACAGCGGATATCTGTCGCTTCGGTATGAGCCGGAGGGAGTGAACAACGCGGCTCGATCCATCGGCGAGCATTTCCATGACGTCCGCGACAAGCTGGAGGCGACCGGCTGGCACGTGACGCTCGTCGACGACGCCATTGAGCTGCGCGCGTTCTTCAAGAACGGGAACATGAGGAAGACGGCCGCCCTTGCCCTCCACTACTCCGAATTCAGCGTCGCGCTCGTCGATGACTTCGATGGCCGTGGCGAGTACGAGGAGAAACGACTTTCCAAGCGGCCGTACTCCCTATGGGGGAAGCGCCTCCCGACTGCACGCACCTACTCCAAGCTGAGCAGCGCCACCGCTGTGTTCATGGAGGAGGCCCGCTGTTTGGCGCCATCTCGTGCGGGGCAGGGAGGAACACCGTGAGCGCGAGCCGCCAGGCGAACACGCTCGGCAATTGATTTCTACAACTCGATCAACCAGGCGGGACCCTGGGAAGGTAAGAGAACGTGACTAAACTTCTTGCAGTGACCGGCTTGTTGGCGGCCATGGCAGCAATATGGGGCGGCCAACTGCGCCCGATCCAGGGCGTGCAGCGGGTGCAGGACTTCGACCGCGCTCCGGGGCGGATCTCCACGAAGGCGGTACTCAACACGTTTTCGTCCGGACCGATGGCCATGACGTTCCGGAGTGCCGAGGGCGACCTAGCGACGTCGTCGAAGAAGTGGAAGACCGTGGCGGGCATGAGCTTTCCGATCAACATCCCGACAGCCGGCCCCGTGCTGATTACATTCTGCGGCGAGGCTGGCATTGACGGGCAGCAAACCGTCTGGTTCCGCGCCCAGCTCGGCCAGCACCTCGGCGAGCCGTTCGATGTTGCCGGGCTGTGGAGCGGGTTCGCCGCGACGCTGAGCGCGAATTGCTTCACGTGGGGCATCAAGGGCGTTGAAGCGAAAACGCACCGGCTCAAGATTCTCTGGTCGGTCGCAGATTCGACTAAACGGGCCATCATGGACCAGCGCAGCGTGACCGTCTGGTATCCGGCGGCAGTTGCCGCAGAGTAAATGACCTCCGCGATATCGACAGCACGATAGAACGGCTCAACCACCTGGGACCCTGGGAAGGTAAAAGCGAATGGCCACCGTCATGACGGCCGCACCGCGGTCAGCCCGAACTACGAGCCTGTGTCTGACCCTGCTCTTGGTCGCGGTCTTGGCCGCGCCAGCGGCAGGCCAGGAGATCAACGGCTCCAACAAGAAGCAGGCCGAGAGATCCTTGGACGACATGTTGATGGGCCAGTCCTGCGTCGCCCGAGTCACGTACCCCGCCTGGAAGAGCGGCATCAACGTCGACTTGGAGGGCGAGTGGGAGCCTAGCGATGTCACGCGTGAGATCAAGAATCACGGCGTCGGAATAGAGATCGGTGATGCAGCCGTTGTCACGGACGTCAAGCTCAAGAAAGACCGGATCGAGATCCATCTCAACGGCGGCGGGTTTGGCACCTTCGGCGACCAGCTGAAGGCGTCCGACTCGGACTTCAGCCGCGGTGAAGGCGGCAAGCGTGCCGGCGGTTCGCGGATCAACCTGCGGTTCGGCAGGAAGATCCGCATCGACGACCTGGAACCTTTGAAACTCATCGCCTGGCTGGCGCCGATTCTTGACGCCACAGCGTTGGAGCGGCAGCAAGCACTGGCCGAGATCCCAGAAGAGTTTCGTGACGCAGCCGAGCGCGGCGAAGTCGTTGTCGGCATGAGCAAGAAAACCGTGTTCGCCGTGCTTGGCGAGCCAAAGGATCGCTCTGTGGACGCTGCTGCAGATCCTCCCGTGGAGAAGTGGATCTACGAGCCCGACGCGATTACAACGCTCATCGTCACCATCGAGGCAGGCGTCGTCATCAAGGTAGACAGAATCTGATCTGGTCCCCCACTCCAAACTAGACCCACCCTCCCCGTGAAGCCAAGCTCTACCGTACCGTGGCCCTTGGGGTGGGCGGGCTCGGTAGTGAGAGATGGACACGGCGCCGAGGATTCCGGAAAACAGCGCCTCGCCAACATCCCGACAGACAGGGTTTGATTCATGTTCGCTGACGCCTACAAGATCGCACGCGACTTCACGGCCCCGCTCGTTACCTCGGTCCTCCGTCACGACGGGTCGTTGAGCGCGACCCTGGCGGCTTTCGTCGTCGTGAACCCGGACGGCTGGATCGTGACCGCCAACCACGTCGTCAACGGCTTGGCCTCGCTGATCGCGGCCAAGAAGGCTCGCGACGAGCGTCTGGCCGCACTCTCGGAGCTCGGCGATATTCCGAACAAGCTTCGGAAAAAGCGAGAACGAAAGCTCGTGATCGACCCGGAATGGCCCGAGGATTGGTCGGCGTGGTGGGGGCGCGACGGGGCCGTTCAACTGATGGATGTCTATCAGTTCCCTGCAGCGGATCTCGCTGTGGGCAGGTTGGACGGCTTCACAACGCAAGCTGGTCAACAGTACCCGGTGTTCAAGGAGCCAAGCTCGGGAATCGATCCGGGAACGAGCCTGTGTCGGCTGGGATACCCGCTGCACGCCATGACGCCGGAGTACGACGCGGCAGCAGGTCGCTTCACTCTGCCCGAGAACCAAACCCCTCCGCCCCTGTTCCCCATTGAGGGCATATACACACGCTCCCTCGTCGCCGATCCGGGTGGCGATGATCGCCTACCTATAATGTTCCTCGAAACGTCCAGCCCAGGCCTAATGGGGCAGAGCGGCGGCCCGATCTTCGACACGGCTGGGACTGTCTGGGCAATTCAGTCGGGTACGATCCATCACGAGCTCGGCTTCCAACCGAAGCCCCGAGCGGGGAAAAAAGGGGAGGTCGCGCACCAGTTTCTCAACGTGGGGATCGGAGCCCACCCCGCGACGCTGACGGGATTCCTTAGCCAGTGTGGCGTAGACTTCCAGACCTCCGATTATTGATGAGGTGCAGCAATGACCGACCACATCACCAAGACGCCCACCATGGCCGATTCAGCGAGGACCGTCATCGGCCCACCGAGGGGCGAACAGCTACCCGAGCATCTTCGGCGCTACGGGGTGGCCGAGACGTCCGAGCCGTCGATCCAGATAACCGAGCAGGTCATGCGCTGGTTGGCAGAGCGGATGGGCTTTGTCGACAGCGAGGCGTCCTCGTAGGCCCAACTGCGGCGCCGACTCCGACGCAGGTCAGCACGAAATTCACGCGATCGCGCACCCGATGAGAGGCCGCCGCTCAACCTCGCCAGCAGGCCGGGTGCTCGCCCACCCGGACCGCCACTTCGGCCGCCGGCTGGCGCCACTGCTGGACGCGAACGCCAAGTCGCAGAACCAGCTCGCCGCGATGCTCGGCGTATCGCAGGGGGCGCTATCGGGCTACCGGTGCGGGCGGTACCTGCCACCGGACGTTGCCGCGGTGCGCGCGGTCGCTGATCTGCTGTCGCCGACGAAGGCCAAGCGGACGGCATTGCGTCGCGAACTCGTGCGGGCATGGCGGGCGGATCTGATGGCCGCGCATCTGCGGGCGACTGGGTGCACGGTGGACGAGGCGCGGGTGGCGGTTGAGGACGTGTCGACGACCTAGCAGACGACCCCAATGAGCGGAAGTGTCTTGCGCTCCCATTGACCGTGTCTGCGGCACAATGCCACAATAGCGGCCACTTAGGCTGGGATAGAGCAGGCGCAATTCAACGGGCACCCGCGGCCACGAGCACCGAACACGCCGCCGACGTTCCCGTATACTTGGGGTACGCTATTCCCCAGATGGCGAAAACGAAGAAAGCCCGTAAGGGGCTCGAAGCAGAGAACCTGCTCCTACGACGGTTCCGCACAGCCGCCGGGACCGCCTCAGTCCTGAACAACCTGATCCGATGGGGAGCGCTGTCATGGTTCGCATACATGGGTTTCCGGGCGCTCGAGGTAATGGCCGGCAAGACGACCATTGCCAACATCAGGATCGTTGCCAACGTGATCGGCGACAGTTTCGTGAGCGAAGTCCTCGCTTGGCTGCTTGCGACAGTGGGGATAGGTTACGGCGTCCTGCAACGCGCTCTCAAGCAGAAGGCCATTGAGCGCTTGGGGCCCCAGCGCAAGGCATATGAAGAGCAACTTGATCCCGGCCGCACCTCAAGTCGACTTACAAGGCAGGGCAGAACGCCCAGAGAGCGAGACGAATGATGCCAGAGCAGACGGTGGCCACAATCCTCGCTTCACTGATCTCCCTCACCGGACTCGTCTTTGCGCTGTTCTGGTTGTATCGAGACTATTGCGTGGACCATCTGCGTCAGGACCTATTCGCGCTACGGGACGAGCTATTTGACGCCGCCGCCGCGGGGAAGATCTCGTTCGACGATCCCGCTTATGTGATGCTGCGGAGCACCATCAACGGCTTCATCCGTTTCGGGCATCGGTTGAACCTCATTGAAACGATACTTCTGCTCATCATGCCTGGGTCTCGACAGCTGCTCGCGGAGACCGGCCCAGCCTTCGACCGAAGGTGGCGGAACGCCACGAAGAACATGTCTTCAGAGTCCCGAGCTGTCGTTGAGACGATCTATCGGAGGATGAGCGGCCGGACGCTGCAACACATCGTACTCGTGCATCCAGTCCTCATGGCCTCCGTCGTGATTCCGTTGGTCTCATGGATCCTCGCCAGCGTGTTCCTGGAGTTGACGTTGCGGGTCCTCCGGGAACCGATTTCGGCGATTAACTCGGCGGCGTTCGCCTACTCGGAGGTCTCCTGATCACCGACAGCTAGGTAGATCATTCACGGCGTGCCGGAAGCGTCAACCCGTCGTTACGCCCCAGCTCGCGGCCGTAGAGAAACCCAGATCCGCGAGGTATGATCAGGCGAAAGCCGCTCGGCGCTTGAGACCGAACGGCTCCCTGACCATTACCAGCATTGGAGTGCTGACGTTGGCTACGCACGATCTTACACCGCCGAATCCGTCTGGATTGTGCATGTGCGGATGCGGGAAAACGACAACCATTGCCCCCAAAATGCGCCCCGAGATTGGTTGGATAAAGGGCCTTCCTATTCGATTCATAAAAGGCCACCACGCCCGCAGGGAGGGGCATCATTCCTGGCAGGGAGGGCGCACGGTCCAGAGCGGGTACACCATGCTCAAGCGCCCCGGCCACCCGCGCGCGGCACCGACTACCGGATACGTAAAAGAGCACGTGCTGGTCGCCGAAAGGGCGCTGGGCAAGCCGCTCCCCCCACCAGCGACAATCCACCACGTCAACGGAAACGGCACGGACAACCGGCCCACCAACCTTGTTGTCTGCCAAGATCAGTCGTACCACATGCTCATGCATCTGCGTACCCGCGCGTACCACGCATGCGGACATGTAGACTGGCGTCTTTGCGGTTTCTGCCAGCGGTGGTGTCCACCGATCGACTTGTACGTGAAGCCGGATCGGTCTTCAGCTTGGCATCGTGCGTGCCGCAATCGTTCATTGAGAGCCAAACGTAGAGCGTGACGCCGAATTCTTCCCGGTCTCGCGGCCCAGGAAATACGCCATCGTGCCGCACCCCACCCCAAGCACGCGGTTAACCCACTTGCGCCGCCCGAGCTGCGCCTCCAGCTGCTCGATCCGATCGCCACGACTCTCCGCCCACGAGATCGCAGCCTCCACCTGCCGCCGGCGGATCTCGCCGGCCTCGGCCTCAGCGAGTAGCTCGTCGAACGCCTCCCGGGTGATCAGGATGCCGTCGAACGGTGCCGCCTCACCCTGCGCGATCGCGACGCCGTCGACGGATCCTTGCCAGCCGGCCGAGACGCTCGTCGTCGCTGCCAGAGACAACACGACCAGGAGACTCCAGGTCCTCAGCCTCATCGTCCAACTCCTCCACCTGACGGCGCAGCGGGGTGTCCTCGATCACCTTCGGGCGGCGCGCCAACCACCCAACGGCGATCAGCCCGAGAGCCCCGAGGATCCACCCCCACGGCAGCCGCGATAACAGCTCTGCCACCTACTTCGGAACCCCACCATCGGCCGGACGTGTCGGCTTGCCGGCGATCGCCTGAACGATTGCGATGCCGCCCATCGACAACAGCGCCCCGAGTGCCTTGACTAGCGCCTCGACGGCCTCCGGTGATGGCGACTCCGGAGAGGTTGCCAACCCGCTGAACGCTCCGATCAGGGCAACAATCGCAGTGCCCCACATGGGCAGCTTGTTGTAGGCTCCTCGGGCCCGGGCCAGCCCGGCCTCGAGCGCGCCCTTGCTCGCCTTGGTGAACGCGACAGAACTGACGATGGCCGCCAGCAGCACTGGCAGCAGTCCGTGGATGCTCTCGAGCATGTCTATGCCTCCTCCGACAGGCGCAAGCCTGTCCCTGTTGGTTATGTGGTTGTGTCGTTATGCCGCCTCGAGGCCAGCAGCCGCCCCGAACCCCGTGATCGCCTCGAGAAAGAAAAGAGGGGCGCGGGGTCGGCGTGGCCCCGGAACGTCGGGAGGCGTCCCCGCCCAGGGCCCCCGGCGCCCCTCATGGCCACACCGCCTTGACGATGTTCGAACGCTCGTCGATGGTGCTCTCGCCGTTGCGCGCTATCGTTGAGACACAGAACCCTACGCGGTCACCCGTGCGTGGTTTCCAGCTCGCGAGCGGCCCGCGCTTGATGTGCTGTCCGATGTTGGCGGCAGTGATTCCCTTGCGCGTCTGGCCGGGCCTGAGCCACTCGTAGGTCCCGCCGTGCCACTGCCCGTTGATCTGTGCGAACACCCACGGATTACCCTCAACGGCCCCGTCTCCGTTGCGCGTGGGCCAGCGCCCGGCCATCGTGTGCGGCAGGTCGATGTAGTCAGCCCCGATGTCTACAGCGAGCAATCGCGAGGTCACATCGAACTGCTTCAGCCATTGCTCCGAATTGCCCGCGATCGACACCCGCGACAGGTCGATATCGTCGTCAGGAATCGGCGTGACCGGCCTCGGCGGCATCTTCGCAAGCTGCCGGAATGTGTGGCTCCATGGCGGCGTGTCGATGACCGCGATGCCGGGTCGTACCGGCGCCGGCGGGCGTGCGAAGACAGACCAGCCGCCCGAATGTAGGATCAACGTCTTCTGGCCGGGGTAGAGCGACTCCTGCCAATCGAGGAAATACTGAGTTACGGCGTGCTGGTTGCCGGCAGGCAGGGCGGCATAGCGGCGCTTGATGCCATCGTCAGCGTCCCACAGGCGCTTGCTCTTCCCCCACCCGTCGAAATCAACGTACTGCGCCGCCACGGGCCTCACGGGGTCGCCCGGATTCACACCGTGTACGTGTACGCCGGACGACAAAATGTCGAGCTCGAGCGCGTCTACGGCCCGCGTGTAGTCGTTCGGCACGGCATCGAGCTGCGGCGTCCACGGCTCGATGCCGTCGATGTAGGTGACACCGGGGCCGCGAGTCTCACGCACCACCAGCGAAATAAACTCGAGCACGCCATCGGCGCCAGCGCCCCGGAAATACTGGAAATCGCTGAGCGGAACTTGCGCCGCCCCGTTACGCCAGCCGCTGAACGGGAACCCTCGGTCAGAGTTTTCGCGCACGGTTGCGAATTCCAGCCCGGTGAAAATCACCACTTCGACCCCGCCGGCCCGCAGGCGCTGGGTAGTATCCGTCAGTCGGCGCAGGTATTGATCCCGCACGTTGGCGAGGTTCTTGCGGCGGAACGGGCTCGCGTTCTTGAGCGTGCCTACGTCGCCCTCGCTCCTTACCCACGCGGCAAATGCGCAGATGGGAATCTTGAGCTGGATGATCTCGTCGATCATCTGTCGACGAATCCTGCCGCGGTACGCTAGCAGTGGCTGTAGATTGACCCCGTAACTCATCCCGTACCTGCCTCCAATAGATCCAACAGCCGCTCGCGCGCCCGTGGCGGGTTGTATGCGCCGTTGTCGAAATCGAGCATGGAGGCGATGCGCTCGAGCTCGGCGCGCGGCACCTCGATCGTGCGGCTCATCCGGACACCCCGCCGGCGCGGTCGAACTGGCGCACGTTCCCGCGCACGACATCTCGCGGCTGCACCGTGCCGTCCTGACGGACGGCCCGGCGGAGCCAAGCCTCCAGGTTGGTCACCGGGTCGACGCCCTCGTCATAGCAGAGCGCTAGATACAAGTCCCGGAGCTTGCGGTCATTGATCTTCAGTTCCACGCTCATCTGACAATCTCCTGTTCTCGCCCGAGCTGGCCGTCGCGTCGCCGCCAAAGACGATCCTTCTTCCCTGAATTGCACGGCAGGCAAGCGCCGACGATGTTGTCGATTGCGTCTGCGCCACCGCGGGACAGTGGGTGTACGTGATCGATCGTAAGATTGGTGTGTTTCCCGCACCACCAGCATCGGCCCGCTTGATCACGAAAGACGGTGCCGACATCTTGTAGCGAATATGGGCGGTGCGGCGCAGCAGCTTTCGCCGCACGTCGGCGCATCTTCCTGAGCCGGGCTAGACGCGGCGTCCGTTTACGCCACTCTCGGTATCGTTGACGTATCGCCGTTCCGTTCCGCGTCCGCCAGGAAAGGCCCTGACAAGCTGCTGAGCAGAACTGGCGGCTGCTGCTTTGGCGAACGCTCAACCCGCCGCCGCATTCCACGCAACTCCGTTCCTCCCTGACGTAGAAATCCGAGCGGCGGCGCTTGCCTTCTCGTTTCATGCACCGAGAGGAGCAATAGACCATCCGCCGCTGTCGTCTCGTTATCCTGAACGGCTCCCCGCAGTCCGGTCGCAGGCACGTTCGGATTTCCGTGCTCGGCATCGCGTAGTAACCCTGATATCGCCGGCTCGCTTCGATGACCTGGCATCTTTGTGAACAGAACTTGCGGTTCGGAACGGTGCGTTGGAAACGCTCGGCGCAGTCTGGTCTCGCGCACAACATCACGCCCCCCATTGCGACATCTCCGGAAACGCCGAAACCCGCCGCATCCAGCCGCGAATGAACGCGCGCCGATGATCACTGTCGGCACGCCGGACAATGGCGATCACCGCGCGGAATGCCATCCGCCACTTCACCGCGTACTTGACAAACTGCATACCGTTGAGCGCGGCGTACAAATGGCGTTCGTACTTGGGCAGCTCCGAGTTGATTGCCGCCAGCGTGGCGGGCCCGATACGCCCGTCTACCGCGACATCGTGACCAAACAACACCAACGCCGACTGCGTGATCGCTCCGCCCCACCACGGGCCGGCATTAACTGATGTGTCGAAGATCTCCGCGGCGATGTAGCGCGAGCGCACTTTGCTGAGGTGCTGCACCTGCCAATACTTCTCGTAGTAGATCAGCACGGCTATCTCCACCGGCAGAACGCGCATGTCGAACTTGTAGCCATGCCTGCGAGCCACCGCCTCGGTGATCCCGTACCGTGTCGCACCGCCCGGATCTAGGTCGTGGTCGGAGAACAGCCCTTCGGCCGCGATCGTGTTCTCAAGGGCGAATGAGAACTCTGGTCCGAACTCGCTCGCCCTTCGCCGTGCACGCAAAGTGGCCTCGCTCGGGATCACTGGCCCAACCCTCGCAGTATGAGAGCCACTACGATCGCCACCACAGCGCTGCCGACGACACCCGCTATCGCGCCGGCCATCACAGCCCGGCCGCGCTTGTCGGCCAGGGCGAGCTCGTTGGCGCGCACTCGGCCGTTCATCGTGTCGAGACGCCTATGCGTGCCGGCAAAGCGCTCGGCCATTCGCGTGTCGATGTCGCGCAGCAGCTCCCTAACTGGAACGCTGATGCTCAGCTCTGGCAGTTCGTCGTCATGCATCATCATCGATCGTGTTTAGCGTCTTGCCATTCGCTAGTTTCAATGACCCGCCGCTGCCAGCTGTTCCTCGTGCCACCCAGGTCCCGCGCCCAGTGCGTCGACGAGCGCGTACCCAGGCCAAACGAAACCGCCGAGGCAGTGAGTCTGGACATCGAAACGGACATGAACGTTGCCGTCGCCAGTTGCGTGCTCTCCGTGCATTGCTGCGATGACATCGCGTAACTTGTCGGCCAAGTTTTCGTCTTGCCCTAGCTCCAGCAGCGCGTCCGGAGCGCCGGATGTTCGCAGCAAGTAGGATCGGACGCCGTCATCGGTCGTATGCACCGGCTTGAGGTCGAGCGTCGCATTGCGATTGATGCCGCTCGGGAACCAGTAGAGCGACAACACGAGGGACACCGACCAGCCTTGAGTGGCGAGTTGGCTTGTCCAAATCTTCTCAAGCTGAGCGGACAAGTAGTCGCCGATCCTGTCCAACGAAGCGCCACGTGCCATTGCGTTTGATCCGGTCACGACCTTCTCCTTAACGCACCGACCCATCGCAGTTGAGAGGAAGCCCGAGCAGCATCGCCAGGTATCGGGCGCTGGGTTGGCACCCTCAAGGAAACGACTCGCTGCCGAGTCGTCGCGTCGTGTTCTGGAGCCATTGATCGCGCAAGAGCGCCGCGCGCTGGCCCGGGCGGCAGGTCTTCGCGTCTCATCGCTGGCAGTCCTGGCTTTGACAAGTCGAGAGGAAGCCCGTCCAGCTCCAGCAGCTCGCGGATTCTTTCTGAGTTGTACGACTTGCCGGGACCAGTGACTTCGATTGTCGAATCGTCGCAAGACAGAATTCGCACGCACGCGAACGACGGATCGGGCTCGATCGCCCCGCGCGGGTCCGCCGGGTCTACTGGGCGGCCGAGCCACAAGGGGACTTCGCCAATTTCCGCCTCGTGGTCCGCTTCCCAAACGTGCGATATCTCCCCCGTGCCCATATGCACGACTACGTAGACCGGTCTCACGATTGGTACCTCCAGTTGACCCACCATGTCTCGCTGAACACTAGAATTCCAAACTTCGCGACCGTGCTACTGGGATTTGTGCCCTGTTGAAACGTCAACACGTCCCGCGTCGACCCACTGGTGGCGGCGTTGGGGTAGTAGGTTCGTTCGTTCATGGTCACAATCGCCGTCCCGCCGCCAACCCCCGACGCGCTCCCCGTAGCGGTAGTGATGTCGGCAGAACCATGCGAGTGCGCCGTCGGGGTGAACGTCGCAGGCTTACCCGAGACGTTCGCCCAGGTGGGAGCGATCGAAGCATTGTGCTGCGTGACGTTGCCGACCGCGATGCGAGCATTCGCAAACGTGCCGGACGTGACATCCGCGGCAGGGTGTGTGTGCGCCGACGGAGCAAAGGCCGCTTCCGCCCACCCCTTCGTGCCGAGGTGAGCTGGGAGAGTCGGCGCGACGCCACTGACCGCCGCGGTAAACGCCCGTGATCCGTCCGCCCGGGAGTATTGAGCGTGGTCGTCGTCGGCCAGTCCGGTTAATGCACCGTGATCAGATATCGGCGTGGCAAACTCGTAGCCCGTTTCCCCAGCGTTTATACGCGGGTACTGAAGCGCGGTCCCCTTGGCGATTCGACCAAGCTGCGTGGGCGAAGCGGCATAAAGAAAGTCCAGGGCCGACTGGTTCGCGATGGCGATACCGCCAGATCGCATCGCGTTCCCGTTGTCGCGGATGTCCGTGTTATTGGCGGCAGCGGTGAGCACCGTGCCGGCGACCCAGGTGCGGAACGGTGTGAAGGCCATCAGTCTCGCTCCTTGATGCCAAGCACCACGTTCTCAGCCTGCAAGCCGGCTACGGTCTCGCCGGGGTGGAAGTTGCGCAGATTCGGGTCTGGCCGGCGCATCAGGATCGTCTCGGCCTGTTGCGCTCCAACCGGCCACGACAACCGCGTGTAGACGGCGCCGCATCCGAAGCACAGGGCAACTCCCATCTCCGGGTCCGCGGCGATTCCCGCCCGGCACGGGCTACCGCTCTGCGGCATCCTCTCCACACAATCAGCAACCCACCGGCCGCTGTCGATGTACGGCACGAGGGTCATTCTCGAGTCTCGGATCTGCGCCTCATGACCGTATCGCCGCAGCTTGCCGATGTGCGCGAGGTGTCGGGCGCGGTGCTCTGCCTCGCCGTCGACGAGATGTTGCTCTCGTATTCGATGGATTCGCATCAGCCAAACCCCAGCGCGTTCGCGTCCAGCTTGCCCGCGACGGCATCGTCGAGGATCAACACGGCCGTGGTGTCGGCGGGGGCGACCCGATAGGTAAGCCCGGTCGATCGGTTGGCCAGGATCTCGCCGGCGACACCGTGGATGAACAGCTCGGCGCCGGCCACGGCTGTCATCGACTCAGACGCCACGATCTTGTCGCCGATATCGACGGAAATGCAGCGCTCCAAGACACCCGGACGTGAGGTCACGGGACTGACGAAGGTCGGGATGTTCACGACTCCGCCCCACAAGTTGGCGACGAAGTCGGCGCTATCCTGCGCGACCCGCACGTCACCTTGGTACGGCATGTCGATCACCCTCCCCATCGGCCGCTCGCCGTGCGCACTGATGCTCGTGGTGTTCTCTCCGTGCCGCACGACTGGGGCGTAACGGGCCAGCATGAGGCCTCGAGCCTGCATCCCGTCTGCGCCGGCCGGACCACGCAAGTGGCCGGTCGCCGTGCCGTTGTTGGTGATCGCGATCAGAGCTCGGGAGCCCCATGGAGTCAAAACCACAGCGAAGTCAGAAGAGACATCAGCACCGCCGCCGCCGCTGGTGTCGTTCGCTGTCCAGTCGGTGGGGCTAACAGGCGCGACCATGTTCTTGCCGCCGACGAACTCGGCCTGATTGTCGGGGTCGCGGAGATCGACGAAGATCTTCTCGGTCTCCCCGGCGTGCACCGTGACCTCGCTGTCGAGACTCACGAGCACCACGTTGGTCGTCCCTACGCTCCGCGGGAACGCTGCGACGTCGACGATGTTCACCATCCGGGACTGGTCGGACGGGACCGTGATGCCGACGAGCTCCCCCTCCAAGAAGGTTTCTTTCACCGACGCCACCGCACGAGCCAAGCGGTTCTCGAAGCGCAATGTCTCCCCGTCCGTCTGGTCACCTCGCACGTACAGGTAGCCGCGCTCGCTCTGGCAGATGTCCTGCGCAATCGCCGGCGCCGGCGTGTTCGGGCCGACGTCGTCGAACATGAACGCGTAGACGTCAAGCCCGACGTCGAGGATCTGGTTCGCCGGAGCGACCGCCACCTGGCCCACCAGGTCGCTGATCCCCTGGTCGGACCGATAGTTCTCGCGCAGGACCAGGCGCAGGTCGCGGGTCTCGGCGAACTGGTTAAACCAGTTGACCGCTTCGCAAAACGAGGGCGCCTCGCCGGTGGATCCAGGGGTCGGCAAGATCGTCTTGAGCTCGCCGAGGAAGTGGTACCAGCTAGCCGCGCCCTCTACGAGCCGTAGCCGCACTCGAGTGCCAAGACCGAAGCCAGCGCGAACGTTGGCGTGGCCGGGCGTGTAGTAGCCGGCAAGGCCACCACTGTTGCTCGATTTGTTGTTGAGCGCGAATCTCATCGAGCCGGGACCTGCGAGCACGTCCGTGGGCCCGTCGCCCGAGATTTCTCGTTCCCAGAACACCCCCTCGCGCAGCAGGACGTCGGTGCTGATATCCGTCCAGATGCCCGGGCTCAGCTCGGCTTCTATCGTGTGCGCCACTAGCGCCTCCCACCGGCGGTCTGTGCCACATGGCGCGTCTCCCTAGCCAACATGCCGGGTAACTCGCGGCCTTGTCTCTTCAGCTCCTGCAGGATCGCGTCGAGCTTGGCGTCCGACCCTCCACCTCGAGACACGCTCGAAGTCGAGGGCGAGGGGACCGGTGCGGCGGAGACACCGGCGGACAGCGGCGATGCGCTGAACCCAGAGCTCGGCGACGCCAGCGAACCGATGCCCAGCGCCGACGAGCTGCTTGCCCGGCTGATCGCCGCGGCGATCGCGGGGCCGGATGCGGACCACTGGCGCTCCGTCGCCACGGCCGCTGCGATCTGGCGCTGCCCGAGCGAGTCGGCGGCCGCTGAACCGAGACGAGCGATATCGAGGATCGAAGAGCCCCCGACCGTGGCCCTACGGGCGTTGTCCCAAGCCGCGATCGTGTCGTTGGCTGCATCCACCCACGCACTGCCGACCTTCGCCGCCTCGTTGATGCCGATGCGTGACATGTCTTGCTGCACCGTGCGGAAGTCGTCGACCTCTTGGCGGCGTGCCTGGCGCGCGGCCTTAGCCGCAGCGCGCTCGCCCTGGCGGAACAGCTTCATGTTCGCTTGGGTGAACTCTTTGATCTGGTCGCCCACCAAGCCACCGTCGATGGCGGCCTCTCGGAAGGACTGGCGCATGTCCTGTAGGAACGACGTGCGGGCGTCCCGCTGGTTCGCCAGCTGCCCGTCGACGAACGCTGCGGCCGTCTCGGCCGACAAGCCCATCGTTGCCGCGAGGTCCTCGAAGTACGCCCGGTTGTGCCGCTTCGCGAGCGTGAAGTTGACCCCGACCGACTCGGCCCACTGTCGCCATTGCTCCTGCGCGGTCTGCACGACGTCGACGACCAGGCCCATGTCCTGTGCCATCGCCTCGATCTGCTGTCGGGTAACACCAACCTCCTCAGCGAGCGCGAAGAACGCCGCCGAGCCGTCCTGGCCGATGGCGTTGAGCCCTGCGAGGGTGGTCGCGAAGACGCTCGTGAGCTCCTCGATCGAGAACTGCCCCTGCTTCACGCGGCTGACGAGATCGGAAAGGATCCCGCCCGGCGCGGTGAGCACGTCTACTGAGACACCGAGCTGGTCGTACAGAGGAATCAAGGCCGCCAAACCATCGGCCATCGCGTCGGTCGCTTGCGCCGCCGATATGTGTCCGAGGTCAAAGGACGTGAACAGCTGCAGCACCTGAGATGTCAGCTTCGCCAGGTCCGCCTCCGATTGCGCACCGACCTCGCGAATCACTGCGCCGATGTGCAGCCGGAACGCCGAGTCGAAGTCCTTGGTGCCCTCGGCCGTCTTGTCGATTTCGGCGAGCAGGGCCTCAGACAGATTGTTGAATCCGAACTTCTCGGCTACCTGTTTGGCGTCGGTCTTGCCGCCGAAGATGGAGCCGATAGCCCCGATCACCGCCGTGACCGCAGACATCACACCGGCCACCCACTTGCCCTGCATGAACAGGGAAACGGCGTTTAGCGCCGCCTGCGCGGTGGCGGAGAACTCGCCCACGGCCGTCGCCGCGATGCCGAGGGCCCGCGCGAACGATCCTTCACCGCCGGCGAGGGCGACCTCGGCAGCGTCCGCGAGGCCACGAACCAAGCGCGGGATCTTGATGCCGAAGACGCCCTCGGCGGCGTCCAACAAGCCGTCGATATTGCTGACGATCTCACGCAGCACGCCGCGTATACCACCGCCTGTGCGTTCTAGTGATGCGGCAGCCGCGTCGGCCTCTTCGCGCATCTGCTTGGTAGCCTCCGTCACGGCCGGTATGCCGTCCGGACTCACCAACTCGACGCCGCTCCGCTTCCAGTTCACGAGGTTCGTGTCGATGACCTCGAGTGCCGGGTTCACGAGGTCTGCGGCACGCTCAAGCTCGCCGATCTCAGGCGGGACGAGTTTCACGGATCCCAGGTACTGATTGACGCGGTCGTTGAGTCGATCAAGAGGCGTGCGCTGTGTGTCGATCGCGGCCGTCAACGTGCGCATCTCTCGCGTCACCGCCGGCGTGACCACTCCCATGTCCTCGAACTTCGCGAGCAGCTCGGCGTACTTGGTGCGCAACTGGCTAACGGGCACTTGCCCAGAGGTGGCGGCGAGCGTCAGCGACTGCAACTGTGTGAGCGCGTCTGTCTCGGTTGTGAAGCCGGAGAGGGCGGTCTTTAGGGCCTCGGCCGCCGCAGTTTCGGCTGCGAGGTTGTCTACCAGCTCCTTCGCCGTTTTTGCGGCCGCTGCCTGAGCCCTATGCGTATCCATCAGGCCGGTGGAGTACTGCACCATCACGCCAGCGACGTCCTTGTAGCGGAAACCGACCTCGAACCCCCTGCTGGCCATGTCCTCGAGCTTGGCGTTGCCGATCTCCACTTGCTCGCTCACTAGCGCCAGGTTTGCCGTGAAGCCACGGACCCCCTCGGTGGCGCTGTTGAGCCCGTTGGCGACGAAGTCACGCGCGCCTTTCGCCGCCTTGCCGATTTGGCCGACCCATTTCACCAGGCCGTCCGGAACAATCCAATTGGCGAACTCCTTCAGCTTGTTGATACCGATCTCAAGGCCCTTTTTGACGAACGCGACGACTGCGCCGGTGACGGCCACTAGCAGATCGCGCAGCGGCTTGAACTTGAGGGCAACCAGGGCGACCCCAACGGCCCAACCAGCTGGCCCGAGGAAGAACTTGAGCCCCGTTCGCAACGCCGGAACCAGCTTCGAACCGATCGACACCGCGGTCGCCGCGAGGCCTTTCACGAGGGACGTCGGTGAGGTCAGAACGGACTTATTGAGAATGTTCACGCCGCCAGTGAATTGCCCGGCTGCATTGCGACCCTGAACCATCGTCGTCATGAAGCTGGGCAGCACGCGCGAGGCGAGGAGGTTGAGCGCCCCACTGACGCCCGAGATCTCCGGGCCGAGGGTTGCCATGGTTGTGACGAGCCTCGATGCCGCGACGCTGGCCGCCATCTTGGCGAAGCCGACTTGTACGCTTCCGGCAGCGGAAACGAGAGAGCCCAACAGGATTAACAGGGGACCGCCCACGATCACCAGGGCCCCGACAGCCACGGTTGCCGTGCGGATGGGCTGCGGGAGATTCGCGAACGCTACGGCCGCCCCGCTCGCCACGGCAACCAACGGCCCAGCCGCATCCAAGGCGTCCCGGAACGAGGGCAACAAGGCGGTACCGATGGTGATCGCCACGTCCTTGACTCGATTCCAGAACACCGCCAGTTGTGACGAGAACGTGTCGTAGCGCTGCCGCGCCTCATCGGCGAGAGCCGTGTTTTCGCTCCACGCGACGGCCTGCAGGTCCAGCGCTCGGGTGAGCAGATCGCCGGCGCCGGCGGCGCGCAGTAGGGCATCGCGCATCCGGACCTCTTTGATGCCCATCTGCTCAAGCGTGCCGAGCACATCACCGCCGGACTTCTGCATCCGCCCCAAGCCGGTGATGAAGGCGTTGACGGCGCCGGCAGCGTCCTGCTTGAAGGATCGGGCGAACTGCTCGGCCGACAGGCCCGCGGCGGACGCGAAACCACGGAGGCTATCGCCGCCCTGCGACACCGCCAGCGCGATGTTGATCATGACCTTAGATATCGCCGAACCGCCGGCCTCGGCACTGATACCGACCGAGGAGAGCGCAGTGGCCATCGCCAGGATCTGCCCCTCGGTCAGGCCGATCTGAGTGCCGGCGCCGGCGAGCCGCAGGCCCATCTCGACGATCTCCGCCTCCGTCGTGGCGAAGTTGTTGCCGAGCGCAACGATCGTGGAGCCTAGGCGGTCGAATTGGTCCTGCGGCAGGCCGGTGATATTGGCGAACCGCGCCAGGGCCGTCGCCGCCTGCTCGCTCGACAGATTCGTCGTAACGCCGAGGTCGGCCATGACCCGGGTGAAGCCGACGATGTTTTCCTTCTTGATGCCAAGCTGGCCGGCGGCCTCGCCGATCCGGTTCAGTTCGACGACCGATACCGGGATTTCCTGCGCCAGGCCACGGAAGCTCCGCCCGAGAGCTTGGATTTCGGGCTCGGTCGCATCGACTGTCTTGCGTACACCGGCCAGTGACGAGTCGTAATCGATCGCCGCCGTCGTGACCGCCGCGCCGGCGGCGAGAATCGGTATCGCCAAACCGAGCGTGATCTTGGAGCCGACGCTTTTGAGCGTGCCGCCGACCTGCTGCCACTTCTTACCGTTCTGCTGTAGCTCGAGCGTGGCAGCCTTCAGGCCCGGGGACATCTCGTCCTTCAGGCGCAGGAGGGCCTCGAGCACAGCGACGTTCACGGCGACTCGTCCGGGTCGTCGTCCTCGTCCTCCAGTTCGGCAAAGTCGAATTCCTCGACCAGGCGAACCAGGGGATCATCCGGCAGGTCCTTGTACGACTTCGCGTTGTCGTAGATTTCTTTCGCTTGTGCGAAATCGCGCATGGCGATGATCCTCAGCGCCAGGCCCTCAGGATCCTCCTGAAGCTCCCGAACGGCCTGGCTTGGCAGACACTGGAATGCCTCGCAAATCCGACCGATCACCCACTCTTCAGGGGCGGGACCATCTCCATTGAGGGCGTCGTAGAGTTCCCGGGAGCTTTTTTTTCCTCTTCCTTGGTCGGTGGCTTGGTGAGGGCGATCACCTCACGCTTCGCCCACTCGGCGGTCTCCTCGTCGAGGTCGTCGATCGATAGCTTGGACACCTTCGCGTCGTAGCTCCACGAGGCCACGCCGGCGAGCAGGAGCTCCGTGGTGTCGAACTGATCGGGCTCATACCTGCGTTCCTCGATCAGCTTGCGGGCGCCCTTCTTCTGGTCCTCGTCGTCTGAGGCGAACGCCTTGACGATCTCCGGGCCCAGGTCGCGCGCTGTCTCGTGACCCTCCTTGGCCGCGAGCTTGCGGGAGCGCTTGAGTACCGTGTGCGGCACCTTGCGGAGTTCGAAGAACTCTCCGGGCTCGTGGGGCACGTCCTTCTTGATCGGCTGGTACAGCCTCGTGAGCATGGTGTTTTGCCTCCCGTTTTCAACTAGCGGTTCTCAAACTACTACTGTGATTGGCGCGATTACGCCCAGACACCCGCGCCATCCGGCGAAAACACCGCACGGTTCTTGGTCTGGTCCGTACCGACGGCCGGTAGCACCTCGTATTCGCTGAGATGACCGGTGACGGTGAACGTCTTGTCGCCGACCGTGGCGACGAGCTGCCGCCCCACGGAGTTGGGGTCGATGTCGGCGGCGAGGGGTTGGAGCAGCGCGTGCGAGCCCGAAACGGCGGTCGTGTCGAACACCGTCTCCATGGTGATCGGCTCCACCTTCTGCCCGCCGGTCGGGGCCGTCTTGTCCCATGGATCACCCAGCGACGTGGAGTTCATCATGTGGGCGATGATCTTGAGCGCGGAGATGTTCAGCAGCTTGAGCGCCGTCGCCGCGCCGCCCGG
>JAJCXZ010000012.1 GCA_029263175.1 Acidimicrobiales bacterium | reverse complement strand
GATCGCGCTCGCCGTCGCCGCCGAAGCCAAAGCAGTCGACGCTGCATTCGGCGGACCCCAAGACGTGGAGTGGGCGGCGCTCGACGGCACAATCTGGCTGGTGCAGGCCCGGCCGATCACGGCACTGCCGGTGAAGCCCGCAGCGCCCGAGGGAAACAACTGGCAAAAGGACACCGCGCACTATCCCGAACCCCTCACGCCCTACGGCTGGTCGGTTTGGCACACGTGTTCCGAAGAGATCCGCGTGGTGTTCGATGAGATGGGCCTGCTCATTCGCGGACTCGAAGAGGTCTGCGTCGGCGGCGAGGTCTACGGCAGGGTGCTTCCCGCCTTCGGTTCACCGAACAGCGCCGGCAATCCGCCGCCCGCGGCGGTGCTCGGAGTCGCCTCCCGCCTCGTTCCCGAGCTCCGTCGTCGTACCAGAACCGCTCGCCGCGCCATCGAAGGCAACTACGTTCAACGATGGGTTGATGATTGGCACGCACACGACCGCGAAGCCATGGCCGGCCGCGCCGCCGACCTCGGTTCGATCGATCTCGCGTCGCTTGACGACACCGACCTCCTCGCGCACATCGATGCGACCCTCCAGTTGGCGCGCGATGGTCAACGAATTCACTTTCGGCTGGTCATGCCGCTCGCCCATCGGATGTACCGCTTGCACTGCCTCGTCACCGATGAGCTCGGTTGGGACGATCCGTCCATTGCGACGATGCTCACCGGCCACTCCCCTGCTTCTCGCGCCACTGAGGCGGCCATGATTCGCCTGCGCGAACGCATCCGGGCGACCGATGGGGCGTTGGATGCGCTTCGCGCCCAGCCCGGGCGCCCCGTGCAAGCATTGGCCGAGGTTGACGCGACACTCGCCGAGGAGCTGACCGCCTGGACGGCTGAGCACGGCTGGGCCGCGATGAACTACGACGCCGGCGTTCCTGTGCTCGCCGAGCGGCCGACCATGATCACCCGATTGATCCTGGCCGAGCCCCAACCCGCAGATCACAGCGTGGCTGACGAGACGGCCGGACGTGCCCGCCACGCGCTCCCGGCCGGGCGCCGCGCCGAGTTTGATCAAGCTCTCGCCGATGCCCGCGCCGTCTACCCGCTGCGCGAGGACAACACCATCATCGTCGGTGATCGCCCGTTCGCCTTGATGCGTCGCATCATGTTGGAGGCGGGGCGGCGCCTGGCCGCACGCGGCACTCTGCCGGCCGCCAACGACGCGGCGTACCTCCACCACGACGAGATCCGCGACGCAATCGCGGGGTCGCCGGCCGAGGACCTCGTCAACAGAGTCGTGCGCCGTCGAGGCGAAGAGGCCTGGGCACGTGCGAATCCCGGGCAGGCATATGTCGGTGAACAAGGATCGCCACCCGACATTTCTCGCCTTCCACTGGCGCTTCGACAGGTCAATGAGCCCATCCTCTGGATGGTCAGCCACGAATACCCGACGCCCACACCAGCTCCCGACGATGCTGACGTACTGCTCAGTGGCATCGCCGCCTCACCCGGCATCGCCGAAGGCCCCGTTCGCGTGATCCGAAGTCACGAAGACATGCACCTTTTGACAGACGGCGACGTGCTCGTATGCCAGGCCACCAGCCCAGCATGGGCGCCACTGTTCCCGCTCGCCTGTGCCCTTGTCGCCGATGGAGGAGGTGCGCTGAGTCATGCGGCCATCGCGGCACGAGAACACGGCCTACCCGCCACGCTCGGCACCGGCACGGCCACCGCCACGCTCCAGGACGGCCAACTCGTCCGGGTCGACGGCACCCGCGGGCTCGTCTTCTCGATCGATCGCTAGCGCGCTGCCGGCATCAAACCGTTCGGGCCCACCGGTCTCCCGCCGGAAGTCTCGGCCGGCCGAGGGTCGGACCCGCGTGCCGCCACGAGGCAGTGATCGTCGGTCCGCTAGGATCTCCCGATGAGTGAGGTGCGGGAGACGAAGTTACCGGGCGTCGGCGTACGCCACGAATTCACCGACGAGGACGGGAACGATGTCGGGGTGATTGTCCACCACGACGGCCGGCGGGAGATCGTTACTTACGACGTTGCCGACCCGGACGCCTGCCACTCCCTGGTCAGCTTGTCGGAACCCGACACAAAGACGCTGGCGCAGATTCTCGGGGTGAGCCCGGTGACCGAAATCGTGACGGAGATTCGCCAAGTCATCGAGGAGCTGGCGATCGACTGGATGCAGTTACCCAGTGACTCGCAGGCTGCCGGCACGACAATCGCGAATGGTGAATTCCGGACCCGTACCGGTGTCTCCATCGTCGCGGTTATCCGGGACAACGTGCCCGTCCCGTCTCCGGAGGCCGACTTTGTCCTGGCTGCCGGTGACGTCGTCGTCGCCGTCGGACCCACCGATGGACTCACGACGCTACGTTCGATGCTCGGGGGCTAAGAAGCCACGATGAGCGACCGGACATGATCCTCGCCGCTGGCTCGACCGACACCGCAATCGCCTTCGTCGAAGTCGGCGCGGTCGTATTTGGGCTCGGCCTGCTCTCTCGTCTCGCCGGTCGGATCGGGGTGACGGCCGTGCCGCTCTACCTGATTGCCGGGCTGGCATTCGGCGACGGAGGCATCGCCGAGCTCGATGTCACCGAGGACTTCGTCTCCCTCGCCGCGGAGATCGGCGTGCTGCTCCTCTTGTTCACCCTTGGACTCGAGTACAGCGACGAAGAACTCCGCACTGGACTGCGGACGGGGATTCCGCCCGGGCTCGCCGATATGACGCTCAACGCAGGGGCCGGGTTTGCTGTGGGCATGCTTCTCGGCTGGACACCTCTGGCCGCGGTGTTGCTCGGTGGGGTGAGCTGGGTCTCGTCATCGGGCGTGATCTCGAAGGTGCTCGACGACCTTGGGCGGCTCGGCAACCGCGAAACGCCAACGGTCTTGAACCTTCTCGTCATCGAGGACTTGGCCATGGCGATCTATCTACCAGTCGTCGCAGCGCTCATCGTCGGCGGCACACTGACTGAGACACTCACCAGCGTCGGCGTCGCTCTCGCCGTCGTCGCAGCCATCCTCGTCGTAGCTTTGCGCTACGGCACGAGGCTGAGCCGAGGGCTCGGAGGCGGATCGAACGAGTCCGTTCTGCTCGGAATCTTCGGGTTGGTGCTTCTCGTCGCGGGTGCGGCACAGTTCTTCGAGGTCTCCGGCGCCATCGGGGCGTTTCTTGTCGGCCTCGCGATCTCGGGCCGCGCTGAAGAGCGGGCGCTTGAACTGATGTCGCCGTTGCGCGACCTGTTTGCAGCCACGTTCTTCGTTTCGTTCTCGTTTCAGATCAATCCGTCAGATCTCCTCGACGTCGCCGGTTGGGCGATGCTCCTCGCCGTCGTGACCGCGCTGACGAAGACAGCCACAGGATGGTATGCCGCTCGGCGACGCGGCATAGGACGCAAAGGCCGCCTTCGAGCGGGCACGGTCCTCATCGCCCGAGGTGAGTTCTCGATCGTGATCGCCGCTCTCGGCGCAGACCTTGCCAACGGCCCCGAGCTCGGCGCCATCGCTGCCGGCTACGTTCTGGTCACCGCAGTACTCGGACCACTGACAACGAGATTCTCGGACCAGATCTCCGACCTGGGGGCCAATCGCGGGCCGGGTACCCAACGCAAGACCCATCCCGCCCACTGATCGTCGCTCCAGCCCTTGCCGTGGCTCACTCACAGAGGACGACAAGACACCTGTTCAAGAGCGGTGCCCGGGGTGGGATTCGAACCCACACGACCCCTAGGGGATCTGGGGGGTTTAAGACTGGAAGAGTACGTCCAACGCGTCCGCTAGAGTTCGCCCAGACCCTTCGGTTCGGCAGTCATGGTCCGGCATGTCCGACTCCGTCCGGGTAGATCCGCCAGGTATCCGGAAGTCCTGTGCACTTATTGTGCACCTCAATCGAAGGGCCTTTTGCCTGAGCGGAGACCTCAACCGTGTGAAGGCGGCGGCATCAGTCCGACCCGCATGAACACGTGCGATTCCGTGCGGACCAGTCCGGTCAATCCGGCCCCTTCCATGGAGTAGTTGGGATACGGGATGGGATGGCAGCAAGTGAATCCCGCTGCACAGTCAGCTGCACTCGACTCCGATGTGGGGGATCAACTCGGAGGGCGACACAAACCCCAAGTACATACATCCCCTGGATCGGCTCGTACGCCGCCGTATGACACGAAACACCTGGTCCGCCGATCCAGATCAGCAACCCCGATGACCACATCGATCCCCGCACTACGAGCGACCTCGCACAGCGCGTCGGTCTCGGGCCCCGAGATCGTGTTGCTCGCAGTCGCGTTCTGGGATTTCAACGCACGTTGTCAACGGGACCTCGAGTCGAATGCGATCGTTCGCAGCGGCGACCGCAAAATCCCCCCTTGGCTGTTGTAGCGTTGCTGCGACAGTCTGTAACAGTTGCGCCGGGAGCGTTCCTGTCTCCAGGAAGCGAAAGGTCGCTCATGAGTTCATCGTTGGATCGTGAGCAGCCATCCGAGCACCAGCTCCTGACGGCGAGAAGCCACCGCCGGCTTCTCGACGCGTTACTTGTACCGGACATGTGCGATCGCGTCGCAGGGGACATGGCCGCTCACCCAGGACTCCAGGAGTTGATTGACGCCGGACTGGCCGTGGCCCGCGTCGACTCAGAGAAAAGAAGTGCCAGCGTGCGCTTGACCCGTTGCGGTTTGACCGCCGCGCTGAGAATTCTCGAGGACCAGCCTTGATGATGGCTGCGTTGACGACCTGCCCTGTGGCAATCGCGGCGGCTCGGCCTCCCGGCATCACCATGCCGGCCCTGTGGTCTGAGGACTGTTGCGGGTGTTCTCATGTGAAAGGAGCAATCGAAGCAGCAAGCACTCGCACCAATGACGCTCGACAGCTCAGACTCGCGCATCAGGCGATTCGACTTCGATTGGCGGGGGAGATTCGTAGCGCTCGCTGTCGCGACAGAGCTCGAGGGATCCAATCTCGGCGGCGACGAGAGTGGCTTCAATGACCTCTACGACGGACGGTCCGCTCGCGATCGAGGTTCCGGCGCCGCGAGGCGCGCAAAATCGTTCGGGCTTCAGCCGCCTTCTTCCCGCAACTCGCGCACAGACTGCGATCGGCCTGCTGGCGCTGATGTTTCTCGCCGGGTCCTTCGGTTACTTCATTGGAGTCCGCAACGCGGGTGTGGCTTCCCCTCCCGAAGGGTCAGCCGACATCGGGTTCCTCTATGACATGTCGGCGCACCATCAACAAGCCGTGAAGTTGTCGATGATCGAGCTTGCGAACGGTTCGGATCCTTCAGTTCAGGTGTTCGCCCGCGAGATCATTCGTTCGCAGTCCTACGAGATCGGGCTGATGCAGATGCGGCTCGGGAATTGGGGCTTCGACCCCGCCGAGCGACCTCAGGAGCCGATGGCGTGGATGGGCATGTCCTTGCCGACGACCGATTCCATGCCGGGTATGGCCGACGACAGTGAGTTGCAGGCTCTCCGAGAGGCGAGCGGTGCCACGGTGGACGCCTTGTTTCTGGCTCTGATGAGTGACCATCACGCTGGCGGCGTGGCGATGGCTCAGGCCGCGGCAGACTCGGCGAGCGATGAGTGGGTTGTGGACACAGCCGGCCGGATGGCGAGTATTCAGGCTTCGGAGATCGTGGAGATGAACTTTGCCCGTGAGGCGGCCGGCCTCACCGCCCGGCCACCCGGGTTCACCCCCGATTTCAGTTCGGACCGCGATCAGACTGCTGATATGGACATGGGGGAGTCCCCCGATGGAGAGTGACCGGAGTTGGACTCTGGTTTCATCTAGGCCTCGCGGAAGTTTCGGCGTCGCTGCTGCTCGCTCGTTGCCTCGGTTGTCTCCGGTGGGTGTCGTCAAGCCTGCACCCTGGCCATCAGCGGGAGTGACGGCCCAAGCGGACCGGCAGCAAGTCGACCGGGTATCTCGGCACACCGACGGGGGCGACCTGGAGCACGATGCGAGAGTCCCGCACTCATGGACCTGGCATCGGCACGGCGTCGATGCGACACCGGATCCAACTCTGACAGCCCGTAGTAGATGCGTGCTACTCCGATAGCGTGGTTGGGGCGTCTTCTACCAGCATCGGGGGGCTCGCAGACGACGGCCGAAGTCGATGGCTGGCCAACCTGGTGGGCGTTCGCTGGCTGGTTCGCTGCGATCTTCGCATCCAGCTTCGGCGTCGTGGTCGCGATCGGTGCGGGCGCCGACAGCGGGGGCATACTGGCGTTGTTGGCTGGCCAGGTCGGTCTGTGGATCGCTTTCGTAGCGACCGCCGCACTTTCGAGCAGAGCGTTCGGATCCGGCAACGTCGTGCCGGATTTCGGCATGCTGTGTCGCTCTGGCGACGCATTGAAGGCGACGTTGATCGGCGTCGCGGTCCAGGTGGTAGCGGTTCCGCTCATCTATCTGCCGGTTGTCGTATTCGGAGGCGATCTCGACGTGTCCGGGCCTGCCGAGGCTCTCTTCGAGGACCTGTCGCCGCTAGGTAGTTTCGCGGTGGCGTTCGGTGTCGTCGTATTCGCGCCGATCAGCGAGGAGCTGCTGTTCAGGGGGGTGCTGCAGCGGGGTTTGGCTAGCCGGCTCGGCGACACCCAAGGCATCTGGGTGGGAGCGACCATTTTCGCTATCTCTCATTTTCAACCGGTGCAGTTTCCGGGCCTCCTCGCGGTCGGCCTCGTTCTTGGGTGGCTTGCGGCGCGCACCGGGGGAATCGGCGCCTCCATCTGGGCGCACGCAGGCTTCAACGCCACCACTGCCTTCTTGCTGATCCGCTAGGAGCGGGCCCGCTCGACACCGGTGGCGGCCCACATCCCCGTCGGCGAACCCGGGTGTTCTCGAGATGGTGGCCGGCGTCTTCCCGTCTCGTTTCGGATACGCCGTTTCGGCGACGCAGGGACGGCG
The DNA here is from genome assembly GCA_029263175.1 of Acidimicrobiales bacterium. Taxonomy (GTDB): domain Bacteria; phylum Actinomycetota; class Acidimicrobiia; order Acidimicrobiales; family Aldehydirespiratoraceae; genus JAACCU01. The sequence goes on along the minus strand of JAJCXZ010000012.1, from coordinate 3,037 downwards.
ACGCAGGGACGGCGACCAGCGATCAGATCAGACCATTCCGAACGTCCGGAACCGCGATGATCTCTCCGCTGGTCGTCGCCTCCTCGTCAGTGAAGCGCGGCCAGCGCGGTGCTGAGGTCGCCGACTGTGTGAGTTGCGCTGTAGCCCGCCGCGGCGATCAGCGCCGCTACGACGAGAGCTAGCCCGACGAAGTCCAGAGCTGGTGAAGGCGAGAGCCCGCAGCGCGTCGGATCTGACCGCGGGATCTCGATGTCGTTCTGCAGCGTCTGCCGAGCTCGCTGCAGTGCCCGTCGATCCACGGCCGCGCTGTCTACCGCCTCGATGTCTGCCCATTCCTCCACCGCTCGCCGATGATGAGCCACAGCTGATGTGACCCCGGGAAGCCAGCCCCAGACTCGCTCGTAGGTAGCGAGAACGAGCAGATGGCGAGCATGTCGCAGTCGGAGGTGGGCACCCTCGTGGGCAAGTACCGCCTGCAGCTCCTGGTCAGACAGAGACGCGGCAAGCGCCTCTGAGATGACGACATGCTGCTCGCGTCCGGGGACCGCGAACGCGACCAGCCGCGAGGTGGAGGCGATGCGCACCTCCGCCCTGGCGTACTCGTCGTAGGCAAACGAATCAGCGGCCCAGCGTGGCAGCGAAGTCCGCCGACGCGCAATCGCGGCGTACCTCAGCGTTCCGAGAACCCACCACGAACCAAGGCCCGCCAGTATCCCGGCAATCAACCACGCCAACGGTCCGCCCGGTGAGAGATGGCGCAATCCAAGTCCCCGTGCCGCCCGACCATCGTGCCACCACAAGATCAACGGGCTGGCGGCCAAACCTAGGCCCACGCCAAGAACCGCCACTCCAGCAGCGGCGGCCAGGCAAGCGACTCGAACCCGCGCACTCGGCCCGATCGCGAGTCGAGTCGCGAGTGCCGGGACCGAAAGAAGGGCAACGCCAACCAAGGCGACGAGAAGGCTCATCGACGCCGACGAAGAACACGTTGAAACGCCGACGCCTGCTCCACCGACAGTTGTTCGACAAAGTGACCGACAGCGGCGAGGGGATCGGTCGCCGCCGAGAAGGCCTCGATCATCGTCTCAGCCACCTGCTCTTCACGGCTTTGGCTTGGTCGATAGTGAAACGCCCTGCCGTGCTTCTTTCTCGTGACCAGGTCCTTCTTCCAGAGGCGCCGCAAGATCGTCACGACGGTGGAGTACGTGATGGCCGGCTCGAGGTCGAGTCGGGCGAGAACCTCACCCGGCTTGAGTGCGTCGTCGCAGCTCCAGAGGACTTTGAGCACCGCTGCCTCCAAGCTCCCCATGGGCCTCCTGCTCACTAGCACCTCCACCGTTCAACCTCGAACTCCCACCTTATGACAGTCTCGCCTGACCACACGGGCGAAGCGCCACGGCGTGTGGCTACGCCGGTCCGTCTCCCCCTCTCTGTGAGCGATGATCCGGACGGACCCGCTCGCTCGCGGCCCATGACACGAAGACCCACAGAATAAAGCCCCACAGAATCGTGCCCCCACCCACTTTCATGATTGCCCCGGCGAGTTGCAGATCATCGACGGCCGAGAGCCCCCATATTCTCGGGGCTTCTGCGTAGGAGTCATACAGGGGCGTCTCGGCCCATGTCAGAAACGACGCAGGTACCGTCGGGGCGATGGTGGCGGCGATGAGATAGAGAAACTTGCCACCCGAGCCGAGCGGCGTCACAACCGGCTCGCTCCCAAGTATTGGCAACCAGAAGAGGAGCGCTGACAGCACCCAGACCAGGTGAAGCACGAAGTGGACGAACTCATTCGACGAGTACTGACTCACTACCACCGGCAGGTGCGTCGCGACCAGGACCAACTGGAAGATCAAGAGCGCGATTGGCGCTCTGGCAAGGAACCGCACGGTTGGCGACACGGGCCGGACAAGCTCGCGCTGGAGCCAGACCGGGACCCCTGCCACAAGTAGTGGTGCCGCTATCAACGCGATCACGACGAATTGGGTCATGTGGGCGCTGAAGAGAAACTCATCGCCGATCCGGTCCAACGGCCAGTCAACGGCCAGCCACAGCACGGCTACGCCAGACATGAATCGAGCTCGGACCGCAGCCGACGGCATCGGTGGGGCGTCAGGAAGCACCAGCCGCAGCCGGGTCAGTGACCACCAGTAGCCGCCGACGAGGCTTGCGACAAGAAGCCACACGTCAGGGCGAGGTTCCCACGCCCACGGAGACGCAGTGGCCATCATTCCAACGTCCCCACGGATTGTTGTCTCCCAACGCGGGAACGCACGACCACAGCCAGACCGGCGATCAGCCAGACCGCAAGCAGTCCAAAGCCGACAACTGCGCCGGCGATGCCGTTGCCCTCGCGCTCCACCGGCGGCGTGGTGACCGCGGTCCAAGCGGGTGATATTGCAGTCGCGGACGGGGCAACGCCCTCGACTGCCTCGGCCGAGTCTGGGGTCGACAACTGCGGCGAGCGATCGGATCGCACCCGGATCGCTGCGCCACCAAAGATCAGAACGGTTGCGAGGACAATCAAGACGATCGCCGCTCTCGTACTCGAAAGATCCCGCATTCGTACTATTACAGACTGTCGCACATAGGCAGTATGGCTCGCTCGTTACGCTGATCGGTCATCGTGCGAACGCTCCTTCACCCGTTTTCTCGCCGGATCGCATTGATACCGGACTTCATGGGTTCGAGGCCTTGTAGCGGACAAGGCGTAGGGCGTTGGCGACGACGATGATCGTGCTGCCTTCGTGGGCGATGACTGCGACGCTGATACCGACGCCGAGAATCGTCATGGGGATGAGAGCGGCGACCACGACGAGGCTGAAGAGGAGGTTCTGTTTGATCGTGCGACTGGCGCGTCGGGCGAGCCCGACGGCGAGGGGTAGGTGTTCAAGGCGGTCGGCCATGAGGGCGATGTCGGCGGTTTCGAGGGCGACGTCGCTACCGGCGGCGCCCATCGCGATCCAGACGTTCGCGGCGGCGAGCGCGGTGGCGACTTTGACGCCATCTCCGATCATCGCCACGCCGTCCCAGTTGC
>JAJCXZ010000011.1 GCA_029263175.1 Acidimicrobiales bacterium | reverse complement strand
GTCATCGATCAGTTGGCTGCCGCGGAGATGGAGTTCCCAGAGGGAATCACTCCGGCCGACATCTTCACCAACGAATACATCGACGACTCCATCGGCTTCTGAGCCGACGGAACGTGAATGAATGAATGAGGGCCGGCGCCCAGTGCGCCGGCCCTCGACCTTTTGAGGAGGCACAGCAATGGCAGTAGTGGAAGGCGACGGACGGGCGTACGGCAGGGTTGCCGGTACGTGGGATCCTGAACTGGTCGAGGTCGGGGCGGGTACCCCGTCAGGCGAGTTGCTTCGCCGGTATTGGCATCCGGTGGGTCGCTCCGAGGAGGCCACGAGCCTTCCCCGTGAGGTGCGCCTGCTGGGTGAGGATCTGATCCTCTACCGCGACATGTCGGGCACACCAGGGTTGCTCGAACCGCGATGCTGTCATCGAGGTACCACCTTGTTCTTCGGCGGCGTCGAGGATGACGGGATCCGCTGCCCGTACCACGGCTGGCTCTTCGGAGCCGACGGCACCTGCCTCGATCAGCCGTGCGAGCCCGATCGCGGTCGTAACAAGGAGCGCTATCGACAGCCCTGGTACCCCGTCGTGGAGTACAACGGCATGATCTTTGCCTACCTCGGGCCCGCCGAGAGGCAGCCTGTGTTCCCTCGCTACGACATCTTCGAGGACCTCGACGAGGACGAAGAAGAGATCGTCATCATCGACCACTTCGCGTTCGGTGGGCCGACGGAAGCTCCGTGCAACTGGTTCCAGACTCACGAGAATGCGATGGACCCCTATCACGTGTTCATTCTCCACACGACGCACAGTGGCGTGCAGTTCAACTCCAACCTGGAGATTTGGCCGGCCATCGACTGGCAGGTCCATCCGTGGGGCGTCACGTCCTCGCAAGATCGACAGCTGCCCGACGGCACCACGCTTCACCGCATCACCGAGGTGAGGATGCCGACAGTGCGGGTGATCGCCACCCCTACACTCACTGTCCTGGGCAAGACCAACAACATGTCGTGGACCCAGCCGATCGACGACACCCACACCCGAGTGTTCGCAATGGTGCGCAAGCCGCGGGATCGCGAACCTCAGGGCCTCCCGGTGTACGGAGGCGACAAGACCTGGTTCGAACTGACCGCCGAGGAGCATCAACGCTTCCCGGGTGACTACGAGGCACAGGTCGGCCAGGGTGCGATCACCCGCCACACCGAAGAGAGGCTGTCGTCGACCGATCGCGGTGTGTCGATGGTGCGCCGCCAATTCAAAGAGCAGGTGCAGATCGTGGCTGCGGGCGGCGATCCGGTGGGTGTCGAGTTCGACGAGGACAAGGCCCTTGTCAGCGTCGTGGCCGGCAACTACATCGTCGGCGCCGAGACCGACGTCAGCCGGCTGCCGATGGGTGCCACCCTCGCGACGACTGGAGATGATTCGAATGGGTGAGTTCCGGGTGGTCTTCACCGCCGCCGACTACGACGGCACCGTTGCCTTCTTCGTGGAAACCATGGGCCTCGAGGTCCTGCGGTCGTTCGAGGACGGAGGCAAGGGAACCATCCTTCTCGCGGCCGACGGCCAGATCGAGGTCTTCGCGGCGGAAACCAGTGCCAGCCTGCCGGGAGTGACCGGTGCGGCCCTTGCATGGGAAGTCGGCGATGCCGACGCGGAACACGCCCGCATCTGCGCCCGCGGCGGCACCGCCCACGGCGAGCCGACGATGAAACCATGGGGACACAAGAGTTTCGTCGTCGACGGCCCCGACGGCTGGACGATCACCTTGTTCGAGGTCGTTGTCCCGCAGTAGCGACGCATTCAGGCGGCGAGGCGAACCGTGCGGCAGCGATCGAACTCGGTGGCTTCCACGAGGGCGACCTCGGTGAGTTGCGGCACACGGCTGTGCAACTGGTCCCATAGCCGTCGGACGATCTCCTCGACCGTCGGCTCACGATCCCAGACGAGGGGCTTGTAGCTCTTCCACTCGCCCACATCCTCATTGGTGAGGTAGTGGCCGTGCCACGGTTCGACGACTTCGAGCAGGATCCGCTCCAGATCGTCGGCAGGGAAGACCTTGTCGCAGTCAGCCGGACCGGTGAGCGTCGCCTCCACTGTCCAGGCGTGGGTGTGAATGAGGCCGTCCACTCGGTGACCCCACCGGGCGTGGATGGCGGCTGTGATGGTCAGTTTCATGATTCGTGTTCCCCGGTGCGGTGGATTGCGGATTGTTGGTCAGCGGATGCGACGAGTACGCCGCCTCGAAAGACGCGACGAGACATCGGTGCATCGGCTATCGCCCCCCTGATCGATGGAGCATCGATGGCGACGAGGTCGGCCGGGTCGCCGGGTTCTATCCGAACCTCGGGCAGTCCGATCGCCCTTCGCACATTGTTGCTCACCATGTCGAACGCGACCTCCGGGAGTTGGTGGCCGGCCATCACCATCAGCGCGGCCGTCTCCAGTGGATCGGATCGTCCCACCAGATTGAAGGGATCTTGCACGTTGTCGGCGCCTGCCGCCACCAGCGCACCGCTCTCCTGCAGGGCGGCGATGGCGGTGAGTCCTCGCGGTGTGGCGGTCGGGTGATGGCGGCCTTGCAGAAACAGATTTGTTTGGGGGAGGGGGAAGACGGCAATGCCTGCCTCCGCGACGAGCGAGGCCACCTCGAGTTGCACGGATCGGGATTGCATCCCGAGGGTCACGCAGTGGCCGGCCGCCACCGAACCACTGAAACCGGTGTCGATGACCTGGCGGGCGAGGTCGCGGAGGGTGAGCACATCGGGGTCGAGCATCTCGTCGACATGCAAGTCGACGCCGATGCCGGCATCGGTTGCCACCGAGAGCGCGTGGCGAATGAGGCCTGACCCATCGGGGTCGAGATGGGGGCAACCACCGACGAGGTCGATGCCCTCTTCCACGGCAGCGTCGAGCGCGGCTCGGTTTGCAGCACCGTCCGGCCCGGTCATCGGGCTGCTGGTGAGAGCCACTGTCTGCACGTCGAGCAGGCCGCCGAAACGTGTGGCTGCCTCCTTGACGGCGCGGAGACTCTTCGTTCCGTTGCTGGCCAGGACGTTGACGTGGGTTCGCACCGCGGTGACGCCATGGACCAACAGCAACTCCATGGCTGAGGCGGCCCGTTCGACCGTGTTCTCGTGGGTGAACATCCCGGCCTCGGCCGCGGCGATCCACGCCTCGATGGCGCCGCGGAGATCCCCCTGAGGATTGGGAACGTCCTCAGCGGTCAGAGCCTTGTCGAGGTGAGCGTGGGGTTCGGCCATGGCCGGGAGCAGTAGCCAGCCTCGAAGATCCTCGATGTCGGCACCCTCGGTCTCGTGGACCAGGCCTGGTCCCACGCTGGTGATCATCCCGTCTTCGATTCGAACGTCGACCGTGCGCCCGTCGACAAGTCGGGCGTTGCGCAGGAACCTGGTCATGTGTCTGCCCTCCGATGAACGGACATCTGCTGATCCGAGGAGGCCACGAGTCGGCCGGCCCGGTAGACACGACGCGATCGCGGGGCGTCGGCGATCGCGCCGCGAATGGACGGAGCATCGACCGCGACGAAGTCGGCCGGATCCCCGGCGCGGAAGTTGACAGGAGCGAGTCCGAGCGCCTTGCGACCGTTGTTGCTCACCATCGCATACGCATCGTCGGGCAGCACATGGCCCGCCATCACCAGTAGGGCTGCTGTTTCCAAAGGGTCGGATCGGCCCACGAGGTTGTACGGGTCCTGGACATTGTCGGCGCCGGCCGCGACAAGGACACCAGCCTCGACGAGCGAACGTATGGCCGTGAGCCCCCTCGGGGTCGCCGTACGGTGATCCCGGCCCTGGAGATAGAGATTGGTCTGGGGTTGAGGAAGAATGGCGATTCCCGCCGTCGCGATTCTCTCGGCGATTCGTTGTTGGGCATCGAGACTCTGCGCTCCGAGGCTCACACAATGGCTGGCGCTCACCAGACCACTGAACCCGGTTGTGTGAACCTGCTCGACCATGTCGAGGATTGTGAGCACGGATGGGTCGAGGGTCTCGTCGGTGTGCAGGTCGATGGCGAGCCCCGCTTCGGCTGCGACCTCGAAGGCATAGGTGACCGACTCGGTGGCTCTCTCCGCGAGATGCGGGCATCCCCCGACCACATCGGCGCCGGCCGCGACGGCCGCGGCGAGAGCCTTCTGGTCGGGGGCGGATCCGGGCCCCACCATCGGGCCACGGGTTAGGGCCACGATCTGCAGGTCCACCAGACCGACGAAGGCTTCCCTCACCTTCTGCAGTGCGCGGACGTTGGTGGCTCCCACTTCCGGTGTGGTGTTCACGTGGGTACGAACGGCAGTCACACCGCTGGCCAGCAGGAGTTCGATCGCAGTGGTGGCTCGCTCGATCACGTCCTCCGCGGTGAATCGACCGGCCGCGGCAGCGGCGCTCCAGGCGTCGACGGCCCCCTCCAGGTCACCGGTCGGGTTCTGCACCGCCTCGGCGGTGAGCACCTTGTCGAGATGGGCGTGCGGTTCGGTCATCGGGGGGAGGAGCAACCACTCATGGAGGTCATCACCCTCCTCGCGCGCCGGGTCATGGTCGTCCACCGACTCGATGACTCCGCCGACGGCCGCGATATCGACGATTCGTCCCGTGGGCAGTCGACCACCAGTGATCCAGGTGCGCGTCATGAGATCCTTCTGCGACTGGGCCCCTCATCGGGGTCGATGTAGGGCTCGGTGGTGCTGTCGATCCGCGAGGCGAGGAATTCTGCGGCCGTCGTCGGTTCGTATCGCGGGCGATCCTCGTCACCGACACAGGATGGGAGACAGTCGACGACCGTGAGGGGACTCGGATTGATGAAGAACGGGATCGACACCCGGTCACCGGTGGCGGGGCCCACCACCCGGTGGGGGGTCGACCGATAGAGATCGTTGGTCCATCGAGCAAGCATGTCCCCGAGGTTGACGATCAGGCTGCCGTTGGGGGCTGTGATGGGAGTCCAGCCGGCACCGATCGCCTTGACCTCCAGACCGGGGACACCATCGGTGGCGAGAAGGGTGATCAATCCGTAGTCGGTATGAGGCCTATTGGGCACAGGGAGTGATCCGCCGGCATCCGGCTCGACCTCGGGGTAGTGCAGCAGCCGGAGTCGACACTGAGGATTCGTCATCCGGCTCGCGAAGTAGGCGGGTGGAGCGTCGAGGGCGGTGGCGAGGGCGCTCAGAATGGTCGCTGCCACGACGATGGCAGCGGGCTGATACGCACGAACAGCCGATTCGAACCCGGCCAGGGCAGGGAGTTTCACCTCGTCTCCGAGCCCGAGATCGAGATACTCGACGTTGTCACTCGCACGGCTTTGGTCGATGGCAGTATCTCGGTGAGGGACATAGCCGTAGCGGTCGACTCGGGGCGTGCGTTCCTTGGATTCGGCCGGGAGAGCGAAAAAGCCTCGCGCCGCGTCGAACAATGATGTGATCTCGGCGTCCAGTCCGTGGTTGATGATCACGAAGAAACCGGTGTCGAGACATGCCGCGTGCATGGCCGCAACCGCGCCGGCCGACCTCGGACTGTGAGGATCGACCTGTAGCGGCGATATGTCGATTATCGGTGGCGTGGTGATCAGACGGCCCATGACTACTCCGGGACAAGTACTTGCGAACCCGTTGGAGACGGTGCTCGAGCTCGTAGTGGCGACAGACTCAGAACTCGGGTCCGAGAGTCACCTACCGTGCCATGGGACCACAGTACCAGTACCCCGCGTCATGCTCTGCATGGCGATCTAGACTTTCTGCCATCCCGTTCCGGAGAAGCACGACATGACCGAGATCCATGATCTGCGGAGCTACATCACCGCACTCGAGGCTGCCGGCCAACTCGCTCGAGTGGCTCAACCGGTGTCACTCGTCCACGAGTTGGCTGATGTCGCGGCGTCGTTGGCTCGCAATGATGTCGGGGCCGGCATGTTCGAGAATGTCGTCGACAGTCCATGGCCCATCTTCTGCGGCAGTGTCACGTCCCATCGACGGGCCGCGGTGGCTCTCGGCTGCGAGAGCCACGAAATCATCGACGTCATGGAACGTGTCCTCGACCCGGCCAATGGCGTGGCACCGGTGCGAGTGGAGGGCGCAGCCTGGCACGACAATCATGTGGAAGGCGATCAACTCGACACTGCGATGCTGCCGATCCCGACTCACAGTCGTGGCGACGGCGGGGCGTTCATCACCGGCGCACTCACGGTGGCGAAGGATCCGATCACGGGCCGAGGCAACCTGGGCTACAACCGGATGTTGCGGATGGGGCCAAATCGATTCGGCTTCAACGTGAATGAATGGCGCGATGTGGGCACCTTCTGGAAGTCACGCGAGGAACCCGACGCCCCGTTTCCGGTCGCGTTGGCGATCGGACTCGACCCGGCGCTCATGATCGCCGGCGGGGTGAAGACTCCGGTCGACGAACTCTTCATCGCCGGCGCCATCCGGGGCAAGGGAATCGAGGTTTGCAGGGGCCGGACGATCGATGTCGATATTCCGGCGGCGGCCGAGATCGTCGTCGAGGGACTGCTCCACCCGACGGTACGGGCACTGGAGGGTCCGCTGGCGGAGTTTCACGGCTATCACGGCGAGGAGTGGAACAGCCCGACTTTCGAAGTCACCTGTATCTCGTGGCGCAACGATCCGATATACCAGACGATCATTCCCGGTTGGTACGAACACATCTACATCGGCAACGTCTTGCCCCGCGAGCCACTGTTGCGACGGTTCGTTCGCCATCTCGACAGCACGGCCGACGTCCACATCCCGCCCTACGGAAATGGTTTCATGGCGATCATCCAGATCGATCGCGACAATCCCGGTACCCCGAAGAACCTCGCGATGGCCGCGATGGCGGCCCACATCAACATCCGCAACGTGATCGTGATCGACCGAGATGTCGACATGTATGAACCGTCTGAGATCCAGTGGGCCCTCACCAACCGCGTGCACTGGACCGACGACGTGTTCGTCGCTACTCATGCCCAGGGCCACGAGATGGATCCCACCGCGGATCAGCGCGGCATCAGTACGAAGGTCGGAATCGACGCGACCTACAAGCGCGAGAGACGCGAATACGGCGATCGAGTGTCCTATCCGCCGGTCGATCTCGCGCCGTACCTTCACTGATGCGTCGCATCGTCGTCGCCATCACTGGGGCCAGCGGCTCTGTCTACGGCATTCGTGCGCTGGAGCTTCTGGCCTCCTTCACCGATGTCGAGACGCATCTGATCATGTCCGGCCCCGCAAAAACCACGCTCACGGTGGAGACCGACAGGTCGGTGGCAGACGTCGAGGCGCTGGCCGACCACGTCCACAGTTCGCGTGACATCGCCGCCCCGACGAGCAGTGGCTCATTTCGCACCGCGGGCATGCTGGTCGCACCCTGTTCGATCAAGTCGTTGTCAGCCATTGCGAACTCACTGTCGGCGGATCTGATCAGTCGTACCGCTGATGTCACGCTCAAGGAGCGCCGGCCTTTGGTGCTGATGGTTCGTGAGACACCGTTTCATCTGGGTCATCTCCGGTTGATGCAGCAGGCTGTGGAGATCGGAGCGGTGATGTTCCCACCGGTCCCGGCCTTCTACAACAAGCCGGAAACGCTCGATGATGTTGTGAGCCATTCCGTTGGGCGCGCCCTCGAGCACCTCGGGGTCGAGGTCGATGGTCTCGACCGCTGGCATGGGGGCTGAACTCCTAGGGCGAAAACATCTCCGCCGCGCGTTCGATGAATGCGGCCGCTCCTTCGGTGTCGAGCACCGGCAGTTGGAACTCGTCGATGTCGTTGGCGGCCATGAGGGTGGTCAGTTCAGCAGCACAATCCTCGGCCGTACCCGAGATGATGAACGCGGAGACCCAATCAGGGTTGACATGACGCGCTGCGGCCCGTGGGCCTCCCTCGGCAAGAGCGGAGCGGATATTCGCCACATCGGACGGCGTCATAGCGATCATGTCCTTCACCTCCGGAGGCGAGTCGACGAGACGAAAGGTGAGTTGGGCGCGGGCGGCCTCCTGCTCAGCGTCGGTGATGGCGATCATTGTCGAGTAGGTGATCCGAAACGGGCGGTCGCCGCTGGCCTGCCGAAGAGAACGAGCGTGGGTGCCCAGGAGATCCTTGTGGATGTAGCTCAGATTGAACCCGTCGGCCCGTTGGCCTCCCAGTGCCGTCATTTTCGGTCCGCGCCCGGCCACGATGATGTCGATATCGGGTCTGGCGTACTCGAGCTTCGCGTTTTGAAACGAGAAGGTGTGCCCGTCGTGGTCGACGCGGTCGCCGGCGAACAAGTGCCGAAGGCACTCGATCATGTCCGCCACGGCCGTGACCGGACGGGCTCGTTTGATCGCCAGCGGGTCGAGGGTGAGACCCCCTCCGGCACCCAGCCCGACGAAGGCGCGGCCTCCGCTGAACTCGTCGAGTGAGGCGATTGCGGCGGCGGTTGCACCAGGGTGACGCACGAACGGGTTGGTGATGCCAGGACCGAGCGGTATCCGCGTGGTCCGAGCGGCGATCGCAGTGAGGGTGACGTAGACGTCGCGGGTGACCAGTCCCTCGTCGTAGACCCAGCAGCGCGCCATTCCCAGATCTTCGGCCAACACGGCGAGGTCGACGATGTCAGGGATGGGTGCCCCTGGCATGAGGGCGACGGAAAGGGGGAGCGTCACGTCGGAACCCCCATCGCAACGCCTGCGGCTCGGTGCTGGAGCGATGTGAAACGGTGGCCAAGTCGACTCTGGAAGTCGCGGCGCACCACGTCGGCGGTGTTGCGACCCGCCGCGCCGAAGACCCCTGCGCCCGGGAATGTCCCTGCCCCCGAGAGGTAGAGACCCGCGATGGGTGAGCGATATCGCGTGAGCGCTCGCTGGTTTCCCAGGAGGGCTGCAAGCGGGGAGCCGCCGTAGGAGGGTGTGTGGCCTCGGTGCATCGAGAACTCTGCCTCGTAGCGATCGGGAGTCATCGCCCGCTGCGCGACGATGGCGTCGATGATGCCCGGCTCGAGGAATTGCGACCAGATCTCGAGCCATCGCTCGGGCTCCGAGGAGTTCGGCCAGCCGCCCGCTAGCGCATAGGGCGTGTAGAGCACCTCCAGGCTCAGAATGTGGTTGCCTTCGGCGGTGAGCATCGTCGAATCGAGCACCGAGGGCACGTTGACGAGCATCGTCGGTTCGGTCGAGACCTTCCCCAGCTTACGATCTGCGTGCGCGGCAGCCAGTGCGTCCGGGCTGGGCGACACGGTGACGGTGGGTTCCAGAATGTCGAGTCCGGGGAAACGTTCGCTCAGTTGGCCACGGGCGCGATAGCGCGGAAGCGCGGCGATCACCCCGTCGAGCTTCGACTCGTAGCCATCCTTCACCGACCGTGCCTGCCATCTCTCTACGAAACGTCGGGCCGGCGGCGGGACTTCGTCGAGCCAGTCCACGAAGACTCGATGGGGGTCGCACGCCGCCACGACGGCCCGGGCCGTGAGCTCAGTGCCATCATCGAGGCGAACTCCGACCGCTCGACCGTCGCGCAGCATGAGCCGATCGACACGGGCCCCGCACCGGACTCGACCTCCAGCTGCCTCGAAGGAATCTCGAGTCGCATCAGTGAGTGCCCCGCTGCCGCCTTCCGGACGGCCGCTCCTGATGAGGTGACGGCTGGCGTAGGTAACCGCGGCGAGACCAGTGCCGGGTGCGGACGGGGGCATCCCCCAGACCGTCGGCCCGGTGGATATGGCGGGCATGGTGAGGTGCCAGTCGTCGAAGTAGTCCGAAAACACATCGTTGACGCTCCGTCGGCTCCAATCGAGGAGTCGGGCTGCACCCTTTGCCCGACGAGACAACGCCTGGGAGACCATCCTGAGAGCACCGGGTGCCGTCCGCGCCATGTCGAGCACCAGTTGGGCCACGGGCAGGGCATCGCGCAGGTAACGCTCGTAGCCGGCAACCTGGCCCGGATGTGACATGGCCAACGAATCGAGTGTTCGTTCCGACTCGTGAAAGAAGACCCATGGGTCGGACCCATCGTGGAAGAGGTTGATTCCGCTGGCCTCAGGTTCCAGGTATCGGAGTCCGAACGACTCCAGCTCGAGTTCGTCGATCACCGGCATGCCGCGGATGAGGGTGTGGTCGCAGTTGCAGATGTTGAAGCGGGCGCCGAGGTCAGCGACAGTCGAGGCACACCCACCGACCTCGGACCGAGCCTCGATCAGCTCGGTTTCGATCCCGGCGCGAGCGAGATACGCCGCACATATGAGGCCATTGTGTCCTGCTCCGACCACGATCACATCTGGCACAGCCCGACCCTAGCGAACCCACTCGCTGGACGGTTTGTCGGGGTGCCGCTAAGGATTGGACGCCGAGCGACCCCAATGAGAGGTTCGAGCATGACCATGCAATACGGAGCATTCCTTCTCTGCGCCGTGCCGATGCCTGATGCCGGCGCTGGTCCACCGCGCCCCGTCGATCGTCGAGCGTCGAACGAACTGGTCTGGGAGACGACGCAGCAGATCCTGGACGCCGGCGTCGAGGCGGAACGCTTGGGCTACGACTACTTCTTCTTCACCGAGCATCACTTCATGCACGAGGGCTACGAAGTGATCCCCAACGCGCTCATGGCTGGTGCGGTACTGGCCGAGCGGACCGAATCGATCAAGATCGGCGCGTTGTGTCATGTCGTCCCTCAATGGCATCCGCTGAGGTTTGCCGAGGATTTCTCCACAATGCACAACTTCTCGCATGGTCGCGGCGTCCTGGCCGTTGGCAGGGGCACCGTGCCTCGCGAGGCGATGCCGCTCGGGGCAATCGTCGGCAGCACTGATGATCCGGCGACGAGAGCCCAACAGGACACCGACAGTCGCGCGAAGTTCGCCGAGGCGATGGATGTCATCGAACTCGCTCTCGACAACGAGCGATTCTCGTACCACGGCAAGCACTACGACCTTCCGCCGGCCGGGATACCTGATCGGGGTGGCACGGTCGAGCAACTCACGTTGACACCTCGACCACTGTTGCCATACGAACGCTGGCAGACGATCACTTCGCCGAAGACCGTTGAACTCGTGGCCCGACGGCGCTACGGCGGTGTCTGGTGGAATGTCCACCTGGACTTCATGAAGGGGATGTGGGAGGAGTTCGCCTCGGTCTGGGAGGACGAACACGGAGCCGTGCTCGATGCGGGCGACCAGCGAATGAAGGTGGTGAACGTCCGCATTGCCGACACGCACGAACAGGCGGTGGCCGACGCCCGACCATGCTTCGACGAACACTGGAAGTTCCTCGGACCCTACGGAAGGCAAGTCGGCTTCAAAGGGCCCGACGGGAAGCCGGCATCGACGGACTGGATCCCAACGCTCGAGGACGGAATGGACCAACGAATCTTCCTTGTCGGTACCGCCGACGAAGTAGCCGAGCAGATGGCTCACGACATCGACGTGCTCGGAGCCAAGAACCTCGCCATCTTCCCGATCTGTTTGGGAGACACCTACGACAAGTACGAGGAACAGCTCAGTCGCTTCGCCGAAGACGTCAAGCCGAAGCTCGGCTAGGAGCGGGGCGAGACTCAGGCAGTGGCAAGAAGCCGTGTCGTGGCGAATGCGGCGGCTCCGACGTTCTCGAGGTAGCGGCCCAGATGAGCGGTTGCCGCTTCGTCCGTCCCGAGACTCTGGCCGATCATCTTGCTGAATCCGTCGAGGCGGGCGTTGCGCATCCAAGCGGCAAGTGCAGGATCGGTTGACCAGGCCTGCCGGTTCGCCAGTTCGGTCTGCATCATCTCCACCCAGTGGCGAGGCACCGACGGCGCCACGATGGGTCGACACAAACGATTCTTCTCATCATCGGTGTCGTAGTCAGCCTCGACATGGCCGATGAGTGCGGCGCTGAAGGTCGGCTGGCAGAGCCGCACCCACTGCGGCGTGATTCGCGTTCCATCGAATACCGGTACCGATGGGAGTGTGGGAATACCGGCTGCCGAGCAGTCGACGAACAGCGTGTCGTCGGCGACCGAGACGCTGCCGTGCTCCAGGGTGATCGTGCCCCGCTCAAGCCGGGTGACCCGCCCGAGGCGGATGATGTTCTGGACTCGCCGGAGCTCCTGGAGTTCGCGGTCGCCGACGATCGCGCAGTGGTACGCCGTGGGCGTGACAGCAGGATCGATCCGCCGGATCTCGCCGACCGCCTCGAGCCGGAGGAACAGATCTTCCATCGAGCTCGCTTCAGCGAGACACTGCACCTGATCGGCGAGGCTCTGGGCGACCCGCGCAAAGAACTCGGGAGCCAGTTGCGTGTTCGCTCGGTCCAGCAGCCACGAATCGCGAGGCATGATCCAACGGATGCCGTCCGGATCGGCTCCGTTCACCAGAAGCCAAACCACCGCGTCCATCCCGGTCTTGCCGGCACCGACGATCACGTGGTTGGAGTAGTCGGCGCACAGGCGGGGTAAGTCGTTCACCGGGACGCAATCCACCCCAGAGCCGACCTCGAACTGGGGTGGATTGGTGGCAGGTATGGCCATTTGTGAGTGCGTGGCGTCCACAACCTTGATGGCGGCGACCTTGCACTGGCGTCCCGAGAGAAGCGATGTGATGACCCGATCGTCGGTCACCTCGCAGAGTGGGAAGAACCGTACGCGGCCGCTGGGTAGGAAGTCACGATGCATCGCGGAACCGAAGTGGCTCACTACTTCTTGGCCTGACGCAAGCTCGTAGAAGCCTTCGTTGAGCCCGGTGGTGTCCTTGGCTCCTGAGCCGAGTTCTCGCGAGTTGAGACCGTAGTTCAGCGATGGCTGGTGTAGCCGGACAAACGTGTAAGCGTCATTCCAGTGGCCGCCGGGCTGATCTCGGCGATCGACAATGGCGATCGTGGCGTCGGTCTCCGCGATCAGCGAATCCGCGAAGGCCATGCCGACCGCACCTGCGCCGATGATCAGGTAGTCGACCTCGATAGCTGACTCCATGATTCCCTCTTCTCCTTCGGCGGAAGCCTCTTGGCTAGCACAGCTAGAGTCGAGCGATGGACCCCACGCTGGACCCGCTGCCCGAGGACTGGCATCGAGCCATCGCTGTCGTCGCCCATCCTGATGACCTCGAGTACGGAGCTGCGGCCGCTATCGCCCGCTGGACGAGGCAAGGACGCGATGTGCGTTACGTGCTGGCCACCAGAGGCGAAGCCGGCATTGACTCGATTCCCCCCGAGCAGGCCGGTCCGCTGCGCACCCGGGAGCAGGAAGCGAGCGCCGCGGTGGTGGGTGTGTCGAGCGTCGAGTTCCTCGATCATCCCGACGGGATGGTGGTGAACGGCATCGAACTCCGACGCGACCTCGCGCGAGCCATTCGGCATCATCGCCCTGACGTGATCATCGCTTCGAACTATCGGCAACGGTGGGGCGATCACGGTCCCTGGAATCATGTTGATCATCGTGAGCTCGGCGCGGCCCTGCCCGACGCCGTTCGCGATGCCGCCAATCGCTGGCTGTTCACCGATGTCGGTGAACCGTGGGGAGGCGTGAAATGGATCGCCTTCGGGTCTTCGACCGCGCCAACTCACGCGGTGGATGTGACCGACACGTTCGCCGCTGGGGTCGCTTCTCTTGAATGCCATCGGACCTACATCGATGCCCTGGGCGACCCTGAATTCGAGCCCGAGGCCTTCCTTCGCGGCGCCGCAGCCTCGGCGGGACCGATGCTCGGCGTCGAATTGGCCGTGACCTTCGAGCTCGTCCCGACCTGAGATCTCATCACAGGCCTGCTCGATGACCTAGCAGCAGCCTCTACGCTCCTGTGTTCAGCGATACAGGGAGTCGAGATGGCGCATTGGAGCAACTGGTCTGGCCGTCACCAGTCTGAACCGAGTCGACTCCACTTCATCCGCACCGAAGAGGATGCCGCAGCACTTGCCGGTCGGGCTCGAGACCAGACGCGGACCATCAGGGTGGCCGGCGGTGGTCACAGCCACGCCCCGCTCGTCCCCAACAATGAGGTCATCGCTGACATCTCCGCCCTGTCCGGGGTGATCTCTGCCGATCCGGACACCCAGCGGGCATGGGTTCGTGCGGGCACACCGATCTATGCGCTCGGGCCGAGTCTGCACCAGCACGGCATGGCTCTCCCCAATCAAGGCGACATCGATCGGCAGACGATTGGCGGAGCCTGTGCCACGGGTACCCATGGCACAGGTCGCGGCGCGGCGAATCTGTCGTCAGCCGTGGTCGGCGCTCGCTTCGCCACCGCCTCCGGCGAGATCGAAGAATGTGGTCTGACGAACAATCCCACGCTGTGTAGCGTCGCTCGGCTCAATCTCGGATCGATCGGCATCATCACCGCGCTCGAACTCCAGCTTCGCCGGTCCTACCGGCTGGCCGAGAGCGCGTTCGTCACGACCGGCACCGAGGCCGAGGCGCGGATCGCGGAACTGATGGCGGACAATGACCGCTTCGAGTTCTACTGGTCGCCGCAGACCGACCAGGCGTTCGTGAAACGGATGAACGAAACGGAGGATCCGGCTGAATACCCCCTCGCGAGTGAGGGGAAGCGGGTCGGGTGGAGCTTCGAGGTGTACCCGAGCCACCGTGCCCAACTCCACACCGAGATGGAGTACAGCGTGGCGATGCCGGATGGGCCCGCGTGCTTCAGCGCGATCAAGGAGCTGATCACCTCGGACTTTCCCGAGGTCGAGATGCCGGTCGAGTACCGGTCGGTTGCGTCTGACGATGTCTGGCTCTCCACGGCCAATGGCCGAGAGACCGTGACCATCTCGGTTCACCGTGATATCGAACATGACGAGAGTCCGCTGTTTCGGGCCTGCGAAGAGATCTTCCTCGACCATGGCGGACGCCCGCACTGGGGGAAGGTCAACTATCTCGATCGCGAGCAACTGGCGAGACGGCACGCGGATTGGGATCGATGGTGGAAGACGCGAGACGAGATCGATCCCGCCGGCACCTTTCTCAACGCCTACATGCGCTCGATCCGCCCATCCTGAATCGCCGACAGCTGCCTGCCGTCGACCCGCGAGTGCGATCAGTCGGTCGCCAGTGCTTCGAGCACCATGGAGTGAAAGTGATGGACCGCGTGCTCGGAAATCTCAGGACGGTTCGGGATACAGATGAACTTCCCCTGGTGGTAGCCCCGCGACCGGAGCCCGATCTGCACGTCCTCCACCAGCGCCACGTCTTCGGGTCCGAGCACGTTGTTGAAGTAGTCGAACGCGGCCTCTTCTTCATCGGTGACGTCGCCGTCGGGGGAGTAGTAGGCGAGCCGCTGGCGCGTGGTCTCGGCTCCGGTGGGTATGAAGTGGAAGATCAGGAGGCCACGGTGGCCAGGTAGCTGACCGATCGAGACGTTGGGCCAGACAAAGGCGGACGTGAAGCCGGGCGCACCCGACGTGACCGCGTACACGTCATTGTCCGCGCGGCCCGGGCCCGTCTGGATCGACCAGCGTTCGAACGTCTCGTTGCGGTAGCCGGACATGTCGATGAGGTCGACGAAATCCTTGTGGCTCGGGTGGCAGTGGTAGCACTCGAGCAGGTTGTCGCCGACGTTCTTCCAGTTGCCCGCGATGTCGAAGAACGTCTCGCGCGCCAGCGAGAGTGAGGCAGGATCGCCATGCGCGACCGCAACCGCGTCTCGTAGCCCGGGGTAGCAGGCGTCCATCGGTTCGGGCGTAGCCCCGAGGTGGACGAAGACGAACCCGCAGAACTCCTCGACCGCCAGATCCACCAGGCGATAGTCCTCGACGTCGAAGTCGGGCATGCGATCCGACAGTCGGGCACCCTTCAGGTCGCCGCTGCTCTCGTAGACCCACGCGTGGTAAGGGCACGTGATCAGGCCGTTCAGCGTCCCGGAGCCCTTCAGCAGGGAGTGGCCGCGGTGGAGGCACACGTTGTAGAACGCTCGCAGCTCGCCTGCGGTGTCGCGGATGACGAAGATGCGCTCGTCAGCAATGGAGGTCGTGAAGTAGGCGCCCGGATCGGCGACGTCGGATGCGTGCCCAACCCACTGCCAGCTGTCGGCGAAGAACACATCACGCTCACGCTCGGCGACCGCTGGGTCGGTATAGAGCGAAGCGGGCATGGTGAATGACTTGATCGGGTCAGCGTCGAAACGATCGGCCGTCCTGTCGGGGCGTACATGGATGCTCGTCATCGCGCGATCGTAGGTGGCACACTGCGCAGCGCTGGGCCGTGATGGTCGGCGATCACTAGTGTCACGACGACACGACACGGGGAGATCATCTGATGACCGGTCCGCTGAGCGGCTACCGCGTGCTTGAACTGACCTCGACAGTCTCGGGACCGATGGCTGCAATGGTTCTGGCTGACCAAGGTGCAGATGTCATCAAGATCGAGCCGCCGGTGTTCGGGGATACTGCTCGCTACCTGGGCAGCATCCGCGGAGGGATGGGCGCCATGTTCGCCGTGCTCAACCGCAACAAGCGGTCGGTTGCTCTCGATCTGAAGGTCGAGGCCGAGAAGAACGTGTTCCTCGCTCTCGTCGAGACCGCCGACGTGCTCATCGAGAACTATCGGCCAGGCGTCGTTCAGAGTCTCGGCATCGACTACCAGACCCTTTCAGCGCTCAATCCACGATTGGTCTTTGCGTCGATCTCCGGGTACGGACAGGACGGTCCGTATCAGAACCGTCGAGTATTCGATCCGCTGATCCAGGCAACTGCCGGGACCGCGGCGGAACAAGGTGGTGAAGTCCCGAAAAACATGCGAGCGATCGTTTACGACAAGGTCACCGCCCTCACCGCGGCCAACGCTATCACCGCAGCCCTACTCGAACGGGGTAAGACGGGCGAGGGTCGGTATCTCCCTGTCTCGATGCTCGACTCGGCTCTGTACTACATGTGGCCCGACATGATGTGGTCTCGCACTCTCCTGGGCGACGACATCCAGCATCAGGGTGAGCTGGCCGACTACTTCCCGATCTTTCGCGCCAAGGACGGCTACGTCGCTATCGTCCTCGTCTCGGATGACTCGCTGGAGCTTCTCTCGATCTGGCGCGGAAGCGAACTGCACCTCGATGAGCGCTATTCGACACTACCGGCTCGACTCAGCCGCGCTGAGGAGTTCAACGCTGAGATCGAGGCCATGATTGCAGATGTCACGACGGCTGAGATCTGCGACATGCTCGACGTATTCGGTGTCCCTGTCGCGCGGGTGAACACCCTCGATGATCTGCATGAGGACGAGCAGATTCGACACGCCGGCTCCCTCATCGAGACGGAGCACCCGAGCCTCGGGAAGATGCGCTTTCCTCGACCACCCGTCACATTTGTTGATGCTCCCTTTCCGCGCCGACATGCGCCCTTCATCGGTGACGACACTCGCGAGGTCCTCGAGTCGGTGGGCATTGACGACACTCTCATCAGCGCTCTCGAACGGCGCGACGCGACCAACGCCGCGAATCTGAGCGCGGCGATCGAGAGCGCCGCTCCGGGGTGAATCAGCTCAGGTCGCCCGGGTAGCTGTGGGACAGCGCTGGGTGGGGATGCGAGTAGAACCGCGTCATCCATTCCGGATAGCCACAGGAGTTGACGTAGTCGAGCCGAAGCCGGTCGGGTCGAGGACGCCCACTGACAACCGCATCCCAGGCTGTCTCGAGTAGCTGACGATGATTGTCGACATGGCCGAATGCGGCGAACGCGAACGTCCACGCCGATTGGCCGTTGACTTCCACGGTCGCGACCTCGATGTCGCACCCGTCGCCCGTCATCGCCCGATTTGCCTCGGACAAGGGAACTTCACGGCCATCGACGTCGAACCTCCGCTTGATCACACGCTTGGCGATGTCGACCCAGATCGTGTTGTCGGTGAGGTAGATCCGGCCATCGGCCGGACTCCAGCGCTGCCACGTCTCGAGACTGCCCTCCACGTACCGGCCCAGAATGAAAAGCTCGGGCGGCCGGAGTCGCAGCTTCAGTTCGAGTTTCGTTTGGGCGCGGCGCTTCACGCCGATGTCGACCTGCTCATCGAGGCGGTAGCGATCGCATCGTTCCTCGAGCAGGCCGACGATGCCGTCGGTGAACCACGACAGCACGTCAGGTGGCAGACGACCGTCGAAGAACCATCGAACCTCGGTGGTGAGATCGACAACCACCTCGGCTCGCGAAACGTTGTCGGCGGGGCAACTCTGCGCCGTCGACGGTTCGAGATGCTCTCCGTGTAACTCGTCGTTGATCTTGAGCTCCCTTCATGGCCTTGCCTCAATTGAAACTCCCGTTTCGGGCAAAAAGAAGAGGAAAAGGTCCATGGCCGGGCTGGGGATTTCTGACTAACGTCCGCTCGTGTGACCCGCCTCATCACATCGTTGCAGGCCGCAATCGTGCCGGCCGTTGACGGCAATGGCGCGATCGACTGGTTCGTCGTCACAACCGGACTTCTCGGTGGGTTGGCGGTCTTCCTGTTCGGGATGGACCGGCTGACCGAGTCACTGCGCGTTGCGGCCGGTAGCCGCATGCGATACGTACTGGCACGAATGACGAGGAATCGATTCCTCGGAGCGGCATCCGGCGCAGGCGTCACCGCGGTGATTCAGTCTTCGTCGGTCACGACGGTGTTGGTGGTGGGCTTCATCTCGTCGGGGACCATGAACCTCAGTCAAGGCATCGGCGTGATCCTGGGTGCGAATGTCGGCACCACGATCACCGCCCAGGTCGTTGCGTTCTCGGTATCTCGATATGCCCTCCTGATCGTGGCTTTGGGTTATGGCATCGCCTTCTTCGGGAAGACGAATCGACGAACTGTTCAGGGCAATCTCATCATGGGCCTCGGGCTGATCTTCTTCGGCATGTCGGTGATGGGGGCGGCCATGGAGCCCCTGCGGTCCTATGAACCCTTCATTGATCTGATGGCGGCGATGCGGAACCCGATCCTCGCGCTTCTGGTCGGGTTGGTTTTCACCGCGCTGGTGCAGTCGTCATCGGCCACCACCGGAATCATCATCGTCCTCGCCAGTGAGGGGCTGATTACGCCAGAGGCGGGGATCGCCCTCGTTCTGGGGGCCAACGTCGGCACCTCGGTGACGGCTCAACTCGCAGCGCTCGGGAAGCCACCCGAAGCGGTGAGGGCCGCCGTGGTCCATACGCTTTTCAACCTCATGGGAGCGCTGGCATGGCTTCCGCTGGTCGGCGCATTGGCCGCGATGGTCGACTCCATCGGGGGGCCGTTGGCTCGTCAGATAGCCAACGCTCACACCATCTTCAATGTCGTGAACACCGTGGTCTTTCTGGCGTTTGTGCCGCAACTGGAACGCCTGGTGGTCCGCCTCGTGCCCGACCGTCCTGAGGACCAGCCCCTCCGTCTCAAGTACCTCGATGATTCGCTACTTCGTACCCCGACCCTTGCGCTCGAGCGAGCGAGGCTCGAGCTGCTTCGAATGACGAATCGGGTCCAGGTCATGCTCACCGACGCCCTCCCTGCGGTGCTCGATGGCCCGGAGGAAGCGCTGCAGGCCGTTGAGGATCTCGACGACGAGGTCGATGACCTCCACGGACAGATCATCGTGTATCTGGGTCGTGTCGGACAACACTCACTCAGCCCGGGGTCAACTGAGGAACTGATGGATCTCATGGAGGCGACCAACAACCTCGAGGCCATCGGCGACGTCATCGAAACGAACTTGATCTCCCTCGGCCGCGATCGGCTGGCCAACGGTTATGTGGTCGGCCCCGAGAGTCGCCAGATGATCGGCGAATTCCACAGCCAGGTAGGCCTGGCGCTCGATCTGGCCGTGGCTGCCCTGGCCGAAGGGAATGCGGAAGACGCACGAGCCGTTTCGGCCATGAAGAGCGAGATGAACGAGATGGCCCAGGCCATTGCCGAGCATTACGCCGGGCGGTTGGCGGCACCGGACGACAATCGCATAGAGCTGTACCGCTTCGAAACCGATGTCGTGGCGAATCTTCGCCGGATCTACTACTTCGCCAAGCGCACCGCCCGCGTCGCCATCCCGACGACCGAGCAGGCCTCGAGCTGAGCGAGCCTTCCGTCAGCGCGCTTCGATGATGTTGTGCTCAGGGCCGTAGGGGTATCCGGTGATGTTTGTCACGCCGTCTTCGTGCACCACGAGAATGTCGTGCTCGCGGTAACCACCGGCACCGGGTTGACCTTCCGGGATCATGATCATCGGCTCCATGGAAACAACCATGCCGGGCTGTAACTCGGTCTTGATGTCCTCACGCAACTCCACACCCGCCTCACGACCGTAGTAGTGGCTCAGCACACCAAAACTGTGGCCGTAGCCGAATGACCGGTACTGGAGAAGGTCGTGTTGGCGATAGATGTCGTTGAGTTGCGTGGCGATGTCCATACATCGAGCACCGGGCTGAATCAGCTTCAGTCCCGCCTCGTGCACGTCGACGTTGATCTGCCACAAACGCAGGTGCTCGGGCGAGGCATGCTCACAGAACATGGTGCGTTCAAGTGCCGTGTAGTAGCCGAAGATCATCGGGAAGCTATTGAGGCTGAGTATGTCGCCCGCGTCGATCAGCTTGTTGGTGACCGGATTGTGGGCGCCATCGGTGTTGATGCCCGACTGGAACCACGTCCAGGTGTCCATGAGCTCCACGAAGTCGAACCGCGAGCTGATCTCACGAACCATCGCCTGAGTGGAAGCGAGCGCCACTTCATGCTCCGGGACTCCGGCGGCTACGGCCTCTGCGGCCGCAGCACCACCGATATCGGCGACGTTGGCCCCGATCGTGATGTGGGCGATCTCCTCTTCGGACTTGATGGTGCGCATCCACATGGTGTCAACGGCGACGTCCACCAACTGCACGCCGGGCAGCGCCCTTTCGAGCTGGGACTTGATGTCGAGGGTCAGGTGGTCGAACTCGACACCAAGACGCTTCGTGCCCTTGGTGAGGTTCTGGACGGCGAACCAGAAGTTGTCCTTGCGCCAGTCCGTATAGGTGATGTTGGTGCCGTACGTCATGCGGTACGGCTGGCCGCCGTCGATCCCGGCGCTGATGGAGGTGGCAGTGTTCTGATCCACCACGAAGCCGTACTTGCGGCCGAATGCGCAGTAGATGAAGCCGGAGAAGTAGCCGATGTTCTGCATCGATGTGAAGAGGCACACATCGAGGTCGTGCAGGCCCATGTGCTGTCGCAGCAGCGACTGGCGGCGGTCCATTTCGGCGTCGGAGAAGGGGCCGGAGACCTTTTCACCGTTGTGCCATTCGATGGTGCGAATCATGTCGTCGGTCATTGGTTTGCGAGCGCTGATCGAGAGAGCCAGCCGACGATCTGGGCGGTGACTTCGTCGCGGTTGGTCTCGTTGAGGATTTCGTGGCGGGCCCCGCGGTAGACGGTGACAGTGACGTCGGTGATCCCCGCGTCGCGATAGCGCTGCCCGAGGAGTTGCACGAGTTGCCCATCGGCCGCGAGCGGGTCGGCGCTCCCTGACGCGACGAGGATCGGTAGATCGTTGCGTATGCAGCCGAGAAGGCCGGGGTCAGCCAGACGGCCGGCGGGCTCGAACAGGGTCGGAGCGGATTCCGGGACGAGGTCGAAACCGCACCATTCGTCGGCCACGTAGATGTCAACTTCGGTCTCGTCGCGGGACAGCCACTCGTAGCCGGTTCGGTGGTCGAAACCGGCGTTGAAGGCCTCGAGCCCACCGGGGCCGGCGGCATCGGCCACACTCGCGGCGAGGACATCGAGAGCGGACGACCCTGACAGCACGACTCCGGCGTAGAGCCGGGAGTGGTCGATGATGACGGCCTGCGCGGCAAACGATCCCATCGAGTGACCGAAGAGGAACAAGGGGACCCCCGAATGCCCATCCGCGATCTGGGCTCCGTACTGGGCGACATCGGCTATCAGCCCCATGAATCCCGGGGCGCCGAAATCGCCGAGGGATTGGCTGCTCGTACGACCATGGCCACGGTGATCGGTGGCGAACACGAGGTAGCCGGCTGTATTGAGGGCTGTCGCGAAGCGCGAGTAGCGACCGGCATGCTCACCGAGCCCGTGAGCGATCTGAACGGCACCTCGCGGGGTTCCGATCACGTCCGTCCAGGCGTATGTCGCGATCTTCGTCCCATCCGCAGAGGAGAGAAACGATGAGTGTTGAGCGGTCATGACCCGATGATCACATATCGGAACCGCAACGGCGAACCCTCAGGACTGTGAGATAGTGCCCTCTGGTCGGGATTCGACTCGACCGGAGAGAGGTCATCATGGCCGGCAAAGACAAAGGCGGGCGAGCGGCCAAAACTCCCCCCGCCAAATCCGCCAAAGAGAAGCGCCAGTCCAAGAAGGAAAAGAAGGCATCGAAGGGAAGCCTCGGGTCCTGATTTCGCTCCGATCGGGCGGCCTTCGCGGTCGTCCGATCATGCGACTTGACCGTCGGGTGGTCAAACGCGGTTCGGAACGAGACGAATCGTCGAGCTGGCCTTGGCGAGTATCTGACCAGCGGCATCAAGCAAGTGGCCCTCGGCGAAGACCGTCTGCTTACCGGCGCGCTCGATCCAGCCTTCGGCAATGACGAACCCAGGGTTTGCGGGGCGGTAGAAGCTCACCTTCAGCTCGAGCGTGGCAATCCAATACGCCGTGGTGTACCGGGCGATGCAAGCATGTGCCATCGCCGCGTCGATCCAGCCGGTGACGAACCCGCCCTGCGCAACTCCGCCGGAGTGGCACATCTCGGGTTTGCAAGTGAACTCGAGAACCGAGCGCCCTTCCTCTCCGTTGGACTCGTGGACTCGTCCGTTGCCGAGCGTCTCGAATACGTCGCCTCGGACCTCTTCTGCGTCTCGTGGTTCACTCATCGGCTGCGCATCGTACGCTGCGCACGGAGCGTTCAGAGCCGTTCGACCGTCCAGGTCGAAGGTTCGACGGCTTGACCCAGGTGCACATGGCAGCGCAGTGACTCTCCTGCAGCGATCTCCTCGTCGAACCGGAACATGCGGTTGCCCCAACTCGTGACCGGAGACAGAGGCGAGGTCGAGAGACCGCAGTGATCGTCGAACGCAGCTTCGAACCAGACGCAGAACCCGTCGACGATGGTGTCGGCCGGCGCCGTTCGCGATACGACGTGGTCGAGTTGGAGTGAGTCCCCCGTGTCGAGTGTGTGGAGGTCGAACTCGAGGATCGGGGCAGGCGTGCCCAAGGTGGAGGCCACCGAACCAGGCCGGACCCACAGTTGCTCGGTACGCCCCGTGTCGAAACGAGCGGCGGTCACCGAGTGCTCGATGGCGCTGAGGTCGAGACCGTCGGGCAACTCGGTGTTCCAGAATCGCCGTACCCGCATCGACTCGTGGAACGTGACGGGTTCAATGAAGAGCTTGAAGCGCGCCGGGAGGATCCGGCCCCCCGGGCGGAGAACGCGGTCTCGGAGATCGAGCACATTCTCGAGCATGTTCTCGTTGAGGAGTTCGTCGCCCATCTGCTCGTGGAGCACCACATCGATTGGTTCAGGCGGCGTGAATTCTCGGCTGTTGGCCTGCACGAATTCGATGTTGGTGATGTCGTTGTGCGCCGCGATCTCTCGCGCCACCTCGATGAATCCGGAGTGTTCGACGGCGTAGACCTTGGCGGCGCCGGCGCGGCTGGCCATGAAGGCCAGCAGGCCTGACCCGGTGCCGAGGTCGAGTACCACATCGCCGCGTCTGACGTTTCGGCGGATGCCCTCGTGATAGGTGTCCACTCGGACGCTGTCGTTCAACATCTCCTCATGCTCGGAGAGTCCGGAGAAGTTGGTTTCGTTCGTCAGGTCATAGATCGCGCCCATGAGGCGGTCGCTGGAAGCGAGCTTGGCCGCACCGTAACCAACCGTTGAACGAAGAGCCCTGGTTGCTGTCACGGACAGCCGACTACGCATGCCGAAAGGCTAAAGCACTGGACGGCGACCCGCGGCCGGATCTCCCGCTGATCCGACGAAGAACAGGACACCGGCTCCCGCAACGATGACTCCGCTCACGATGAGCGCAGTCGACAGCGAGGTCGCCTCGCTCAGTAGACCCAGCAAGGGAGGGGCAGCGAGAAAGCCCACGTCGCCGGAAGATCGGTACATGGCGATGGCGAGACCACGTTTCTCCGGCGGAGCGATGTCGGCCACGTAGGCTGCCGGCGCAGGACCAGAGGTGCCGGTGCCCACCGACATGATGACGGCACCGGCCACGAAACCCACCGAGCTGGTGAAGCTCCCGACCACCAGTGCTCCGAGTCCGGCGAACAGCGCCGAAAAGAGCATCACGTTGCGTCGGCCGATTGCATCGGCCGCCCACGCCGACGGCATCAGGGTGAAAAGCGTCAGGAGACCCGTCGCCATGAAGACGACGCCGATCTCCGACGGGCCCCATCCGAGCTCCGCATCGGCGTGCAGAGGCATCAAGGTGCCCCGGGTACCCGCACGAGCCATGAAGATCGTGGCGGAGACGAACGCGACGAGGAGGAACTGGCGGCTGAACAGGAAGGTTCGCGCGCTCACGGGTGGAACCGGTGCAGCGTCGGTCTCATCGATGATCGTTCCCCGAGTCTCGGGGAGTCGGATTCCGGCATACACCGCGGTGAGAATCCCGAGCACACCGACGACGTAGAAGGGAGCAGCCAAGCCGTACGCTTCGCCCACGATCCCGCCGATGCCGGGCCCGAGCGCGATACCCAGGCTGAGTGCCCACTGATTTGTAGCGACATACCGAGTCCGGGACGCAGCAGGAGCGATGTCGATCAGATAGATCATGGCCCCGGACATGAAGAAGGCCGATCCACCACCGGCGATGAAACGCCAGACGAGCAGCTCCCAGATGTCATCGGCCTGTCCTGACCCAAACATGCCGATCGAGGTGATCACCGGTCCCCCAACAAGGAGAACCCGCCGGCCGAAGCGATCGGCGATCATTCCGGCAGGAACGTTGACGAGCAACCGGGCGAGAGCGAAGACGGTGAGCGTGAGCCCGACCATGGTCGCGCTGACGCCGAACTCCTTGGCGTAGAGCGGGAGGACCGGCGACACCACTCCCTGGCCGGCCATCACGAGGAATGTCGCGCCGCAGAGAATGACTAGCTCCTGAGTTTCGCGGAGCCGGCGGAAGAGCGAGGTCACCAAGGCTTGCTACACCACCGAAGGAGTGGGAGCCCATCCGGTGCGTCGCATAGTGTCGTTGCCGTGGCTGTTCTTTCTGCCGTGCAGGTGGCGCACTATCGACAACATGGCTGGGTGGCGCCCATCGATGTCATGGCTGAGAACGAGGCAGCCGAACTGCTCCGGCTTCTGGAAGAGGCCGAGACCCATCACCCCACAGAGCTACACACCGAGCATCGCAACAATGCTCATCTGGCGTTTCCGTTTCTCGCCGACCTGGCCGTGGATGCGCGAGTCGTCGATGCGGCGGAGAGCCTCGTCGGGCCGGACATCTCGCTGTCGTCGTCAGTGTTGTTCATCAAAGAACCCGACTCGGCGGCGTTCGTCAGCTGGCATCAGGACGCGTTCTACATCGGGCTCGAACCGGACAACTTCGTCACTGCGTGGATCGCGCTGACGCCATCCACGAGAGCGAGCGGGTGTGTATCGGTGATCCCCGGTTCCCACGGCAAGCGGTTTCGACATCTCGACACCTTCGGCGAGGACAACATGTTGACTCGTGGTCAAACGGTGGCCGGGGTCGATGGGGCGGCCGCAGTGGATCTCGTACTTCGGGCCGGCCAGATGTCGCTTCATCATCCCTGGCTTGTCCACGGGTCGCAGCCGAACCGTTCCGGGCGCCGTCGGGTGGGTATCGCCATGCAGAGCTACCTCGGTGCCGACGTCCGGCCGACTCGTGGCGACTATCACGTCCTCGCGGTGCGGGGTGACAAGCCTCACTCCTCGTTCACCACGGTTCCCCCGCCCACGGCCGACGTCGACCCAGCGGGCGCCGCAGTACGAGCTGCCGCGAACTTGGCGCTGTCGGCGGTCCTCTACGACGGAGCGGGCCAGACCCGGGCCCTCTAGAACCTAGGAGCAGCGAGTGGCAGATGGATCAAGAACTCCGGGCACACCCGAGGGCTGTGAACGAATCGCCTATGTGGTGGGCTTCAAGGAGAATGCCACCTACAGCGACGTCTACGGAGGTGGCGGCGCCGTGGTCGGGCTTGACTGTCATCTGATCCGGCCTGTCGACACGCCGTCCGACACGCTGATCATCTTCATGCACCCCGTCGGAGGCGGAATGTATCTGCCGATGGTTCGCGCGCTGGCGGCCGACGGGCACCATGTTCTGTGGGCCAACTCTCGATACCGGGGCGCCGACTACGGCCTCACCATGGAGAAGGTTGCCGCTGATCTGGGTGAGGCGATCCTGGATGCCAAGCAACGGCTCGGATACGCCCGGATCGTACTGGCCGGCTGGTCCGGCGGTGGTTCGCTCTCGATGTGGTACCAGGCGCTGGCCGAGGCAGGGGAAGGCATCGCTGATACCGCCGCGGGAGATCCGTACCCCGTCGCCGCTGACCGGATGCCGGTCGCTGATGGGTTGTTGATGTTGGCATCACACGTCAGCCGCCACCAGATCTTCACCGAATGGATCGACCCCTCGATTCACGACGAGGCTCGCCCCGACGTCCGCGATCCGAAGCTCAATCTCTACGATCCGACCAACCCCAACCAGCCGCCGTACTCTCCAGAGTTTCTGGCGACGTTCCGCGAGGCCCAAGTCGCCCGCAATCGGCGGATCACCGCGTGGGTCAGGGTGAAGCTCGCCGCCATTCGCGGGTCCGACAGTCCGAACCAGGAGTTCGGTTTCACCGTGCACGGCACGATGGCCGACCCTCGATTCCTGGATCCGACGATCGAGCCCAGCGACCGCGTGCCCGGCACGTGCTACCTCGGTGATCCCGAGGTGGTGAACGATGGACCAGTGGGGCTCGCTCGATTCTGCACGTTGCGGAGTTGGCTCAGCCAGTGGAGCTACGACGACGCCCGGTGCGATGCGATCGCCTCCGGGGCGCGGATCTCAGTGCCCGTCCTCGTCGTCGGGAACTCCGCTGATGATGCGGCGCTACCGAGCCACACCACCCGCCTGTTCGATGCGGTGACCCACAATCGCAAGCAGCTCCACGTGGTGCAGGGCGCCTCGCACTACTACAGCGGCCCCGACGGCCGCGCTCACTTGGCGGAAGCGATCGGCGTGATCGGTGGCTTTCTCTCGGAGCAGCTCTGATCCGTCAGAACCGGACGAGCGTCTTCGCCACCCACAGCTCGTCGCCGTAGGTCGTGACGATTTCATCTGGTGTCACGCGGAGGTCGGCCTCGAACGTGCCCGACTGATACCGCACCCGATCGGGAGCGAGCCGCGTGTAGGTCTGCTCACTGACAACGACATCGAGTTCGGGGAAACGGACCCATGCCGCCCTGGTCGTCATCGACTCTCCGTCCGCAATGGGAAGCCGACGCAGGGGAAGCACGTTGGTCGCAGGAGTCCAGCCGAGATCGACATCGCGACACCTGTCGAGGTCCCGTCGAGGCTGGCCATCGACGGTCCAGGTGTCGCCGCCGCGCTGGAGCGAGAGCCGTCGACCCGATTCCTCGCCGGTCAGAGTGATGCCGACCGCGAGGGTTGCCCACTGAGAGTCAGTCGTGACGGCGTACTCGATCCGAAGCGGCGCATCCCCAAGCGACAATGTGGCCACTCCGGCGATGGCTCTCGGTCCTGGTTCGCTCCGGATGCTGCACTGCTCGGAACTCTGAAGCCCCTCGCTCTGCCAGAGGATCTCTACACGTTGCGCCACCGCGATTCGAGACGTTCAGCCCGGAACCTTGAAGACCGATACAAGCGTGCAGCCGGTTTCGGTGCGGAAGTCGTCGTGGGTGGTGCCGGCCCGAGCGGCGTACGCGTGGCCCGCCGTCATCAATACCCCCTGGGAGATCAGCGACCCCTCGAGAATGTAGGAGAACTCGGGGTCGGCGTGCTCGTGGGCTCCGCCCACGTAGCCGGGCTGGAACTGGAAGGTGGCGATCATCCGGCCATCGGCGGCGGCCATCGCCTTCATCGCGACACCTTCGCCCATCACCTGCCAAGGCATGTTTCCGGAGTCTGCAAATACCCAACCGTCGGGAGTTTCGCTCATCGGGTTACCGTAGCCATCCGGCCAGCGCCGCGCCGATCTCATCAGCGCTGTCCTCTTGGATGAAGTGGATACCGGCGACCGTGACCTCGGTCTGGTTGGGCCAGGTTCGGCAGAACTCGCGCTGCGCCCCGGTGAGGATCGTGCCCGGGTCCGCATTGATGAACAGCTTCGGAAGATCGGATGTGGCCAACCAGTCGGCGTATGACTGGACGATCTCGACCACGTCCGCAGGTTCGCCGCTGATGGGGATCTGGCGGGGCCACGTGAGTGTCGGACGTCGATCCTCGCCCTCGTGGACGAACGCGCGTCGGTACTCGTCCATCTCCGCACCGCTGAGATCGCGAATGATGGAGCCGGGGAGTATCCGTTCGACGAAGATGTTCTTCGTAAGAATCATCTCCTCACCGGCCTCTGAGCGCAGCGCCCGGAAGATGGGTGTTGCGGCATCGGGCCACTCGTCCCATGTCACCGGACGCACGATGGCCTCCATATAACAAATGCCTGCTACTCGGTCTCGGTGACGGTTGGCCCAGTCAAACCCGAGCGCCGATCCCCAATCATGAATGACGAGTGTGATGTTGTCACCGAGGTCGAGTTGATCGAGCAGGCCATCGAGATACTCGCGATGTTCGACGAATCGATACGAGTCGGGCCCGCTGTCGTCGAGCTTGTCGGAGTCGCCCTGGCCGATCAGATCCGGCACGACGCAGCGGGCCTGCCCCGAAACGTGCGGCACGATGTCGCGCCACAGGTAAGAGGAGGTCGGATTCCCGTGTAGGAACAGGACGGTGTCACCCGTACCGACGTCGTGATACGCCATCTGCTTGCCGTTCACGGTTGTGTACTGCTTGGTCAGGGGTGCGACGGTGCTCATAATCGAGAGTCTGACAGAACTACTCGCAGAAAATTTCGATCCCGTTGGTCAGGCAGTGAGGACTGAAGATCAGTAGTCAGCCCCGAAACATGGCCAACGATCGCGGAACCTGCGGACTTGCGCATGACATGGTGCCCCTCGGGCGCCGCTGGGGTCTTTCAGCTGAAAGGATGCCAAGCATGCCGATGACGCAGACTCTGCCACCGAAGCTTGCAGAGTTGCCGCGAGTACCACTCGCCCATTTGCCCACGCCGCTGGAGCTCCTGGCCAACCTCAGTCGGCACATCGGCGCGGGCAGACTGTTGGTGAAACGAGACGACCTCACGGGCCTCGCCATGGGCGGGAACAAGATCCGCCAGCTCGAGTTCTATCTCGGCGATGCGCTGGCGCACAAGGCGGACACGCTGTTGATCACCGGCGCGGTTCAATCCAACTTCGTGCGCTCGGCCATCGCAGCAGGGAACCGTTTCGGGATGCGGAGCCACGTACAGCTGGAGCAACGGGTCGACCGTAACGACCACCTGTATGCGAGTTCAGGAAATGTATTTCTCGACCGACTGTTGGGCGCGACGATCCACCACTATTCCGAGGGTGAGGATGAGGCGGGAGCGGATCGGCAGCTCGAATCGATCGCGGCCGGGTTGAGCGAGCAGGGCCGCACTCCCTACGTCATCCACCTGGCGCCGGGCCATGCACCTCTTGGTGCGCTCGGGTATGTGCTGGCTGCCGAGGAGCTTCTGGACCAAGTGGACCCGAGCGCCCCGGACATTGATGAGGTGGTCGTTGGATCGGGGAGCGGGCACACCCACGCCGGGTTGCTCTTCGGCCTCCGGTGGTTGGGTTGCACAGTGCCGGTGACCGGCGTCTGTGTGCGCCGGAGAGCGGACGAGCAGCGAGAGAGAATCCTTGCTCGAACGCAGGAGATCGGCCGACTCCTCGAAGTCCCGAACCCTGTGGCCCCCAACGACATCGTGTTGACGGATGAGAATCTTGCGCCGGGCTATGGCCGCCTCAACGACGCGACTCGAGAAGCAATAGGGCTCGCGGCGCAGCACGAAGCTCTTCTGCTGGATCCGGTTTACACCGGCAAAGTGATGGCCACGGCTCTCGCTCGCGCCGCGGAAACGGATGGATCGATTCTCTTCGTGCACACCGGTGGCACGCCGGCCCTCTTCGCCTATCAACAAGAGCTCGCCGAGTAGGCCACCGCGACTACAGTCCGGGCGTGATCGTGGCCAAGCAGATGTCGGCGCCGCCGGAGGTTCGATCGTTCACCGTGGATGCCTCTGGAGAAGTCGCCCCCGGCCTCCGGAGCAGGAGCTAGCCGTGCGTTGGGAAGAGGTGTGCGCCTCATCGCCGCTCGTCATCGATGACAGCGGCCGCGAACGGTGGGAGGAGCGGGGATACCTCGCCTTCCCGGCCCTGCTGGCCGAGGATCAACTCGGATCGCTGCAAGCGGCCCTCGGCGCGATCATCGAAGCCAGTCGCTCGTTGTCCGAATCGACTCATCTGGTGGATCTCGATGCCGGTCACCGCGCAGATGCGCCGCGCCTTCGTCGTGCTGCCTTGATCGACGACATCGACGAAGTCTTCTGGGATTTCTGTCGAGATTCCGTGTTGGTGGACATCGCTTCCGATGTGCTCGGTCCCAATGTTCGGTTCCGTGACGCGTTCGCCAACCTCAAGTGGTCAGGTGGAGGAGCGGCCGTCGACTGGCATCAGGACATCGCGTTCTACCCCCACACGAACACCGGCACGATCCAGTTCGTCGTCGCTCTCGACGATCTCACGACTGAACGGGGCCCGCTGACCGTGGTGCCCGGCAGCCACAAGGGCCCGATGTATTCCCACTACGACGCTGACGGTGTGTGGGTGGGAGCAATCGCCTCCGAGCTACTCGACGATGCCGCCATCGAATCGGCGGTGCAGATCACGGGGCCGGCCGGGTCGGTCAGCGTGCACCACGCGCTGACGCTGCACTGCTCGGCGCCGAACCACAGCGACCGGAACCGGCCTGCCCTCGTCATCACGTACAGCGCCGCCGACGCCATCCCGTACACCGCGCCGCCCTACCGAAGCTCGCACTACGGCCAAATCGTGCGGGGCGAAGAGCCGGGCATCGCCCATCACGAGGACATGACGATGATCCTCCCGCCCGACTGGTCGGATGGATACACATCGATCTTCCGCCACCAAGACGCACTGTCCGCTGCAGAATCCACCCCGGAGATCCACTGATGCCTCCCGCATTCACCGAGGCCGAGTACAACGCTCGGCTGGCCAAGGTCCGAGCCGAAATGGCTCAACGTGGACTCGACGCGTTGGTCATCGGCGATCCCAACAGCCACAACTGGCTCACCGGCTACGACGCCTGGTCGTTCTACACACCGCAGATCGTGCTGGTCCAACATGACGTCGGGCCGATCTGGATGGGCCGCCGGATGGACGGTGGTGCCGCCAGGTTCACGACCTACCTGAGCGATGACCAAGTCCGGCCGTACCCCGAGGATTGTGTGCAGCGCGAGGGAACTCATCCGATGGATGTCATCGGTGGAACCATGGCGGAGCTGGGGTTGGACGGTCATGTCATCGGCTACGAGAGCGACACCTACTTCTTCACCCCGAGGGCTTTCGCTCGACTGCAAGCTGCCCTTCCGAATGCCCGTTGGCAGGACGCTGATCTGCTCGTGAACTGGTGTCGGAGCGTCAAGAGCGAGGCCGAGATCGAGGTGATGCGACAGGCCGCTCGGCTCGTCGAGGGGGCGATGACGGTGGCCTACGAGACAATCGCACCAGGGGTGCGTCAGTGCGACCTCATGGCGGCGATCGTGGCCAAGCAGGTTGGTGGCACCCAGGAATTCGGCGGAGACCTCACCGCCTTGTCGCCGTTGATCCTGGCGGGGGAGGCAGCAACGACGGCTCACCCGATGTGGACGGACGAGAGATTCGAGCCCGGCCAGACGGTCGCGCTCGAACTGGGTGGCACACGCAAACGGTACAACGCGGGTCTGGCCCGCACCGTGCAACTTGGTTCAGGCCCCCAACGTCTCTTCGACACCGCCAGCGCAGTCCTCGAAGGCCTCGAGGCGGTGTTGGAGGCCATGAAGCCCGGCGCAATCGCCCACGATGTGCATCGAGCATGGCAGGACGTGCTCGACCACTACGGGCTCACCAAGGAGAGCCGGATCGGGTACGGCATCGGTGTCGGCTACGGCCCGGACTGGGGTGAACACACGGTCAGCCTCCGTCGCGGAGAAACCACCGTGCTGGAAGAGAACATGACGATTCACGTGATGTTGGGCATGTGGCTCGACGACTGGGGCATGGAGATGAGCGAGACAACGCTCATCACATCCACCGGCGTCGAGTGCCTGACCAATCACCCCCGTGAGGTTCACGTGGTCACGTGAACCTCGCTACTTGCGGGTGACCTGGACCGGGAGCGATGCGTAGCCGTTGACGAAGGACGAGAACGTGCGCTCCGGCTCGTCCTGGACCTCCACACGCTTGAAGCGGGCGAGCACCTCTTCCCACAGCACACGGAGCTGCAGTTCGGCCAGGCGGCTGCCCATACAGAAGTGGATGCCGTAACCGAACGCCAGGTGGCGATCGGCATTGTGGCGATCGATGTCGATCACGTCGGCATTCTCGAAGACCTCTTCGTCGCGGTTGGCGGAGAGATACCACATCAGGATCTGGTCGCCTTCGAGAATCTTCTTGTCGCCGATCTGGGTGTCCATGGTGGCGGTGCGACGCATGTATGACAGCGGGGTCTGCCAGCGGATGATCTCGGGGACCATCCGGGGCACCAGACCCGGGTCGGCGATCAGCTTGTCGTACTGGTCCGGGAACTTGTTGAGGCCGTAGACACTGCCCGACATGGTGTTGCGGGTGGTGTCGTTGCCGCCGACGATCAGTAGGAGGAGGTTGCCGAGATGAGCCAGCGTGGGCATGTCTTTGGTGGCTTCGCCGTTCGCGAGCATGGAGACCAGGTCGAACCCTGGGTTCTCGCGGCGCTCGGCCCACAAGCCCTCGAAGTAGCCGACCATCTCGAGCATCTCGTCGATCTTTTGCTGGGTGGTCTCGACGACACCGCCTGGTTCGGGCACCGCGAACACGATGTCGGACCAGCGGGTCAGCTTCCGCCGATCCTCGAGCGGGAAATCGAACAACGCGGCGAGCAAGAGGGTGGTGAGCTCTATCGAGACCGTGTCGACCCAATCGAAGGTCTCACCTTCGGGCAGGGAGTCCAGAACCTCGATCGTGCGTTCACGGATCTGGGGCTCGAGGTTGCGGAGGTTGCTCGGCGCGGACACCGAACGCACGGTCTTGCGCTGCTCGGTGTGCTTCGGCGGATCCATGGAGATGAACGATGTGGCTCGCTGGTTCATTTCATCGATCTCGGGCGTGCGGCGGACGCCGAGGGTGATCCCCTGCGCCGATGAGAACGTCTTCCAATCGCCGTCGACGGCGCGGACATCGTCATACTTGGTGATCGACCAGAAGCGGCCCGAGGTCTCGAGCTCATTGAAGTGGACAGGATCTTCGGCGCGCAGGCGGGCGAAGTAGTCGTGCCAGCGATGGTCCTTGAACAGATGTGGGTTGGCAGGGTTGATGTCTGCGAGATCCAGATCTGCCGCGTCGGGGACCCCTCCGCCTGTCTCCGCCATCTCCATCTCAGGGGTCCGGATGTCAGGCGAGAAGATCTGGTCCTGCGTTTCGGTTGTGTCAGCCATCGCGTCGTCTCCTGTGTTCCCTACCAGTTTGGCCCGTCGCGGCTACCGATGGGTAACTCGCTCCAACACCTTGCGGAGAGGGCGAGGGGCATCGGCCACATCGAGCGACTCGATGAGCAGGCGCGCGTATCGACTCTTGCGCCGGGCACCCGCACCCAGGTAGCGCCGCACCTGGGCCGTGAATTCCCGGTCTCGCCATTCGGCCTGCTTCTGCAGGGTCTGGAAGGAGCCGAGATCCCCTTGCGATTCGAGCAGCACTTCGATCGAACTTCGGCCGGCCGCTCGTATGAGCTCCGCCTCCAGATCGGCGTCGCAGACGAAGAAGCCCAGCGCCTCGAGGTCGGTTCGATCTCGAGGAGAGCCGTAGTCAGCGTCGGTGAGGGCCCGCCGGAAGATGTCTTCCTCGGCGGCGTCGTACAGCCCGACCACACGAAGACCTGCCCCGTCCGGGCCGTACCGGTCCAGGAATCGCCGGACGCCATGGGCACCGCCCATCGGTACAACCACCACACCGGACCCGTGAAGATCCAAGCCTTGGCATCGGGCGAGCGTCTCGACTGCGATCTGGTCGCTGATTCCCTCGACGAGTACCACTGCCTGGGCTGTCGCGGCGGCAACAAGGGCGGCGGTGGTCGCCTGGAGCGGCGCGTCGGGACCGCTGAGATAGCCGGCGAGCGCCTCGCGAGCCAGGCGGTCGCGTTCCTCGGCGTTCAGCCAACCACTCTCCACCAAGCCGAACCTAGGGCCCAGGGGCTAGCTTTGCCGCACTTCGAGCGTGAGAAGGAGTCCCGTGACGAACCCTGGTGAACTTGGTGCCGCGTCGCTCACCGTATGGGGTGGTGAAGAGCGTTATCTCCTCGACCGGGCCACGCAGGTGCCGGTTGTCCACAGCGTGGCGTTCGGCTACCCCGATTTCGACGAATGGTACGACGTGGCCTCCGGCGCCGCCGAGGGCCACATCTATGGGCGCAACACCAACCCGACGGTCGCCGTCTTCGAGGAGAAGATCCGTCTGCTGGAGGGCGCCGCTGCGGCCACATCCGCCTCCACGGGCATGGCAGCGATCTCGAACACGCTCCATGCCTTGCTGCGGCCGGGCAACAGGGTCGTTTCGGTCAAGGACACCTACGGAGGCACAAGCCTGCTCTTCACGGACTTCCTGCCGTCGTTCGGCATCAATTGCGATCTCATCGACACCACCGACACCGATGCGATTGAGGCCGCCGTCGCTGAGGGCTGCGAGCTGCTGTATCTGGAGACACCCACCAACCCCACACTGAAAGTCTTGGATCTGCGCCGCCTGATCGCCGCCGGCCACGCGGTCGGCGCAGTCGTGATGGTGGACAACACATTCGCCACACCCATGAACCAGCTTCCGCTTTCGCTCGGGGCCGACCTCGTCGTGCACAGCGCCACGAAGTTCCTCGGCGGCCACGCTGACGCTCTCGGCGGGGTGGTCGTCGGCCGCGCCGACCTGGTGAAGAAGGTCTACCAATACCGGGAGATCAACGGCGCCACGCTTGATCCCATGGCGGCCTACCTCCTTCTGCGAGGAATGAAGACGCTGCAACTTCGAGTCGAGCGCCAGGCCGAGAACGCAATGGCGGTGGCCACGTTTCTCGAGGCCCATCCCAAGATCACCAGGGTGAACTATCCCGGTCTTTGCTCCCATCCCCAACATGAGATCGCTGCCTCGCAGATGACGGGGTTCGGCGGGATGCTGAGCTTTGCCATCGAGGGCGGACTCGATGCGGTGAAGCGCTTCCTGCCTCACCTCGAGCTGGCCCACCGAGCCGCGAACCTCGGCGCGGTGGAGACGACCGTGGGGCCACCGGCCACGACGAGCCACGTCGAGTGTTCACCCGAGGAACGCGCGGCTCTCGGTATCCCCGAGGGTCTCGTGCGGTACTCGGCCGGCATCGAGCACGTGGACGATCTTCTGGCCGATCTCGCTCGGGCCTTGGATGCCGTATGAGCGATGCCATCCTTCACTTCGATCGGGATGAATACGCGGCTCGGCTGACTGTCACCCGCTCGGCGATGGCCGACGCAGGGATCGACACTCTCATCGTCCACGACCCGTCGAACATGGCATGGCTCACCGGCTACGACGGCTGGTCGTTCTACACACCACAGTGCGCGGTCGTCGGCGCCACCGGGGATCCCGTCTGGTTCGGCCGGGGCATGGACGCGAACGGAGCGCGCCGCACCACCTACCTGGGTGACGACGACATCGTCGGTTATCCCGACAACTACGTCATGTCCACCGAGCGACACGCCATGGACCACCTCGCCACCACGACGCTGAGCGAACGCGGCTGGGCGACAGGCCGGATCGGTGTCGAGTTCGACAACTACTACTACTCGGCACGAGCCCACGCCCGCCTGGTCGAGCACGTACCCGACGCCACCGTGATCGATGCCACGAGCCTGGTGAACTGGCTACGTCTCGTGAAATCTCCTCAGGAGATCGACTACATGCGGATCGCAGGCACGATCGTGACCAGGATGCATGAGCGCATCCTCGAGGTGATGGAGCCGGGTGTTCGCAAGAACGACCTCGTTGCGGAGATCTACCACACCGGCATCAGGGGGACTCCGGACCATGGCGGCGACTATCCGGCCATCGTGCCGATGATGCCCACCGGGGTGGACGCGAGTGCGGCGCATCTCACATGGGATGACCGGGAACTCAAGACCGGCGAGGGTTCGTTCTTCGAGGTCGCCGGTGTGTATCGCCGCTATCACGTGCCACTGTCGCGCACGATCCACCTCGGCCCGGCCCCGACCCGGTGGTTGTCTGCGGAAGAGGCGCTTCTTTCCTCGATCGACGCCGGGTTGAGCGCCGTACGGCCAGGGAACACGTTCGAGGACATGCATCGGGCGTTCATCACCGATCTTCGGTCCTACGGCTTCGACAAGGAGAGCCGCGCCGGATACGGGATCGGGCTGAGCTATCCGCCTGACTGGGGCGAGCGAAACATCAGCATCAGGCCTGGCGAACTCACCGAGATGAAGCCGGGGATGACGTTCCACTTCATGCCCGCGCTCTGGCAGGACGACTGGGGCCTGGAGATCACCGAATCGGTGCTCGTGACCGAGACCGGTCATGAGCTGCTGGCCAATGT
This sequence comes from Acidimicrobiales bacterium, assembly GCA_029263175.1. GTDB lineage: Bacteria > Actinomycetota > Acidimicrobiia > Acidimicrobiales > Aldehydirespiratoraceae > JAACCU01. The sequence continues at coordinate 839 of JAJCXZ010000011.1, read as the reverse complement.
GCCACGAAAGCTCTTCGTCAAGGACTAGGGGCAGGGCTGAGCGTCGCCTGCATTGCGATCGCGTCACCCATCTTGACCTTGCCCGGATAGTGCCGCATCGCGAGGACACCATCGAGGGTGGCCAGAATCTCCTCGGGCGCCGATCCGAGATGAACGGTGCTGTACACGCGAGCGATGGGTTCCCCGCTGGAGATCTCATCGCCGAGGTCAACAAGCCATTCGAGAAGGCCCTCACCCCTGCTTATGACGTAGGCACTGTCGTCGGGGATATCGAGCACCGCCGACGCTCGCGGTGTGGCCTCACCCGTCATGGCACCCCAGTGCCGAAGCAGGTTCACGACTCCTTCGCTGGCGATCCGCATCAGCTCGGGTCGCGTCGTGCCGCCGCCGCCGAGTTCGGTGGTGACGAACGCGGTGCCGGACTCTTCCACCGTGCAGTCCCACATACCGATCTGGTCGAGCTCGACCAGACAGGTGACGAACGGAGCGCCAAATGCTGCAGCGGCCTCACGGTTTCGCGCCTCGTCCTTCTTGTTGTCCAGTACGTGCGTCGACGCCATCGGCATGAACTCGAGGGTGCGGCCGCCGTCGTGGATGTCGAGGACGGCGTCAGCCAGGGGCAACAGGTAGCGGGTCATGTAGTCGGCGATGCGCTGGGTGACCGTGCCTGTCGGCGAGCCGGGGAAGACGCGATTCAGGTTTCCACCATCGATGGGTGAGGTACGAGCGCCGGCGGAGAACGCCGGATAGTTCATGTAGGGCACAACCATGACCCGGCCCGTGATCGTGGCGGGGTCAACCGTGGAGAGAAAGCGGGTCAGGGCCAACGGGCCGTAGTA
>JAJCXZ010000010.1 GCA_029263175.1 Acidimicrobiales bacterium | reverse complement strand
CACCGGACGCTCGGTGGAACCCGCTCGTCGCCAGCACCACCGGGCACGTCTGCGACGCGACTCTCGATCGACCTTGGTGCCGCGCTCCTGGACGGGCGGATTCACTGGTTCCTCGCTCACCTCGTGGCCCGCCGGTCCTGGCTGCGCGGCCAAGTCGTCGTGGCGGCGAATGCCGCCCATCTCGGCTCGTGGAACATCGCCCCGAGGGCGCACCCGGGTGATGGCCGCCTCGACACTCTCGAAGCCAACCTCGGACTCGGCGACCGACTGAAGGCGCGGGGCCGGCTTCCTCTCGGCACCCACGTGCCGCACCCCGACATCACCATGCGGCGGCCGAAGGCCGGCCAGTGGGAGTTCAGCCGTCCCATTCCCATCTATCTCGACGGGGCCCGCGTCGCCTCCGCCAGTTCCCTGAGCGTTCGGCTCGAAGCGGACGCCGTCGAAGTGTGGATCTAGCTGAACTCGTGCACGCACGTCACGAGAGAACGAACGACATTGCACGAGTTCGGGAGGGCTACGATCGGCGGATGGACGCTGTCGAAGCCAAGACCCGAGTACGCGAGGAGATCGAGCGGCTTGCGCCGACCCTGATCGAGCTGTCGCACGCCATCCACGAGCGACCCGAACTGAACTTCGAGGAGCACTTCGCCCACGAGGCGCTGACCGGCACGTTGGAGGACAACGGCATCGATGTTCAGCGCGGCGCGTACGACATGCCCACCGCATTCGACGCTCGGGTCGGGTCCGGCGGCCCCCACATCGCGGTCTGCTGTGAGTACGACGCACTGCCCGAGATCGGCCATGCCTGCGGCCACAACATCATCGCCACCGCAGGCCTGGGAGCAGGACTCGGTGCTGCCGTCGTCGCCGAAGCACTCGGTGGCTCACTCGCCATCCTCGGCACCCCGGCGGAGGAGGGGGGAGGCGGCAAGGAGTTCATGATCCGCCGAGGAGCGTTCGACGACATCGACGCCGCGATGATGGTGCACCCTGCCGATCGAGATCTGCGCACGATGCACACGATCGCGATCCACACCATGGAAGTCGAGTATCAGGGCCGTGCTGCCCATGCCGCCGCCGCGCCGGAGAAGGGCCTCAACGCGCTCGACGCGGCTGTGCTCGGTTACAACAACATCGCCGCCCTGCGTCAACACATCGATCCCTCCGAGCGCATTCACGGTGTCTTCACCGATGGTGGGGTAAAACCCAACATCGTTCCCTCCCACGCGGCCGCTCAGTGGTACGTGCGCTCCGGGAACATGGATTCGCTCGAGGTCCTGAAGGAGCGAGTCCTGGCATGCCTCAACGGCGGCGCCCACGCGGCCGGCTGCCAGATGACCCATACGTGGAACGACCCACCGTTTTACGACATGGTCGACAACACGCCCCTCCTGGATGCTTACGTGCGCAACGCATCGGACGTCGGCCGCGTGGTCATCCCGGAGGAGCCGGGCAAGATCGTCGTCGGATCCACCGACATGGGCAACGTGAGCTACACCGTTCCTGCGATCCACCCGATGATTCAGTGCGCGCCGGAGGGCACGGCAATCCACACTGAGGACTTCGCCCGCTACACCAACACCGAACGGGCCGACCGGGCCGTTATCGACGGTGCGTTGTCGATGGCCTACACGATCGTCGACTGCTGGACCGACGCTCAGACCATCGACGCGATCCGCGGTGAGTTCCAACCGAACGCATAGGCTCACCGTCGCATGACGGTCTACATCGCTGAAGAATTCACCGCCTCCGAGGCCGACGTTCTTCGTCGCTACTTCACGAATCTCGACCAGCCGGTTTTCGCTCTGGTGAACCTTCCGGAAGTCGTGAAGGGCGCCTTGTTCGCTCGCTACTCACGCACTGCCTTGAGCCTTCGTCGGCTCTTCTTGAAGGAGTTCGTCGGCGAACTCGACATCGAAGGCGACCAGACGATCGATGCCACCGTCGGTCTGCGGCGCGCCGAGGAACTCTACGACACCGTCTTCTTCGAATACGGCGACGACAGTGTGGCTCAGCTCGGTGGCGTCCACCTGGCCTGTGAGCAGGCCTCGAACGTGCTCACCAAGATTCTCGAGTGGGGCCGCCTCATGTCCTATCTCGAACAATCCACTCGATACATCGCCTATGACCAGCGCCTCGGCGGCCGCTATCGCTACTACCGCGATCCCGAGATCCTGACGTCGCCGCTCGGCACCCGCTACGTGGCCGACATGGACCGCATGTTCGATGCCTACTCCGACCTGGTTCCGCAGCTGCAGGAGTTCTTCCGCACGGTCGAACCCAAGAGCCCCGACGACAGTGACTTCGCTTATCGCACGGCAATCAAGGCTCGAGCACTGGATTCGATCCGCGGCATGCTCCCGGCGGCCTCGTTGTCGAATGTGGGCATCTATGGCACCGGTCAGGCGTACGAGGCGCTGCTGCTCCGGATGCGGGCACACCCGCTGCCCGAAGCCCGCGCCTACTCCGACATGATGCTCACGGAACTGCGCAAGGTGGTTCCGTCGTTCCTGAAGCGAGTCGATCTACCCGACCGCGGTGTACGCACATCGGGCTACATGTCTGACATCCGCCACAGCATGGAGGCCCTGGCCGATTCGATCTTCGGCGATTCGGTCGGTGGTCCAGTCGACGACGACACACTCGAACTCGTCGATTTCGACCCGGAGGGCGAGATCAAGGTCGTCGCCGCAATCCTGTACCCCCACACATCTCTTTCGGAGCGAACCGTCGAGGCCCGAGTGCGTCAAATGACGATCGAGGAGCGACTCGACATCATCAAGGGGTATGTCGGCAACCGCGGCAACCGCCGCCACCGCCCGGGCCGCGCCTTCGAGCGCACCGACTATCGCTTCGACGTCCTGAGCGACTACGGCGCGTTCCGAGATCTCCAGCGCCACCGCATGCTCACCATCGACTGGCAGCCCCTGTCGACCAGGCACAGCTACGTGCGTCCCGCCGCGGTCGACGCCGCCGGTGTGGCCGATCAGTTCGATTCAGTCATGGAGCGCAGCGCCGCGCTCTACGCCGATCTGGCCGAGGATCATCCCGACCAGGCCTCCTACGCCGTCTCTCTGGCGTACCGCGTGCGTTACTCGATGCAGTTCAACGCCCGCGAGGGAATGCACATGCTGGAGCTCCGTACCGGCCCTCAGGGCCACGAGGCCTACCGACGGGTCTGCCAACGCATGCACACCCAAATCGCCGACGTGGCGGGCCACAAGGCGCTTGCAGAGGCGATGAAGTTCGTGGACCACACCGCCGAGCCCGCGCTTGGTCGCCTCGAGGCCGAACGGCGAGCCGAAGAGAAGCGTGGCCGCACCAGCGGCTGACAGTGGCGAAAACGCTCACTGTTGGTGAGTACTGGTTGCGGTGTTGTGACAACGCGGCGGCCTGACTAGGTTTTCCACAGCCACGGGCGGAGCCGATGGAGGCCCTCCCCGTGTATACCCCCGTTCGAACAGCAGCGAAGCTCCTTGCCGTTGCGGTGTTCACGTCCGCAATGATGTTCGCCACGAGCACGGTCGTTGTCGAGCGCGGTGACACACTGAGCGCGGTTGCGCGTGAGCATTCACTCACACTCGCCGAGCTCGTCGAGTGGAACGAGCTCGGCGATCCCGACCTCATCTTCGAGGGCCAGGTTCTGGTCCTGGAAGCCCCGCGCGACCCCGTCGCAGTCGTTTCCGACAGCCACGCTGTCACCGCCGGCGACACGCTCTGGCTCATCGCTCGACGCTACGGAGCCACGGTCGGGGCCATCGTGGCCGCGAACGGCCTGAGCAACCCGGACCACATCGTCATCGGACAAGTGCTCCGGATCGGCGATTCAGCGTCGCCGTCGTTGGCGACCACCACCCTCGCTGCGACGGATTCGCCATCGGGCGAATCCCACACCGTGGTCACCGGCGACACCCTTTTCTCCATCGCCCGGAGATATGGCGTCGGAGTGCACGAACTCGCCGAGCGCAACGATCTGTCGAACCCGAATCTCCTCGCTGTCGGACGCACGTTGAACATCCCGTCTCCTGAGGAGACAACCGCGCCGACCCCGACGACGCCTCCGACGACCACCGCGGCCCCGACGAGCACCGCGGCCCCGACGACCACCAGTCCGGTCACCGCCGACCCCGACACCCCCTCGACCAGCGCAACCCCTCTCGCCAATGCCTTCGAGAGATGGTCCACCAGCTATGGGATCCCTCAGGATCTCCTCGAAGCGCTCACGTGGAAGGAGTCGAACTGGCAACCTTCCATCACCGGACCAGGCGGTCATCTGGGCATCGGCCAACTCAGCCCCGACACCGTGACTTTCATCGAGGAACGGCTGCTCGGTCTTGATCTGGATCCGCTCTCGATGTCTGACGGTGTCCAGCTCGCCGCCCGGTACCTGCGGTACCTGCTTGATCGAACCGACAGCGAGCGAGAGGCACTGGCCGCCTGGAATCAGGGCCTTTGGGGGCTCCAGAACAACGGAATGAGTGACAGTGCGGCGGCATTCGCCGATTCAGTGCTCGAAATCCGCCGCCTCCGCAGCTGATTCGGGCATGATCCTCTCTTGATCGCGTGACTTTGGCGACACTGAAATGTGTCATTCGAGGTTGCGCCGCGTCAGTCAGTGTCTATGATCCGCCGCACACCCCCGACCAGGTAGCACATGTCCGAACAAGACGACACCCCTGAAGAAGAGTCACTCGAGGTACTCGCTGAGGAAGAACTCAGCGACGATGACCTCGTCGACGACGAACTCGTCGTCGACGATGTCGCCGAAGTTTTCGAGGTCGAAGTCGATGACGATGAGGACGAAGACGACGACGTCGAGACTCCCGCCGACGCCGCCTCCGACGTCGCTGATGACGATGAAGACGAGGTAGAATCCTATCTCGATGCGATCCTCAAGGACCGAATCGCCTCCGTCGACGAAGATGACGAGGACGACGACGACAAACCTCCGGTCAAAAAGGAAACGCCTCCGGGCGAGGCCGAACCGGTTCAGGCCAAGCAGGACTACGAGTTCCTGTGCCCTGCGTGCTTCCTGCTGGTGAACAACTCTGCCGTCACCCACAACGAGTGCCCCCACTGCGGGGAACCGCTGGGCGACATGCCGTGACCGAGGAGCGGCCCGTCGATCAGGTCCTCGACCTGTTGGTCTACGCGCCGATTGGTTTCGCTCTCGAGGCCAAGGAACTTCTTCCGCAACTGGCGGACCGTGGCCGGGGTCAGGTGGCGCTCATGCGGCTGGCTGGCCGAATGGCCGCTCAGCAGGCTCCTGACGGCGACGTGGCCGACACGGTACGACAGGGCGTCAGCGCCGTGCTCGATGGACTCGCCACACTGTTGGGGCCCGATGGGGCCTCTGCCGGCTTCCCCGACGCCGCAGTGGTCGCCGTGCCCACGGAAGCACCGATCGATGGGTATGACGACATGACCGCCCGAGAGATCGTGGCTCTCCTCGCCGGTCGATCAAACGATGAACTGGCAGCGGTTCGTGCCTACGAGCAGGCCAATCGTGCCCGCTCCACCGTGGTCAACCGCGTCGAACAACTGTTGGGCTGACGATGGACGTCACCGCCCGTCACGCGAAGGCCGGCGATCTTCCCATCGTGGTTGCGCTTGCCGAGGCCGCAATCAACGAGCTCGCTCCGAACCGAGGCGGATCCATCTGGTCACGCCACGAATCGCGCCAGGAGCCACTCGGCCCCACGTTCGAGGAGCAGTTGACGGACGATGTGGCGCTCGTCGCCGTCGGCAGTATTGACGACACCGTCGTCGGCTACGCGGGAGGACGGCTCGTCGGCCTCCACGACGGTTCGGTGATGACGGCACTCACCGACATCTATGTCCTGCCGGGGGCCCGGGGCATCGGCGTGGGCGAGTGCCTGATGGAGTGGGTTCTCGAATGGAGCCGCGACGCAGGCTCGGTCGGCGTCGACTCGCTCGCGCTTCCCGGTGACCGTCACACCAAGAACTTCTTCGAAACGTTCGGGCTCGTGGCCCGAGCAATCACGGTCCATCGATCGCTCGGGTGACTCCGCCGCCCGTCGTCGCAGTCAGTGCAGTCGTGATCGACAACGGTGACATTCTGCTCGTCGAACGGGGCGCTGGGTCCGCCGTGGGTGACTGGGCGATACCCGGGGGCCGAGTCGAGCCAGGGGAGACGCTCGCCGAAGCAGTGGTCCGCGAGGTCACCGAGGAGACAGCACTCACGGTGACGCCCGGCGCACTCATCGGACTCAGCGAGGTGGTTGCCGAGTCCCACCACTATGTAGTCGCCTGCTTCCACGCCGCGGTGGCCGACCACCGCGACCCGGTGGCCGGCAGCGATGCGGCGGATGCCGCA
>JAJCXZ010000009.1 GCA_029263175.1 Acidimicrobiales bacterium | reverse complement strand
GATGCCAGCGACCTCTTCTTCATTGGGCTGGGGTGGTCGTTGATGGAGTGAGCGGTGGGGTCGGTGCTCGTTGTAGTGCTGTATGTAGTCGACGATGAGGCGTTCGAGCTGATGCTGGTTCCAGATGATCGTCCTGTCGAGTAGTTCACGACGAAGTGAACCGATCCAGCGCTCAGCAAACGCGTTCGCGACTGGGGTCCGGACTGGGGTCTTGAGGACTTTGAAGCCTTCGGTTTGGAAGACCTCGTCGAAGCTGCCGACGAATTGACTGCCACGGTCACGGACCAGCGCCCTGGCTCCGGTGAGCTGATTGGAGTGGTGAAGGAAGAGGTTGCGGGCGGCTTGGGTGGTCCACGGTCCGGTGGGGTTGGCGGTGATCCCGGCGAAGAACACCTCTCGGTTGGTGACGTCGATGAAGAACAGCAGGTAGTAGCGGCGCAACGTCACTGTGTCGACGGTGGCGAAGTCGCACGCCACCGCGGCTTGGGACCGCAGGAACTGGGTCCGGGTGACCGTCGAGCGTTGTGGTGCAGGGTCGATTCTGTGGGCCTTGAGGATTCTCCATATCGTCGAGGCTCCGACACGATGGCCGAGACCGAGAAGTTCGCCGTGAATGCGGCGATATCCCCACGTCGGGTTGTTGGCCGCCATCTCGATCACAAGACGGCGCACCGCCATGGCGGTGGATGGTCGTCCTGGTGGCCGGTGCGGTTGAGTCCAGTGACGTGCGACTCGACGGCGATGCCAACGCTTCAACGTGTCGGGAGTCACCAACCAGCCTGTACGCAGGGAGCGGGGGAGGGCTTGAGCGATCGCGCCGAGCAGCGTCCGGTCGTCATCGCCGAGTTGAGGGCGGTCTATCTGTCGATTGAGCACACTCAACTGGTGGCGCAAGACGATGATCTCGAGGTCCTTGGAGCGACCGGAACGAACAGCCAAACGTGCCATCGACGCGAGGAGACGGTACAAGATACGAAGCATGGAGCTTCTCTGATCGGCCCGCGTCGTGCCTGGTCAACGCACACGACTGAGTTTCGGGCACGCACAGGCCTGGTCGAAGATCGGGGCACCGACTCTGGCGACCGACTTCCTTCCAGGGAGTCAGCAGACGACAGATAGTGCATCTTGTCTCAAAATTGGCAGCCGTCTAGGGTCAACAGGATCCAACCGAGGGATCGTCATGTCGTTCAGTTTTCCGGTTATCAGCGCCGATTCGCATATCACCGAGCCACCCGACTGCTATAGCGCCAACATCGATCCGGCATTCCGAGATCGGGCGCCCACCATGATCGAGGATCCGGTCCGAGGAGATGTGTTCGTCGTGCCGGGAATGAAGTCGACCGTTCCGATGGGATTGGTGGCGGCTGCCGGGAAGCCAGCGGACGAACTCGTGCAGGAGGGGGTCAAGTTCGATGAGCTCCACAAGTCGGGTCACGATTCGACGAAGCGGCTCGCCGATCAAGACCGTGACGGCGTTGCCGCTGAGGTGATCTATCCGACCGTCGGCATGGTGCTGTGCGGCCATCCGGACGTCGACTACAAGCGGGCCTGTTTCAATGCCTACAACAAGTGGATCACTGACTATTGCTCCGAGGCGCCCGACCGGCTGCTGGGTTGTGGTCAGACCGCGCTGCGGTCGGTCAAGGAAGGCATCGCTGACATTGAGGCCATCAAGGCGGCAGGTTTGCGAGGCGTGATGATGCCGGGGAACCCTGGCACCCAGGAGGACTATGACGACCCGATCTGGGATCCGTTCTGGGAAGCTGCGGTCGCTCTGGGTCTCCCGTTGAGTTTCCACATCTTGACCGCCAAGGGTGGGGGTTGGCGCGGTCCCCGTCTCAACAGCTTCATGTCAATCATTCGGAGCATTCAGGACATCATGGGAACCCTCGTATTCGGCGGGGTCTTCGATCGCCATCCTGACCTGAAAGTGGTCTGCGTTGAGGCCGACGCCGGCTGGGTGCCGCACTACATGTATCGAATGGACCACGCCTACAACCGGCACCGCAACTGGTTGCAGCCCGGCGTATCGCTCACCCGATTGCCGTCCGAATATTTCGCCGAGCACATCTACGTGACCTTTCAAGACGACTGGACGGCGTTCTCTCAAGCAGATCAGATGAACTGGCGGCGACTCATGTGGGCGAACGACTTCCCACACTCGGATTCAACGTGGCCGTGGTCGCAGCAACTACTCGAGGAACAAACCGAAAAACTCTCCGCGGAGCAGACCGAGGCGATCCTGTGCGGCAACGTCGCCGAGCTCTACGGCATCGACCTCAGCGCGCTCGTCTCGACCGCCCCAGGTTTCGGAAACTCTCGGACCGTTTCCTGACAAGACACTCAGCCTCTCGACGATCACATTGGTGACTCGCCGAGCGGTGGCCAAGGTTCGACTCCGTCTTCGAGCGGCACGTCGAGCGACTTCAGCAATGCCGAGAACAGACGCCAATTCCCGATCGCGGCCACCATCTCCACCAGAGTCGCGTCGTCGTCGAATACATCGCGGCAGATCGTCCATGTGTCATCGGAAATAGCCCCAGACTCAAGCGTTTCGTCGGTTGCAGCGAGCACCGCCCGCTCAGCATCTCCGAACTGGTCGTGGTTTCGCCAGTCCCGAACAGCAAGGAGGTCCCGTTCAGAGATATCGAGCATTCGTGCGACACGCCAATGTTGTGTCCATTCGTACACGGCGTTGGTCGCCCAACCGATTCTCATGATGATCAGCTCGCGCAGGCGCGCGTCGAGCTGGCCCTTCCACAACAGCTCGTGGAGCATTGTGTTCAAGCCCGCGGCGACCCCCGGTTGGTGGAGCGCAATTCGGAAGACCGATAGTTCGGCCATGTTCTCCGGAATACCGCGCTCTGCGGCGCGTTTCTTGGCTTCGGCGATGTCGAGCATCGGTACACGTGATCCTGCAACCATGTCGGGTGACTCCTTGCCTCGGTGGCTTTCAGACGTCGGGTGAGAAGACGCCGTGCAGTGGTGGGATGGCGTCTTGCTCGGCGCCGGACAACACGCCGAGCAACTCGGGGAGGTCGTCGAAACCCGCCACCTGGCGGGTGAGTTCTGCGAACGGCCACCGTTCGGAGACGAGCAGGTCGATGGCCGCCTGGTAGGCATGGAAGTCAACACCGAGCGATCCTTTGATCGTGAGCTCCTTGTAGACCACGTGATCGGGGTCGAACCCTGGTGTCCCGCCTCCTCCGCGAGTGCCAGCGACGACGATCGTGCCGCCGGGACGAGCGAGCGAAACGGCTTGAGCGAACGCCGACGGCGCTTTCGCCGTCACATCGACCACAACGTCAGCGAGGCCGCTTGTCGCTCGTTTCAACGCGACTGCCGGGTCATCGACGGCAACGTCGATGGCGAGGTCGACGCCAAATCGTGCTGCCAACTCGAGACGCTCGGCGTCTCTCGGCCCGAGGCCGGTCATGGCCACGAACCTCGCTCCGGCCTCCTTCGCTGCAACCGCAGCGCACAGGCCGCGAATGCCCGGCCCGAGTACGGCGACGACGTCGCCGGGTTTGGTGCCGGGGATCGTTGCGCCCCATCGGATGCCCGCGCCGAGGGGATTGAACACCGTGGCCAATACCGCATCGAGTTCGTCGGGGATCGGAAGGAGCATCGAGTCCGCTGGTAGGTGGAGGTGGGTTGCGTACCCGCCCCAGAGGCCGGGTTCGATCGCGGCATCGACGAAGCCGAACATGGTGGCGAGTCCGTTGCGGACACAACGCCGATAGTTGCCAGATGCGCACGGCTCACATTGGCGGCACGATCGGAACACCTCCACGGCGACCCGATCACCCTCGGCGACTCCCCATAGTGCTGCCGCGTCCGGGCCGATCTCGTCGATGACGCCGATGATCTCATGACCGGGTACGAACGAGAACGGTGCTGAGATGTGTCCGCTGAATTGCTCGTGATCGGTGCCGCAGAGACCGCACGCCTCGATTCGTAGGCGAGCTGTGTCGTTGGTGATGTCCGGTACCTCGAAGGAGCGTCGGACCAACGTGTTGGGTCCAGTGAGGATGAGCGCTTCGGCGGACGTATTCATGTCAGTTCGAACTCCGTCCCGAATCGTGCATGTTCATCGGCGGGCTTGAGGTCGATGGTGTGACCCGCGAACATCCCGCCTGACATGGCGCTGGCCACTTCTCGGTCATCGCTTCGCGCAACGACGCGTCGACCGTTCTCTGTCCGGGCGTACACCGGCACAGACGTCGGCCCATCATCTCGGTCGTGCATCACGGTGTAGGCCTCGATCGTGGCGGTTTCAGTGGCATCAGTGGCGTCGACGACCTCGAGGGCGGTGGCATCGATCGCAGCTTGTTGCTCGGTCATGTCGGCATCGACCCAACGGTTTCGTGGAGGCGAGGCAGACCAGAGGCCGAGCGAGTGCTTGGTGATGTGCCAGCCAAGGCCAGAGATCATCCCAACTTCGTCGGGTTCGGCCCGGCAACGTCGTGCCATTTCGACGATCGAATGACTGACGTAGTTGTTGCCGGGTCCGCCGTGATACGGAAGCCCACCTGTGATGGTGAAGCCGCGCCGATCGAACGGGTCGAGCTCGAACGCCTCGATCGCGACTTCGACCGCCGCAGGGAAACACGAATAGAAGTCGAACCATCGCACCTCGTCGATGTCAGCTCCACACCCTTGGAGGATCGCCGTGCCGGCAGCGCGGATTCCCTCTGAGCGTCCAAGGTCAGGACGCTGCACTGGGAAGTACACATCGTTGCAGGTGGCAGTGGCCCAACTGAAGACCCATCGGTCACGCGGGATCCGCAGATCTGCTGCGACCTCAGCGGCCATCAGCACGAATGCCGCTGCCATGTCGACGGCCAGGATGCTGTTGAGAAGTTTCGTGTAGGGCTCGTTGACCAGCCGGTTATCCGGTCTGATCCCAGAGAGTTCGTCCGGCGTACGCTCGGTAGGGAACCACGCCTGTCCAGGGTGACGGGCGGCCTCGGCAGTGAATGGTGCCATCAGGTGCCCGAGCCAGACGCGGTGCTCGTCAAGGGTGTGTCCGGCACGGGCGGCGATCACCGACTCGAACAGGGGGTAGACCTCGTGAGGAAAGCGGATGCCTGCCGCAGTCTCGATCGGGCTCAGGCCCGGTCGATCGTCACCCATCACAGCGTCGACTCCGGAAGCTGGATCGGCCTGCGGAACTGTGCCGGTACGGCGGGCCAGGCGCGCTGAGTGGCCCGCTTCGGCTCCGACGATCAATGCCGCGTCGCAGGTCCCGGCCATGATGTCTGTCCCGAGTCGGCCGACCAGGTACTGCGGCGTGTTTCCGCCGACCGGGCAACTGATCCGCCGGCCCGGTGAGAGGCCCACAGCGTCGGCGATGCGGTGAGCGGGATTGTCTCGGCGCATGAGCAAGATGCCTGGGCTCGCAACCGTGTCGATGCGGTCAGCGATCGGTGCCGAGGCGTCGGCGAGGGCAAGTCGGGTCGCTTCGGTAGCGAGGTCGATCGGGTCGTTGATCGTGTCGACACGGCTGGTGATCTCGCCCACCGCCACCAGCACGGGAGTGCGAGGGTCGACGGTCATCGCTTCGTGGCGCGACCGTTGGAGACCACAATATTGTCGTGCTGGGTGCGCGCCTCGACGGTCGCATGGTCACCTTCATCCCAAATGCGGGTGATGATCGCGTCGCCTGGCCAGACCTGATCGGCGAACCGGCCCTTGATCGATTCGAACCGGTCGGTGTCGTCTCCGCACCATGCACCGAGCACGCTGTGTCCGATGGTCCCGAACGTGCAGAGGCCGTGGTTGAAGGTCCCAGGGAATCCAGCCGCGGCGGCGAAGTCGGGGTCGATGTGCATCGGGTTCATGTCGCCCGAGAGGCGGTAGATCGCTGCTTGTTCTGGGCGTGTCTCGCGTTCGACGACGATGTCGGGCTTTCTGGCGGGCGCAGTGTTTGATGCCGCCGAGCCGCTTGGCCCGCGTTCGCCCCCCCCCCAACCGCCGCCACCCATCACGAACAGGCTGGCGCCGACGGTGAACAGCGGCCCATGGTCGTCGCTGCCGTGTCCCTCGAACTCGAGAACGGCGGCCTTGCCCTTGTCCCACACCGCAATGATCTCGCCATCGATGGTGATGTCGGCAGTCGGCGGGAGTGCTCGATGCGTGACAACGGACTGTTCGCCGTGAAGGAGTGCGGCGAGGTTGATGTCGATGCGCTGCATCGCGTGGCCCATCGCTCGAAGTCCCGGGATGACGGCGAACGTCGGAACGACTTCGGGACCGCTCCCTTCGTAGATGAAGTCGAGATCACCGGGGGGACGGCAACCGATTCCGAGGGCGTACAGCATCGTGTCGCGTTCGGTCCATGAGTGGGCAATCGGGTCGACCGTGAGCCCAACGAGATCGCTGTTGATCGGTAGCTTGGTCATCGAATCGGCTCCTTGTGGCGGGTGATGGCGGGGTCATGTCTCACGACGCCGTCGCTCGTTGCAGCGAGGTCTCGTGGATCTTGGCAGCTGTCGTCGGGCCATCGGGGCGGCCGCGTGCCCTGAGGCCACCGTCGGTCGGGAACGGGCTTTGCAGCTTGCGCCACAAATAAGACACATCGCGGATTATGTCACGTGTCGTGGGGGATCGTGTCATCGAACCTCTCATGCGCCATACTTGGGAGCGTGACGAACGCATCGCTGCGGTGGGGCGACCAAGCCCCGAACAACGTTGACGGCGCACGCGACCGCCTGCTCGATGCAGCCGAATCGTGTTTTGGGCGATTCGGCATTTCGAAGACCACTGTTGAGGACGTGGCGAAGCAGGCCAGGGTCTCGCGAGCCACGGTTTACCGCTATTTCGCGGGCCGCGATGCTGTGGTGTCGGGCGTGATCCTGCGCGAGACCGAGCGTTATCTCGAGCGGGTTCGACCACGAGTCGAGTCCCAACCCGATCTGGCGAGCGCGATCCTCGAATTCGTCGAAGTCACCCTGCGGGCTGCGGTCCGCGATGAAACGGTTGGTCTGTTGTTCACCAGCGATGACGGTCTGAACAGCGTTGGCATCATCGAGGGCACCTCGGTCGCACTCTTCGAGATGGTCACCGAGTTCCTTCGTCCGAGCTTCGAGAAATGGTCTGCCGAACACCTCCCCGGGCTCCCCATCGAGGACGCGTCGGAATGGATCCTTCGGGCGATCTTGAGCTTGCTCACGGTCAAGGGCCCCAAGCGAAGGAGCGCCGATGGACTCGATACCTACCTCCGTCGATTCCTCTTACCTGCGATAATCCGTCGGGCTTCCTGATCGAGTGACGACGAGAGGGTGGTACCTGGGTTACCACCGCACCGGCACGGTGCGCGGACCACGGACTTGCCCGCCCGTCCATGTGACGAGATCGGGATCCACGAGTTCGAACGTCGGAATCCTCGCCAACCACTCCTGGATGGCGACCTTGAGTTCCATACGCGCCAAATTGGACCCCAGACAGCGGTGAATACCTGATCCGAACGCAAAGTGCCGATTGTGTGCCCGATCGATGATGAACTCGTCAGGCCGCTCGAAGTGGGCAGGATCGCGGTTGCCGGCAGGAAACGCCATGATGACTTTGTCGCCGGCCTTCATGGGGCAGCCGGCAACGTGCACGTCAGAGAGAACTTCGCGGCCCATGTTGACCGGGCTGTACATGCGGAGCATTTCCTCGACGGCGGTGTCGATGAGGCTTGGATCGGCCCGTAGTCGAGCTTGGTCCTCGGGATGTGTCGCGAGGTGCCAGAGTGAGGACCCGATGCCGCTCCATGTCGTATCGATCCCAGCAAGCAGCAACAAGAAGCAGCTCCCGAGTAGGTGGCGTTCCCCAAGCGGGTCGCCGTCGTGGTCGGCCTCCATGAGCATCGTGATCAGATCGTCGGGTCGATCACCGACGGGAATGTGACGACGCTCCTCGACTCGTTCACCGAAGTAGTCGAGCACCTCCAGGATTGCATCCAGGCTGTTCTCGAGATCTTCGAATCCCTCCTGCAGAATCCGAACGGCCCAGTCGGTGAACATCTGCTCATCAGATGCAGGCACACCGAGCATGTGCGCGATGACCTGAACTGGGATGTGCTGCGCATAGTCCTTTGCTGCATCTGCGTGGCTCTGGTGGACCACGGCGTCGACCAATTCTCTTGCGAGACTCTGTGTGATGGGCGTCATCGCGTCGATCTGCCGGGGTGCGAATGCGGGAAGGAGCAGCCGACGTGCCCAGGTGTGATCTGGAGGATCAGAGGTGATTGGTGGCGCCTCGAGCAGCGGGCCGTCGCCCCGCTCGGGCAGATCGATCACCCCGATTCGCCGCGATGAGAAGTGCTCAGTGTCATGGGCGATGGCAGCGATGTCGTCATAGTTGATCGGCATCCATGCCCGACCATGCCGCTCGCCGAACGCGACCGGGCATTGACTTCGCAGTCCTTGCCACACAGAGAACGGGTCGTCGATGTAGCGCTGGTCGAGAATATCGAGATCCCGTGCCCAGTCGCTCGTCGCTCGTCCTGTCTCGGCCTCGATAGCCGCAGATGCTGAGTTCTTCTGGCCGGTCATGTGATCTCCATAACGTGCAAGGGCGTTCCCTTTCGCAAACACTACACAATACGACTACTGTCTCATAGATCATGAGATGCCCCACCTCATGTCGCCCCATCGACGGAGGTTGCCCATGGAACTCGAGTTCAACGAGCGCACGGCCCAAAGGATGCTCGAGGCTGCGACTGCCGCGGGCGGTATCTCCGCGTACCTCGACTTCAGGCATACGGAGTTGGTCGCTGGTCGCCTCGTGGCCGAAATGGACGCTCGCGAAGACTTGTTGACACCGTTCGGAAACCTTCACGGTGGCTGTCTGTCGGCGTTCGTCGACCACTGTCTCGGAGTCGTCTTCTACCCGGTGATCCCCCACAAGTCCTGGGTGGCCACCACCGAGTTCAAGCTCAACCTGCTGCGCCCGGTTTCGGCCGGTACGTGTGTGGCGGTCGCAGAGATCGTTGCGTTGTCGAAGAGAAGCGGTGTCGCCCGGATCGACATCACCGCGGGCAGCGAAACTGTCTGTGTCGCTCAGGGCACCGTGACCATCGTCGCA
>JAJCXZ010000008.1 GCA_029263175.1 Acidimicrobiales bacterium | reverse complement strand
CCGACGTGCTCGAGCCACTGGCCGAGCAGCTACACCAGATCGCGTAGGGGCACCGGGTGAGCGGAGACGCAGCGTCCGGAAGCAAGCGATCGCTCGACTTGGGCCGAAATCGCACACCCGTCTTGGGTTCGAGGTCGTATTATCGAGTGGCGATATCGGACGGGTTGCAGCGCCTGCCTTCGTGTGCTCCTGTCCCGGGTCGGGGCTGTCACGCAGACCAGACGGGCCGGGTAGGTTCTGGTCTCATGAACAAGCCGCCTGATGCCACCGAGGTCGACCCTGACGGCCACAGGATCGTATTCGAGAACGAACATGTGCGGATCCTCGAGGTCAGGGGCGACCCCGGCACCGAACTACCGATGCATTCACACCGACCAAGGGTTGTCGTCCCAGTCGGTCCGTACCGGATCAAGTCTGTCGATGCAGATGGTACTGAGACCGTCATCGACCGCAGGCCGGGTGATGCAAGTTGGGTCGAGGAGGAACACCACTCGGCGACCGTGTTGATCGGTCCCACCCACGTCATCGAAGTCGAGGTGAAGAGCGCCGCGAAAACCGCGTAGCTTCAAGCCTTCGCACTGGTATAGCCAACGTGCATCGCCCCCCCGACGCCGGCTCGATGTCGCACACGACGTGGGCCGGGACTGGACGGGGTCACACGTTCAGTTGAGGTTGCGACCGAGCTGTGAACACCGGGGCTAGTGCAGGTAAAAAGCGTCCCCGCGGGGACGCTTTCTTGCGCAAAGTGGCAAGTGTGCAACACAGCGTGGTCTACAGCCTTGCCGGCACCTTGGGCTACAGCGGCCCGGAAATGGGACGGGTTCAGTCGCTTCCTCCTGGCACCGATGATGATGGAGACATGGGATCGTCGAAAACACCACCACTCATGACGCCTCGCCGCGGCGGGCTGCTTCTTGGGCCGGTCATCGTCGTGGCCGCGATGCTGACAGCCGCTATCCCGGCGTCGGGCGCGGGCCGGTTCATCGACGACAACTCCTCGAGCCATGAGCCGGCGATCGAGGCGATCGCGGCCGAGGGAATCACCGTGGGTTGTGCCGCCGACCGCTACTGCCCCGAAGAGCCGGTGACGCGTGGTCAGATGGCGGCGTTCTTGAATCGGGCGTTGGGTTTGGCGGCGGCGTCGGTCCCGTCGGGTTTCGTCGACACGGCGGGGACGTTCTTTGACGACATCGAACGGTTGAGAGCGGCCGGGATCACGGTGGGTTGTGCCCCTGACCGCTACTGCACCAACCGGTCTGTGACTCGCGCCGAGATGGCGACGTTCTTGGTGCGCGCACTCGACCTCGACCCGATCGAACCCGTGCCGTCGTCCTGTTCGGTATTTCCGGACGACAACTACTGGAACAGCCGCGTCGACAGCTTGGCCGTACACCCCCTCTCGGCGACCTGGGTTTCGACGATCGGGGCGGGTTCGACCTTGCATCCGGACTTTGGTTCAGGGGAGTGGCCCCCGGGATCGGGCGCACCGATCGGCATACCGTTCATCGTGGTCAACGATGCCACCCCACTCACTGTCGTCGTCTACACCGCCTACGGGAACGAGAGCGACCCGGGTCCTTGGCCGATCCCGCTCGACGCGCCGATCGAAGGGGGGTCGAGTGCTACCGGAGACCGTCACGTCATTGCCATCAATCGCGACTCGTGCACCCTGTACGAGCTGTTCGACGCCGAGCCGGTCGGCGGAGCATGGCACGCCGCGTCCGGCGCACGATACGACCTCAGGTCGAACGATCTCCGTCCCGCCGGCTGGACATCGGCCGATGCGGCGGGGCTCGCGATCCTGCCGGGGCTCGTGACCTACGACGAGGTCGCATCGGGCGAGATCGGCCACGCCATCCGGTTCACCGCCCCCGTCACCCGAACCGAGTACGTGTGGCCGGCCCGCCATCAGGCCGGTTCGTCGTCTTCGGCCAGCGTGCCGCCGATGGGGCAACGCTTCCGGCTCCGCGCCGATTTCGACGTCTCAGGATTCTCGACCCACGCCCGGGTGATCCTCGAAGCCATGCAGCACTACGGGTTGGTCCTCGCCGACAACGGATCGTCATGGTTCGTGTCCGGCGCCCCCGATCCGCGGTGGAACAATGACGTGATCCACGAGATCAAGGCGGTGCCCGGGAGCGCGTTCGAGGCGGTCGATGTCGCCTCCTGGATCGTCGATTCCGACAGCGCCCGGGTGGCCGGGGGCTCGTAGCCGAAACAGCATCGGCCCCGAACCACACGCTGTGGGTCGAGGCCGAGCCGCCAGTGCGCCCTCGGGGCGATTCGAACGCCCGCACACGCCTCCGGAGGGCGATGCTCTATCCACTGAGCTACGAGGGCACGTCCACATGGGACGGTGCGCCACACTAGCGCCCCGATTGTCGATCCCCCCGCGAGTTCGCACCGGTAGGATCGTGCGTTCATGGACGTACGAGACCACCTGCGCACTGCGCTCCAAGAAGCCTTGACGGCGGCGGGGATCGACCCGCTGCCCGAGGAGATCGCGCTCGAGCGTCCGGCCAATCGCGACCATGGCGACTGGTCCTCCAACGTGGCGCTCGCCACGGCCAAGAACGCCGGCCGCAACCCGCGAGAACTCGGCCAACAGCTGTGTGATGCGCTGAATGAGAACCCTCCGGTGCACGTCACTTCGGTCGAGATCGCGGGCCCGGGCTTCGTGAACTTCCGGTTGGCCGACACCTGGCTGTACGACGTCCTCGGCGATGTGCTCGATCAGGGTGTCGACAGTTACGCCACCCCCGACCTGGGCGGCGGGAAGCACGTCAACGTCGAGTTCGTGAGCGCCAACCCCAACAAGCCCCTCCACGCCGGCCACGGTCGCGGCGCCTGCTACGGCGACTCGATCGCTCGGCTCAAGGAACGCTGCGGGTTCGAGGTCACCCGTGAGACCTACATCAACGACCGCGGCGTGCAGATGAAGAACTACGCCGCCTCGCTCGCGGCATCGAAGGCCGGGCAGCCGATCCCGGAGGACGGTTACCAGGGCGCGTACATCCATGAATGGGCCGACGAGATGCCCGTCGGAGCCGACCCGCTCGAGTGGGGGCTGGAGCGCGGCATGGACAGTCATCGGGCCACCCTCGAAGCGCTCGACATCCACCACGAGATCTGGTTCAGCGAACGCTCACTCGTGGCGAACGAGAAGATCAATGCCGCACTGGCCGATCTGCGCTCCCACGGCGCCGTGTTCGAAGAGGACGGCGCGGTCTGGCTGCGCACAACCGACTTCGGCGACGACAAGGACCGGGTGCTCGTCAAGAGCGACGGCGACCTCACCTACCTAACGCCCGACATCGCCTACCACCGCGAGAAGTTCGAACGCTCCGACCTGCTCTTCAACGTGTGGGGTGCTGATCATCACGGCTACGTGGCCCGGATGAAGGCGGCCATGCAACTCCTGGGCCACGATCCCGACGAACTCGAAATCGCCATCACCCAGATGGTCGACTTCGTGAAGGATGGCGAACCGATGAAGATGTCGGGTCGCTCCGGCAACCAGATCGACCTCGACGACATCATCGCCGAGGTCGGGCCCGACGCGGCTCGCTTCACGTACCTGATGCAGTCGGTCGACAGCCGTCAGACCTTCGACCTCGACGAGGTCGCCAGCCGAGCGATGGACAACCCGGTCTTCTATGTCCAGATGGCACACGCCCGGATCTGTCAGATCCTGGTGAAGGTGGCCGAGGCCGGCATCGAACGGCTCCCGCTTGCCGACGTCGACACCTCGCTGCTCACCCACGAACGAGAGCTCGACCTTCTGCGCAGCCTCGACACACTGCCCGACACGGTCCGTATCGCCTGCGAGGACAACGGTCCGCACCGGGTCTCTGCCTGGGCCCGTGAGCAGGCGGCGGCGCTGCACGGCTTCTACCACGACTGCTACGTCATGGGCGACGGCGTGTCCGCCGAGCTCACCCAGGCTCGGCTCGCACTGGTCGCCGCCTCACAGGTCGGCCTCCAGATCGCCTTGCAGCTGCTCGGCGTCTCCGCGCCGGAATCGATGTAGCTCGTGCTGCCGATCGCCCGCCGCCTGCTGCCCGAGAACCACGATGTGGTCGACGGGCGTCTCCAGATCGGTGGCTGTGACGTCATCGAATTGGCCGAGGAGCACGGCACGCCACTCTTCGTCTACGACGAGGCTCACCTCCGGGCGCGCTGCCGTGAAGCCGTCGAGGCCTTTGGTGATGGCGTGGCCTTCGCCACCAAAGCCTTCCTGTGCTCGGCGATGGCCAAGCTCGCCTACGAGGAGGGTATGCATCTCGACGTGGCCACCGGGGGCGAGTTGCACGTTGCCCTGCATGCCGGAGTCCCGGCCCACAAGCTGATCCTGCACGGCAACAACAAGTCGATGAACGAGCTACGGATGGCGGTCGACGTCGGTGTCGCGCGGATCGTGGTCGACAGCTTCGATGAGCTCGATCGTCTCGACTCGCTCTACACCGAAACCGGCGCCGCTCCCAAAGTGCTGTTGCGCCTCACGCCCGGCGTCAAAGCCGAGACTCATGAGTTCATCGCCACTGGCCAGGACGATTCGAAGTTCGGGTTCACCGTCTCCACGGGCGTGGCCGAGAAGGCCATCACCCGCGCCGCCGCGAGTGAGTCGGTCGAGTTGGTCGGCGTGCACGCACACATCGGAAGCCAGGTCTTCGCAGTCGGCTCCTTCGGCAAGGCTGCAAGGGTCATCGCCGACGCAGCCGCGGGATGGGATCTACCGGAGATGTCGGTCGGTGGCGGTCTCGGAGTCCCCTACATCAACGACGAACGCGCCCCGTCGATCGGGCAGTGGGGCCAGACGGTGCGTGAGGCCTGCGAATCCGCTGGTGTCACGGCCGCCGTGTCGGCCGAGCCCGGTCGCTCGATCGTGGCTGCTGCCGCGGTCACGCTCTACACCGTCGGCACCGTCAAAGAGCTGCCCGACATTCGCACCTATGTGGCGGTCGACGGCGGGATGAGTGACAACCCGCGGCCCGTGCTCTACGGCTCGGGCTATGAGACGTTCCTGCCCCGCGATGTCGAGGCCGACCGACCAAAGCAGGTCACCGTGGTCGGCAAGCATTGCGAATCCGGCGATGTTCTGGTCCGACAGGGCCAGCTTCCGGACTCGGTGGTGGTGGGCGACATCATCGCCACCCCGGTCACGGGTGCATACGGTCACTCGATGGGTTCCAACTACAACAAGGTGCTGCGGCCCGCCGTGGTCTTCGTCTCCGATGGCGATGCTCGCCTGGTCGTGCGTCGCGAGACCTACGACGACCTCACGAGGCTCGACGTCTAGATGTCTGTCGGCTCGCTCGACCAGGTGGTGCGACGGGCTGATGTGTTGTGGCGTCGTAGTGGCCCCACGATTCTGATCCGCCGCCCTGGCGAAGATCAGCTCGCGGTTCTGGCCGATACGGGATTGGCACTGTGGGAAGCGATCGTCGAGCCGATCACCGTCGGCGATCTCTGCGACCATCTGTCCAGCTCCTACGGCGTCGACATGCAGGTTGTCATCGATGATGTCGAGGTCGCGTTGATGGATCTTGTCGACCGGGGTGTTGTGCGTCGTGACTGACGAATCCACCGAGGTTGTGCTTCGGTCCATTGCCGGCTGGGGGATTGGGCCGCATCTTCCACCCGTCGAGCCGATCGACATCGAAGCGATGGGTCCCGCGTTGAGTTCCCAGAAGCTCATCGGCGTCCTGCAGGCAATGGTCGAGACGGGCGCCTGCGAGGTTGACGACAGTGCGGCGCTCGAGGTGGCGCACCTCGACGCCATGGCTGAGTCGCTGCTCCTCGAAGACATGTTGCTCCAGGCCGCCGCCGTCCTCGACGAGGCCGGTATCGCATGGCGCGTTCTGAAGGGTTCTGCGCTTGCCCACCTGGTGCACCCGGATCCCGCCCAACGGACCTTCGGCGACATCGATCTGCTCGTCCGGGGCGAGGAGATCATCGAGGCCGTCGATGCGTTGACCCGAGCGGGCGCAACTCGCGCCCAACCCGCGCTGTCAGAAACGTTCGACCGCCGATTCTCGAAGTCGGTCACGATGCGGTGGCGCAACAGAACAGAGCTCGACGTTCATCGGACTCTGGCCCCGGGCCCCTTCGGTCTGCGGGTCGATACCGAGGACCTGTTCGTCGACCCTCGCACGTTCACGCTTGCCGGACGGCCGCTCCTCACGCTCAACCCGGAGATGCATCTTCTTCACGGGGCCATCCATGTCGCCCTCGGCGACGTGCTCCCTCGGCTCGGCAACGTCCGTGACCTTGCCTTGTTGCTCAACGTTCCGGACCTCGATGGGGACCACGTGCGTGAGGTTGCCCGGAGCTGGGGCTGCGAGCTCCCGTTGGCGCTGGGTCTTCGCGCCGCGGGTGACATCGGAGCCGATGGGCACCCGCTCGTGACGTGGGCCCGAGGGTTCTCGGCGCCGGCCGCAGACCTCCAGCTGTTGGCGGTGTACCGCCACAAGGCGAACCGCTTCCGTGCCCAGGCGTGGGCCACCCTGCGGGTGCTGCCGTGGCGGGACAAGCCGATCTACGCGAGGTCGTTGCTGCGGCGCGGCAACGATTGATCGGATCTGCCCAACAGCATCGCTGCCGCCGTGGCGCCGGCGCTCGGCTGGAGCGCTCCGATCAGCGCGGCCAGCTCCGGCGAGCAGCCGACTTCGACCAGTAGTTCGGGCGTCCACTCGGCGGCACCATCGATCTCAAGTCCGGTCGCACACCTCACGAGCATGAGCGCAAGCGCCGAGAGGTCGGCCTGAACCGAACTTTCCGGGTCTGCTTCAGGATCGGTGAGCCACAACAGGTCGTGGCCCGGGAGCAGTACGGACGCGGGGCGCACGTCGCCGTGCACATGTCCAGCCTGATGCAACACGTCGAGATAGCGGGCAACGCCGACGCCGACACCCACGACGACGTGGTCCGGTAATCGGCCGCGGACTCGCAGAACCTCTGCGAGCGTGCCTTCGGGCGCATCGGTATCGGACGGACCGAAGACGCGTTGTTCCCAGCGTCGGCGCGCCGAGTCGGCAACACCTGTCGTGTGGGTGACCCACGGATGGATTGTCGATCGAGAAATCGGAGAACTCATAGAAGCAGGAAACCATGGAAACATATGAAAAGCAATCAAACATTCCCACCCTCGTCCGGCCCGCCCTTGGCTACGCTCAGCGGGTGCACGAACTCAAGATCGGACTACTCGGCTGCGGAAACGTGGGAGGTGCGTTTACGGAGCTACTGGCTGCGCGGGGAGCCGCGATCACCGCGCGTACGGGAGTTGACCTCTCCCTGGGTGCCATCGCCGTGCGATCGACGTCGAAACATCGCGACGTCGTGGTCGAGGCCGATCTCCTCACCACCGACACTCGTGGCGTGGTCGAGGATCCCGACATCGATCTGATCGTCGAAGTCATCGGCGGAATCGAGCCGGCGCGGGAGTTCATCCTTCGTGCCCTCGAGCTCGGCAAGCCGGTCGTGACCGGCAATAAAGAGCTTCTCGCCAACCATGGCGCCGAGCTCTACGCCGCGGCCGAGGCCGCAGGCGTCGATCTGTTGTTCGAAGCCGCGGTGGCCGGCGGCATTCCCCTGATCCGTCCGCTGCGTGAGTCGCTGGTGGGAGAAGAAATCACGCGGGTGATGGGCATCGTCAACGGCACCACCAACTACATCCTCACCCAGATGACCGAGCACGGAGCGGCGTACTCAGACGCTCTGGCCGATGCTCAGGGCCTGGGCTATGCGGAGTCCGACCCGACCGCGGATGTCGAGGGATTCGACGCCGGCGCCAAGGCGGCGATCATCGCATCCATCGTCTACGGCGCGTCCGTCGTGGCCGGCGACGTCTACCACGAGGGCATCTCGAAAGTCACCGTCACCGACATCGAGATGGCCAAGCGCCTCGACCATGTGATCAAAGCAGTGGCAGTCATCGAAGGCGGGGTAAACGCTGACGGGGAATCCGAGATCGCGGTGCGAGTCCACCCGGCGATGATCCCCGGCGATCACCCGCTCGCCAGCGTGAACGACAGCTTCAACGCGGTCTTCATCGAAGGAGCTTCAGTGGGCGACCTCATGTTCTACGGCCGCGGTGCCGGCGGCGGCCCAACGGCGAGCGCAGTGCTCGGCGACGTGATCGATGCTGCTGTCAACAAGGCGGCCGGCACGGCTGCGCGGATCGGCAACCTTCAGCGGGCCAGGATTCGTTCGATCGACTCACTCTCCAGCGCCTACTACCTCAACCTGCAGGTGTCTGACCAGCCCGGCGTGCTGGCTCAGGTCGCCTCGGTGTTCGGCGATCACGGGGTCTCGATCCGTTCGATGGAACAGCGCGGACTCGACGATGAAGCCGAAATCATCTTCATCACCCATGTCTCCAACGAGGCGAGCGTGCAGATCACGCTGACGGCCCTGCGCAAGCTCGACGTTGTCAACGAGGTGTGCTCGGTGATCCGGGTCGTCGGCGACGAGGACTGAACGTGATGCGTTATGCGAGCTCGCGCGGCCTGGCCGCCGAGATCGACTTCAGCGATGCCCTCCTCGGTGGACTGGCCACCGATGGCGGGCTCTACCTGCCGACCGAGTGGCCTTCGCTCCCGTCCGGGGCGGCAGGCTCGTATCCCGAGCTCGCAGCCGCCGTCATGCAGCCGTTCGTCGATGGTGTCATCGCCGCCGACGACTTCGCCGCCATGGTGGCCGAGGCGTACTCCACGTTCTCGGCGCCCGACGTCTGCCCGCTCATCCGACTCGACGACAACCATCATCTGCTCGAGCTGTTCCACGGGCCGACACTCGCCTTCAAGGACGTCGCGCTCCAGCTCGTCGGTCGACTCTTCGATCACGAGCTTCGTCGCCGCGACCAACGGGTCACGATCGTCGGCGCCACATCAGGCGACACCGGCTCGGCCGCGATGGAAGCGGTGCGTGGGAGCGAGCGCGTCGACATCGTGATCCTGTTCCCCGCCGGCCGCACGAGCGACGTGCAGCGGCGCCAGATGACAACGCTCACCGATCCGAACGTGCACGCAGTCGCCGTCGACGGCACCTTCGATGACTGCCAAGACCTCGTGAAGGCGATGTTCGCCGACGAGCCGTTCCGGCAGCGGTGCAATCTGTCGGCCGTCAACTCCATCAACTGGGCGCGCGTGATGGCCCAGATCGTCTACTACGTGTGGGCCGCGCAGAAGCTCGACCGGCGGAACACCGCCACTACCTATTGTGTGCCCACTGGCAACTTCGGCAACGTCTTCGCCGGCCACGTGGCGCGTCGGATGGGTCTACCCGTCGAGCGCTTCATCGTGGCCTCCAACACCAACGACATCCTCACCCGCCTGATCGACACCGGTGAGATGGTGGCCGACGATGTGGTGCCGACTCTCTCTCCGTCGATGGACATTCAGATTTCGTCCAATCTCGAGCGGCTTCTGGTTGAGCTGCTCGACGGCAACGGACCGGCCACAGCTGAACTGCTCGCCGGCTTTCGCGAACACGGTCGAGCGGCGCTCACGCCGCCGCAGCACGAGCGGTTGATCGCTGAGTTCTCAGGTACCCGCCTCAATGATGTCGAGACGCTGGCTGTCATGCGTGACATCCATGAGAAACATGGCCTTCTGGTCGACCCGCACACCGCGGTCGGTATCGGCGCGGCCGAGCGTCTGCGCCGTCCCGACGAGATGGTGGTCACCTTGTCGACCGCACATCCGGCGAAGTTTCCCGATGCAGTCGAGCAGGCCACGGGGATCCGGCCGATGCTTCCGACGCATCTGGCGGGGATCTTCGAACGCGAGGAGAGGATGGAGTCGCTCCCGAACAATCTGGCGGCCATCGAAGATTACGTGGACGCGGTTCGGCGATAGGCCGCTACCATCTCCTTATCGTCATTGGCGGTGCCGTCGGATCCGATCGGCATCGTGGCGGCCGCTCGATATGGCCGCAGACGACAATCACATTCTTCGAACTGAGGAGACGTGCCCGTGGAAACCACGGAGATGCGCCGGTCGACCTTGCAGCGCAAGGATCGCGATGAGCTGACCAAGATTGCCGAGACCCTTGGCAAGAAGCCGCCTTCGCGTGCTCGGAAGGGCGAGATCATCGATCTCATTCTCGACCTCGCCGCGGGTGGCGATGGATCGACTGTCAGCGCCCCCGCCGAGAAGGCCGAAGCCGCGCCCGACACAGAGTCGTCACCGACGCCGGCCGGCGACGAAGCAGCCGGCCCGACCGCGGCTTCCTCTGGCTCCGCCGACCGCGAGACGCCGGATTCGGCCGAGACGAGCGAAGAGCCGGAAGACTCCAGTTCCGATGGCGACCGGCAGCAGAACCGCAACCGTGGTGAGCGCAACGGCCGCAACGACCAGGATCAGGGCCAGGATCGCGGCGAGTCGGGCAACCGTCGGCGTCGGCGTCGCGGTCGCGATCGCGACAATCCTCGTGAGGGTGGCAGCGACAACTGGGATGGCGAACCGGTTCCGGTCGAGGGCTACCTCGATCTGCGAAGCGACGGCTATGGCTTCATCAGGGTGAACGGCATGCTCGCGAGCCGCGACGATGCGTACGTGCCGGTGAAGCTCGTGCGCCAGTTCGGTTTGCGGAAGGGCGACAAGGTGTCGGGTCCGTCCCGTCCCGCCAACCGCAACGAGAAGAACCCAGCGCTGCTCTCGGTCGATCAGGTGAACGGAGGCGACCCGCAGGAGGCCGCTTCTCGCCCACAGTTCGACGACCTCACGCCCCTGTTCCCCGATGAGCGCCTCGTGATGGAGATGAAGGGCGACCGGTCGAACATGACAGCTCGCATCATCGATCTGCTCGCTCCGATCGGAAAGGGCCAGCGCGGCCTGATCGTGTCCCCGCCCAAGGCGGGGAAGACCTCGATTCTGAAGCAGATCATCCGCTCGATCGAGGCCAACAACCCTGAGGTCCACCTCATGGTGCTGCTCGTCGACGAACGACCCGAAGAGGTCACCGACATGAAGAGGTGGCTGCGCGATGGCGAAGTGATCTCGTCGACGTTCGACAAGCCAACCGAGGAGCACATCACGATCTCCGAGATGGCGATCGAGCGTGCGAAGCGGATGGTCGAGGGCGGCCGCGACGTGTGCGTCATTCTCGACGGCATCACTCGTCTCGCTCGTGCCTACAACCTCGAAGCCCCTCAGTCCGGCAGGGTGATGTCAGGTGGCGTTGACGCCGCCGCTCTCTATCCGCCGAAGAAGTTCTTCGGCGCGGCACGCAACGTCGAGGAGGGCGGCTCGCTCACCATCCTCGCCACCGCCCTGGTCGAAACGGGTTCGCGCATGGACGAAGTGATCTTCGAGGAGTTCAAGGGCACCGGCAACATGGAGCTCCGTCTGGACCGTTCCGCGGCCGAGCGCAGGATCTATCCCGCCATCGATGTCGATGGCTCCTCCACCCGTCACGAGGAGCTGCTCTTTGCGCCGAAACAGCTCAACAACGTGTGGAAGCTTCGCCGAGTTCTCAGCGCTCTCGCAGCTGACGGCGGGCCATCGTCCGGACTCGAGATGCTGATCGAACGTCTCGGGGAGTTCAAGACCAACGATGAGTTCCTTGCCGAGGTCGGGTCTTCGGCATCGGCCTCTTAGACTGGATCCGCTATGAAGTCTGACATCCACCCTCAGTACCGCCCCGTCGTCTTCCACGACGTGTCGGCCGGTACCTCGTTCATCACCCGCTCCACCATCGCCACCAGTGAGACCGTGGAATGGGAGGACGGCAACGAGTACCCGCTGTACAAGGTGGAAATCTCCTCGGCGAGCCACCCGTTCTTCACGGGCACCATGAAGATCGTCGACACCGCTGGTCGTGTCGAGCGCTTCGAGAAGCGCTACGGCCGGCGCAAGTCGGCTGAAGCCCCCGCCGAAGACAGCTGATTCCTCTGTGAGTCTCGATCCCGCACAGCGGGCGGGGCTTGAGCGAGCCCGGGCAATTGCCCTTGCTCGTGATCACTTCGGCTTCGATGAGACGCTGACCGAGGTCGACTCCCCGCCCTTCGGCGTGGTCGTTCGTCACGAGGGCCGCGCTTGTGTCGTTTCCTCCAGTCGTGACCTTGGTGTGCTCGGTGGGCTTCTGGTGTGGGCGGCACGCCATGAGATCAGCGACCTCGACCTCGTGTTCGAACACAACGGCGGCACCCACGCCCGCCGCGCCGAGTTGCTGGCGCCTCCCTTTCGGGTCTGGAACCTTGTCGGGTCGTCGATCGTTCGTGCGGTGCCGGAATCGCTTCCAACGCCCCATCGAGTGACTCCGGACGCGACAGCTCTGGTGGCGATGATCGAACGAAGCGGCGCTGACGTCGTTGTGGAAGACGGCATCATTCGCGCTGAGATCGCGGGCCTCGAAGTCGGACGCGTGGTTGAAGGCCCCACCGGACCGCTCTTCGAAGTTGGTGTCGGTCGCTTTGACCGAGAAGCCGCGGCGTTGCTCAACGACGGGCAGTCGACAGAGTCGGCGCTCGTCAAGGTGGTCGATCGCGTCCGCGCGCATCGAGTCGTCGGCGCTCACTCGCACGCCGTCAACCGGATTGCCCGTGAACGTTGGATCCGGTCGATGGTGGCTCGCGATCCGACACTCGCCGGGCTCGAGTTGTCGACGGTCGTCGTGCCGGTTGAGCCGATCCCTCCGCGCCTGGGCCTTCTCGAGGCGGCGCCGGCCGCGCTCGTGACGAGTGGTTCCGAGCCGCCGCTGATGATCGTCTGCTCGACGGGGATGGATCTTGGGCTGGTTCCCGCGGTCGCCGACCTCGTCGCCCGACACGAGCCGAGCGAGGTCCGATTCGTGATGCCTCACCGCGATGTTCTCCCGTATATCCGACAGCTCGTTGATCGACTCCCCCTGCCGACCTCGATCGTGAGCATCGATCCACCATGGGTTGACTGAGCACAGAACCGCTCAGCATGAAAGGGTTGTCTTTCTGCGCCGGGATCTATAGCTTGTGAGTGAATTCACGAGCGGCCCGAGTGTCCGTCTGCGCTGGGGATCCGTCGTGAGAGAGGCTGCTGTGAACAACCGCGAACAACGCGAGATGCGTCAAGCCGGAGGCGACGCCTTCTCGGCCGCATTCGAATTGATCGTCACGCCGACCCTGTTCGGGTTGTTGGGTTGGTTCATTGATTCGCAGCTTGGAGTGTTCCCGGTTTTCACGTTGATACTCGCCGGCGCGGTACTCGCCTACGAGGTCTGGCGCATTTACGCCGCCTACAGCGAGTCGATGGACGCTGAACTCGAAGCCCGTCGCTCCACCTACAAGCAGAAGGCGGCGTGATGGACGAGAAGATCGATCGTATGGCGCCGTTCCCCGAGGCGGTTGGCCTCGTGGCTCCGGAGCGCCAGATCGCCCGCGACCTCGCGATACGCACGGTGCTCGTGGCACCGCTCATGATCGCGATCGGTCTGGTCTTCTGGGGATGGAACGGACTGTTCTCAGCCGGCTACGCCCTGATACTCGTCGCGGTCAACTTCCTTCTCGGCGCGGCGGCGATCACCTGGGGGGCAAAGGTGTCCCCCGCCGCCCTGTTCGGCGCGGTGATGTTTGGTTTCATCGCTCGTCTTGGCATCCTCATGGCCGCTGTGTTACCAATTCGCAACAGTGAGTGGTTCGAAATCGCGCCATTCGCGATCAGTCTTCTGGTCACACACCTTGGGCTTCTTGCCTGGGAGACCCGGCACGTCGCGGCGTCGCTTGCCTTTCCCGGTTTGAAGCCCGGGCACGAAATCTTGTCAACCCTCGATCCCTCCGCGGAGCGCTCAGCATGAATGTCCTCGCTCTCGAGTTCCCACCCGTCAATCACCTCTTCGACTGGCCGTCGATCCTCTTTGAGGGCACGCCGTTTGCGTTGAACAAGGTGGGGCTCACATACCTGTTCGCAATGGCGGCCACGATCGCCATCTTCGGCTTCGCCGGTGCGAAGAAGAACCGGCTCGTGCCGGCTGGTGTGCAGCACGTCGCCGAATCGGGCGTGAACTTCGTCGAAGACTCCGTGGTCATGCAGACCATCGGTCCCGAGGGTCGCAAGTTCTTGCCTCTCCTCACCACGATGTTCTTCTTCATCTTCTTCTCGAACATCACCGAGGTCATTCCGTTCTGGCAGTTCCCCGCCAATTCGCGTATGGCGATGCCGATCACACTCGCATTGATGGTGTGGGTCATCTACAACTTCCAAGGCATCAAGCACCAGGGTGCGGGCGGCTACCTCAAGAATTCGCTCTTCCCGCCGGGCGTACCGAAGGCGCTCTACGTCATCGTGACGCCTATCGAATTCGTCTCCACGTTCGTCGTCCGGCCCTTTTCCCTCGCCATCCGACTCTGGGCAAACATGGTTGCCGGCCACCTCCTGCTCGTCACCTTCGCCATCTTGTCGGCGACCTTGTGGGACAGCACCTACATCGGGGCGGCCCTGCCGTTCGCCATGCTGGTCGCCATGACCGGCTTCGAGATCCTCGTCTCGGCGCTGCAGGCATTCATCTTCACGATTCTCACCGCTGTTTACATCGGCGGCTCAATGCACCCCGAACACTGATTTCAGCGTTCACCCACCACTAGATCTACAGATCTCAAAGAAACACAGGAGAAACTCAAGTGCTCAACGTTCTCGCAGAGACCGACCCGGGCGAAATGGTCGAAGGCCTCAAGGCCATCGGCGCTGGTCTGGGCTACGGCCTGGCCGCCATTGGTCCGGGCATTGGCATCGGCACTGTGGTCGGCAACGCCATCTCATCGATGGCTCGCCAACCGGAGTCGGCTGGCATGGTCCGTACCACGATGTTCCTCGGCATTGCCTTCACCGAGGCGCTTGCCCTCATCGGCTTTGTCGTCTTCATCCTTCTTCTTCCCTGATTCCAGCGAAGTCCCCAGGATTTCAACCTACGACAGCTCACACTTCAGAAAGGGCTGAACAATGACACGACAGATCCGACATCTCGTCGGGGCTCTCGGACTCGCCGGGACTCTCCTGGTGCTCGCGGCAGCACCCGCCGCCGCGTCCGGTGAAACAATCGGCAGTTGCGCGATCGACAAGGCCATCGAGGCCGAAGAGGAACTCGTCGCGAATGGATTCACCCTCCACGAGATTCACGATGAGGCCCTCGAAGCTGAGTTCGGAGCACTCGAAAGCGAGATGGAATCCTGTCTCGAGGCACCGAGTCCGATCATCCCAGAGCTCGACGAGATCATCTGGGGTGGCGGGGCGTTCTTGATCCTGTTGTTCTTCATGATCACGAAGGGAATGCCGGCTGTCCAGGGAGCCATGTCCGCTCGCAGCGAAAAGATCGCCAGTGATCTTGATGCCGCCGAGCAGGCAAAGAGCGATGCCACCAAGATCAAGGCCGATCACGCCGCCGAACTCGCTGGTGCGAAGGCTGAGGCCGCCGCGCTGATCGACGAGGCCCGTGGGCAGGCTGACCAGCTCAAGACCGATCTGCAGACTCGAGCCGAGGCTGACATCGCCGAGATGCGCACCCGTGCGCAGGCAGACATCGAAGCCAGCCGCACCCAGGCCATCTCCGACCTTCGGTCCGAGGTCTCCCAGATAGCGGTCGGCGCGGCAGAGGCGGTCATCCGGGCCAACCTCGATGCCAACGCTCAAAGCGCCCTCGTCGACGCCTACATCGATGAGGTGGCCGGACGTGGCTGACGATCGCCTCGGCGGCTACGCCGACGCACTTTTGGCGGTTGCCGCCGCTGAGGGCGCGTCCGAAGTTGTCGAGGACGAACTCTTCCGGTTCGCCGAGGTGCTTCGCGGAAGCGAGACTCTCATGGACACGGTCAGCGATCGCCAACTCTCCCTCGAGCGCCGTCAAGCAGTTGTCGAGGACCTCCTCGGTGAAAGCGTGTCGGCAATCACCACTGCGTTGATTTCGATGGTGGTGGGTACCGGCCGTGGTGCCGACCTCCCAGCCATCGTCGATGAGGCCGTTGAGCGCAGCGCGGCCGGACGGAATCGGGCCCTGGCCCGAGTTCGCTCCGCTGTGGAACTGACAGACGACCAGAAATCCCGCCTTGCGGCCGCGATCAAGTCCTCCACTGGCACCGACGTCGAGATCCGCGTGGTCATCGACGAGACAGTCATGGGCGGTTTGGTCACCGAAATCGGTGACGACGTCATTGATGGCAGCGTTCGTCGCCGTATGGCGCAGCTGCGCGAGAGTTTCACCTGATCGTGCTCGGCTGAGCACACACCCTTCACCTGAACGAGAAGATAGAGACACGAAATGTCGGATCTCACGATTAACACCGCTGATATAGCCGCAGCGATCAAGAGCAACCTCGATGGTTACTCGCCGAGCTTGGAGCAGACCACAGTTGGTCGCGTGCTCGAGGTCGGCGACGGCATCGCTCGAGTGTCAGGCCTGCCCAGCGCGGCCGTCAACGAGATGCTGCGGTTCGAGAACGGGCTCATAGGTCTGGCGCTCAACCTCGATGAGGACTCCATCGGCGCCGTGGTCCTTGGCGATGTCGAAGGCATCGAAGAGGGCCAAACCGTGGTGGCGACAGGCGAGATCCTGTCCGTTCCCGTTGGCGATGGGCTTCTCGGTCGGGTGGTCAACCCGCTCGGCGAGCCGATCGACGGCAAGGGCCCGCTCACGAATGTGCAGCCCCGCCGCATGGAGATTCAGGCTCCGGGCATCCTGGGCCGCAAGCCCGTGCACGAGCCCATGCAGACCGGCATCAAGTCGATCGACTCGCTCATCCCCGTTGGCCGGGGCCAGCGCGAGCTGATCATCGGCGACCGCAAGACCGGCAAGACCACCATCGCCCTCGACGCCATCCTGAACCAAAAGGGTCTCGGCGTGAAGTGCATCTATGTGGCGATTGGCCAAAAGGCCTCCACCGTCGCGCAGAACGTGGCGATGCTCGAAGAGCTCGGTGCCATGGAGTACACCACGATCGTGGTGGCCCCGGCCTCCGACCCTGCGCCGTTCAAGTTCCTTGCTCCCTACGGCGGTTGCGCCATGGGCCAGCACTGGATGGAAAACGGCGAGCACTCGCTCATCATCTACGACGACCTTTCGAAGCAGGCCGAGGCCTACCGTCAGGTATCGCTGCTGCTCCGTCGTCCGCCCGGTCGTGAGGCTTTCCCCGGCGACGTCTTCTACCTGCACTCGCGTCTTCTCGAGCGTGCCGCCAAGCTCTCCGATGAGCTCGGTGCTGGTTCGCTCACCGCCCTTCCGGTCATCGAGACCAAGGCCGGCGACGTGTCCGCCTTCATTCCGACCAACGTGATTTCGATCACTGACGGTCAGATCTTCCTCCAGGACGACCTGTTCAAGTCGGGTATTCGCCCCGCTGTCGACGTGGGCATTTCGGTGTCTCGTGTGGGTTCGGCGGCGCAGGTCAAGGCCATGAAGACCGCTACCGGCACGCTGAAAGGCGACCTTCAGCAGTTCCGTGAGCTCGAGGCGTTCGCTGCTTTCGGCTCCGACCTCGACGCGGTGTCAAAGGCCCAGCTCGAGCGGGGCTACCGCCTCACCGAGCTTCTGAAGCAGGGTGTCAATACACCGTTCCCGGTTGCCGAGCAGACGGTTTCGATCTTCGCCGGCACGCGCGGCTACCTCGACTCACTACCTGTTGAAGACGTCCTTCGCTTCGAGGCCGAGCTTCTCGAGTGGTTCCGCACCCGCCACGGCGACACCATGGACACGATCAAGAACGAGGGCACGATCCCCGACGAGGAAGCGTTCGAAGCCGGCATCAAGGCTTTTGCCGAGCAATTCCAGGCGTCTGACGGATCGAGCCACGAGCCCGACCCCGAGGATCAGGGCGAGGCCCATTCCAAGACTGTCGACTCGGACACCACGCTGCCCGAAGAAGACATCACCCGCGACGAGGACTGAGGTAGTTCGCCGTGCCCGGTGGTAAAGAGCGCGAGCTCAAGCGACGCATCTCGAGCATCCAATCCACGAAGAAGATCACCCGAGCCATGGAACTCATCGCTGCCACCCGCGTGGTGAAGGCGATGCAGCGGGCCGACGCGGCGCGTCCCTACGCCAAGCACATCACCTCGGTGATCGAGAACCTGGCCGCTGGTGGCGCCGAGGTCAACCATCCGCTGCTGCGCGAAGTCGAAGACGTCAAGCGTGTCGGCTTCATCGTCATGGCCGGCGATCGTGGCCTGGCCGGTGCGTACAACTCCAACCCGATTCGTGCGGCCGAGCGCCAACTTCAGGCTCACCGCCTCGAGGGCAAGGACTACTCGCTCTTCTGCATCGGCAAGAAGGCCAACGCCTACTTCAACTTCCGCCGCTACCGGGTTGACCACGTGTACACGGGTTTCAGCGACAACCCGACATACGAAGATGCACGCCAGATCGCCGAGGACGTCGCCGACGCCTTCATCTCGGGCGAGATCGACGAGGTCGAACTGATCTTCACCGAGTTCATCTCCATGGGCACTCAGCATGTTTCGGTTCGTCGTTTCCTTCCTCTGGAGGGCACAGCGGTCCTGGCCGAAGCCGGCAGCGGTTCCGCCGAAGCCGCGGCATCGTTCGAATTCGAGCCGTCCCCGGAGGCCGTGCTCGAGTCGCTCCTGCCTCGATATGTCGAGGCCCGTCTGTTCGGTGCCCTACTCGAATGCGCCGCTTCCGAGCACGCCAACCGCCAACGGGCGATGAAGTCTGCCACCGACAATGCTGACGAGCTCATCACCAAACTCTCTCGTCAGATGAACTCGGCCCGCCAGGCTTCGATCACCACCGAGATCATGGAGATCGTCAGCGGCGCCGAGGCGCTGGGTTCCGGAGATGGAGAGTCCGACACCTCGGCCGCCATCGAGATGGCCCTCACGGCGACGGCCACCATGGAGCCAGGCCCTTACGGCGCCGGCTCGGCTGCACCATTGCCCGACAGCTCCGCACCGTCGCCCGATTTCACGATCAAGGGCAACGCCGATTCGATGCTCTACCACCGACCCGACAGTCGCAGTTACAACGTGACGAAGGCTGAAGTCTGGTTCGACACACCTGAACGAGCGGAGGCCGCCGGCTTCACGCTTGCCAACACACACCCTTCTCCGGAATCCTGATCAGGAGCGCACACCCCAATGACTGTTACCGAAAACGACCTCAAGACGGGCCACATCGTCGGCATCGCCGGCCCGGTGGTCGACGTTGAGTTCCCCGCCGGCGCTCTGCCGGAGATCAATCAGCAGATCGAGTTCGACGTGGTCGTGGATGGCGAGACCATCCTCGTCCCTGCCGAGGTTGCGCAGCAGATCGGCGCCCACCGCGTGCGCGCCATCGCCATGAAGCCGACCGATGGTCTCACCCGTGGCGCCGAGGTGCGGAACACCGGTCACGGTGTGCAGGCGCCTGTCGGCGACGGCACCCTCGGTCATATCTGGAACGTGATGGGCGACTGCCTCGACGTTCCCGGGCTCCGCACCGACGATCGCTGGAACATCCACAGGCCGGCTCCGAGTTTCGACTCTCTCGAGCCGTCGGCCAAGATGTTCGAAACCGGCGTCAAGGTCATCGACCTCCTCACCCCCTACAAGGAGGGTGGCAAGATCGGCCTGTTCGGCGGTGCCGGTGTGGGCAAGACCGTTCTCATCACCGAGATGATCACCCGTGTGGCTTCGAACCACGGTGGTGTGTCGGTGTTTGCCGGCGTGGGTGAGCGCACCCGTGAAGGCACCGACCTCTTCATCGAGATGGGCGAGACCGTCATGGGTGACGGCAAGACCACGGTTCTCGACAAGGCCGCTCTCGTCTTCGGTCAGATGGATGAGCCGCCAGGCGTGCGCCTGCGCGTGGCCCTGTCCGGCGTGACCATGGCCGAGTACTTCCGTGATGTGCAGAACCAGGACGTGTTGCTCTTCATCGACAACATCTTCCGTTTCGTGCAGGCCGGCTCTGAGGTGTCGACCCTTCTCGGTCGTATGCCTTCGGCCGTGGGTTACCAGCCCACCCTGGCTGACGAAATGGGCGAGCTGCAGGAACGCATCACCTCCACCCGCGGCAAGTCGATCACGTCGCTCCAGGCCGTGTACGTGCCCGCCGACGACTACACCGACCCGGCACCGTTCACGTCGTTCACCCACTTCGACGGCACCACCGAGCTCAACCGTGACATCGCGGCCCTCGGTATCTACCCCGCCGTCGACCCGCTGGCCTCCAGCTCCACCATCCTCGACCCGATGGTCGTGGGCGAGCGTCACTACCAGACGGCGCGTGGTGTGCAGGAAGTGCTTCAGCGCTACAAGGAGCTCCAGGACATCATTGCGATCCTCGGTCTCGACGAGCTTTCCGAGGAGGATCGCATCACCGTTGACCGTGCCCGCAAGGTCCAGCGGTTCTTGTCGCAGCCCATGTTCGTGGCCAAGGCCTTCACCGGCCAGGACGGTATCTTCACCTCTGTCGAGGAGACCGTCGATTCCTTCGAAGCGCTTCTTCGTGGCGATCTCGATCACCTTCCCGAGCAGGCGTTCTACATGGTCGGTGGCGCCGAGGATGCTGAGCGCAAGGCCGCTGAGCTCCAAGCAAGCACCTGATCCCAGTCGAGGACATCATGCTCAACGTTCAGGTCGTCTCCCCCGAATCGGTCTCCTACACCGGCGAAGCGTCGATGGTTATTGCCCGCACCGTGGAAGACGGCGATATCGCCTTCCAGCCCGGTCACGTCCAGTTCATCGGCACGCTTGCCGTGTGGTCGGTCGATGTGATCAAAGAAGGCGGCGAGCGTGACACCTTTGCCGTGCACCGTGGTTTCGTGCAGGTCGCCAACGACGACGTCACCATCCTCAGCGACGTGAGCGAGCCCAAGGACGCCATCGATGTGGCACGGGCGCAGATCGCCCTCGACACGGCCGACGCTGCTCTTGCGGCTGACGCCGACGACGCAGCCGCGGCGGCGGACAAGGCCCGCGCCGAACTGCGGCTTCGCGTCGCCGCCGGCGCCGAATAGCCCGAAGCGTCAGGCCCCGAGTAAGGCCGGCTGGTTCGGCGCGGGGAATCGAACCCTGAATCGGCTGT
Organism: Acidimicrobiales bacterium; assembly: GCA_029263175.1. Taxonomy (GTDB): domain Bacteria; phylum Actinomycetota; class Acidimicrobiia; order Acidimicrobiales; family Aldehydirespiratoraceae; genus JAACCU01. The sequence continues at coordinate 87,583 of JAJCXZ010000008.1, read as the reverse complement.
CGCCGAGCGCCGCGTGCAGACGCTCGATCTCGTGGTCGAGCAGCGTCTGGTGGGTGCTGTCGAGTTCGGCGCCATCGACGTCGTGCACGATCGTGCCATCCGGGCGCTGCACCCAGCCTCCGACCACACGTCCGTCGATCCACACCGTCGGGCCGATGTTGCCGTTGCGGTCGGTGGTTCGACTTGCGACTTCGGGAGCGAGGTACCAGTCGCGAAGCTTCCAGCCCATTGCCGAGGCATCGAGGCCGGGGAGCATGGCAACCCAGGGCCCGGGATCGGCAGGCTCCTCGTGTTCGGGATGAATGAATCCCGCCGCAGCAGTCAACTCGACCTGCTCGGCTCCGATTCGTTCGAGTGCCCGTCGAACCAGCGTCTGGGTACCCCCGGTCCACCAGGTGAGGTCTCGCAGCGTGCCTGGACCGAACTGCCGTAGCCAGTGATCGACGACGAGCATCGCCCCGTCGAGTTCGCTGTGGCGATCCCAGTCGAGGGCGAGCCAACGTGGCGTGGAGCTCCAGCGATACTGTGAACCGACCCACGTTCCGGTCGGTCGTGCTCGACAGATTCGGCCCTCCATCGCCGCGAGCATCATCAGGCGGCTATGGGGAGCAATGCGTGTTTCGTGTTTGCCTTGGCGTACGACGATCGCTGTAGTCAGGTCGGTCGCGAGTTCCCCGAGCTCCCGTGTGGAGATGGTTCCGTCTGCCTTTTTGACCAGCTCCGCCAGTCGACGGATACCGTCGGCCACCCAGCCGTCGTCGTGGCCGAACATCTTCGCGGTGCGTCGCCGCTCGGCCGCCATCACCTTTCGAGTGAAGCCGGCATGCGCCGCCACCGCGAGATCGGGTGTCATGACCCAGAGTGTCTGCCGCATCGCATGGTGGCGGATCAAGGTTCGATCGTCGTAGAGGGCGCGCTCCACGGGGGTGAGGTCAGGCTGGCGCATCCGGGCAAGCGCGGACAGGTGAACCGTGACCGGATCAGAGGAGTGAAGCGCAACCAGGCTGTCGGTGATCTCGACCACATCGTCGATTCGAGCCGCAGGCGCGAGACGGTGGCTCGTCGCCAGCGCCCATCGTCGCTGTTCGTCATCGATCCGTCGGGCGGCCGTCATCATTCGACGTCGGACCTGGACTAGGTGACCACCGTCCCGGGGACACCTTCCTCGGGGTCGGGGTATCTCATATCGAGCGATCGCAGCGTCGACACGATGATCTCGCTGATGAGCCGGTTGCGGAACCACTTGCGGTCGGCCGGGATCACGAACCACGGCGCCTCGTCGGTCGAGGTCTCCTCGAGCATCACGCGGAAGGCTTCCTGGTACTCGTCCCAGTGCTCGCGTTCGGCGAGATCGCCGAAGCTGAACTTCCAGTTCTTGTCGGGGCGGTCGACGCGGTCCTGGAGACGCTCGCGCTGTTCGTCCTTCGAGATGTGCAGGAACAACTTGACGATCGTGGTGCCCTCGTCAGCGAGCATCTGCTCGAAGTTGCGAATGTGTTCGTAGCGCCGAGACCATTGCGCTTCGGGGACGAGATCGTGGATACGCACCACGAGCACATCCTCGTAGTGCGATCGGTTGAAGATGGTGAGCTCGCCCGCACCGGGTGTGTGCTGATGGATACGCCACAGGTAGTCGTGGGCCAGTTCCTCGGGCGTTGGCTTCTTGAACGGGGCGACCGTGACGCCGGACGGGTTGACGCCGTCGAACACGTGACGGATGGTTCCGTCCTTGCCGCCGGTGTCTGTTGCTTGGATCACAACGAGAATCTTGTGGCGGCCTTCCGCGTGCAGGAGCTCCTGAAGAGTCTCCAATTCCTTGTTCAGCGCCCTCGTTTCGTCTTCGGCCCCGTCACGGTCGAAGCCTCCGTTTTCGTGCGGATCCCAGGCCGCGAGATCCACGGATTCGCCGGTGGGAACGCGGTAACGAGAGATGTCCATCGAGAGAGTGTGCCTCACCGACCGTGTCAATGGGAGCGCTCGACTTGATCAGCGGCCTTCTGCTGCCGATAGTGGTGAGGTCCAGTCTGAGTTGGGAGGTGCCGTGCAACAAGTCGATGATTCGATGTCTGATGTCGAGCAGGCCTTGGCTGCCGAATTCCGTACCGCAGTTGATGATGCTCGTGCACGGGTCGGTTCCTTGTTGGAGCCGGCTTGTCCGAATGTCACGTTTTTGAAGGCGCTGAGCGAAGAACTCTCGCGCGCCACGTCCGATCCGCAGTCGGTGCCATATCCCGAGCTCGTCGACCCCGACACGTACTGGGAGGCCTCGGTGAAGCCGCAGGCCAAGGCGCTTCGCGATGGTGTCCTCGGAATCGTCGAATGGCTCGAACACCGGATTATCCAGACCATGGAAGTCGCCGAGACCGATCTCAAGCAGATGGTCGATCTCGCCGGCGCCGATCCGGGCTCCAATCCTCAGGCGATGCGCAGCGAGATCAACGACCGGGTCGGGAAACGATGCACGGCGCTCCACCATCAGATGGCCGAATTGCTCAACATCCTTCCCGATCGCGCCCCGCTCGATGAGGCCCGAGCCGCACACGATGATGCGCTCATGCGCCGATCCACAACCGACGTCGAGGGATTGAGGGATGCCTATCTCCGTGACGCGGGTGGCGACGATGCCCATCAGGCGTATGCCGCCCAACAATGGTCAGAAACGTTTGCTGATCGTGTTGCCCACCGCCAGGCTCTGCTCGCCGGTGCTGCCCCCTGGCGCCACCAGGAGCTCGCTCTCGTTGGTTACGAGCGTGCGAGAGCCGAGTCCGAGTCGCTGGTCGAGGCTGCCGTCGCGCGGCTCCAGGCGCCGCTGAGCGGCATGCAACAGCTTCTCATGGAGCGATTCGACAGCGCGGTGGGTTAGCCGGGCGTCGGGCTGACGATCACGCGGACGGCTAGTACGGCTTCACCGCGTACTCGTTGAGCTTGTCGAGGTGATGGTGGGCCGTGACCTGCCGGACGGTACGCGACCGTGATCGCATGACCAGCGACTCGGTGTGGGCACCGAAAGCGTCGAAGTGGACGCCGGTGAGGAGTTCGCCGTCGGTGATGCCAGTGGCAGCGAAGAAACAATCATCGCTCCTCACGAGGTCGTCCTGGGTCAGAACCCGGTCGAGGTCGTAGCCGAGGTCGATCGCCTGGCTGCGCTCGCGCTCGTTTCGAGGCCAGAGCTTTCCGAGCTGCTCTCCGCCCATGCACTTCAAGGCAGCGGCGGTGATCACACCTTCCGGCGTGCCACCGATACCGATGAGCACGTCGGCACCTGAAGCCGGCCAAGCGGTCGATATCGCGCCGGCAACGTCGCCGTCGGGAATCAGGCGGATACGGGCACCGGCAGCGCGGACCTCGGAGATGTGGTCGGCGTGGCGGTCGCGGTCGAGGATGACGACCGTGAGGTCGCCCACCGTTCGACGCTTTGCGGCGGCGACCGATCGAAGGTTTTCGGTGATGGACATCTCCATCGAGATCGAACCCTTCGCATCGGGTCCGACGGCGATCTTCTCCATGTAGACACACGGCCCAGGGTCATACATCGTGCCGCGCGGCGCGACTGCGATCACGGCCAGTGCGTTGCCGCGCCCGAGCGCAGTGAGGGTGGTGCCGTCGATCGGGTCGACGGCAATGTCGGTTGCCGGCTCGGAGCCGTCGCCGATTCGCTCGCCGTTGTACAGCATCGGCGCTTCGTCCTTCTCACCTTCACCGATCACGACGACACCGTCCATCGGGACGCTGCGCAAGATGGTGCGCATGGCGTCGACCGCGGCGCCGTCGGCTCCCTCTTTGTCGCCTCGTCCCATCCAGCGCGATGCTGCCATCGCGGCGGCCTCGGTGACACGGACAAGCTCAAGCGCGAGGTTGCGATCGGGAGCGGTCGGAGGAGTGTGTTCCATGACCGGACGGTACTTCATGCGGAGAGTCATCTCCCGGTTCGGGCCGGCGTAGTTTCTCGGCGGCGGGCGTGCCAGGATGCTCCCCGTGGCACCATCCTTTCGATCCCGTTTCCGTGGCAACGATTCAGACGACGTCGAGGAAGAACCGGCGGACACATCGGCCTCCGACAGTCTCGTCGACGATGACAGCGGTGAATGGCTCGCCTATGAGCTCCACGAGTGGGCATCGGAGTCGCGGGCGATGCTCGCCCAGCTCCTCATCGCCGACAAGGTTGTGCACTCCTGGCAGGGGACCACACTCCTCGCCCACGAAACGGTCGAGGAGGAAGTCGACGCGCTCCTCGAGGAAGTCGAGACGGCAACCAATCCCGAACTCGATCCCGACAAGCCTCAAGTGGCGTTCGAGATGGAGGGATGGTCCGGGGAGCAGCAGGCACTACTTGCCGAGCGCCTCGGCGGTGCCGCTGTGCCCCACGAGTTCGATGCTGATGGCGACCTGGTCTGTCACGAAGAGGATGAAGAGCAGGCGGAGCTCATCATCGAGGACATCCTCACCCGTGCCGCCGATGAGGGTCTCGAACAGTTGGAAGGACTGGCGCTCAACGATCTCCTGTCCGCGTTCTTCGGCGCCACCGATCGTGTACGCAAAGACGTGCGGGACAGTTCCGGCGTTCTCGGCTGCGTGACCCATGGGCGGCGGCTGAGCACAGTCGCCACGCCCTTCGGCTTTGCGGCGGGAAACTGGGTTGTCCTGCGCGATTCGGCCGGCGAACTCGCCGACCTGTTGGAGAGCGAGAATTCGACCGACGCCGACATCACTGATCTCGCGGCCCGCCTCCGCGACGCCCTGCAACGGATCATCTGAAAGTAGTCTGGAGCCGACATGTTGTTGGCCGAGCTCCAGGTGTATCACTCTCGCCCGATCGCGCCCACCCGTCGGGTGGCGCTCGGGGTCAGTACGCTCCCGTGCGACCCTGCGCCCGGATTCGGCGGGGTCCTGCTCGGTGCGGTGGCGGCACGATTCGCGCCTGAAGTCGACCCGGACCTGTGGCCCGATCTTGTCTCGCTCACCCATGAGGTCGAAGCGGGCCGTAGGGTTTCGCAACCGCGACTGCGGCACCGTTTCCAAGAGGATCGCATCGGTCTCACCCAGAGCACCCACCGTCTGTTCCGCAACGATGAGGGTGGGCTGCGTGTCACCTTCAACGGCGACAAAGGCGCACCCGCGCAGCATGTGCTGGGCGCGATCTACGCCGTCCAGGCGTTCCCGACGAACATCAGGGGAACGACGCTCAGCGCCATTCGCCGAGGCCTGGCATGGTCTGGCGATATCGGGCCGGGGCTGCTCGCTCACCTCAACGGCAAGAACTCGAGTTCGCTTCACGCCGATGCCGTCGCGGACCCGATCGGGTGGGCAATGGGTGTGCTCGGCATCTCCTCGATCGAGCACCGCCCGGAGAAGGCCCAGATCCAGCGCCAGTTCCGCGAGGCGTTGATCGATGCCCATCCGGATCACGGCGGCGACGACGACGAGGCGGCGAGCAGAATCGCAGATCTGTCCGAGGCGCGGCGAATCCTCCTTGCTTCATGAGCAGTCCGGCCGGATTCCTCCTTGCCCATGGTGCGGGAAGCGACCGCAACCATCGGCTGTCGCTTGCCCTGGAGGAAGCGCTCACGTTGCCGGTGCGGCGCATGGACTTCCCCTACCGCAAGGCGGGGCGCAGGGGGCCACCGGACCGTGCCCCAAAGCTGATCGCCGAGGTCGTGGCCGAGGCCGAAGAGTTCGCGGCAGAACTCGGCGTGGCTTGTGACCAACTCGTGCTCGGCGGTCGATCGATGGGCGGTCGGATGTGTTCGATTGCCGCGGCCGAGGGTCTTCCCGCCCGCGCGCTTGTGTTGTTGAGCTACCCGCTTCATCCCCCGAACAAGCCCGAGAAACTCCGCATCGAGCACTTCCCTCAGATCGGAATTCCATCGCTCTTCGTCAACGGAGACCGCGACCCGTTCGGCACACCGGCAGAGATGGAGCGCGAGATGGCGGCCATTCCCGGGCCGACAACCACGCACTGGCTCCAAGGTCAGCGCCACGATCCGAGGCCGACGTTCGACCTGGAGATCATCGAGGTCGTCGGTCAGTTCCTCGACTCCCTCTAGCCTCGCATTCATGTTGGATCGCATTGCAGGGTTGGAGCACGAGCTTCATGACGTCGAGATCAGGCTCGGCGACCCCGCGGTCCAGTCCGACCCCAAACAGCTCGCTGACCTCGGTCGGCGCTTCAAGCAACTCGACGAGGTGGTCAGCGCCGGCCGCCGCCTCCGCCAGGCAACCGAGGACGCCGAGACGGCTCGGGCCATGCTCAGTGAGTCCGACGGCACTGACCGCGATGAGTGGCGCACCGAGGCCGAGTTGGCCGAGTCCGGTATCGAAGCCGCGGAAGAAGAGCTTCGCCTTCTTCTCCTGCCTCGAGACCCGAATGACGACCGCAACGTGATCATCGAGATTCGTGGCGCAGCCGGCGGCGAGGAAGCGAACCTCTTCGCCCGTGATTTGTTCACCATGTATGAGGGGTTTGCCAAGCGCATGGGATGGCGTATGGAGACGATGAGCGTCTCGCACACCGAACGCGGTGGTTACAGCGATGTCACCGCGATGCTCGCCGGCGACTCGGTCTGGACGCGGATGAAGCACGAGGCCGGCACCCATCGTGTCCAGCGCGTGCCCGTCACCGAGTCTCAGGGCCGGATCCACACCTCGTCGGCCACGATGTTGGTGATCCCCGAGGCCGACGATGTCGAGGTCGAGGTCGACGACAACGACCTACGCATCGACACATTTCGGGCATCGGGCCCGGGTGGTCAGTCGGTCAACACGATGGACTCCGCCGTGCGGATCACCCACGTACCAACCGGCGTGGTCGTGTCCATGCAAGACGAGAAGAGTCAGCTCAAGAACAAGGCCAAGGCGCTCAAGGTTCTCAAGAGCCGCCTTCTGCAGCTCGAACAAGAGAAGGTCAACGCCGAGGCCGCGGCCCTGAGAGGCAGCCAGGTCGGCACCGGTGATCGGTCGGAGAAGATCCGTACCTACAACTTCAAAGAGAACCGCGTGTCCGATCATCGGATCGGGCTGACCATTCACAAGCTCGACAAGGTGCTTGCCGGAGAGCTCGATGATGTGAGCGATGCCTTGGTCGCAGACGAGCGTCGTCGGCAGCTCGAGTCCGACGATTCAGTGTGAGCGACGGCAGTGTGAGCGACGGCACGGTCTCGTGGGCGGAGCTCCTGTCCGAGGCCGAGGCACGTTTCGAGCGAGTCGGTCTCGAATCGCCGGCGCTGAATGCTCGCCGGATCGTCGAGGAGGCGAGCGGCACGCCACCATCGGAATTCCATCAGGTTCTCGATGAGCTCGTGACGGCTCGTGGCGTCGCTCGCTTCGACGGATTGGTCGCTCGACGGGAGGCCGGCGAACCGCTCCAGTACGTCCTCGGCAATTGGGGCTTCCGTGAGCTGGAGATCATGGTCGACCCGCGGGCACTGATCCCCCGCCCGGAGACCGAAGTGGTTGCGGGCTTGGCCGTTGCCGAGGTCGTGTCCCGCTCGGGCGGCACGCAACGCGAGATCCTGGTCGCCGACCTCGGCACCGGCAGCGGGGTGATCGCCTTGTCGATCGCCACCGAGTGTCCTCGCAGCCGGGTGCTGGCCACGGACGTCTCCTCAGATGCGCTGGCGGTCGCCCGGGCGAACCTGGCCGGGATCGGTCGGGCGGCCACCCGGGTCACCCTGCATGAGGGCGACTGGTTCGAGGCGCTGCCCCCTGCAGTGCGAGGAGAGCTCGACGTGATCGTCTCGAACCCGCCCTACATCGGTGATGCTGAGGTTCTTCCCGCCGTTGTCGCCGACCACGAGCCGGCCACGGCCTTGCGCTCGGGGCCACTCGGCACTGAGTTCCTTGCCCGCATCATCGACGAGGCAGAGGAGTGGCTACGTCCTGACGGCGCTCTGGTGCTCGAGATGGCGCCGATGCAGACGGACGGCATGGCTGCCCGTGCGCAGCTGCACGGTTACCAGACATCAATCCATTCCGATCTCAGCGGCCGCGCCCGAGCGGTGGTTGCCCGGCGGACGATGTGAGCGACCCGATCTCGCTGATCGCCGCCGCGCTTCGCGAAGGTGAGCCCATCGTCCTCCCGACCGACACCGTCTATGGGCTGGCTGCTCTTGCTGCGGATGCAGGTGCGGTGGAGAAGATCTTCGCGGTGAAGAAGCGGCCGGTCGATACACGCATCGCCGCACTGGTCACCGATCTCGCGCAGGCCGAGGAGCTCGTGGAGCTGTCGCCGACGGCACGGCGACTGGCGGAGTCGTTCTGGCCCGGGGCGCTCACAATCGTGGCGCGTCGCCGAGCCGATTGTGACCTCGCAGTCGGAGACGAACTCAGCGTCGGGGTGCGGTGCCCCGACCACCCGTTGGTGCGAGAGCTTGCCCGTCGCGAGGGTCCGATCGCGGCGACGAGCGCCAATCGCCACGGCCAACCGACTCCGACCACCGCAGCTGATGTCGCCGTCGTCTTTCCGAAGTTGAGGATGATCATCGATGGCGGCCGTATCGACGGAACCGCCTCAACCGTGGTCTCGGTGGTGCACGGAGTCGAGGTGTTGCGCGTGGGTGCCATCACTGCCGCCGATATCGACGCGGCCCTCGGGACGAACTCGTAGTATCACCCTCGTGCGCATCGCGATTGGATCAGACCACGCCGGTTTCGAGCTGAAGGAGTCGCTCGCCGTCCATCTTCGTGAGAGAGGGCATGACGTCGTCGACTGCGGGACCAACAGCATCGAACGAGTCGACTACCCCGATTTCGGTGCTGCGGTCGGTCGAGCCGTTCGCGATGGTGATGCCGAAGGTGGACTCTGCGTATGCGGTTCCGGAATCGGAATCGCCATGGCCGCCAACAAGATCGCCGGTGTTCGGGCCGCCACCGTGTGGGACGCCACCTCCGCTCACCTGGCGCGCGAGCACAACGATGCCAACGTCATTTGCATCGGTGAGCGCCTGGTGGGCCCTGCGGTGGCGCAGGAAGCCCTCGACGCCTGGCTGGGTGCCTCATTCGAGGGCGGCCGTCACTCCGGCCGTGTGGCGAAGATCGACGCCATCGGTGGCGAACAGGCCTGACCGCCCTGAAATCGGCCCCTGCCGCTACAGTTCCACGGTCACCTGGAGGAGGTTCGACCCATGCCGTGGCCCAGCAGTGCTTCCGATGAAGTCCTTGACCTGATTCGGCGGGAAGAGGAGCGCCAGAACACCACCGTTCAGCTGATCGCGTCGGAGAACTTTGCATCTCCCGCGGTGATGAAAGCGACCGGATCGGTGCTGACCAACAAGTACTCCGAGGGGTATCCCGGCAAGCGGTACTACGGCGGCAACATGGTTGTCGACGAGATCGAAGACCTCGCTCGCGACCGGGCGTGCGCCCTCTTCGGCGCTGACCACGCCAACGTGCAGCCCCATGCAGGGGCAATCGCCAACATGGGTGTCTACCAGGCACTCCTCGACCACGGCGACACGATCCTCGGCATGAGCCTCGACCACGGCGGCCACCTCACCCATGGTTCGCCGGTCAACTTCTCCGGGATCATGTACAACTTCGTTGACTACGGCGTCACCGCCAGCGATGAGCGCATCGACCTCGATGAACTCCGCGACAAGGCGATCGCTCACAGGCCGAAGCTGATCGTCGCCGGTGCCACGGCCTACCCGCGCATCATCGACCCGGCTCCGCTGCGTGAAATCGCGGACGAAGTCGGAGCCATGCTGATGTTCGACGCGGCCCACATCGCCGGCCTGATCGCCGGTGGCGTGCACCCGAACCCCGTGCCCTACGCCGACATCGTCACCCTCACCACGCACAAGACCCTTCGTGGTCCCCGCGGCGGTTGCATCCTCAGTCGTGCCGAGCACGCCAAGGCCATCGACAAGGCCATGTTCCCCGGCATCCAGGGCGGGCCGCTCGAGCACGCCATCGCCGCCAAGGCCATCGCGTTCGCCGAGGCGGCAACCGATGAATTCAAGGACTACGCCAAGCGGATCACGGTCAACGCTGAGGCGTTGGCCGCGGCGCTGGCACGCGAGGGCTTCCGACTCGTTTCGGGCGGCACGGACAACCATCTTCTGTTGGTGGACCTCCGCGGCTTCGACGAGGAGCTCACAGGCAAGGAAGCCCAGTCCGTGCTCGATGATGCCGGCATCAGCCTCAACAAGAACACTGTGCCGAATGATCCGCGTTCGCCGTTCGTCACATCCGGTGTACGCATTGGCACACCTGCGGTCACCACGCAGGGTATGGGCGTCGATGACATGGCCACCATTGCCTCGCTGATTGTGCGAGCCCTGCGAGGTCGCGCTGATGACGCTGCCGTTGCCCAGGTGAAAGCGGATGCCGCCCAGCTGTGTGCGGCAAACCCGCCGTACCCGGAGCTCGGCTGAGGATCGGAGACTGATCCGTGCCTTCGCTCTCGGCGTACCTCATCGTCGGAGCGGTTGCCGCGGCTGTCACCTTTGTACTGATCCCGGTCGTGCGCAGGTTGTCGGTGCCGATGGGCGCGATCGTCGAGCCTGACGAGCGCCACGTCCATACGCGGGCCACCCCGACTGCGGGCGGTGCCGCGATGATCGTCGGCGTCGGCTTGGCAGTGGTGGTGGCGGCGATCCACCCTGACTTCAACAACGTGATGGCCGCGCGCACCGAGGTGCTCGGTGTGCTGCTCGCCGCGAGCGTGATGTGGAGCGTCGGATTCGTCGACGACCTGCGCGAGATCTCCCCTCCGGCCAAGGTCGCGGGCATGGTCCTGGCCGGAAGCATCATGGCCCTCACCGGGGTGTCGATTCTTGTCTTTCGGGTGCCGTTCTTCGAGATCCTCGTCCTGTCGCCGGACTGGTCGTATCTGCTCACTGTCATCTGGGTGGTGGGGATGGCCAATGCCGTGAACTTGGTCGATGGTCTCGATGGTCTCGCCGCCGGAATCGTGGCAATCGCATCGGCGACCTTCTTCCTCTACGCCATTCGGCTGGGCAACGAGGAAGTGCTCGACCCTTCGAACCCGGGTGCCCTCTGGGCCATCATCACCCTCGGCGTGTGCGTTGGATTCCTGCCGCACAACGTGCATCCGGCGCGGATCTTCATGGGTGATGGCGGCGCGTTGCTACTCGGCATGTTGATGGCGGCCAGCACGATGAGTGTCGGTGGGCGATCGTCGGCGGAGTTCTCGGGGCAGACGTTCTTCTTCTTCGCCCCGATCTTCATCCCCCTGGTGATTCTCGGTGTGCCGATCCTCGACACCGTCTGGGCGATCCTTCGTCGCGCCGCCCGGCGCAGCAGCATGTCGACCCCTGACAAGAAGCACCTCCATCATCGCCTCATGAACCTGGGGCACGGCCACCGTCGCGCGGTGCTCATCTTGTGGTTGTGGACGGCGCTGCTGTCGGCGTTTGTGCTCTACCCGACCTACACCGGCGATGGTGACGCCATCGTGCCGATTGGCGTTGCCGCACTCCTGCTCGGCTTGTTCACGCTTCTTCACCCGCGCCTGCGACCGGTGATGGAAGAGGTCGACGAGGCAGCACTCGACGCCCTGGACTGAGCCGGCCCCGAGGCTGGTCAGATGACTTCGACGGGAACCCCGACCGGGAGGCCGATCGATTCCACCAGGAAGGCGATGTCGTCGTTGTGGAGACGAATACACCCGCTGGACACGTTGGTGCCGAGGGTCTCAGGCTCGTTGGTGCCGTGGATTCCGAGCTGGCCATCGCCGCCGGCGAACTCGGTGATTACGTCGCTGAAGCCAGAGAGGCCGTAGGCGAACGTGCCGTAGACCGAATCGGGTGTTGTCGGGCGAAGGAGTTCGGTCGTGTAGTAGCGGCCGTTCGGCGTCGGCGTGTTCTCTCGGGCCACGCCGATGGTGGCCTGCCAGATACCGATCTCGTGATCAAAGAGTGTGATCTGGAACGCGTCGAGGTCGACCTGGAGTCGAAAGTTGTGGCGGGTGAGCTTCACATCGTCACCCGAGATCCAGCCGAACGACCCGTTGGGCCGAATGGGGAGGAGAACGCGCAGGTTGTCGAGCCCGTCGAACTCCTCGACCACGAACACCAACGGGCCCCCGGACGGGATCGGGTGCGAGAACTCCCAGCCGGTGGGCCCGCCGAGCACCTGGCTGGCCGCGACGGTTGGAGCGAGTGCCTCTGCGACGAAGACAATTCCCGGCAGGTCTTCTTCAGGGACCTGCACCGGATAGGGCGGGTCGACGCCGGGAGAGTTCGTTGTCTGGCCATCGGTAACCCCTGCCGTGGCGTCACCGTCCGCCGGGATCGTTCCTCGACCTGCGGGTTCGAGCCGGATGTCGACGTCGTCGTAGCGGGCGACCAGATCCCGTTCGGGCTGCGCGCAGGCGGTGAGGGTGAGTGCGCTGGCGCTGAGCAGGAATCGGCGGCGGTCCATCGCCACGAAGGTATCGGTCGAGTGCCCCAGAGTGGCGACAGCTCTACCCATCCTCGGGGTTGAGTTCCTCGAGTTCCTTTCCGGCGGTCTCCGGGAACCTCGTCAGAATCAGACCGCCAACGATCAGTGGGCCGATCGCCAGGAGCGCCATGGGCGGGCCGAGCTCGTCTCCCCACAGGTCAGACAGCAGCCCTGCGGCGAGAAGGCCGACGGCGCTGCCGGCCACTCCAATCGTGACGATGAGACCGTTCGCCCGGCCACGGTCGTGAGTGCCGAAGAGTTCCGGACCATAGACGGCGAGCGCGGGCACGGCCATGCCCCCGAGAATGCCACCGGCCAGAGTGATCAACCACAACATGGGGCCGCTGAGAAAAAACGATGAGGCGCGACACCCAGCGCCGAGTACGAGCCCGAGAGCGCCGATTCGCTTCCGGCCGCGTGTCTCGGCGAGGTAGCCGCCGACGAGTACGCCGAGCCCGATCGGTGTCGATGTGACGACGGTGAACAACGAGACATCGGTAGCGCTGAACCCGCGCTCGTCCTTCAAGAAATCATTCTGGAAGCTCGATGCCGGGGCCACGAACATGGCGACGAGAAAGGCCGAGACCGCCAGGAGCACAAGCCGATCTCGGCGGCGTTGTCGGGCTTCCTCATCAAGATCGAGGCGATGACCCAGGCCTTCTTCGAACCTGCGGGTTTCGGGCAGGCGACGGCCTGCCCAGTAGATGACGGCGATCCCGAGTGCACCGATGAGGTAGATGGCGCGCCATCCGCGAATGCTGGTGTCGGCGATCGGCAGCACCCAAACGGCCATGCCCGAACCGAGACCAGCGCTGAGGGTCAGCACCGATGCCGCCCACGCCCGTGTTCGTGCGGGCATCTCCTCTGTCGCCATCACCGCGATCAGGATCCCGAGAGCGGTCGAGAGACCGCGGGCGAAGAGCTGGCTTCCGCCCAGCCACCAGATGTTGGGAGCGAGGCCGCCAAGGAACGTGAACGCGCTGCTCGCCATGCCCGTGGCGATCAAGAGGGTGCGGCGTCCCTGCCGGTCGGAGAGCGCGAGCGCGGCGAGTGCGAGGAGCACGCCAACCCGTACAACGCCGAACACAATGCCCTGGGCAGTGTTGCCGTGGTCGAATTCCTTGGCGGCGAAGGTGAGTGTCTGGGTCAGGACCGTCCCGAGGTAGCCATCGACGATCTGCACGCCGCACAACAGGCCGAGCACGGTGGCAGCGTGGCTGTCGAGCCTGTCCGGCGGCGCCCACCAGTAGGAGAACGAGGGACGACGGCGCCGCATCGCTTGGCGGACCGGGAACCAGAACAACCAACCCCATACAGGAACGGCAAGGGTGTAGCGGGTCGTTTGTGCGACGTTCCATCCGCCCTGGTCGGCGGGCTCGATCTCCAGCGTGCGGCGGTAGGAACGGAAGGGGCCGTGGTCGAGAGCGAAGTCATCGTCGCCGGCCACCGCCTCGCCGACGACGTCGTTGCGCGGTTCGCGGAGGGTGGCGAGTTCCTCGTCGCTGCAGTGAAGTTCCTCGCGCAGGGTAGTCACGGCCGATGATGCTACGGCGGTTGCGACTGCAGTCCCGTGAGACCCCTATCCTGTTCGCAATGTCGCAGGAGTTGCTGGAGGATCCGAGGGCCGATTCGCTGTCGCCGTCTGCTCGTCGTTTGCTTCGTCGTCCCCGACCACGCTGCCGCGGGATCCTTCATCGCTGGGCGGCTCTGGCGACGATCCCGGCTGGTGCGGTGCTCGTCGTCGGCGCCGACGGAACGCGCGCAAAGATCGCGTGCCTGACCTTCGCGTTCGGTGCGTTCGCCATGCTTGGCACCAGCGCGGTTGTGCACTGGCGCGATTGGCCGATCGAGCGGGTTGAAGCTCTGGTCCGTTTCGATCACGCCGCCATCTTTCTCACCTATGCCACAACGGCCACGCCGATCGCGCTCCTCGCCCTCGACGGAAACGCTTCGGTGTGGTTGCTCTGCGCCACGTGGGTCGGCGCCGCGGCGGGGATCATCCTCGAGTGGGCCCCGTTTCATCCACCGGCCGGCGTGGTCAACGCGATCTTCTTTGCCTTCGGTGGCGTGGTGCCGGTCTTCTCGCCGTGGCTGATCGATGCGTTCACCCTTTCGCAGGGAATCTGGTTCGTGGCTGGTCTTCTCACCTATGCCCTCGGTGCCTTCATCGTGGGTGCCCGCTTCCCTGATCCGTGGACGGATGTGTTCGGGTATCACGAGATCTGGCATGTTTTCGTCGTGGTCGCCACCGGTGCTCACTACGGCCTTGTCATCGATCTCGCCTGGTAGCCAGCGCGAGCGAGGAGCCTTTCAAATGAAATTCGGCATCTTCTACGAACACCAACTGCCGAGGCCCTGGGACGACCGGTCGGAGAAGCAGCTCCTCGACGACGCGCTCGAGGAGATCGAGCTCGCCGATCGCCTCGGTTTCGATTGTGTGTGGGAGGTCGAACATCAGTTTCTGGAGGAGTACTCGCACTCGTCGGCCCCCGAAGTATTCTTGGCGGCGGCATCGCAGCGCACCAAGAACATTCGTCTCGGTCATGGCATCTGTCTGACGGCGCCCCAGTTCAACCATCCCGCCCGCGTGGCGGAGCGGATCGGCATGCTCGACCTACTGTCTGGTGGACGAGTGGAGTTCGGCTCTGGTGAGTCATCGTCGGAGGCCGAGCTGGGTGGTTTCGGGATCCCGTATGAGCGGAAGCGTGATGCCTGGCTCGAGGGGCTCGAGGTTGCGATTCGAGCAATGACGGAAGAACCGTTCTCGGGCCATGAGGGTGAGTTCGTCTCGATGCCGCCCCGCAACGTCGTTCCGAAGCCGATGCAGTCGCCTCACCCACCGTTGTGGGTTGCGTGCTCCCGCCACGAGACAATCCTTCTCGCCGCCGAGAAGGGGATGGGTGCGCTGACGTTTGCCTTCATCGATCCGGAGGATGCAGCCGGTTGGGTCAACGACTACCGCCAGACGATGGCGGAGAAGTGCGTGCCGGTAGGCAGGGCCGTCAATCCGAATCTGGCGTGCGTCACCTCGATGATGTGTCACGACGACGAACGACACGCTCTGGAGATGGGCTTGGAGGGCGGAAACTTTTTCGGCTACTCGCTTGCTCACTTCTATGTCTTCGGCGACCACAAGCCGGGTCGAACAGACGTCTGGCAGGAGTTTCAAGAGAAGCGATCCGAGCAGGGGTTCGATCCGGCGGTGCAGCTGGCACTCGAGCAGGAGAAGCTCGGGGCCAAGATCGCATCCGGTGACCACACCGGGTTGCGAGGGGCCATCGGCACGCCTGGCCAGGTCCGGGAGTACCTCGAGCGCTACGAAGCGGCCGGGGTTGACCAGATCATCTTCGTGATGCAGGCCGGGAAGAACCGCCACGAGGACATCATGTCGTCACTCGAACTCTTCGGTACCGAGGTGATGCCCGCGTTCAAGGAGCGTGAACAGGCCAATGCTGCGGCGAAGGCCGCGTCGTGGGAAGCGATCGTCGAAGCGGCGATGGCACGGCGCCCGGATGACCCGCCACCGCTCGCTGAGGACTATGTCATCAGGGCGATCCCCAAGAAGCTGATCGAGGCCGGAATCGGCGAGGCTTTCGGCGTGAGCGAAGAGGGTCTGGCCGAGGTCGCCGCCCGCACGGCGATCGGCATTCGAGGAGAGGGCGACGGCATCGTTGGCTGAGGCCGTCTGACTCGTTCGGGCCCGATTACCCATGCCCGCGGCGCACGATGTCGGTCCCGCTGCGCCAAACTGGGCGGATGGACACAGGCGATGTGAGCGAGGTCGAGATCTCGCCACCCAAGCCCGGCGGGTCGAACCTCGACCAGTACATGCCGGTGATCCTGTTCTTCGCGCTGTACAACCTGGTCAATATCAAGGCTGCGGTTGTTGCGGCCACGTTGTGGTCGATCAAGGCGGCGATCAGCCGTCGACGGGCTGGACTCGACATTGGTTGGTGGCTTCCGACGGTCACGATCTACCTGATCCTTCGCGCCGGCATCACGATTCTGGCCGATGAGGAGATCGTCGACTTCGGAATCAGCACCGAGGCCGTGTACTTCGGGATCGGGTTCGTCACCAAGTTCCTCGTGGGGCTGGCCGTCGCCGTCACGATCATCATCGGCAAACCACTCCTCGCCTGGGCAATTCCAAAGGTTGTCGACCTGTCACCGACCGTCGTCGAGAGTCGCACCTACATCCGCACGATGACCAACGCCACATGGCTCATCGTGGTGTTCGAGTGCGCATCGGCATTGTGGGACATCTGGTTGTTCAACAACGCCGGCATCAACCTCTTCTTTCTGACCCGCACCGGTGTGAA
This sequence comes from Acidimicrobiales bacterium, assembly GCA_029263175.1. Classification (GTDB taxonomy): domain Bacteria; phylum Actinomycetota; class Acidimicrobiia; order Acidimicrobiales; family Aldehydirespiratoraceae; genus JAACCU01. Next base: position 70,862 of record JAJCXZ010000008.1, on the reverse strand, counting down.
CTTCGTGGTGTCCTTCATCTTCATCACCGGTGGCCTCATGTACATCGACCGCAAGCTGGATCCTCTCGAGGAGTATCCCGGGCTGACGCACGTGCTCGAATCGTCCGGGCGCCTGAGCCAGTGAACGCGGCCGCAGTGGGCGGACCGATCGTGGTATTGCACGATCATCTCGACGGTGGGGTCCGACCCCAGACAGTTCTCGACCTCGCTTCTGCGTACGACGTCGCGGTGCCGGCCAGAGATGTCCAAGAGTTGGCCGAGTGGTTCACCATCACCCCTGGGATGCCATTCGTCGAGGCGTTCTCCCGGTTCGATCTGGTTGGGGCGGTGTTGCAGACCCCCGCGGCGCTCGTCCGAGTGGCACGCGAGGCGGTCGAGGATCTCGCCGCTGATGGCGTTGTGCACGCGGAGCTTCGGTTCGCGCCGATGCTCCACACTCTTCAGGGGATGACCCCGGCACAGGCCATCGAGGCGGTCGATGCCGGGCTCAGAGAAGCAGCTGCTACCACCGGCCTCGATGCCCGCATCATCGTCTGCGCGATGCGCGACCAGCCCGAAGAAGTCTCGATCGAGGCCATCCGGGCCGCAGTCAACTCGGGCTGCGACCGGGTTGTCGGCGTCGATCTTGCCGGTGGTGAGGTCGGGCATCCGGCCGCAGACCATGCTGCGGCATTTGCACTGGCCCACGACGCAGGGCTGGGTGTGACCATCCATGCCGGCGAGATGGACGGCGCCCATCAGGTTGCGTCGGCCCTCGACACCTGTGCCCCGCATCGCATTGGTCATGGGTGGCGGATCATCGACGACTGTGTGATCGAGCACGATCGGATCGTGGCCCTTGGTCCGATCGCCACGGCCCTTCGTGCCTCGGGTGCGCCGCTCGAGATCTGTCTCACGTCGAACGCGTGCCTGGGCGTGCCGGTCGCCGACCATCCCGTGCGTCTGCTCCGCGATGCCGGCTTTCAGGTGACGCTCAACCCCGACGATCGTGCGATCACCACCACAAGCGCTCGGCGAGAGCTCGAACTTGCTGCTGAGCATCACGGGTTCACCCGACACGACGTTGCCCAAGCGATGGAACGGGCGGCCGTTGCCGCGTTCCTGCCCGACGGGGAACGCGCCGCATTGGTCGAGCGGGTTCGCGCCGGCTGGGACGTGACGCCGGCTCGAATCGTGCATCTCGCAGCGCGAGAGGAGTGGGAGGCGGCTCGCCGGAGGGGCAGCTACCTGCCGGTGGGTTTCGCGGCCGATGGGTTCGTTCATCTGTCCTCGCTACAACAGCTCCTCACTCCCGCAAACCGCTTCTACTCCGGCCGCGGCGATCTCGTGGCCCTGGTGATCGACGCCCACTTCCTCGGTTCTTCGCTCGTGTGGGAGCCGGGCACCGGCACCGACGAATACTTCCCGCATCTCTACGGCGCGCTGACGCCCGAGGCCGTTCTCGGTGAGTTCGAGATGACCCCCTGCGCCGATGGGAGCTTCCTACTCCCCAACGCGCTGATCCGAGCGGTTGGTCGCAGCCTCGCCGAGTAGGCGGGCGGGTACCGACGGGTCAACTCGTCGGTCGATCGTGCCGATGGAGCGGAGAGCGGAAGGTGGTCCGACTATGCAACGCGCACAGACCCTGTTGATTTCACTCCTCTTCGTGGCCCTGGTGGCGACGTCCTGCGGGAGCGAACCCGAGTCCCCGTGGGCCAACGTTGGCTCCGACACGGGCACGACCGAGGACGACTCCGCGAGCGGAGGGACGGAGTCCGAGTCCGCCGACAGCGAGGGCTCCGGCGACTCCGAGAGCGCCGTGCCGGCTTCGACGACCTCCGCGGCACCGGCCACAACCACGAAGCCGGCAACCCCGACGACCACACAAGCCAAGGCGACCAGGGAGGCCGAGGCGCTGGTGCTGGCAGCGTTCGCCACCACGAGCGAGGTCGAGTCGACTCGTGTCGCCATGACCATCGAGATGGGCGGCATGCCCGACATGGGACCGGAGCCTGTTGCGCTCTCCATGGATGTCGCGGCATCAGCGGACGGCACTCGCACCCGCATGTCGATGGACTTCAGCGGACTCCTCGCCGCCATGCCCGCCGATGAGCTCGAGGCGATGGGTCCGTTGCTGTTGATGTTCGCCGAGCCGTTCGAGGCCCGCTCCGCCGATGGCATCACCTACATGAGTGCCGGATTCTTCGCCGGATTCGCTCCATTGCTCGGCATTCCCTCGATCGACACGCCGTGGGTCGGTTTCGCCGACGATGGAACGTTCGGCGAGGACTTCAGCTTCGAACAGAGTCAGTTTTCTGCGGACCAGCTGCTGGTGGTGCTTCGGGGGATGGGCGAGTCAGCCGAGATCGTCGGGACCGAAACAATCGAAGGCGTGTCGACAACGCACGTCCGAGGCACATTCTCACCGGCTTCGCTCGCTGCCGCCGACGTTGACTGGGACGTGAGCGAGTTCGACATGACCGGCACCATGGACTTCGGTGTCGAGATCTTCGAGATCGACGTTTGGATCGACGAGTCCGACCACGTGCGGCGTCTCGTGTTCGGTGTGAGCGACCTCGCGGCGATCGATCCAACTGCGCCTGAAGGTGCGTTCTTCAGCTTCCAGATCGATCTCGGCGATTCCGACGACCCGGTGGTCATCGAGATCCCGGCCGAGGCCGATGTCACCTGGCTCGACGACGACTGATCGATCGGTCTGAGGTCAGCGCCGTCGAACCCGTAGCGGCCGCACCACGGCTCGCTCCTCGGCGTCGCTGGCCTTGAGGTCGATCTCGGCCTCCAGCACCCACTCGTTGAATCCCTCGGGGTCGCACAGTGTCTGCGAAGCCGTGCCGACATCGAGGTCGATCTCGAACCACTCCGCGGCGCGTGCGCCGGCGTCGATGTGGATGTGGTCGTGGACTTCCCAGTAGCCGGTCAGGTCGTCGGCCAGCGTGTCGGTGCGCCGTAACGCCAGCTGCGTCACCAGGCCGAACAATTCGTTGCGAACCATGACGGTGAACGCACGGCGGTTGGCGGTCAACTGGAGCGGCTCGGCGGGCAGCGCCGGTTCATCGCCCACCTCTTCGGGGTTGCGGAGCTTCTCCCACTCGTCGATGAGGCTGGAGTCGACGCGCCGGATCATGGCGCCGAGCCAAACCGTCAGATCATCGAGTTCGTCGCTGACCTGATCCGTCGGCACGGTCTGGGCGAGTGCTTTGTAGCAGTCGGTGAGATAGCGAAGCAGCAGCCCCTCGGACCGCTTGAGTCCGTAGCGGGCCACGTATTGATTGAACGTCTCGGCGTGCTCGAGCATGTCGCGCACAATCGACTTCGGGCTGACCTGGTTGCGGCCGACCCACGGATGGCGGCGAGCGAAGATCTCGAACGCTGGTTCCAGGAACTCGGCTTCGGGCTTTGCCCACGTGGCTTTGTCGAGCTGCTCCATACGTTCGTCGAACTCGACACCTTCCCGCTTGAGATCGGAGATCAAGGTGTCCTTGATCTTGTCGAGCTGGGCCATGAGCACCACCTTGGGATCCTCGAGCGTGCTCTCCACCACACTCAAGACCTGCCAGGCATAGTCCGGCGCCTCCATGTCGAGCGCTTCGATCGCTTCGATGGCGAACAAGGAGAGAGGCTGGTTGAGGCGGAAGTCGTCCTGCAGATCGAGTCCGACCCGAACTGGGCGGCCGAATTCGTCGGGATGATCGAGAATCTCGAGGATGTCGGCGTCAACCAGTGAGCGGAAAATCGAGATCGATCGGCGGATGTGGTCGCGTTGGCGCTTCCGCGGCTCGTGGTTGTCGGTCAGCAGCGTCTTCATGGCGGCACAGCCGTCACCGGAGCGATCGAGAACGTTCAGCATCATCGAGTGGCTGATACCGAAACTCGACGACAGGGTCTCCGGTTGACCAATGCTCAGACGAGCGAGGGTGTCGCCGTCCCAGTGCGTGTAGCCCCGCTCAGGGGGTTTGCGCTTCACCAGTTTCTTGCGCTTCTTCGCGTCGTTCGCGGCCTTGGCCGCAGCAACCTTGTTCTCGACGACGTGCTCGGGGGCCTGCACCACGACCGAGCCGGCGACGTCGAACCCTTTGCGACCTGCTCGGCCTGCGATCTGCTGGAAGTCGCGGACAGTCAGGACCCGCACCCGGCGGCCGTCGAACTTGCAGAGCTGCGTGAACAGGACGGTTCGGATCGGCACGTTGACGCCCACGCCGAGCGTGTCAGTACCGCAGATGAGCTTGAGAAGGCCTTGCTGGGCCAGCTTCTCCACGAGCAGGCGGTACTTGGGGAGCAGCCCGGCGTGGTGAACGCCGATGCCGGCCGACACGAAGCGCTTGAGGTCCTTGCCCACCGGGGTGTCGAACCGAAAACCGCCGATGGCCGTTTTGAGCTGCTCCTTCTCCTCCTTGGAGAGGATGCTGAGGCTGGTCAGGCTCTGGGCCCGGGCGGTGGCTTCCTTCTGCGTGAAGTGCACGATGTAGACGGGTTGGCGACCGCTGTCGAGCAGGTCGCCGATCGTGTCGAGCAGCGGCGTCTCGCGGTACTCGAAGTCGAGGGGCACGGGCCGCTCCGCGTTGGCGACCAGGGTTGTGGGCCGGTCGGTGCGACGGCTGAGGTCCTCGCGTAGTTCTTCGGTGTCGCCAAGCGTGGCCGACATCAGGAGGAACTGTGTGTAGGGGAGTTCGAGGAGCGGCACCTGCCATGCCCAGCCGCGGTCGCGGTCGCCGTAGTAGTGGAACTCGTCCATCACGACGAGGTCGACGTCGGTGTTGTTGCCCTCGCGCAGTGATCGATTGGCCAAGATCTCCGCGGTGCAGACGATGACGGGAGCCGAAGAGTTCACTGCGGCGTCGCCGGTCACCATGCCGACGTTGTCGGCGCCGAGGGCGGAGCTCAGCTCGAAGAACTTCTCGGACACCAGCGCCTTGATCGGCGCGGTGTACACCGTGCGTCTGCCCTTGGCGAGGTTGGCCCAGGCGCCGGCCATCGCCACGAGCGACTTGCCGGATCCGGTAGGGGTGGCGAGCACGACGTTGTCGCCGCTCAGCAGCGAGACGATCGACTCTTCCTGGTGGGGGTAGAGCTCGAGGTCGGCGCTCTCAGCCCACTCCAGGAACGCGACAAGTAGGTCGTCTTCGTCGGTACTGGTCGGGGTGTGGTCGAGCAGCGAGATGGCCGTGACCCTAGCGAGTGGACGCTAGTACTGGCCTTTTCGGCCGATCACCACGGGGACGGTGCGCACCAGGATCGCCAGGTCGGTCACCAGGCTCCAGTTGTCGACGTAGTAGAGGTCGAGTTGGGCGTACATCGAGTCGTGGTCGTCGTTCTCGTTGCGGCCACTGACCTGCCACATTCCGGTGATACCAGGTTGTGCGCGGAGCCGGTTGTGCAGTTCGGGATTCCACTGCTCGACCTCGCTCGGAAGGGCTGGACGAGGACCAACGAGGCTCATCTCGCCCTTGATGACATTGATCAGCTGCGGCAACTCGTCGATCGAGAGCTTTCGGAGCCATCTGCCGACCGTGGTGATACGAGGGTCGTCCTTCACCTTGAACAAGATGCCGGTGGTTTCGTTCTGATCGCGGAGGGCGGCGAGCTTCGATTCGGCATCGACGCACATGGTGCGGATCTTGACAATGCGGAAGAGATCGCCGTCGCGTCCAACGCGGTCCTGCCTGAACAGCATCGGGCCACGATCGGTGAGCTTCACGAGAGCCATCGCCGTCAGGAGAATCGGAGACAGCGCCAGCAGAGAAATCGAGGCGACAGCGATGTCGAACGTGCGCTTGGCCCGTGCACGCCAACCGGCGCGCTGGACCGGCTCGATGTACATCATCGGCACACGGCCGACGGGGCGAATGGTCAGGCGGCTCGAGGCGATATCGCACAGGGTCGACGAGAGTTCGACGTGAATTCCGTGCTCGGTGAGGGCACGAATCAGGCGGTTGGAAGAGCCGACATCGATGGCGGTGGCCGCGACGATGACGCTGTTGACCCCCATGCGGTCGGCGAGCTCGATGACTCGACCCGGATCGCCGAGAAGGGCGAGAGGCGACTGGCCCGGTTCGGCCTGGAGAAGATCTTCGACGAAGCCTTCGAAGCGGTAGCCGAGCCGGGGATCACCATCGAGAACTTCGCGAACGAGGCGACCCTCAGCGTTGCGGCCGGCGATCAGCACCGAGCGCATCATCGTGCCGCGGACGCGAGCACGGTCGAACATGCGTCGGGCCATCAGGCGCTCGGCGGTGAGCATCACCATCAGGGTTGCAGTGGTGCTGAACAGCCACCACCGGCCGACCGGGAACTTGAGCATCGTGCTCAGGGCGGCGGTGAGCAGCATGCCGAACCCGATACCGCGAACGAGCCGGTTGACTTCGTCCATGCGACGAGTGAGGAAGCGTGCCCGATAGAGCAGTTGGTTCGTAAAGACGATGGGCCACAAGGGCAGCGAAACAAGGGCGAGGCCGAGATACTCGCGAGCGGTGGTGGGATCCATCGGGTTGATCCGAGTGTTGATCCAGGAGCCGATCACCATCGCGCTGATCACCGTGAGCAGATCGGCGAGCACAAGGGTGAGCTTGGAGCCGTTGAGTGTGGTGGAGCGCGCCGGAGCGGCGGGCATCGCACGGTTGTCGGGGTACAGGAGGACCGGCGGCACCGTGTGGGTTGTCGTCGTTGTGTCCGTGGTGGTCATCAAGCCTCAAATATCACGCTACGCGTTGAGAGTAGCGACTTCGTTGTGAAACGTCTGTAGGTCATTTGTTCCTACGTCCTGTGCGGTCCCACACCGAAATGAACGCTGATCAACCATCGGCACGACGGCGTCTTCTCTTAGAAACAATCGCACACTCCGTGAGAGAATCGTGTGTTCGAATGATGACGATTTCGTTGCGATCACGAAGGGATCGAACCTATCCGGAGTGTGGCGGCGATTCACCTGGTTGGAACCCAGACCAGGACCAGATCTTCGACCGTGATGTCGGTCTTTTCGAGGCCCACGGGAAACTCTTCGATCGCCGCGGCCTTGGTGTCCCACTCGTCAGCTGCATCTTCCAGCGTGTCGGTGAGCAACTCGGCCAGCTGATCCAGTTCGTCCACCTTCTCCTCGAGTCGGTTCTTGGCCGTCTCGAGGCGATTCGAAGCGTTGGCGCTCGTGCGGCGATTCGACGACGCCCGGCGGACTCCACCGAGCACGCTGCGGGCACTCTTCTTGCCGCCGAACAGGCCGCCGATGACATCGAGCGCTCCGCTCAGTACCTCGTTGCGTTTCCGGTCCGAGGAATCACTCTTCAGCTCCGCCACACGGTCTTCGGCTTTGGCGATGGCGACACGGATGCGATCTTGCTTCTTGGCCATCGCATCTCGCAGCTTTGCGGCTTCCTCATCGAGACGGTCATCAGCGGCTCGTTCGCAGCGCTGCGAGAACTCCTCGCCTGTCTCGTCGACCCTGCTGTAGAGCTTCAACTCGTCGTTGCGCAGAAGTGTGAGAGTTTCGCTGCGGTACAGATGATCCTTGAGCGTCCGTTCGGCGTCGCGGAAGAACGTTTTCGTGTGGATCTTTGCGTCAGGGAGCACATAAACGGCGCCATCGGGCGGTGCGGAGCGAAGATCGCGATCGTCGTAGTCGACGGGCACGAAGTCAGCGCCATCGACGTCGGGGCCAAGGGCGGGCACGACCGCCTCCCATTCCGCTTCGTGACGCAGGTCGCCCTTGGTGTCGTCGAAGAGGAGACGAACCCGAGCGGCGAGTGCGGGCCGGAGCCGGAGTCCGCCGGCTTCGCCGCCGGCCGTTTCGGCCCAGGCAGCGGCGGGATCGAGGAACTTGACCTGCACACCGTCGGCGACCTCGGGAGCGATGGCCGACTCGTCGTCGGCGAGCTCAGGTGCGGCAGGCGTTCCGGTCACCGCCGCGGCCGGGGCGGCGGTGGTAGCGGTGTCGACTTGGGCGGTACTGGGCGCGGCCGCAAGCGGAGTCGCACCTCCTTGGTCCTCCATCAGCATCGAGATCTGGTCGCGGGTGAGCGGTCCGGGGAGGTACGACATCGCCCAGCGAGTACCAAACGTGGTGGGAGCTCCGCCGCGGGTGGTGTGGAGCAGGAACTTGCGCTTGCCGAGCCCACCGATCGTGTCGCCGATCGCGTCGATGTCCGCTTCGCCGCCGGCTGATCGCATGCCTTCGAGCAGGCGGGCCTTGTCGCGCTCGGTCTGCAACCGGCCGATCATCCAGGTGCCGGCGTTGGAGATGGCCTTGTAGTCGAGATCAACGGGGTTCTGGGTGGAGAGCACCATGCCGACGCCAAAGGCGCGGGCCTGCTTCAGGATGGTGAGGATCGGGCGCTTGGCGGGCGGGGCGGCCGTCGGTGGCACGAAGCCGAAGACCTCATCCATGTAGACGAGAGCGCGCAAGTCGGGACTACCGGGCTGGGACCGCATCCACGTGACCAGCTTCGACAACACCAGCGTCACCACGAATTGCCGCTCTTCGTCGGAGAGGTGAGCGATCGAGATGATCGCGGCGCGGGGTTTGCCGTCAGGCGTTTCCAACATCGAGGCGATATCGAGCGGAATGCCCTGGCCCCAAGCGGCGAATGCCGGCGAGGCAAGCAGGCCGTTCAGCTTCATGGCGAGCGCGGTGCGATCTGAGGGAGGGAAGAACGTGTCGACTTCGATGACACCCAGCTTGCGCATGGGCGGGGTCTGGATCTGGGCGAGCAGCCGAGCGAGATCGAGGTCCTTGCCGGCCGACCAGCTGTGGTCGATCAGGTTGGCCAGAAGGACGTGTTCGCGACCGGACAGCGGGTCGGACTCGACGCCGACGAGACCGAGGAGACCTTGGACGAGCCCGTCGATCTCCTCTCGAAGTGACTCCGCGTCATTGGTGTCGATTGGTGCTCGTAGGTCCCCGATCACGTTGAGCGCAACGCCTGCCGTCGAACCCGGCGTGTAGATGGTCATCTCGGTCTCGGCGCGGAGGCGAGCCAGACGATCCTTGCCGATGCCAGAGCCGGCGAGGCCGCTCTCCCACATCTCCGCAGTCGAGGCAGCCAGCTCATCGGGACTCACCCCGTCACGCTTGGCTTCGCCCTCATTGATCCAGGGTCGAAAGTCGCTGGGCGCCAGATCGGGGAACGTGAGCAAGAGGTTGCCCATGTCGCCCTTCGGGTCGATGACCAGGGTGGGAATGCCCTGCAGCAGCGCTTCTTCCAGCAGGCACATCCCGAGGCCGGTCTTGCCAGAGCCGGTCATGCCGACGATCACGCCGTGGGTGGTCAGATCGGAGGCCTCGTAGATGATTCGTTCATCGGCGATGGCGTCGCCGGATTCCGGGTCGACAACGGGTCCGAGAAAGAAGTGACCGGCGTCGACGTCAACGGTGGTGGTGTCCATGGGATTCCTCCATAGCAGGCGCCGGTGATGGTACCGCCACTCGTCCCGACGCCGAGGGTTGACCGTTACTTCCTCCCCGATTAGTTCAGGCGCTCCACGATCATCGCTGGTGCGTTGGCTCGGCTGGCGCCGAGCGGCGATGTTGCGAGTTAGTTCAGGCGCTCCACGATCATCGCCATGCCCTGGCCGCCGCCGACGCACATGGTCTCGAGACCGACGGTGCCGCCGGAGTCGCCGAGGCCGTTGAGCAGGGTGGTCATGATGCGAGCACCGGTCATGCCGAAGGGGTGACCGAGCGCAATGGCGCCACCGTTGGGGTTGAGCTTGCTCTCATCGAGGCCGAGGACGTCGGCCGAGCCGATGACCTGGACGGCGAACGCCTCGTTGATTTCGACCTGATCGAGATCGGCGACGGTCATGCCGGCGCGGGCAAGCGCCTGGCGGCTGGCGTCGATCGGGCCGAGGCCCATGATCTCCGGGTTGAGAGCAGAGACGCCCGACGACACGATGCGGGCGATCGGATCGAGGCCCAGTGCCTTGGCCTTCGTGTCGCTCATCACGACAACGGCGGCCGCGCCGTCGTTCAAGGGGCAGGCGTTGCCGGCCGTGACGGTGCCGTCGGGCCGAAAGACCGGGTTGAGGGTCGACACCTTCTCGTAGGTGGTGCCGGCGCGGATGCCGTCGTCCTGGCCGACGACCGTGCCGTCGGCGAGCGTGTACGGAGTGATCTCCTGCTCGAACAGGCCACGAGCCTGAGCGGCTTCGGCACGATTCTGGGACTGCACGCCCCACTCGTCCTGACGCTGACGGCTGATGCCGGTCTGCTGGACCACGTTCTCAGCGGTCTGGCCCATGGCGATATAGATGTCGGGAAGACCCTCGGGGGCCTGCCATGTTTCGGCGCCGCCACCGGCGCGCGACTGCGTGCGGCTCTCAGCGTCGGTGAATTTCATATTGTGTGAGCCGGTGTCGGCAGCACCTTGGCTGTAGCGGCTGACCGTCTCGACCCCGCCGGCGACAAAACAATCGCCCTCGCCGGCCTTGATGGCGTGCGCGGCCATGCGGATGGTCTGCAGCGACGACGAGCAGTACCGGTTGACGGTGACGCCCGGGATCTCAAGACCCTTCAAGGACGAAATCACACGGGCGATGTTGTAGCCACCCTCGCCGCCGGGTTGACCGATGCCCCAGATGACGTCTTCGACTTCGGTCGGGTCGAGATCGATCTTGCCCATCACATCCATGAGGATGAACGACGACATGTCGTCGGGTCGAACGTCGACGAATGAACCCTTGTTGGCGCGGCCGATGGCCGTGCGCGAGGTCGAGACAATGACTGCTTCGGGCATGAGAGCTCCTCTGTGGGGGGCGATAAGCGAGGCGCAGACGCGCTGAGCAGGACTGTAACCCCTGCGCTACGCCGTTCCCCAGCCGACGGCCGGCAGGGGTAGAATCCGCATCCGGTCCGCTAGCTGGATAGGACACAAATGATTCCCCCTCTTGATGGTTTGCGAGTGGTCGAGGGAACGGCGTTCGTCGCTGCGCCATCGGGAGGAATGACGCTCGCCCAACTGGGCGCGGATGTCATCCGTTTCGATCAGATAGGCGGCGGCATCGACTACGGCCGTTGGCCACTCACCGAAGACGGCGAGTCGATCTATTGGGCCGGGCTCAACAAGGGGAAGCGTTCGATCGCGGTCGACATGCGTTCGGACCGGGCGAAGGAAATCCTGACGGCACTGATCGCCGATGCCGGCACGTTCCTCACCAATTTCCCGGCCAAGGGTTGGATGAGCCACGACATCTTGTCGCAGCACCGTGAGGACCTGATCTCGCTGAACATCACCGGCAATCGAGATGGCTCAACCGCGCTCGACTACACCGTCAACTCCGCTATTGGCTACCCGCTGGTGACCGGACCCCTCGGCTCTACCGAGCCGGTCAATCATGTACTCCCGGCGTGGGACTTGATCTGTGGTCAGACTGCGGCGATCGCGATCCTGGCGGCAGACCGACGGCGGATCCTGCACGGTGTGGGGGCGCATATGTCGCTGGCTCTCTCCGACGTCGCTCTGGTCGCAGTGAGCGCTCTCGGCCATGTGGCCGAGGCCCAGATCAACGGCACCGAACGTCAGCGATTCGGCAACGACCTCTACGGCGCCTACGGGACGACCTTCACATGTGCCGACGGCACGATCGTCTACGCGGTCGGGATCAGTCCGAAGCAGTGGTCGGGGCTTCTCGAAGCCACTCATGCAACGGACGCCGTCGCCGAGCTCGAGGCCGAGCTGAAGACCAACTTCCGGGACGAGGGCGAGCGCTTCGTTCACCGGGAGGCGGTCACCGCGAAGATCGCACCCTGGATCTCTGCTCACACCATCGATCAGGTGGCCGAGCAGTTCGACGCGCTTGGTGTGTGCTGGGGCCGCTACCAAACGTTCACCGAGCTCGTCGAGAACGACCCGCGCTGTTCGACGGAGAGCGAACTCTTCCGGAATGTAGAACAGCCGGGTATCGGCACGTACCTCACGCCGGGATCCCCCGTTGCCTTCAGCGGGCTGCTGCCGGTGGAACCCACCCGTGCGCCCCGTCTTGGTGAACACACCGAGCAGATTCTCAGCGAGTCGCTGGGGTTGTCAGCTGCTGAGATCGGGGCGCTCCACGACGACGGCGTGGTCGCGAGCGTCTGACGCTCGAGCTCAGGCCCAGTCGATGGTGGGGGAGTAGTCGTGGCGTCGCAGGATTGATACGGCGATCACCGCCACAGCGGCGCCGCTCAGGATCTCGGCGAAGACGGCAACCCATGTGATCGCATCGACGTCACCGTCGGGCAGCGAGTCGCTCAACGGGCCCCAATCAGGGAGCAGATGGGAAGCGGCAACCCCGAACGCAATCGCGGCGGCGGCGACTGCACAGACTGCAGGAGCAGTCGGGTGCCTGAGCACGACCAGGGTGATCATCACCGCTGTCATCATCGCCACGATGGTGCCGCCCAGGATCACCCCATCAGCGATCCCGGCGAATCCTCGGCGCATGTGGTCGCCGTTGTGGATGACGAAGCCGATCGCGAACGCAGCCGTTGTTGTGCCGAGGGCGCCACGGGATCGGTCCATGGGCCCATCTCATCACGCGAAAACGGGAGGGTGCCACGTGGGCACCCTCCCGTCCGGGTTGTGGTGATCGCCTGACTATCAGTCCTCGAAGATCTCCTCGCCGAAGAAGATGTCGCCGTCGACGGCGCCTTCGGGCAGCAGGTCCTCACATGCCGAGTGAGCAGCGTCGATCGCTTCCCATTCAGCGTCGAGGTCAGCTTCATCGAGCAAGGTCACGCCGCCATCGGTGGACATGACGACGCCGTCGCTGTCACCGGTGATGGTGATCGACCCCTCGATGTCGCCGAAAACAGCAAACTGGAAACCGCTGCCGGTCTCGATGTGAACGGCTGGACCGAAGCTCTCGTCGAGAACGCCGGCATCGGCCAGGCACTGGTCGAAGGCTTCGAACGCCGCCAGCTCGATCTGGGCACTCTCGGGGAGAAGTTCGACACAAGCTGCGTCAGCGGCCTCCCAGGCAGCATCCAACGCCGCCCAGTCTTCCTCGGTCGGCTCGATGAACTCGATCGCGTCAAGGTCAGCGTCGTCAAAGCTGGGCTCTTCCCAGAGATCGCCGAGTTGTTCGGCCATGCATTTTTCAAACGGTGCCCACATCTCGTCGTCGACCGTGTCGTCTCCGACACTGAGGGCGGTGGCGGTGTCGTCGGTCGTCGGTGCATCCTGGGCGCCGGCGACGGTGCTGACGCCGACAATCGTGGCGGCCAGCGCCACCGCACCGAGCAATGCTCCGAGCATCACGCTGTGGTGTTTGCCGGCCTTGGGGGCTGGAGTTGGTTGGGTGATCTCATCCATGAGTGGTCCCTTTCTTGGGTTGGGGGATTCGATGACCACACCGTGCCTGAGTGCTCCTGAGGCAATCCTGAGAGAGCTGAGAACGCTCTCAGCCACCGATGGGGCGGGTCAGGCAGACTCTTGGAGTGCGGATCCTTGTAGTCGACGATGAAGTACGGCTGGCGCAGTCGATCGCCCGCGGTCTCGAGGCCGATGGCTTCGATGTCGACGTCGTGAACGATGGTCACGATGGTCTCTGGCGAGCCCGCGAAGGCAGCTATGCGGCGATCGTGCTCGACATCATGCTCCCGGGCCTTAACGGCTACGAGGTCTGTCGCACCCTACGAGAGGAAGACAACTGGACCCCGATCCTCATGCTGACCGCGAAGGATGGGGAGTACGACGAGGCGGAAGGCTTCGAGCTCGGCGCCGACGACTATCTGCGCAAGCCGTTCAGCCACATGGTGCTGACCGCACGGCTTCGCGCTTTGGCTCGCCGCGGATCGGCGTCGGGGCCCGCGATCTCGATGCGGGTCGGCGACCTGGAGCTCGATCCTGCACTGCGGAATGCGCGGCGAGCCGGAACCACCATCGAGCTGACCCCCAGGGAATACGCGGTGCTCGAATCGCTGATGCGCAAGGCTCCCGACCCCGTCGCCAAGCACGAACTGATCGACGAGGTGTGGGGTATCGACTTCGAGGGTGATCCCAACATCATCGAGGTGTACATCGGCTACCTACGCCGAAAGATCGACAGGCCGTTCGGTGTCGAGACGGTGCGGACCGTGCGAGGTGTCGGCTATCAGATCGTCGAACTGATCGCCAGCTTGTGACACGACGACTCTCGGTACGCGCTCGGCTGACCGGCCTCGTGGTCGTGGTGGCGGCCGGCCTTGGATTGCTGGCTGCGACCGTCGGCGTCGGGGCCGTGGAGCAACGTCTGGTGAATGATGCTGTCGACGTCGCCGTCACCGACCAGCTGAGCGTGGTGGAGGAGGTGCTCTTTTTCAGCGAGCTCAGCGTCGAAGGAATCGATGACGATTTCTTCGACGACGAGTTCATCGCGATGGACGAGATCGCTTTCGTGCAGGCTCAACTCTTCGAGCTGCAAAATCTCGGCGTATTCGATGAATTCGCAGAAGCAGCAGGTGTGCAGGATGGCGAGCCGCTGGCGGTGCTCACCAACTTCGGTCGGCTGGCGCTCCTGGACATCGGCACCGGCGAGGCCGCGATCCTTTCGGGCAACCAGTTCCCGGATTCGGTCATCGTTCCTCAACTCACCGTCGAGGAGTTGTTCAGCTTCGTTGTCGAGATCGACTTCGACGACATCTTCGCGGCAGAGGTCCTGGGCGAGCAGGGCGTTGGCGATGGTGCCGCCGGCGAATCGCTCGATATCCGGTTCATCACGTCAGCCCTGGACGGGCAGGAGTACCTGCTCGTCGCCGAAATTGGTGACGTAACCCGCAGTCTCGACAGCATTCGGTCGCTCGCCTGGATCAGCATCCCGATCCTCGTGTTGGTTGGTGGCCTGGCGACGTGGCTCCTCACTGGGCGAGCGCTTCGACCGGTGCATGCGATCACGGCTCGTGTCGCTGAGATCTCCGGCGGAACGCTTCACGAGCGGGTGCCGGTGCCGGGAACCGACGACGAAGTCGCAGACCTTGCCACCACGATGAACCTCATGCTCGATCGACTGGAGGTTGATGATCAGCGCCTTCGCCAATTCGTCTCCGATGCCTCCCACGAGCTCCGATCACCGGTGGCGGTACTGCGCAGCGAGGCCGAGGTGGCCTTGCGTAATCCGGAGTCATCGACGGTCGCGACCTTGGCCGAGGGCGTCCTCGGGGAGAGCACCAGGCTGCAACGCATCGTCGAGGACCTCCTTGTGCTGGCGCGAGGAGACGAGGGGTCGGCTGCCCACGCGTCGCCGATCGACCTCGACGACATCGTGTTGGCCGAAGCGTCTCGCCGCCGTGCCGTGCCGGTCGACACCCAAGGCGTCTCGGCCGGTCGGATTCGCGGCAGCCAGGACGCGGCCGGCAGGATCGTCACCCACCTGCTGGACAATGCCGCGCGCCATGCGGCGGGCAACGTCTGGATCGGGCTCCGCACCGAACACGGACAGGTGACCTTGTGGGTGGACGACGACGGCGATGGCATTGCCGACGCCGATCGGAGGCGTGTCTTCGAACGCTTCACCCGCCTCGATGCTGCTCGCACTCGGGATGGGGGAGGAGCGGGGCTCGGCCTCGCCGTGGTGCGAGAAACCGCCACATCGACGGGTGGAACCGTCGAGGTGACGAACGCCCCAAGTGGCGGCGCTCGGTTCGTTGTGCGCTGGCCCCAACTCACCGACTAACGTCAGTAGATCGTGTCGAATTTGCGCAGCAGGTAGTTCAAACAGCAACTATCTGTCGGACAGATATCGACTAGCAAAAAGATGTATCGCGATTCACGGGACATTTGCGCTGTGATTTCCTAGATTCGGGCATAGCCGAACGGGGAACCAGGCGACACATCGGGCGGTGTGCATGAAAGTCCCCAGGGAAGCGAGCACGCAAATGATCGACATGTTCGACACGGAGACCGCCGGACCGGTGGGCCCGACGGGATGGATGGATACAGCATCCTGCGCCGGGCACAGCGACCTGTTCTTTGCGCCCTTCGCCGAGCGACCCGAAGCGCGCGTCCGCCGCGAAGCTTCAGCACGGCTGATCTGTGTTGCGTGCGAGTCCCTGTCGAGGTGCCGGGAGTACGCCCGCACCAACCGTGAGCTCGGCTACTGGGGTGGCGAGTCCGAGAGCGAACGCGCCGACGCCGGCTTTCCTCCGACCACACCGATCATTGGTCGCAAGCGTGTCGCCGAAGATCGTGCCCGCAACGCGATGGCCCGCACTGCCTGATCTCGGCTCGCCGTCGCCTACTGAGCGCGACGAGCAAGTTGGATCGCTCCGGATACGGCACGACAGCTCACGGGCGCCGCGCCGAGTGGTTCGCCATCGCCCCACAACACCAGTTCATCGCACTCAATGGTTATCTCCGCGCCCCGGTGTGTGTGCACTTTCGGATGACCGAGATGACGTCCGTCGAAGACCAGCCGGAAGAAACGCAAGAGTTCGATGCGTCCGATGTCAGCCACAACCGTGACGTCGACGAATCCGTCGGTCGCGTCCGCAGCCGGGCAGATCTGCATACCGCCGCCGAAATCTCGGGTGTTGGCCAACGCAAGCATCGCGGCGTCGTACTCATGCGCAATGCCGTCCACGGTCAAACGGACAGAGCGGTTTCGGAGGCGAGGAAGTTCGAGCAAGGTGGCGATGGTGTAGCGAGATGGACCTCGCGGGTATCGCATGCGGTTCGCCCGGTCGTTCACGTCGCCCGAGAAGCCGGCGGTGGCAACTGAAGCGACCCAGTGGTCCCCGACCTGGAGCGCGTCGGTGGGAGAGACAGGGCCGAGAGCGCCGCGAGTGGCTTCCGTCGGGTCGGTCGGCAGCCCGAGCGCCCCCGCGAAGTCGTTGCCGGTGCCGACAGGGATCACGCCGAGGACCGTGCCTGTCCCGGCAACTGCCTGCAGAGCCAGGTGGACGAGGCCGTCACCACCCACGGTGATGATGCGATCAGCCCCGTCGGCGACCGCACGGTGAGCAGCTTCGGCTGAGTCCGAAGCGGAGTCCGCGGTGATGTCGAACACGGCGACGCCCTCGTCAGCCAGGGTCGCCCGAATGTCTTCGAGCGCGTCCGCTGCCTTCCCTCGGCCCGCATCGGGGCTGACCAACAGGTGCACGGTGTGTGCCGACACGTCTTCAGGTGTCGGCGTCATGTCGGTGGTCGAGGAAGGAAGTTACGAGGGTCGCACCGGCAGCGCCGACAGCTCCGGCGATCGTGACCGCCACCCATGCACCGGCCGGCGGTAGATCGAGCTCGAAGTACTCCCGGGCGGCGGGGAGCAACATGTTGAGTGCGTACAACGCAGCCATGACCGCAGCGAGTCCGAGCTTCCATGGCTTCAAGGGTCGGCTGATGAGGATGAGGATCGCCAGCCCGATCAGCAGGAGTGTCACGGTGGCGGCGGTTCGTGCTTCCGCGAGGGTGACATTGTCCATCCGGCGAACGATCTCGTAGAGCCCGAACGTCACCGCCCCGGCGGTCGCTCCGGCGGGAATGGAGAAGCGCAAAACCCGTTCGAGGAAGCCCGGGCGCACGAGCGCATCGTTGGGGGCAAGGGCGAGGAAGAAGCCGGGGAGCCCGATCGAGAATGTGCCGATTAGTGTGAGCTGGCGAGGAAGGAACGGGAACGGCGATCCCGCGATGCCGACGAGAGCGGTGAGCAGGACGGCATAGGCCGCCTTGGTGAGGAACAGGTTGGCCACGCGCTCGATGTTGTTGATGACCTTGCGGCCCTCGGCCAGCACGCGAGGAAGGGTGGCGAACTTGTTGTCGAGGAGCACGAGTTGGGCAACTGCCCGAGTCGCCGATGAGCCGGCGCCCATGGCGATGCCCATGTCGGCGTCCTTGAGCGCGAGGACATCGTTGACCCCGTCGCCGGTCATTGCCACGGTGCGACCGCGGCTCTGCAGGGCGTGCACCATGGCGCGTTTCTGGTGGGGCGTGACCCGCCCGAAGACGGTGGTGACTTCGAGTACGTCGGCGAGAGCCTCTTGTTCATCGGGAAGGTTGCGGGCGTCGTAGCCGCTGGCGCTATCGCTCACACCGGCCCGCCGGGCGACCGCGGCAACGGTGGCCGGGTTGTCTCCCGAGATCACTTTCAGATCGACGCCCTGGCGCTGGAAGTACGCGAGGATCTCCTCGGCATCCGGGCGGACTGTGTCCTCGAGCAGGACAAGGGCGACCGGTGTGCGGCTCTGACCCAGTTCGTTCCCGAGCCAGCCCTCGTCGGATCGAGTGACGAGAAGAACTCGTGTGCCTTCCGCCGCTGCCTTGTCGGCGATTGCTCGTTCGGCGTCATCGTCGTTGTCGAAGAGGATGTCCGGTGCGCCGAGATAGAAGGTGCCTCGACCGATGAATTCGGTCGCCGCCCACTTGCGCGCCGACGAGAACGGCATGTTTTCGCCCGTCTCCCAACCGGGCGATCCGTAGTTCGCCACGATCGCCTGAAGGGTGGCGTTGGGGGATGGGTCGGATGCTCCGAGGGCGCCGAGCACCGCTGCCGCCTCGTCTTCGGTTGTGGTGCCGAGCGCAACGATTCCACCCAGCGAGATCTCGCCGGTCGTGATCGTGCCGGTCTTGTCGAGGCACAACGTGTCGACGCGGGCGAGGAGCTCCACCGAGGCCAGCTCCTTGGCGAGAGCTTGGCGCCGGGCGAGCGCGATGACGCCGGTGATGAACGACAAGCTGGTCAGGAGCACAAGCCCATCGGGCACCATCGCGACGGCTGCCGCGACGGTGGCTTGCAACGCGTCCTGCCACCGGTCTTGGGTGGAGAGTTGGCGCAGAAGCAGCAGGGCAGAGGCCGGCGGAATGATGAACGTCAGCCACCGCAGGACCAGGTTGACGCCTTTTCGCAGTTCGCTCCCGGCGAGTTCGAAGCGACGGGCTTCTTCGGCGAGCTTGGCGGCATAGCTGTCGGCTCCGACCTTGGTGGCGCGGTACAGGCCAGAGCCGGCCGATACGAACGAGCCAGACATCACCTCGTCAGCCAGATTCTTGTCGACAGGGTCGCTCTCGCCGGTGAGCAGCGATTCATCGATCTCCAGTCCGATACCAAGCACGATCTCACCGTCGACGACAACCTGATCGCCAGGGGAGAGCTCGAGTAGATCGTCGGCCACCACTCCGCTCACGCCGATCTCTTCGGCCACACCATTTCGGCGGACGCGAGCCTTTGGCGCTGACAACACCGCCAACGCGTTCAGGGTGCGTCGAGCCTGCACCTCCTGAGCGATCCCGATGATGCTGTTGGACACAACCACTCCGGCAAAGAGTGCGTCGGCCGGATAGCCGGCAACAAGGATCAGAACGAACAGCGTGCCGATGATTGCGTTGACCGGAGTGAAGATGTTGGCCCGCATGATCTGCGGCAACGTGCGGACCGGAGCGTCGGGCACATCGTTGACACGGCCGTCAGCGATGCGCTCATCGACCTCAGCCGCCGTGAGCCCTGGGAGCTCGGTGGTCACTTACAGAGCTCCCGAGTCGTCGTAGACCCAGCCCGATTCGAGCATCTGGAGGCGGTGGCGGGCGCCCGCGGTGTTGCCATCACCACTCTCGTAGGCGGCGTCGCCCTGCCACATCACCATGCGACCCTCGTCCGTCTTGCCGACCTTGGTCGCATAGTGGCGTGCCGGTGCCTCGTCGAGTGCGGTGAGTGCTTCGGCGACGGTTGTGTAGTCCCGCAAGGTGTGGAGCGTGACCCATGTCGGCGGCACGATCTCGATGTCGCCTTCGTGGTGTCGGGCAAGCGCGGCGGCCGGCGATGTCCACTCCATCTCCACGATCTCGCCGTCGTCGATCACGGCGTGCGCGTGATCAACACGGGCGGCAAAGAACCACGTGGCGAAGCGCTTCGGCGCGATGGATGGCGGAATCCAGTGGGCGAACATCACGAGCGACTCGACATCGACTACGAGCTGAGCCTCCTCGTGGGCTTCTCGTACCGCGGCCTGCCGTGCTGCGACGATCAGATCCCCGGATTCGTCATGGTCGTCGGCGTCGATCTTGCCGCCGGGGAAGACCCACATACCGCCGAAGGCGATCTTGGAGTTCTTCCGCAACATCAGGGTCTGCAAACCTTGGTCGGTATCGCGCAGCACGATGACTGTGGCGGCTGGGATCGCCGGCGTCTCGCCACTCTGGTTCGCGTGGCGAATCCATTCGTCGAATTGTTCGTTGTTCTTCTCAGCTCGGCCTTGGGCACTCACGGTCGCCGACCCTACTCCGCTGTCTCAAGTTGGCCGTGCCAGCGCCGATGGAGTCAGAACCGGGGGCTTCGGCCCCCACACGTCGAAGAATCAAACGGTGGGGTGAGACCCCCGTTTCAACTGGGGACGGACCGGTCTCGGTGGTTGGGGAATCGCACGAACCGTGACAGGGTTGAACCCGCTATGGAACTTCATGTGACCGAGAAGGCGGCGGCCAACATTCGCCGCAAGGGTGGGACGGCCATTGTCGACCTGCTCGAACCGTTCGGTTGAGGCAAGAAGTTCGAGGTGTCAGTTGATACCAGAACGAAGGGTCGCCGGCTCGACGGCTACACCCGCAAGCGGATCGATGATCACGAGCTGCTGCTGGATCCCGATCTGCTCAAGCTGCCCGTCGAACTCACGATCACTCGTGGTGGCGTGTTCGGCCGAAAGCTCGGCGCGGCAGTCGACGGCCTCAACGGCGCGGCCTGTCCGATCGAACTGATCTGAAGTAACGCTCGTCCGGCGTGCCCGCTCCACATTCCCGGTTATGAGCTGGCGGAACCGAGAGTAGTTAGAACTCTTCGACGATGGTGATGAATTCCAAACCGACCGCGGCCAGGATCACGAACACCACGGACACGGCACCCCACACCCACCACCGATTCCATCGGTTCACGACCCACGTCGCTGCGGCCACCGACCCCATCAAGATCCACACGCCCATGATGATGGCGGTCAGCCCGACTTCATATGTTGCCCGCGCCCACCACCCGAACATCATCAGGACAACAACCAGTGGTCAATACGTTTCCGGCCTAATCCCTCAGTCTGGTTGGTCGCTCATACTTGCTCCCTCTCACAAAATCGTGCGCCTACCCAAGCAGAGCCAGGGGCCCTGCGCCTCACCGACGCTCCAGCCGCCCGATGTCGGCACTTATGGGCGGGTCCGAGGTCGGCATCATCTTCCTCACCGAGGGGTGCCCCGCGATGCTCGTCGACTTCGGCGTGCCCAAAACGCGTGTCTGTTCATCCGGTCGGTCGGCCAATCGGGCCGGGGGTGTTGCTCGATCAGGATCTCCTCAAGCTGCCCGTTGAGTTCACCATCACCCGAGGTGGCGTGTTCGGTACGAAAACTCGGCGCAGCAGTCGACCGGCTCGACGGTGCGGCCCGTCCCATCGAGCCGATCGACAGATGTTCGGCGCTCGTATACGTTTCGTCACATACCTTCTGAGGGGATTTCCCATGTCTCACACGGCCATCGTTGAGTTTCCGTGCAATCCGGGCAAAGGCAAGGAACTGCTGGACGTGCTTCGCTCGGCGCTCGTCGACACCCGCGCCTTCGAGGGTTGCGAGTCGATAGAGACATATGGCGACCAGGAAGACCCGGATCGGATCGTTCTGTGGGAGAAGTGGGCAACGCGCGCCAACTACGACGCCTACCTCGCCTGGCGGATGGAGACGGGGCTGATGGACGTGCTCGCGCCGTTTATGGACACGCAGGCGCTTCGGATCGTCAACCTGGATGGCCACGACGACGTCTGACGCTCGGCCTGGATCTCCTCAAGTTGCCGGTTGAGCTGACGATCACCCGCGGTGGCCTGTTCGGCCGCAAGCTCGGCGCGCCCGTGGATGGCCTCAACGGTGCGGCTTGTCCGATCGAACTGATCTGAGTACCGCTCGTCCGGCTTGCCAACTCGATACTGCCCGATCTGCGTCAGCTCGCACTCCCATGCCACCGTTTGTTCTGTGCGGTCTGTCACCGCTCGGACCATTGGTATCAGAACGCGTTCGAGCTCCTGCGAGGAGAATCTCGGCGAGCTTTCAGGTTTGGTCAGCGCTTCTCATGGCGCGCTGGCGGTGAGGCCGTGCAGTAACTCGGCAACGACACGCGAGCCCTCATCGGAGGGATGAGTCCGGTCGGGCAGGAGGTAGGCCTCGGCTGCGGGCTGGTAGTAGTCAGGGCCGTGGAAGGCGAGACTGACGTCGACTGTGGCGATGCCGCGATCTGCCGCGGCAGCCGCAGAAAGCTGCTGCAGGTTGATGACGTGGTCCACGAGGATGCGGTAAGCCTCCGGGTCGTCCTTCTCGATGCCCGGGTTGAACGCGGCCACACCCCAGGCTCCCACCAGAGTCGCGATGATGACGGCGTCATCGCGTGTAGTCGCAATTATCTCGTCGAAGAGTTCTCCGATGTACAGGTCGAAGTCGGCGAGCGCCGTTCGGAAGCATTCCTGATCATCGGCCCCGCCGCACTCGCCGGCGAAATAGGGACGCCACGCCGCAAGTGATGGCTGCCCCGGTTGGGGCTGCACGATGATGATCTCTGCCTCGGCCAGCAGGTCCTGAGCAGCGTCGTTGGTCCGCAAGTATTCGAGCCGATTCGTCGTGGGGTTGACAATCTTGGCAACGTTGATCTCAATGCCGAGGTCTTCGCCGAGGAGTTCCGCATACTGCTCGGCGATCGTCGACCAGCCGATGAAACTGTCACCGATGCCGACCAGATCCCAAGGTCCTCCCGCCGGGTCCACATCGAACGTCGGGGTGACGGGCTGCGCAGTCGCAACCGGCTCTGCCAGTTCTGCTGGGTCGGCCTCTTCGGCGGTTGACGTCGCGGTCGTGCCAGTGGCCGAGCAAGCCCCTGCCAGCAGGCCGGCCACCGCGATGCCGGCGAGCACGAACATCATCTGCGGATGGCTGATGTGGATGGTGGCCGACTTCAGCTTTGTGGTCATGAGTTCTCCTGGGTGGTCGGGGTCGCGAGCCACAGCTCGAGACCGTCGTCGCCATCGGCGAGTGCAGCCACCTGTTCGCGGCCGACCACAACGCCATAGACGTCGAGGAAGCAGCAATACAGATCGCCTATTCCTTCGGGCAGCGCCTGTCGCTGCCACGAGATGCCATCGGGTGAGTAGACGATGTCGAAGGTCGCAGCGTCGGGATCGATGTCGACCAGATAGGCGATGCCAGCCTCGCCGGCCCCGAATGATCTATTGAATGTCGACCAGGCATCAGCGTCGGTCAAGGGCAGCGACGCAAGCCCATGGTCGCTGATGGTTTGGAGACCCGTGATGCGTCCGAGCGTCAGGGCCTGACCGCTCCACGCGATGACATCGCTGCCGCCCAGCGGATCGGTCTGGCCGTCGATCTCGGGCCAGGACGTCCCATCCGTCGAGAACCAACCCTGGCCCATGGTGTCAACGGCGACGAAACCAGCGGTGGTCGCGGTGACACTCACCTCGGTGTGGTCCCCGGGGGTGAAGGGGCCGACGGTCGGAATCAGCCTCCAGCTGGTGCCGTCGGTGGTGTGCCATCCGATGGGCCCGGTCGGTGCCATCGCCAGGTCGTGCGAGTCAACGATTCCGTGGTCAAGGAGCCGGATCCGTTCGGAACCAGTGGGCAGCTGGACCACCAACGTCTCGCTCACGCCGTCGTCGTCTAGGTGGATCGACTCGACCAAGCCGGCATCGATGCCGAGCACCTCGACAATCAGCGGACCGAAGTCCAGCACACTCAGCCGCGCCGCAACGACGACACCGCGCGGGCCAATAGTCGCACGAGCGCCGTGGACACCGACCATCGTGGTCGCGTCACCGTCGACTCGGGGGGAGAGTGTGGCAGTCCGCAAGGACCCGTCGATGCCCGCGATCTCCACACGAACGTTCGCTCCGCTGGCCTCTGAGGCCACCAGCTGGCCAGCCCACACGGCGTCGACCATCCCTTGTCCAACCAGGTCGGGTACAGAGCCACCATCGAGTTCGACCTCAGTCCACGTCTTCCCCTCAACGGAGCTGTATATGCGGTTACCTATCCAGTAGAGCGTCTTGCCGTCACTCATCAGCTGGACCAAACCGCTCGGGTCACCCGGGGTGGCGCCGAGCTCCCACTCCAGCGTGTCACCCCTCGTACCGGACGGGCGCGGCTGAGGCACGATGTCTGGAGTCATGGAGTCTGCCTCCACCTGCGAGTCAACGGAGTCGGTCTCTACCGTCGTCGAACCATCACCTGCCCGAAGCGCGATGGCGCCACCGACACCAGCCACCACGATCGCTGCCGCTGCGACGAGGAGTGTGACCCGTCCAGCCCGGCGACCCGGAGGCTCGTCGAGAACGACCACCACGTCGCTTCCGCTCCCAGCCTCCATCTGGTCGTCGGTTTCGAACGCAGATGAAGACAGACGTAGCAGCAGCTCTTCTTCAAACCGAGACGACAACCGCCCTGCTGAGGCAGCCCGCCCCAAGGTCTGATCAAGATCGTCGTCAGTCATCGTTCATACTCCGATAGGCCGCCCTGAAACCGCTGCGAGCGCGACGAAGCAGCGATTCGGTGGCATCCGGACTGCGTTCGATGATCTCGGCGATCTCCCGCACTCGCAGTCCATCAAGGTGGTTCAGGACCAGAACCAGGCGATGATCGCTCGGCAAAGTGTCGAGCGCCTCGTAGACCATCGACAGTTCAGACCGATCGGGAATCTCTTCGGAACGTGCTGAGGCAACCTCGTTCTTCAGCCGGTCGGCACGTCCCCTGAGGCTGATCTCGCGTCGAATGTGGTCGAGCAGCCGTCGCCGGGCAACAGTTTTCAGCCAACCGATAGTCACTTCCTCGACCCGGCCCTGTTGGGCTCGGCGAGCCGCATGGAAGTAGGTCTCGGACACCAGATCCTCAGCGAGCTCACGATCGCCACTGGTGTGAACGAGCACGTAGCCCGACAGCTCCGCGAATGTGGTCCGATACACGGTCTGGAGCCGCTCGGCATTCGCAGTCGTCGGTTGCCGCACTGTGATCACACCCTCTTAGTCGCAACGTAGCGCGCAAAACCGTCGCGAGATCAGGACGTTCGTATCGAGGACCTCGGAGGGCTGGGTTGTGTGGCAATCGGATAAGACGGGCCGGACGCGGCCTCGTTGGCACTCAGGTCAGACGCCCACAATCACACGCAACCGCGGTCTAGCACCCGCTCAATCAGGTACATGCGGGCGGGTTCCAGATATGAGGGGTTTGAGGGTGGTTCGAGGTGTCAGTTGATGCCAGAACGAAGGGCCGTCGCGTCGACGGCTACATCCGCCGTCAGATCGACGGGCATGAGGTGTTGCTCGATCTTGTACTTCTGGCGTACCTCGGCTCGCAGCAGCTCGGCATCGACCTTCAGATCGTTAGTCATGATTTGCACTCCCTTCAGCAGTTGCGCCTGGTTTCGGTAGATCCCTCTCACAGCAGCACTCGCGCCCACGTCGCGTCACGGCCGCGCCGGGCTAGATCAACCGGGCTTGAGCGCACTGGCAACGCACGTCAGGTCGGGTATGAGCGGCTGGACTTCGGCATGAACGAACCCGGCGTCGATCATGTGGTCGGTGATCAGCGAAGGGGTCAACGCCCGCGCGTCAGCGCTGTTGAACATGCAGCTCAAGAACCACAGCGCGGCGTCGGCGGGTCCGGTCAGATCGTCATCGACCATGAAGTCATGAACGACCAGCAGCCCACCCGCGGGCAGAGCGGCAAAAGCTCTGTGGAACAACGGACCGATTGTGTCGCCGCTGACAGCGCTCGCGAGGAACGACATCAATACGACGTCATGGCCATCGGGCCATTCTGCATTCAGGGCGTCCCCGGCGAAATGGTCCACTCGTTCGCCGAGTCCCGCGCTTTCGACGAACTCACGAGCGACTCCGAGAGCGTTCGGAAAGTCGAGGATCGTCGCCTGCAGTGATGGGTTGCGGTTGCAGCAAGCGATCGTGAATGCGCCGCTCCCCCCGCCGACGTCGAGCAGCCGTGTGCGGCCGGCCAGGTCGGTCTTCCTGGCGAGCGCGGCGGCTGGGCCCAACGACCCGGCGTGTTGGCCTCGGCTGAACTCGGCCGCGACGGCTGGGTCTGCCATCAGGTCTTGATACTCACCCCAGGCCGTTCCCGCGCCGTGCCCTTGTAGCACTTCGCTGAGTTCGACAAATGCCGGGAACAGGAACCTGTCGGTCTGAAGTAGCAGGTAGTCGCCGAGATACGTCGCCTGCGATGACACGAGGAACGTTTGCACCGCTGGCGCGTTCTCATAGAGGTCGCCCGTTTTCGAGAGCAGGCCGAGGCTGACCAGGGCGGTTAGCAATGTTTCCAGGCGGTTTTCTGCCAGCCCTGTCGCCACGGCGACCTGATCGAGAGAACCGGGCTCGTCCTTCAGGCACTCGAACACACCCAACTCGAGCGCCGACAACATGGCCTTGGCTGCCTTGAACCCGTACGCAATGTGCGTCAATTCTCGAACGTCGGTGATGAGCTCCACGGTTCGTCTCCTTGAGAGTCAGTAGCTGAAGGTCAGTGAGCCCCCCGCTGCGTATTCGTGCACAGCCGGGGCCGCTGACTTCGGCGTTCGGTGTCCAGCGGGCCTCTTCGAGCCACGCAGACCGGGCACACCAAGAAGCGCCCGCCAGCATCGACGTACTCTTCATGAAGGTCGGTGATCGAGAGGGCGCCGGGGAGTTCCACCTGGGACGCGAAGCCTTCGGCGGCGATTTCGATTCCGTCCTTGGTCAGCCCCATCATTGCCTCTTTTCCGGCTCGGAGCGCCTCGACCCCCATGAGGTATGCGATGAGCAGGTTCTCGGGTTCGTCTTTTCCGTGGGTGAGCCCGACAAGGACCTTCCTATCAGCACTGGCTTTGGTTGTCATTGCGATGGCCCCTTCTTTGGATAGCTAGCACTGTTCGACATGCCGCCTTGACCACTAGAGCAGCTCAGCGAGCATGGCTGCAGCTCTGGATGCTCCATCGCTCTCGACTGGGCGTGGTTGTCGTGGTGAGACAAGTTCAGCGAGCATGCAGTGTGCGATGTGGTCCGGATCGCTTTGGTCGTAGATCATCTTGCGACCGGCCCCGTACTGCTCGAGTCGGTGGGCCACGTGCACGTTCTGTTCGAAATGGTTGCGGAGAGGGAAGTACAGGAAAGGAGTGCCTGCGGCGGCCAGTTCCATCGTCGTCGTGAGTCCGCCTTGCACTACGGCAAGGTCACATGCGGCCAGGAGGCGGTCGAGATCCGGGATGAATCCGTGGGCAGTGACGCCCGAAGGGAGTATGAACGAAGCGGGGTCGAGACGTGGCCCAGTGACGAGGATCATCCGCAACTCAGGCACTTGGCGCTTGGCTATGGGATACGCGGCGAGTACTCGCTCAATGAGGCTGGAACCGACTCCTGAACCGCCGACGGTGACAACGCAGATCTTCTCGTCGTCGTCCCAGCCGAATTGGTGGCGCAGTTCCTGGCGCGGTTCGAGTTGGTCAGGATGGTGGCCGAGCGCATAGCCGCAGAAGTCGAAATGGTCAGGGATCCATTCGCGCATGGCGGGCAGGTCCGGGCCGAACTCGAGCGCGACGATGTCGCCGGGATTGCCCACGAAGATTGCTCGATCGCGGAGCTGGGGATGGTCTTCGACGTGGCCGATCATCTCCGCGTTGTAGTCGGCGGTGAGCAGTGCCTCTTGGCAGCCTCCTTCGGGCATAGGTACCCACCCAACGAAGTCGGTGAGCCACGCGATCTGCGCCTTCTTGAGATCAGGGTGTTCGTGCCAATAGTGATCGACATCCCAGGCTTCGTCGGCTATGACCAGGTCGTAGGGTTCCTGCTCGAGTACCTCCTGGAACGTCATGAAGTTGGCGATGAGGATCTCGTCCATGTGGCGGATCGCTTGGAAGGCGTTGAGGTCGTGCTCGCCTGCTTCGCTCTCGATGTGAGTGGACTCGTTTTCAAGGACAGCGCTCGCGGCGTGGACCCGTTCGCCATGTGCCTCGAGAAAGCGGGTCACCGGATCCTGGGCCAACCAGTCGACTTGTAGCCCGGGATGGTGCAGGCGCAGTTCGCGAGTTATCGCCAAGTCGCGACGGGCGTGGCCCAGTCCAATGGGCGACGACAGGTAGAGCGCCTTCTTGGTTCGGCCGCTTGATGGACGCCGCTTGGGTGCCCATGTACCGAGATGCCTCGCGAGAAAGTCTCGCATGGTGGTGTTGACGCGAGCAGGAACTCGAGCGTGTGAGGCATGCCCGCTGCCAGGAATGATCACGAGTTCGCCGCCGGCCAACTCCGCGATCTGTTCCGAGACCGCTACCGGCGCGATCGTGTCCTGCTCGCCGTGAATCAACAACATGGGACAGTCGATGCGTCGATAGGCGGCCTCGTCAAGAACAAGGTCGTCCGGATCGTCGGCGTCCATGGTCGCAATCATGACCTCGGCATTGGTCTCTGCGGCCCAACCGATGCAGTCCTCGATCTGCTTGGTGGAATGTGGTTCCGTGAAGATCTCACGGATGAAGAAGTCGGCGAAGTCCGGATAGTTACTGGACAAGTATGTGCGGTTGTACTTCTCCCAACCTTGGGGATCGCTCTGAGCAAGGTCGGCGTCGAAGGCTGAGTAGGTCTTGTACTCATAGGTCGGCACGACAGGCGAGTTGGTGCCGACGGTGATTGCGGCCTGGACTCGTTCGCCGTGGTATGCCGCGAGAGCGGCAACGACCATGCCACTCAGTGACCAGCCGAACATGACCGCCCGTTGTGTGGATGTCGCGTCCATGACCGCCAGGGCATCGTCGACATAGTCTTTCAGGCGATACGCCCCCGGATCATCTGGGCGGTCCGACTTGCCGTTGCCGCGAGGATCCCAGGTGATACAGCGGAAGTGCTGGCTGAAATAGGGGATCTGAGCCTTGTACGCCCGCGAATGCACAAGGGACCAGGTCGGGACGAACACAATCGTGTGCTCGCCTGACCCGTAGGTCTCGTAGTGGATAGCGACTCCGCTCCGATCGATCGAACCCTCGGTGCTCGGCAGCCTCGCACGCATGGGTCAACCTTCCCCGCGCGCTACTTCGACCTGGTTTTCCTCGAGCTTCTCGATGATCCCGCCGAATCGCCGTAGAGCTTGACGAACAGGAGCGCCGCGCTCCTCCAGACCGAGCAGCAATATCGACTCCGCACCGAGGAAGCTGCTACAGACCAGCGCCGCGATGTCGTCGGCGGTCAACGGGCCGGGCGACCCATGGCGTTCGATGGCTGTCTGGGCGAGCCCGCGCAATAGCTCAACCCATCCCAGCAGACCCTCGCCAATGACCCTTCCCACTTCAGGGCTCGTCCATCCGGCCGCCGACAACTCCTGCAGAACGTTTACATACCCCGACGCCAGGTCGTCGTCCAGATAGTCGCACGCCAGATCCCACTGCTCGGACAAGCTCAGGCCGGGGTCGAGGAACATGGCGCTCTGGCGTTCGAGGAGCTGAGAATTCATGTAGTCGAAGAGAGCCAATACCAGTCCTTCTTTCGAACCGAAGTGGTACTGGATCTGGCTCATCGGCGCACCAGCCGTCCTAGCGACCGCCCGAGTTGTCAGGCCCGCATAGCCGTCTGTCTTCAACACATCGATCGCCGCGTCCAAGAGGCCGATCCGAGTTGCCTCGACCTTTTTAGTAGCAACTCTGGCCATGTGTCCTCCGGTTACAGACTAATTCGTTCGACCGACCGAAGTCAAGATCTCGACGACCTCGGTCGACCACGGTTCGGCCGTGTGCAACGACGGTCGCTGCTCCGGACTGGCGTCACACTGCGTGCGAGACGAGCTCACGGGTCAGCGGTGTCAGGGTGACGACTCGCAGTTCGTTCCCGAGTACGTGGAGACCTTCATCGAGGTAGAGGCATCTGGTCGCAGTTCGTCTCGCAGTTTCGATCCGAATGCTTGTCCCGTCGGGCACACAAAGTGCGCGATGCGCTGGAATGGTCCAAGCCCGAGAGTCCGTAAAGGGCGGTGAAGAGACCAGTATGGGCGAACACGACGTAGTCCCAACCTGGCTGTGTCGGTAGCGAAACGCGTCCGGGTGGGTGCGTAATGGAGTAACTCCGCACGCGAGTGTCCCGGTGGCGAGAATTCGATTCTCACGATGGGACCAATGAGCCCACGTTTGACCCAACTTCCGCTATCAATACCGATGACGTCGATGCCACCCAGGTGTTCTATGGATCTGTCTTTGGTTGGCAGTTCCAGGACTACGGGCCTCGCGGATTTGTGCAGATCTTGGACGGGACCGGAGCAGCGCCGATGGGTGCGATCCAGCAGCGCCGGCAGCTTCTCGACGACGCACCAACCTTGGGGTTCGAGTGCACTTTCGGCGTCGACGACGTCGACACTGTCAGCGAACGGATCCTCGCCGCTTGAGGCCGCATTCTGATGGAGAAGTTCACCATCTCTCACGTAGGGCACCTCATCGCCTTTGAAGACCCCGGTGGGAACCCCGCCCTCGCCATGGAGTACGACAGTTCCGCCGAGTAGCTCAACTCGCCAGCACGAACCTCGGATTACGGGATGGTCTGGCCGAGGGTCGTCAGCGAACTTCGTGAAGAAGTGCCTGCCATGAAGCTGGATACGCTGGCGATCCACGATGTCTGCTTGAACGCCGACCATCTTGAGGGGCCACGATGACAGAACACCACCTCGGCGACGATGTCACCCACACGTACTGGGATCGCGAGGTTGATGTCCGATTGGAGATCGAGTCAGGCGACGTGGTGGTTGTCGAGTGCGCAGAACCGATCGGCCAGGTGAAACCAACATGGACCGACGAGGACTACGCCGCTGCCGATCCGACTCTCGCGCACGCCCTCAGTGGGGCCATCTACGTCAAGGGTGCACGCCCCGGCGACACGCTCGAGGTCGACATCGTGAAGATGGAACACAAGGGTTGGGGCTGGAGTGGCGTCCTTCCAGAGTTCGGGTTGTTGGCCGATGACTTCGACTGCGCGCACATTCACCACTGGGAGCTCGACGGTGCGATCTGCAGGTTCGCGAGCGGAATCGAACTTCCCGCCGAACCGTTTCCCGGCGTGATCGGTGTCGCGCCGCGCGAGAGCGGCCGCCTCGACACATTTCCCCCTCGCTCCAACGGCGGCAACCTCGACACGAGGGATCTCGTGGGTGGCTCGACGGCATGGCTCCCGATTCACGCCGACGGTGCCCTGTTCTCGATCGGCGACTGTCATTGCGCGCAAGGCGACGGAGAAGTCTGCGGGAGTGCTGTGGAATCGCCCATGACGGCGACGGTCCGGTTGACGGTGCGCCGCGACCTCGACGTCGCCGAGTTCCAAGCCCGGCGAAGGAGCCGACCCGCACTGTCGGATTCAGAAGTACACATCACGACTGCGCACGGCCCCGACCTCCACGAGAATGCCCGCAATGCGACCCGCTTCATGATCGAGTGGCTCGGGACGAATCGCGGGCTCGAACCAGCCGACGCTTACCTGTTGTGCAGCACCGCGGCCAACCTGCGGATCAGTGAGATCGTCAACGCGCCCAACTGGCTCGTGTCGCTGCACTTTCCCCTCGACATCTTTCACTGACCGTCAGCGGGTTCTCGTCGAAACCAGCGGATCGATGACCACGAGGTGTTGCTCGACCCCGATCTGAACGGACTCGGCGCGACGTTGGGCTGGCGAGAGGAGTTCGGTGCGTAGTGGGATGTGGCCCGGCGGCGTTCAAACTCCATCGACGGCGGCTACATCAGACCGTTGATGCGATTGAGGTTCGCGTGAGCTTGTGGGTCGAGGTCGCGGCCCTGGAGGGCAGCGTGGTCAGTCTGGTATCGGTGCGCTCGGTAGATACCCACGGCCGGGTCTCCGTTGGCTCGCTGATTGACGAAGGGGTTGATCCACTCCCAAACGACTTGGTTGTCGCGGGTCACCTCGAATAGACGGCCGCTCGATCCCTCGCAGACGAGCACCGAGCCGGACCACAGTCGTTCTGCACCGGAGATGTAGTTCGAGAAGAATTGGTGCAGCGGTTGGCCCTCGTACTTCCAGGTTATGTCGCCGGTGCTGACGCGAATCTCCAAAACCCGTGAGGCCGATACGCCGTTGTCGAACACTTGTATCAGGTCGTCGCCCACCCACGTGACGTGATGTTGGCCGTGGGTGTCGGTGAACTTGAGTTTGAGCTCTCCGGTCGCGCCATCGATGACGCACACGCGGTCATTCGTCCGCGCCGAGAACACGATGTCGCCCGCGCCGTTCACATCGATGCCGTTGACGTGGGTCCACTCCCACCGTCGTTTGGTCGAATGAATGGGATCCCGAACCGGGTCGAAGAGTCGCCATGTGTGGATGCGGCGAACCTCGGTCCCCGCCGGGTCGATCTCGACCAGGTCGTCGCCAAGCAGCCGGGGCAGCCGTTCACGCGGCAGTCGGTGCCCGCCGCGCACCTTCTTGTGGAGTTCCTCCGAGAGCTCCACCCACTCGGGAACCATCGTGTTGCCGTTGGGAAGGCGCACAAAGTCGTGATGCTGGAATCTGTTCTCGTAGCTCCAGACGACGTTGCCGTGCCAGTCGACCTCGAGCAGGGTCGTCTTGTATCCGCCGAGACGGGTCACGTGGGCGGCAAACGGCGGCGGTGCTTTGGTGGGCTCGTCCTCCGGCGGTTCCGGGAGGTCGACATCGGACCCGGACATGAGGAGATTGCCGTTGTCGAGTAGGCGTCCGTACCCGGGGTTGATGGCGTCGAAGGTCCATGTGTGGACGACCCGGCCGTCCATGTCGATGAGATAGGCCGTCTTGTCGGAGCTCGGGGTGACGAGCGTGTACCCCTTGGTCGACAGGTCGGGTCGGCTCCAGGTCAGTCCGGTTGGTCGGTTCACTGACCATCCCATGGTGCCTCCTCGGCTGCAGTGATCGGCGGTGGGTTGCTAGCGACTGCGAAAGAAGGAGAGGGCTGCTTCGCTGTCACGGACGACGATTCCGAGGTCGATGGAGTTCTTCTTGAGGTCGATCATTGGGCGCATGGTAGCCGTGAGCCCGGCGTGGCTCACCGAGCGAGCCGGTGATCCGCCTGAGCTGACGGGTCCTCAGCGAGCGTCGGCTAGGTTCGCTGTCGCCATGACCCGAGGTGAGACAGCGGAGGTTCGACAGTGAGCGTGTTGGAGGATCCCTTTCACGAGGGCGAACTGGCTGACTACTACGATCTGGGGACGCACCACCGCGTCGCCTCGACCGACTCGCGGGAGGCTCAGCTGTGGTTCGACCGGGGTTTGATCTGGACCTACGGGTTCAATCACGAGGAGGCCGTCCGATGTTTCAGGCGAGCCGCCGAGTGCGACGAGGGCTGCGCGATGGCGCATTGGGGTATCGCATATGCGGCGGGACCCAACTACAACAAGCCGTGGGACGCGTTTGACGTCGAAGATCTCTCGGAGTCGGTGTCGACGTCCTACAGCGCGACCCAGCGCGCCCTCGCCACTGCCTCGACGGGGACCGCGGCCGAGCAGGCACTCATCTCCGCCCTTCCCGCCCGGTACCCATCGCCTCGACCCGATGCTGACTGCACGATCTGGAACGATGCCTACGCCGACGCGATGCGATCCGTCTACCGCGACCACGGTGACGACTTGGACGTCGCTGCCCTCTTCGCCGAAGCCCTGATGAACCGCACGCCGTGGGCGCTTTGGGATCTTGCGACCGGGGAGCCCGCAAGCGGGGCCGACACCGCCGAAGCCCGCGAAGTGATAGAGCGAGCCCTCGCCACCCCGGCCGGTCGCTCACACCCTGGCGTCCTGCACATGTACCTCCACCTCATGGAGATGTCACCCCACCCGGAGCTGGCGCTTCGCCCCGCCGACTGGCTTCGCGGGCTCGTCCCCGACGCGGGCCACCTGCAGCACATGCCGACCCACATCGATGTGTTGTGTGGTCACTATCAGAACGTCGTGGACTCCAACGCGGCGGCGATCAATGCCGACAGCAAGTACCTCGAGCGGGAGGGAGCTCTGAACTTCTACTCCCTCTACCGGTCGCACAATTACCATTTCAAACTCTACGGGGCGATGTTTCTCGGACAGTACGAGGCTGCACTCACGGCGGCCGACGAGATGGTGGCGACCCTGCCAACCGAGCTGCTGAACGTGGAGTCTCCACCAATGGCCGACTGGCTCGAGGGATTCGTTTCGATGCGGATGCATGTTCTCATCCGCTTCGGGAAGTGGACGGAGATTCTCGATACGCCGTTCCCTGATGACGCCGGTTTGTTCTGCGTGACCACGGCCATGATCCACTACGCCAAAGGTGTCGCCTACGCCGCCTCTGGCCACATCAAAGAGGCGGCCGCCGAGCAGACCCGGTTCCGGGCAGCCGTCGGGCGTGTCCCCGATACCCGTTACCTGTTCAACAACTCGTGCCACGACATCCTCGCCATCGCCTCCGAGATGCTCGATGGCGAGCTCGAGTACCGCCGCGGAAACCATGAGGCAGCCTTCGCCCACCTGCGCCGTTCCATCGAACTCGACGACAGCCTGCCCTACGACGAGCCCTGGGGCTGGATGCAGCCGACACGGCACGCCTACGGCGCGCTGCTCCTCGAACAGGGCCGAGTCGAAGACGCCGAGGCCGTGTATCGCGCCGATCTCGGACTCGACGACACCCTGCCCCGGGCCCACCAACACCCAGACAACGTCTGGAGCCTCCACGGGTTCCACGAATGCCTGACCCGGCTGGGAAAGGACGCCGAGGCCGGCATCATCGGCGCCCGGCTCGACCTGGCACTGGCACGCACCGACGTCGAAATCAAGGCGTCGTGCTACTGCCGGCTGAGCCACTCCTGAATGCCTGGGGGCTCAACGGCGCTCGGTTAGGTCAGCGGCTTGACGGCATGGGTCTCGCCGTCTTCGATCCTGCCCGACGGCTCATAACCCCGTGCCAGATACAACGGAGCGGGTGAGCCGGGCCCCTCGCACCACGACACTTCGATCGCGGTCGCGCCATGCTCACGACAGCGGCTCTCGAACTGGTCGAGCGCTGTCGAAGCAACACCTCTTCGCTGATGCATGCGGTCGATCAGGAGCCGCCAGAGGTACGGATTGGCATGGGTCTCGGTCATCTCGGCGGCCATGAGAAAGCCGACGATCTCGCCGTCGGCTTCGATGGCCCGGTACCAAGGCACCAGAGTCGCACCGTCCAGCGAGGGCGGCACGAGCGCGTCTCGGAAGTTGCCCATCATCGGGGAGACGAAGCGTTCCTGGGACTTGTGGGTGACGAGGGCGCCGACTGCCCGCCGGTTGTCCTCGGTGACCGGAACCAGCTCAACGCGGTCAGGTCGATGCCGGGGACGGTTGATCCAGGCGTCCCAGTCGGGGCGGGGCATGCCGTACAGGATGTCGTCGGAGCATTCGTCGCCCACCCAGAAGGACTGGCGGGTCAGACCCTCGAAAACGAGTCCGCAGGCCTCCATGACGCGTAGCGACAGCGAGTTGTCGGGATGTGCCGACGATTCGATCCGGGTGACGCCGTAGTCGAGGAAGAGATACCGGATGATGGCTTCGGTTGCTTCGGTCGCGTAGCCCTGTCCCCAGTGGTCAGGGTGGAAGGTGTAGCCGACGAGTGCGCTGCGACCACCCCACGTGATCTCGACCGCAAGGTCGCCCACGATCTGGTCTGGATCGGCCGCGTCGACGACCGTGAGAGACCACCCTCGGTCGTCGAGTGGACCGTCCATCTCGACGAGCTGGGCCATTCTCCTCTCGGCCCGCTCCTTCGTGTAGGGCATCTCCCAATCCTGGTAGCGAGCGACCTCGGGGAGGTTGCGGCGCTTGAAGGCGGCCTCGGCATCGCTGAGGCGGGACTGGCGAAGTATCAGTCGCTCGGTGCGGATCGGCTCAAAGGTCACGGCCGTCGACGGTAATCGACCCGGCTCGCGACTCACTCGATTTGGTACGGCCAGCTTGCATCATACGAACATTTGTTCGTATGATGTGGTATGGCTGCTGCGGAGTTGTTGCCTTCTGTCGTCGACCCCGACGAGGCGATCGCAGATCGGCGCGCCAGGCTACAACTCGTTGGCGATCGTGTCGCTCCGATGGCGCTGGCTCGGGAACGTACATTGCCACTTCTCGATGAGTTGACCGGTCTTTTTCCTGAAGGTTTGCGGCGTGGCTCCACGGTGTCGGTTGCGGGCTCGGGGTCGACAGCGTTGGCGTTGGCTGTTGCTGCCGCCGCGTCGACAGCTGGTTCATGGGTTGCTGTGGTTGGCGATCCAGATCTCGGGCTCGCGGCCGCTGAAGAAGTGGGTGTTGCTCTCGAGCGGGTGCTCGTTGTCGACCCGGAGGCGTCGTCGTGGAGTTCGGCAGTGGCTGCTCTCGTTGGTGCTGTCGACATCGTGTTGGTGGCACCCCGTCATCGGGTGCGTGACGCCGAGGCTCGGCGCCTGTCTGCCCGGTTGCGTGAGCGGGGATCGGTGCTGGTGTGCACCAACGGTCGTTGGCCGAGCGGTGCAGACGTGCAACTCGAGGTCATGGAGAGCGAATGGTCGGGGCTCGGGTGTGGTCATGGAGTGCTGCAATCCCGTCGGGTGACGGTGAGTGGCGGTGGACGAGGGGCATCTGCTCGACCTCGATCGGCCGATCTGTTGCTACCCGGTCCACTTGGCCGGCCAGAGCTCGTGCACATCGAAGCACCGGCGCTCGTTGCGCAGGGCTGACCCATGGTCGCCCCCGTGCGCACGCTTGTGGCGTGGTGTCCTGATTGGCCGGTGGTCGCCACAGGGGCGCCGCTCGATGAGCCGATTGCCGTCGTCCAGGCCAACAAGATCGTGGCGTCGTCGCCGAGCGCTCGCGAGCAAGGCGTCGTGCGCGGGCTGCGCCGCCGAGTGGCACAAGCGCGCTGCGCTGATCTGCAACTCCATGAGCGTGACGAGGCCCGCGAAGCCCGCACGTTCGAACCGGTGATCGGCACTCTCGACCACATCACGCCTCGTATAGAGGTCATTCGTCCTGGCACGTGTGCTGTCATCACCCGTGGCCCGTCTCGCTATTTCGGCGGCGACGAGAAGGTTGCTGACCTCATTCGTGAGGCCATGGGCACGGTGCTGAACGGCCGCACCGAAGTGCGTATCGGTGTTGCCGACGGGTCGTTTGCGGCAGAGCTCGCGGCTCGGGCGGCTCAGCCAACCCGCCTGATTCCCCAAGGGAAGGTCGCCGAGTTCCTGGCGCCGATGCGTGTGGCCGTGCTCGAGCTGCCGGAGTTGGCCGACGTGCTCGTGCGGCTCGGCATCCGCACACTCGGCGCGTTTGCGGCGTTGCCGGCCACCGATGTATTGGCTCGCTTCGGTTCTGAAGGGCTTGCCGCTCACCGGCTCTCATCGGGGCTCGACGAGCGTCCTCCCGATGCGCGGTATCCACCGGTCGACTGGTCGGTGAGTGCCGAGATCGATCCGCCCGCGCTTCAGGTTGATCGTGTCGCCTTTGTGGCGCGCAGCCTGGCCGACGAACTCCATCAGCGCCTTGGTCGAGACGGTGTGACCTGCGTGCGGGTGGCGATCGAAGCCGAAACCGAATTCGGTGAGGAGATGGTGCGGCTCTGGCGCCACGAAGGCACGTTGTCCGATGCAGCGGTTGCTGATCGTGTGCGGTGGCAACTCGATGGTTGGCTCAACGGTTCGGCGGTCACTCGGCCGAGCGGTGGAATCAGTCGGGTGTCGCTGGTGCCCGACGACCTCATCGCGGCCAAAGGCCGTCAGCTCGGGTTCTGGGGTGGAGAGACGGAGGTCGATGAACGGGCGGCGAGGGTTGCTGCTCGTCTGCAAGGCCAGCTCGGCGCTGATGCCGTACGTGTGGTCGAGCGGCGAGGTGGGCGTCATCCAGGCGAGCAACTCTCGCTCGTGCCCGCGGCCACCGTCGAACTTCGGGGTCGCACCTTGTTCGACGACCCGGAGCAGCCCCCCTGGCCAGGCGGGTTGCCGACCCCGTCGCCCACTCGGGTGGTCAGTGCCCCCCGCGCCGTTGAAGTGGTGGACAAGGACGGTGAACTGGTGCTTGTCGATGGCCGAGGCCTCCTCTCGGCGCCGCCAGCCGGACTACGCAACGATCGACGTCGGGCTGACATCGCGGCATGGGCAGGTCCATGGCCGATCGACGAGCGTTGGTGGGACGCCGAAACGCATCGTCGCCAGGCCCGATTCCAGATCGTCACCAGCGACGGTGTTGCCCGCATGCTCACCCTCGAGGGTGGTCAATGGTGGGTCACCGCGGTGTGGGACTGAGGCGACCATCATGGGGAGATGACCGAGCCGTCGACAATCGTCCCCCGTGACAGTTGTGAGCGCTGGTTCGTGCGCCGTGGACTACCGCACCTGATCGACAAGTACTCGGCCACCGAAGACGTGCTCACTCGCACTGCTCCGTTCCTCACGGTTGTCGTCTTCGCCGAACTGTTCCTCGCGTTCGGTGACCGGTGGAACGGCTGGAGCCAGCTCGTCGCCTTCGTTGCCGGTGTTGTCGCGATGGTTGCGGCGCTCGCATTGGTCAACCAATTCCGAGGGCGACGGCCGCTGCAGCTGCCAAACAGCGTCGGCCTCTTGGAACTCATCCTCTATCTCGGCCTGCCTCTCGTGCCGACGGCGATCGGGTCGGAGAGTTCGGTTGGCGACAACCTGATCACGACCCTGGTGTTGAACCTCGTGATTCTTGGTCTCGCCTACGTCGTTACGTCGTGGGGTCTGCTCCCGATGATGCGATGGTCGGTCGGGCAGGTCGCACGCCAGATTGGTGACGTGGCCACCCTCGCCATGAAGTCATTGCCGATCCTGCTCGTGTTCTCCGCGTTCATCTTCCTCAACGCGGAGATGTGGCAGGTTGCCAACGATTTCACTCTCCCGTACTTCGCGCTTGTGGCAGTGCTCATCTCCGGGATCGGTGGGGCGTTCGTCGTGTTTTCGGTTCGCCGAATCACCGTTGACCTCGCTCGCTTCGACGACTGGGCCGATGTGCGGCGCCGGTGTGTCGATACTCCGGTCGAGGGGTTGGTGCCCAGCGACGATGTCGAGCGGCCGAATGCCGCGGCGCTCGGCCGTGGGGCGGAGTTCAACGTCGGCATGTTGTTGTTCGTCGCCCAGGCGATCCAGATCGCGCTCGTGGCGACCGTGATCACCGCGTTCTACATCGTCTTCGGTTTGCTGACGGTGCGAGAAGGCACGCTCGAGCAATGGACGACGGCCACCGAACTCACCCGATCCGCTGACTGGGCCCTCTACTGGAACGTACTCGGCGGCGAGTTGGTCTTCACCCGTCAACTCGTGCTGGTGTCGGCGTTCATCGGCATGATGTCGGGCCTCCAGTTCGCCGTACAGGTCGTGACCGACGAGGCCTACCGAGCCGAGTTCGCCGAAGACATGACCGCCGAAGTCCGCGAAGCCCTCGCCGTCCGAACCGTCTACCTCACCCTCTAACCCGAAATTGCTGCCGCCAGACCACCGTCACGGTGGAAAACTTGGGGTCAGATCGGTGTGGGTGGCGGTTCAGCAAGTGACCGGGCATGCTGAGTCGGCTTCCCCGTTGACATCTGCAAGTCGTCAGGCGGTCACCGGTGGAACCTCAGATTCAGGCGCTCATGCACCGACAGCATGGAGTCATCAGCCGGCGTCAAGCACTTGTGGCAGGGCTGAGTAGTCGACAGGTCGAGCGACTCGTTCAGGCCGGCGAGTGGCAACGGATCGATCGAGGTGTGTATCGACACGCTCTCGTGAGGCGTTCTTGGCGCGGTGATCTCGTGGCGGCGTGCCTGATCAGCGGTGGGTTGGCCAGTCATCGCGCTGCCGCGGCCCTGCATGGCGTGAATGGTATTGCGCCGGGCGTCAGGGAGATCATCGTGCCGCGTGGTTGGACGCGGGCCATTCCCTGGCTCACCGTGCACGAGTCGAAACAGTTCGCACTCGCCGAACCACTGGAGATCGATGGGATTCCATCCACGGATCTCGGCCGAACGGTGCTGGACCTCGGAGCGGTGGTCGACGAGCGCCGACTCGACCAGGCGATCGACTCCCTTGTACGGGAGAAGCGCATCGATCTGAAGACGCTCGCCAGGGTGCAGAAGATGCACAGCCGGCGCGGACGTGATGGGTGCGGCAAGCTTCGGGAGGCGCTCGAGAGACGGATGGGGGAGGGCGGCACTCCTCGCTCGCAATGGAGTCGCGATGCCGCTGACCTGCTGGTGATGCATCAGCTACCGAAGCCGGAGTTCGAGTACCCGGTGCTCTCGGCGAGTGGTGGCTTCCTCGGCGAAGTGGACTTGGCCTATCCGGAGTTCAAACTGGCGATCGAACTCGACAGCGTCCGTTGGCACTTGAGCCGCATCGACTTCGAAGAAGATGCGGTCAGGCGAAATCGTATGACGGTGATCGGTTGGCAAGTGCTGAACTTCACCTACAGCGAGTTTCGCGATCGACCATCTCGCATGGTGCAGACGGTCCGCGACGCTCTGCGGCTCCGATATCCCCGTTCTGGTAGGGGGGTTTCCACCTGAGAAGGGGTCTGGGAGCAGCAATTTTGGGGGTGGTAAACGAACAAACGTTCGTCTACGGTCGGGTGGGTGGGATGGAACAGCCCGAATGTGCCGTGGAAGGACCTCGAGCAGACACTGTCTGATCGTCCGACGACGGGGCGCGTTCGGGAACTTTGGGCCGGCGATGGGGGTGACAGTCCGGCATGGACGCGCAAACGGGGCGAATACACCCCGCCTGCTGAGCCAGTTCGAAAACACGGACGTGTGCCCTACGCCGAGCTGCACTGCCACTCCAACTTCTCGTTCCTCGATGGTGCTTCGCATCCCGAGGAGCTGGCTGAGGAAGGAGCTCGTCTCGGCCTCGAAGCGTTGGCGCTCACCGACCACAACGGGTTCTACGGCGTCGTTCGCTTCTCCGAGGCAGCCAAAGCAGTCGGTCTGCCCACAATCTTTGGCGCCGAACTCACGTTGGCTGATGGTACAGATCTGAGCCGGCCTGGCCCGCCCGATCCGCACGGGCAGCATCTTGTTGTTCTGGCTCGCGGTCCACGCGGCTACGCCCTCCTCGCCCGAGCGATCAGCGAAGGTCAGTTGGCGGGGGAGAAGGGCGCGCCTCGTATCCACTACGAGCGGTTGGTCGAGTTGGGCGGCACCGGATCAGGTGACCACTGGGCAGTGCTCACCGCGTGCCGCAAGGGTCCGGTGCCCGCAGCGCTGGTGAACGAAGGCCCTGCGGCTGCCCGACGAGAACTCGACCGGCTCGTCAGCGACTTCGGTCGGCCGAATGTGTTTGTCGAGCTCTGGGACCACGGCATGCCCACCGACTCGGTCCGCAACGACGGGATGGCCGCGCTCGCGGTGGCCGCGGGCCTCGACATCGTCGCAACGTCCAACGCCCATCACCATTCGGTAGCCCGCAAACGGCTGGCGTCGGCGATGGCCGCGGTGCGAGCCCGGCGCAGCCTCGACGAGATCGATGGCTGGCTCCCGCCCACCGGCATGCACCTGCGATCCGGAGAGGAACAAGCGGCCCGCTTTGCCCGTTATCCAGGGGTCGTCGAACGTGCCGCCGCGCTTGGGCTCGAGTGTGCGTTCGACCTCTCGCTGGTGGCGCCCAACCTGCCGCCA
The DNA here is from genome assembly GCA_029263175.1 of Acidimicrobiales bacterium. Classification (GTDB taxonomy): domain Bacteria; phylum Actinomycetota; class Acidimicrobiia; order Acidimicrobiales; family Aldehydirespiratoraceae; genus JAACCU01. The sequence goes on along the minus strand of JAJCXZ010000008.1, from coordinate 29,347 downwards.
TACCCATGCCCCGACGGACTCGATGAGATGGGGTTTCTCCGCCGGCTCGTTGAGGAAGGCGGCACTCGCCGTTATGGCTCCCGCGAGGCCGAGCGGGTCGAGGGGGCGTGGGCACAGCTCGATCGAGAGCTGGCCCTGATCGACCAGCTCGGGTTCCCCGGCTACTTCCTTGTGGTGTGGGACATCGTCGACTTCTGCCGTCGATCCGACATCCTCTGCCAGGGCCGCGGTTCCGCCGCCAACTCTGCGGTCTGTTTCGCCCTTGGTATCACCAACGCCGACGCGGTCTCGCTCAGCCTGCTCTTCGAACGGTTCCTGTCGCCCGAACGCGATGGCCCACCCGACATCGACATCGACATCGAGAGTGACCGACGCGAAGAAGTGATCCAGTACGTCTACGACCGCCACGGTCGTCACCACACCGCCCAGGTGGCCAACGTCATCAGCTACCGATCGAAGTCGGCGATTCGAGACATGGCGAAGGCGCTCGGCTACGCCCCGGGGCAACAGGATGCGTTCTCCAAACAGGTCGATCGCTGGCACGACGTGAGGGCGGGCGCCGCCGACCCCGACACGTCGATCCCGCTCCAGGTGATGGAACTCGCCGCCGAGGTCGAGCACTTTCCCCGCCATCTCGGCATCCACTCCGGCGGCATGGTCATGTGCGATCGCCCGGTGATCGAGGTGTGCCCGGTCGAGTGGGGGCGTATGCCGAACCGCAGTGTCCTGCAATGGGACAAGGACGACTGCGCCGCGGCCGGGCTCGTGAAGTTCGACCTGCTCGGGCTGGGGATGCTGTCCGCGCTGCACTATTCCATCGACTTCATCCGCAACTTCCACGGTGTCGAGGTTGACCTTGCCGCGATCCCTCAGGAGTCCGAGGTCTACGACATGCTCCAGAAGGCCGACACGATCGGAGTCTTCCAGATCGAGTCGCGGGCCCAGATGGCCACCCTGCCTCGCCTCAAGCCCCGTTGCTTCTACGACCTGGTGGTCGAGGTGGCGCTCATCCGCCCAGGCCCTATCCAGGGCGGCTCGGTGCATCCCTACATTCGCCGGCGTAACGGTCTCGAGCCTGTCACCTATCTCCATCCACTCCTCGAAAACTCGTTGGCCAAGACGCTCGGCATCCCGCTCTTCCAGGAGCAGTTGATGCAGATCGCCATCGACGTCGCCAACTTCACACCATCCGATGCCGATCAGCTGCGCCAGGCCGTCGGGTCGAAGCGCAGCAAGGAGCGCATGGAGCAGCTGAAGGAGCGCTTCTTCGCCGGCATGCGTGACAACGGCATCGACGACGAACTCGGCGAACAGATCTGGCTGAAGCTCGCGGCCTTTGCCAACTACGGCTTTCCCGAGAGCCATTCCGTGTCGTTTTCATATCTCGTCTATGCCTCGTCGTGGATCAAGTACCACTACCCGGCGGCGTTCTGTGCGGCCCTGCTCAACGCTCAGCCCATGGGTTTCTGGTCGCCCCACACGCTGGTGGGCGACGCTCGGCGCCATGGTGTGGCCGTACGTACGCCCGACCTCAATGCATCGGCCGCGTCGGCCACTCTCGAACCGGTTGACGGCAGCGAGATGCAGCACACATCGGAGCAGACGGTGCAACTCGAGGCAGCCGTACGCCTGGGCATCGACTATGTGCGGGGGATTGGGGCGGATCTGGCTGAGGAGATCGCAGCTGGTCGTCCGTATGCGTCAGTCGAGGATCTGCGACGACGGGTGCCGAAGATGTCCTTGCCGATTCTTGAAGCGCTCGCCACTTCAGGAGCCTTCGGCTGCTTCGGCATTGACCGTCGGTCGGCATTGTGGACGGCCGGGGCGATGGCGCAGACGGCCGACAATCGCCTCCCCGGGATCATTACCGGTGTCGATGCCCCGACCCTGCCGGGCATGTCGCCCGAGGAAACCGCGCATGCGGACCTCTGGGCCACGGGTGTCGCCCCCGACGGTCACCCCACGATCTTCATTCGCGATGAGCTCACTGAGATTGGGGTGGTCACCGCAACAGGACTGGTCGACCATCCAGCAGGGGAGCGAGTGTTCGTCGGCGGTGTGGTCACTCACCGCCAACGGCCGGCTACTGCCGGAGGCACCACGTTCCTGAACCTGGAGGATGAAACCGGGCTCATCAATGTGGTGATCTCGAAGGGGTGTTGGCAGCGCTACAAGAAGGCAGCTCGTGGTGCGCCGGCCCTGCTAGTCCGAGGCCGACTGGAGAAAGAGGAAGGGGTGATCAATGTGGTGGCTGACAAGATCGAACCGCTGCCTGTCACCAAGGCGCCTACCTCCCGAGACTGGCGCTGACCGTCCCAACCCGATCTGGCCCTCGGTTGTCCACCTCTACGGTGGGCCAGCGGCAGCAATTTCGGTTTTTGGGGGAAGATGGAACCGAACACCGTGTTCAGGCGTCTACGGGATGTGACTGTGGTGAACGAGCGGGAACAGCATCTCGAGTTGGTCAGCGATGGCGGGGTTCTGCCCGTCGCCGTCGACTTTCGATCGTTCTTCGCCGAGCATCACCGTCGCATCGCCACGGCGCTGGCCCTCACGTTGCGAGACGATGAGCTTGGTGCCGATGCCGCGGCTGAGGGAATGGCCCGTGCCTACCAACGCTGGGACGACGTCGGAAGATACGCCAACCCTTCGGGGTGGGTGTACCGAGTGGGTCTGAATTGGGCCCGCAGTCGTCGCCGCAAGTGGGTGCGCGAGGTCTTTCGCTCCGAATCCCCCGACGACCGTGCAGCGCAGCCGGCGCCCGCCGTGGAGCCTGAGCTCGACGCTGCGCTGGCTGCGCTCCCGGTCGAACAACGGTCGGTGGTGGTACTTCGCTACCTCCTCGACTGGTCTGAATTCCAAACTGCTGAAGCGCTTGAAATCGCGCCCGGCACCGTGAAGAGCCGATTGAGCCGTGCGCTCGATCGGCTCGCTGTGATCTTGGAGGACTCTGATGAGTCATGACGATGAGCTTCGTAGTCGCGTCGGCCGATTGGGCGATGCTGCAGAGATCCCCGACCTGACGTTCGAGGACATCGAGCACCGTGGACAGCGGCGAGTCAATCGTCAGCGCATTCTCGCCGTTGCCGCGGCGTTCATGCTCGTTGTGGGCGCCGTTGGCGCGGTGAAGCTGCTCGATGAGAACGGCAGCAAGGAGCTCGATGTCGCCGGCGATGCCGATGCTGACACCGAGACCAGCGATACCGACGACAGCGCCGAAGACTCAGCCGATGCTGAATCGGCCGCGGTCGACCCGTCCACAACGAGGGCAGCGACCCAGGGCGAGGCCGACTTCGCCTACGACGCCGGCGATGCGTATGGCTACGGCTATGGCGGTCCGAGTTGGATCCTGCCCTGGCGGGGCGGATTCGTGAGCCTGTCCCAGGTCTTCGAGCCATCCGACGAAACTCTTCGCGATCTCGTTCCCGACATCGAGGAACGACTGGGCCCGGATGTACTCGCCTACTTCGCCGAGGTTGGGCTCGCTGTCGACGACCTCGGCCGAGACTTCGAGGAACGTCTCTACTCGTCGTACGAACCCGACGAAGAATTCGGCTTTGTCGAAGAGGCTCTCTGGAGCGACCCGGTTGTCAGCGAGGCGCTACAGCAGGTGTTGCAGGGCGGGACGTTCCGGCCCGAGGCCTCCGTGTCGCCTGATGGCAAGGATTGGACCGTGGTCGAAGGTTTCGCCCTGCCTGGGGGTGAGCAGTACTTCAGCTACGTGAAGTCCGACGGCGACCGATTGCTGGTGGCCAGCCAAACGTGGGATGAATCCACCGGCGAGAGCGGCGCAGTCACCGTCAGCCACACCACGGACCTGCTGAACTGGAACACGACCATCGTTCCTGTCGAGCAACCCGACGTGCCGAGCTTCGTCGAAGCCAACGTCGGACTCGGATCTGTTGAGTTGATCAACGGCGGTTGGTACGCCACGACGAGCACGTGGAGCTGGGTTGATCTCTGGTCTGCGATGCCTGCCGACGTCGCCGAGGAACTCGGTCGAGAGGGCTGGGGCTGGGAGCCTGCGCCCGATGGCGTTCGGATCGTCGACTACGGCTACTGGGAAGAGGAGCGGGCGGACGACGCTCTCGACTCGTCCTACCCCACCACCGAGCCGGAGGGAGAGGCCGGTCCCTCAGTCGTTCGTGTCATCCCCTGGAGCGAACTCGGCATGACCTGGGACGACTACCTCGACTACAACAGCGGGTCTGACTCGACGTCGGCATGGATCGGTACGTGGGACGGAACGGTGACTCCCGGCTCGGTGCCAGTCGAGCAGGGTTGCTGCACGATCGTTGCGACCGATGCCGGCCTCATCGCTCAGGCATGGGACGTCGTGGATGAGCCGGCCTACTACGAGGGCAGCTATGAGGAACCGGCGTACCGCGAGCCTGCTGCCCCCCGGCTCTTCTTCTCCTCCGATGGTCTGAGTTGGATCGAGATCGACGGTCCCGAACAGACGGGCTGGTACGACGGCATGGCGGCAGTCGAAGGTGGCGTCCTCCTTCTCAGTTCTTCGCATGTCGAAGGCGGAGACGAGTTCCAGTCGAGCCAGGTTGTTTGGCGGGGTGACGCTGACGGCTCGAACTGGCAACAGGTTGAGATCCCGGGTCTCGATTCCGGCACCTACATCTGGTTCGGTCAGGCCCAAGGCGCGGGCGTGGCGTCGGTCATCGATCGCGCCGAATACGAGGAATACGAGTCCGAGTACATCGAGCCGCCGCTGCTCACAGGTCTTGAGGTCAGCTTCGAGGCTGACGGCAACACGTTCAACATCGCGGTCGATGACGACGGCTTTGCTCGATTCCTGATCACCGATGCTGGTGGCGCGGTGCTTGTCGACCAGAAGAGTGGCTGGCAGATGCGCTGGCCCGGGGATCTTGTTGAGGCGTCCTACACCGCGATCGCAGAGACTGGCACTGACGGCGAGTTCTTCCAGGCCTTCGAGGGTTCTTTCGATGAAATCATGGATCAGGCGTATGCCCAGGTCGAGGAGATCCATGCCGCGGCTGGATACGAGGAGCCCGTCTATCCGGAGTACTTCCCCGACTTCTGGCTGGTCGCCACGGTCGACGGCATCACCTGGTTGGTCGAGGACCTGGCTGATCCGAGTAACTCCAACGAGGGCTACTACAACGCCACACCGGGCATCAGCGGCAACACTGTCGCCGTAGCGCTGGGCGATGAGTGGATGACCTACACCATCGGCTGATCGCAAACCGACCGTCGCCAGTCCCTGATCCCGACACCGGGTCAGGCAGACTGGCGGTGTGACGGTTCTGCGGATACTGATAGGCACAGCGGGCGCGATGATGGCTCTGGCCACCATGGGTTCGGCGATTCGAACCGTGGTCGTGCCCCGAGCCGAGCAGGTCCGGATCTCGCGAGCGGTCTTTCGGATCCTGCGGGTGGTTTTTCACCGGGGAAGCGAGTCCACGAAGGCGCGTTTCGCGCCGACGGCGTTGCTCGTGCTGCCGCTGGTTTGGAGCGTCGGTGTGCTGCTCGGATGTAGTGCCACGTTCTGGGCGCTTGGCGTCGAGCCTTACCGCGAGGCTCTTGTGCTTTCCGGGTCATCGCTCACCACCCTCGGCTTTCGCACCACCGATGACCTGCCGACTCTGCTGCTCGCGATCCTCGAGGGCCTGGTCGGTTTGGGCATCGTCGCGCTGCTGATCAGCTTCCTTCCAACGATGTACACGTCGTTTTCTCGGCGGGAGACTGCCGTCGCCAAGCTCCACATGCGCTCGACATGGTTTGACGGCAATGCAAGCGCAGCTTCACTTCTGGTGCGGAATCAACGCATCTCGGGTCTCGATCAAGTCAGCGAGATGTGGGCTGAGTGGGAGGACTGGTTCGTCGAGGTCGAGGAGTCTCACACGTCGTTCCCGATGCTCGTCTTCTTCAGGTCTCCCGTCCCGGACCGCAGTTGGATTGTCGGTGCTGGTATCGCCCTCGACGCTGCGTCGCTCTATCACTCGACACTCGATCTACCCCGCGCCCCACGGGCGGCGCTGATGATCCGTACCGGGACCTTGGCGTTGCGGCGAATCGCCGACTTCTTCGGGTTCGACTATCCCGAAGACCCGCAGCTCGGAGATCCAATCGCCGTTACCCGCGCCGAGTATGACGCCGTCTACGACCGACTCTGTGACGAAGGACTGCCTGTGAGGCCCGATCGAGACCAAGCGTGGGAGGACTTCGCCGGTTGGCGCGTCAACTACGACATTGTGCTTCTTCAGCTTGCCGCGTTCATCGACGCTCCCTCGGCGCCTTGGGTCTCGGACCGGACCGTCCCCTAGGTTCGACGCAATGCAGACTCGGATCACGGAACTGTTGGGGATCGAGATTCCCATCGTGCAGGCACCCATGGGCTGGATCGCTCGATCGCAGCTCGCATCGGCGGTTTCCAATGCCGGCGGACTCGGAATCATCGAGACGTCGTCGGGCGACATGGAAGCCATCAAGAGTGAAATCGCCGCGATGCGCACACTCACCAAGAGGCCCTTTGGTGTGAATCTCGCACAGATGTTCATCCGCGATCCCGAAGCGATGGTGGACTTCGTCGCGGAGAACGAGATCAGCTTCGTCACCACCTCGGCGGGCGATCCGTCCGTCCTGGTGCCGAAGATCAAGGAGCTTGGCATCACCGTGTTCCACGTCGTGCCGACGATGCGCGGTGCCGCGAAAGCGATCGATGCCGGTGTTGATGGGCTGCTCGTCGAAGGCTCCGAGGGCGGAGGCTTCAAGAACGCGGATGGAGCGTCAACGCTGGTCCTCGTGCCGGAGATCGCGGAGCGTTACGACGTGCCGATCATCGCGGCCGGCGGCTTTGTCGACGGACGCTCCATGGCGGCTGCGTTTGCTATGGGCGCAGACGGGATCCAGATGGGCACCCGCATGGTCGCGTCCGTCGAGTCGCCGATCCATGACAACTGGAAGAACTCCATCGTGAACGGCACCGAGGTCGACACCGTCCTGGTCAACCGTCATCATCGGCCGGCGATGCGCGTGTGGGCATCGGAAAAGGCCAAGGCGCTCGACGCTGCCAACGAGCCCGGCGGTATCAGCGTCGACGACATGACGGGCACCTACTTCGGCGGCGACATGGAGAGTGGATTCGCCATGTCGGGGCAGGTCCAGGGACGAATCACAACCGTGGAACCGGTCGAACAGATCCTGCGGACGACGTGGGATGACTGTCAGGCGATATTGCGAACGCTCGGCGCCAGCGCCACCGCCGCTTCGACCTCGAAGTAGTCGGCCTTCGAGAAGCGGCCGATCGCAGCGATCACCAGCGACGGAATCGACTCGACTCTGCGGTTGTAGTCGCGCACGTTTCCGTTGAACAGGCGGCGAGCCGCCTGAATCCGATCCTCGGTTGTCACGAGTTCGCGCTGCAGATCAAGAAACCGCTGACTGGCCAGTAGATCGGGGTAGTCCTCGCTCACCGCCATCAGCTGGCGAAGTCCGACGGTCAGGGCGTGCTCGACGCCTTGATGACTTTCGGCCGGACCAGATGCGGCGACGGCCCCTCGTCGAGCCTCGATGACCTCGACGAACGTCGCCTGCTCGTGGTGGGCGTAGCCCTGGACGGTCTCGACGAGATTCGGGATCAGATCATGGCGACGGTGGAGCTCTGTCTCCACGTTGGACCACGAATTGTCGATCAGCTGTCGTTGCGACACGAACCGGTTGAACGAGACCATGGCCCAGAGCAGGAGGAGGGTGATCGGGATGCCCGCGATCAAGAGAGTCGCCATACCCACCAATCGGCGGCGGAGCCAGCACACTTAGCGTGTGGCACATCGGTTCCGCGCTCGCACGCGTCTGTGGAAGGCGCTGATCGGGGGTGATCCTGCCGCGTACCGGGACAGTCTGATCGCGCTCCTTGTGGCCGTCGTCGCGAGCCTTGTCGCCGGCGTCACCCTCGCTTCCACCACTGACAAGCTCGAAGAGCTGCCCGGCCTGCTGCTCATGGTTCCCGCAGTGCTTGCGGTGAAGGGGAATATCTTCGGTGCGCTCGGTAGCCGACTCGGCACATCCATCCACACCGGTGTTTTCCGGCTGAGTCCTCGCCTCGACACGGTCGTCGGCCAGAACACCGCGGCCGCGATGCTGCTCAGTCTGGTGATGGCGGTTGGCCTCGCCGTCCTCGCCAAGGGCGTCGCCATCGTGTTCAACGTGTCGCCCACGATGTCGGTTGCCGACTTCATCGTCGTCAGCACGGTTGGCGGGATCATCGCGAGTGTTGTAGTCCTCGTGATCACGCTCCTCCTTGCTCGCGGATCCTTTCGCTACGGCTGGGATCTCGACAATGTGGTCGCTCCGCTGGTGACCGCAACCGGTGACGTCGTGAGCCTCCCTGCGCTTGTGTGGGGGGCCGAATTGGCCGGGATCGGAGGGGTGACGCCGACGATCGCGGTTGTGGTCACGGTGCTTTCGCTCATCGGAGTGGTGTGGTCGTTGCACACGCCGCACGAGATGCTGCGCACCATCGTGCGCGAGTCGCTTCCGATCCTGCTCGTCGCCGGCGTGCTCGATCTGGTCGCCGGCATCACGATCGAGAAGCGGCTTGACGATTTCGTCGAGTTCCCCGTCCTACTTGTCTTGCTCCCGGGGTTCCTTGGAACGGCCGGAGCACTCGGAGGAGTGTTGTCGAGTCGACTCTCCTCGAAGCTGCACCTCGGTCTCTTGACGCCAGGCCCGATACCCGGCGCGGAAGCGAGTGGCGAGATCGCGATGACATTTGCGCTGTCCATCCCAGTCTTCGCTGCTGCGGGGGTGATCGCCGAGATCGGCGGCGCCCTGACCAACGCGGCCAGCCCCGGATTGGTCGACATCGTGCTCGTCGCCCTCCTGGGCGGCATGCTCGCTACGGCCTGTGTGGTGATCGTGGCGTACTACTCGACGATCGTTGCTGTTCGATTCGGGCTCGACCCCGACACATTCGGCATACCGATGGTGACCTCGTCGCTCGACTTTGTGGGCGCCTTCACGCTGATTCTCGCCCTCGTCGCCGTTGGCGTTGCATGATTTGATTGATACCCAGGAGATCTGATGGACGACAGACCCCGAAATCTGCGGGAAATGCTGGCTGAGGCCAAAGACAGCTCAGAGCTGATGGTTGACCTCGCCTATGCGGCGTTGTTCTTCAACGATCCCGATATGGCCGAGGAGGTGACCGAGCTCGAAGAGCAGCTGAGCACTCTCGTTCAGGAGATGCGTGGCGTCTGCATCATGTCGGTGCGCAACCCCAAGGAGAGCGAGGGCATGTCCTCGGTGCTGCAGGTGATCAGTGCCATCGAGCGGATCGCCAACGACGCGGTCGACATCGCCCGCATCGTCACCCACCGGCTCGGCATCCCCGCCCAGTTGGTGGCCGATCTTTCCGAAGCCGAAGAGGTCAGTCACCGAGTGTTGGTGTCTCAGGGCAGCCATCTCGCCCACCGGGCGCTTGGCGCCCACGAGCTCCCGGTCCAAACGGGGATGCGAGTGATGGCCGTTCGGCGCGAACGCAACTGGATCACCGATGTGACCGGCGACCTGATCCTCGTCCCCGACGACGTGCTGTTCCTGCGAGGCTCTCCCGATGGCATCATCCGACTCCGTGAGTTGGCTGCCGCCGAGCCGTGGGTGCCGCCCCAGATCACCGATGATCCGTTCGTCACCGATCTCGATCGCGCCGTCGACGTGCTCGTCGAAATGAAGAACCTGTCAGAGGTTGCGGTTGGTCTGGCGTATTCCGCGCTCGTGCTTCGTGACCTCGGCCTGGCGGCGGAGGTCCGCCATCTTGCCGACCGTCTCGATGAGATGAAGGACCGGCTCGAATTGTGGGTCCTTCGGGCAGCGAGCGACAAGGTTGATCCTTCGCCTCTCAGGGGTCTCCTCCATTTGTCGCAGGCCGCGGAAGACATCGGTGATGCCGCTCAGCAGATGGTGTGGCTGATCGAGCGCCGAGAAGATGTTCATCCCATCCTCGGGATCGCACTCGGCGACAGTGACGAGGTAGTCGTGCAGTTCCCGGTGGGCGAGGGGAGTGAAGCCGACCAGGCAACACTGGCCGAGCTTCAGTTCAATATCGAGCCCGGCTTCACCGTCCTGGCCATCCGTCGTGGTGGTCAGTACCTGTATCGGCCCGGCGGCCGCGCTCGCCTCCTTTCGGGCGACGAGCTCATCGCCAGCGGGCCGGACGAGGGTCGCGAGCTGCTGGCCTACCGCTGTGGGTGGCAGCTGGTCGACCCTGAAGGTGACGGTGACACCGAGTTGGAGCCGTTGACGACGGTCTAGCGGGAAGGTGACGGCAGCCACGACCCCGAGGTCGAGCTTCGTGGATGAGTCGGTCGGCGAGATATCGTCGGTTGGAATATGAGCGACGCCACGACCGAGCAGTTGTGCATTCTCACGGTGCACGCCCATCCCGATGACGAAGCCTCGAAGGGCGCCGGCACGATCGCGCGCTACAACTCCGAGGGTGTTCGCACCGTCCTGGTGTGTTGCACCGGCGGTGAAGAGGGCGACATTCTCAACCCGGCGATGGATCGCCCCGAGGTGATTGACAACCTTCAAGCCGTGCGCCGGGCCGAGCTCGCCGCCGCTGCGGAGGCGATCGGCTACGACCAGGTCCACATGTTGGGCTACCGCGATTCGGGGATGCCCGAGAGCGACGCGAATTTCCATCCCGATTGCTTCGCCGTCGCCGATCTCGACGAGGCCGTCGACCGCCTCGTGCGCCTACTTCGACTCGAACGCCCGCAGGTCATCGTGACCTACCCGGAGGATCAGGGCGCCTACCAGCATCCCGATCACCTTCGTGTCTACGACATCACCCACCCCGCCGTCGAGCGTGCTGCGGCCGCCGACTACCGCCCGGAGCTCGGTGAGCCGTGGGCCGTCATCAAGACCTACTACTCGAGCTGGTCCCGAGCCCGCATCCAGGCTCGCCACGATGCGTTCCTCGATCACGGCATCGATTCGCCGTACGACGAGCGCTGGTTCGATCGCCCCGATACTGATCACAAGATCACCTCACGGGTGAACATCGAAGGCTTCATGCACGTGCGCCGAGAAGGTCTACTGGCCCACGCCACCCAGATCGACCCTGAGTCGACATTCTGGTTCGGCCTCCCGCACCATGTCGAGGACCGCCTGCACCCGTGGGACGACTACCGCCTGGCCCGCGGGCCAGAATGGGCTGACGGTCCCGAGGACGACCTGTTCGCCGGGATTCGCGAACGAGTGGAGGCTTCCGGATGAGTCAGTTTCTGAGCGAGGATTGGTTCGTCGAGGCCACCGCCACGCTGGCTGCCCTTCCTGCAACCGGCGACACGTCGGCCGTTCTCCAGTACGCAATCACTGGCGGGCCCGACGGCAAGGTCACCTGCCACGCTGTCATCGAGGCAGGCGTGGTGACGGGAGTTGCTCCCGGCAAGGCCGACGCGGCTGATGTCGTGGCCACGCTGTCGTTCGACGAAGCGCTGGCGGTACTCAAGGGCGATCACAGTGCCGATGCGTCGTTCATGCGGGGCGCAGTGAAGATTGAAGGCGACCATGTCGCCTGGCTCCTCGAGTTGCGCGATGTGCGACAGGCGGCGTTTGCTGCGCTGGCCCCGATCACCAGCACCTGACGCCGTCGGCTCAGCCTCGAGACTGCTGGAGCGCTCGGATCGACGCGTACCCGATCGTGATGATGCCGGCGCGAGCAAGACGGTCGGGAAGAGTTCGATCGATCAGCAGCGCCAGATCGTCGATACGGCCAGTTGCCGTCGGATCGATGGCACGGAGCTCCTCGGCTGCGAGTGCCGGCTCGAAGGCAATCTCTGTGACGCCTCTGTTGGGTGCTGCCAGGTAGGCGTCGAGCGCTGCGCGGGCGCCGCCGCGCACCAGGTGAAACTGGTCAGGCATGAAGATGCCTTCCTCGGCAGCGAGTCGGCGGAACGGAAATCCGGCGGCGGTTTCTGCGCCGGACCCTTCCAGACGGACAGGCAGGTTCGCATGGCAGGCGATGTCGAGCAGCACGTCGAAGAACTCGGGCCGTTGCTGCATAGCGCTCATGTGGGTGGCGAGATGAGTGATGTCGAGGCCCCAAACCTGGGCCCGTTCGAGCTGGGCCCGACACTCTCGTCGAACCTCTTCGAGATCGGCGTGGTCCCACAGGTCGGCGATGGTGCGCGGAAATCCACCGTCGCCGTCGAGCAGACTCGGGGCGTGGGTGAGCGGCCCCCAGCGAAAGCAATCGAGCTCGGCATTGAGCGTGAGGTGAAGACCCACGTCGTCGTTTGAATGAGCGCCGTGGTTGAGCTGGTCGACGGCGTGGCGAGACCATGGTCCAGGCATCATGAGCGTGGCGGTGGTCGCCGCGCCGTCGCGCATGGCCGTGAGGACGGCCGCGGTGGCCGCGTGCGTCGAGCCGGCGAGATCAGCACTCAGGATCAGGAGCGGCTGGTCGGCGCTGAATCCGAGTGCCTCGGCCAGTAATTCCACGAGGGCGACGCTACTCCAGGGGAACGTCGGGGCCTCCGCAGACGCCCCACAGACCGACATCGCCGCGGATCGCCGCGTTCTCGGCTTCGGTGAACAGCGCTTCGTAGTGATCGTTGGGCGAGTAGATCAGGACGCCGGCATAGCCTTGTTGCAGAAGATCGAGGTTGACGAAGAGCTGGTCGTCGCTGCGAACCACATAGGCCAACAGCCGGTCGTATTGGTCCCGAGCCTCCTGATCGCGAATCAGGGTGATCTCGGTGCCCTTGGGCAGTAGCGCCTTCAGATAGTCGCTGGCTTCGACGCCGTAGCACTGGTCGGGCCTGGTCTCGGCGACGGATTCGGGTGTGTCGATCCCCAGGAGCCGGACCCGCTCTCGGGTGCCATTGATGTCGGCCACGATCGTGTCGCCATCGACCACCCGGTCGACCGTGGCATTGGGAGCCAGGGATTCCTGGTCGGGAATCGTTGCGAAGGGAGCGGATTCATCGCGGCCTACCTCAGCTGCCCGCTCAGTCGTGTCGGTGCACGACGAAAGAGCCAGAACCAGGGCGAGGAATGCGAGCAGGACACGTTTCACGAGCACCAGTGTGGGGGATGCGGCACCGAAAGCGGATCAGGCTGCGTCAGGAAGCGGCTCGGGCTCGGACTCGAGCGCTTCCGCACGAGCCTTTGCCTGAGCCTCCCGGAGCACGGCACGAGCGTTGGCGATGCCACGCAGGCCCTGCTCACGGGTTTTCGGGTTGAGCTTCCACTGGGGGTGGTCTTCGAGGAGAAGAAGCTGGGAGGTCATGTCACCACTATGCAGAGGGGGTGTGACAGTGGGCCTAGAGTCAGGGCCATGACAGCAACACCCCAGTCCCGACACGGCATGACGGTCCCGCTTGGTGGTCCGCTCCACGCGCAGCGTGAACGATTCCAAGCACTGGAATCCGCCGGCTACACGGACCTCTGGTCTGCTGAAGCCATGGGCGAAGACGGCCTGACGCCGCTTGCCCTGGCATCGGTCTGGACGCCATCGATGCGTCTCGGTACGGCCATCCTTCCGGTCTACACAAGGGGTCCCGCGCTGCTCGCTCAGTCGATCGCGTCGATGGCCAGCGCTGCTCCCGGTCGCTTCGTGGCGGGTCTCGGGACATCGTCCAATGTGATCGTCGAGCGCTGGAATGGCATCCCTTTCGAGGAGCCCTACAAGCGCATGCGCGACACAGTGAGGTTTCTCCGCGCTGCTCTCGCCGGTGAGAAAGTCACCGAGGAGTACGACACCTTCACGATCAACGGATTCCGCCTCGGGGTGAAGATCGAGGAGCAACCCCCAATCCTGATCGCCGCGCTACGCGAAGGAATGCTGCGCCTCGCCGGCCGAGATGGCGACGGGGCCATCGTCAACTGGCTCTCGGTCGCCGACACCGCGCGGGTCACCGGCATCGTTCGAGAAGAAAACGCGGAAGCCGAAGTGGCTGCGCGCTTGTTCGTGGCACCCACTGAGGATCGTGAGACGGTGCTCGCCTCGGGCAAGTTCGCCATGGCGGCCTACCTCAACGTGCCCGTCTACAAGGCATTCCACGAGTGGATGGGACGCACCGATCAGCTCGGTGAGCACTGGGAACAATGGGCTTCCGGCGACCGTAAGGGTGCGCTCGAGAAGATCCCGGATGCTGTCGTCGACGACCTGATCATCAGCGGCAACGCCGATGAGTGCCGAGCGCACGTGCAGCGCTACGTCGACGCCGGCATCACCTGCCCGGTGTTGTCGGTGATGCCGTTCGGCGACACCAACATCGACGACGCCATCCGCGACCTCGCTCCCGGGTAGTCGCCGTCAGAGCTTTGGGTCGGGGTTCTCGGTGTTGTCGCCGCCGTCCTGCATGAGCAGCATGCTCATAGTGGACGACACGTGGCGAAACGTCGCCGCTTCTTCATAGTCGGGGTCGGCTAGCCACGCCTGAGCCGCGGTGGTGCTGGGGAACTCGAGGATCACCATTCGTCCTTCGTAGGGCTCGCCCTCCAAGGTCGAGACCTCCTGGCCACGCGTGAGGAACCGGCCGCCGTGCTTCTTCACGGTCGCGGGCGTCCGGTCGGTGTACTTTCGATAGGTGTCGGGATCGTGAACGGTCATCATTGCGACGAGATACGTGGACATTCGACTACTCCTTGGTTGACCGGTTGGCTGAACTGATGCGCTCGCGGGCGATCTGATCGGCGATGCCAGAGCTCGACACGGCCTCGGCATCGGCGCGGCGAAGGATTTCGAGGGTGGTGTCGTAGATGCCGAGGATGCGCTCGCGTGACTCGGCTGCGCTCGGGCTTCCATGGATGTGAGTGCCGGCCCCCAGCATTCCACCTGCGTTGGCCACATAATCGGGGACGTAGGCAACCCCGGCGGACCGCAGCGCTTCGCCATGGCGTGGTTCCGCGAGCTGGTTGTTGGCAAGTCCACAGATCAGACGCGCCTTGATCTGCGGCAACGAGCTGTCGTCGACAACCGCACCCAACGCGCACGGCGCGAACACATCCACGTCCTGAGCGTGGATGATCCTGGGATCGACCGGGCGAGCACCGAACTGGGCGACGACGGCGTCGACGGCCTCCTGACGCACATCGGCAACCACCAGGTCCGCCCCTGCCTCGTGAAGCTGGCGGGCGAGATCATGGCCGGTCGCGCCCAGGCCTTGGATCGCCACGCTGAGCCCCCTGAGATCCTCTCGACCCCATACATGGGCGGCACCGGCGCGAATGGCCGCGAAGCCTCCGAGTGCCGTATAGAGCGACGGGCCGAAGCCGTCGGGGAACTGGCTGGCACGGGCGAAGACGTAGTCACAGGTCTCGGACATGCGCTCGATATCAGCCGGTCCGACGCCGACGTCGATCGCAGTCCAGTAGCGACCCTCGAGGGACTGGACGTGGGTGGCCAGCGCTCGAAGAAGGGCCGGTTTGTCGTCGTTCACCGGGTCGGCGATCACGACGCACTTTCCGCCCCCGAGCGGCAGACCGGCGATGGCGTTCTTGTAGGTCATGCCCATCGAGAGGCGAAGCACATCAGTGAGCGCGTCGTCCTCGCTGGCGTATGGATACATGCGACAGCCGCCGGCAGCGGGCCCAAGCGCCGTGTTGTGGATCGCGATGATCGCCCGAAGGCCCGCCGACTCGTCTCGGCAGTAAAGAACCTGCTCATGGTCGTCGAAATCGAGATGGTCGAATACAGACATGTCGGCGACAGCGTGACAGATCTTCCTACGCGGCGCTGGCTTCTCGTAGGTGATTGGCCAATTCATCGAGACTGGAGTGGGCATTGAGGCCGCTGGTCGACGGCATCAGATAGACGGGCCGCCCACCGAGGTGCTGCTTCTGCCAACCCGCCAGGGCCCGACGGTTGACGGCAGCCCGCCAGCCGGCGAGGCCGACCATGCAGACCGCCTCCGGCTGAAGCCATGCGCACAGACGGTCGAGTCGGCCGACGCCATCGGCGTATTCGTCCTTCGAGAGTTCGTCGGCGCGCGGCGTGGCCCGCTTGACCAGGTCGGTCATTCCCATCCCGTGGTGGGTATAGGCGTGGCGGGGGTCACGATCCAGCGTGACGAGGCCCGCCGCGAGTGCCGCCGGCCAGAAGCGATTCCCGGGCCGGCCGAAACCCACCGCGACGTCGGCGGAGTACACGGACGGATTCAGGCCACACACAAGCAACCGCATGTCCGGCCCGACGATGTCGGGCAGAGTCCGCGAGCGTCGCACGCCCGCGATGAGTGGGGACGACTCCTCATCTGGTCGGGATTTGAACTGTTCGATCTCGAAGCCGGCGCCAACGAGGACATCGTGAAAGCGATCGGCAGGCCAGAACGAGTAGCCGCGACCCGGAAATGAATCGGTCGCGTCGGTGTAGGTCAGCTCACTGTCGCCACCGAAGACGACTATCTCAGCGGGTGCGTCGATCTCGAGGACACGATGAAGATCGGCGAACGCCATCGGCAGGTCATGACGGTGTAGGTGTTGATAGACGTGATTGGCCAACACGCCGCCGATCGACTCCGACCGGAAGGGGAGTGCTCCCGCTTCGCCACGAACGCCGAGTGCGTTCGGAACTCGATCGGCCAGTAGTTCGAGGAAGCCGGCGGTCGGGTCCAGGCCCACCGAACCGTCGGGAAGCTCGGCCAAGAAGAAGCCGGGTCCGCAACCGACGTCGAGGATCGGTCCACGTCCTGGCGCACGGGTCATCAACCGTGCCGCGGCGGATACGTCCTTGCCGTCGCGCGCCTCGGTCCACTCCAGCGCGTTGGCCTCGTAGACCGCCGCGGTGGCGCGGTCCAAGCTCATACCGGCAGAGTCGCCTGCAGCTTGCGCATTCCTGACAGCCACCGATCGCGATCGCCAGTGCGCCGCTGTTCGTACGTGGAAACCTCAGGGTGGGGCAGGATCAGGAAGTGGTCGTTCGCGAGCCCTGCCGCCACACAGTCGGCGACTTCCTCCGGCTCGATCATCCCCATCGCCTTGACGACTTCGATGGCCATCTCGCCGTCGGTCTCGGTCATCGGTGTCCTCCCGCCCTGCGGGCACAAACAGGAGACTCGAACACCGTCGTCGCCGTGCGTGATCGCAATCCACTCGGCGAGCGCAACGGCTCCGTGTTTGGGGAGCAGCCCTGCAGCTGAAGCGCTGATGAGGAAGTGGCCGGAGCCACGCTCGACCAGCGTGGCACCATGGCGCGCCCGATTCCGCTGGCGCCAGCGGTGACAACGACTACTGAACCTTTGATGTCCATGGAAAGGATCGTAGGTCGCAGTGGCCCCGGCACGAATTTGGCACAGCCCCGCCGCGGGATGGCGTTCAACACGCGGCTAGGGTTTGGTCATGACCGAAACCATCGATGGAGTCCAGCTCGACGAGGCACTCTCGTTGATCGATCGCCATCTCGGCGGGCTACAGCGCCGCGAGCTCGTGGCCAGCGCCGAGGTATCCGACATCCTTCTCGACCTGCGGATGATTCTGACCCTCGCCCCCGCTGAACCGGCTTCGGTCAACTAGAGCAGACGGTCGGCGAGGCGGCGAGCGATCTTGCCCATGGCCACGCCGGCCACGATTCCACCGACGACATCGCTGGCGTGATGGATGCGCACATGAATACGGCTCGTGGCCACGATGGCACCGAGCGTGTACCAGAGCGGTGCCCTGCCCCGTCGGGAGAGCATCGCCGCGGCCACCATGGCGGCTGAGGCGTGGCCGCTCGGGAAACTCGACGTCTTCGGCTGACGAAGCGTGTGCGGACGATCGTGCGCGTGCAGCGGTCGTGAGCGTTTGAACAGGGACTTGACAGGACCATTGATCAGCCCGGCTTCGACTCCGAGTGCGGCGCTGATCGCAATCGCGGTCGTCGGATCGTCATCGAGGATCGCCTCGATCACACCGAGCGTGTGCCACAGCACCGAGAAGTCGGCTGCTTCGGAGGCGGTGTAGAAGAGTCGATCAAGCACTGGATTCCCCCGAAGGGCCTCCCAGAGTTCATCGATACGTTCATCGATGCGATCGATCGCGTCCGTCACGGGGCCAGCGTAGAGGGATGGGGCTCAGCTGAGTGGTCGTCCGTGCGCAACCACGCCGTTGACCGTGGGGCTCGTCCGCGGCAGGCCATGGTGCCAAAGCGGCGAGAGATGCCCGAGCTCCAAGAGACGACAGAGATCGGTCGCAGTTTGAGGCTCTACAGCATGACCCTCGAGGGTGGTTGACGCGATGAAGCCGGTGGGGAGGACGCCGAGGCCGGCGTTCGGATCGTCAGCCACAAGGAATCGATCGACGAACGGAACCCATGTCACATGATCCGCCAGACGGTCACGGGTCACTTCGGCGAGCTCCTGGGCGTCTTCGCGGGCTTCTGACGTCGAGTCGCTCTGCTCGAGCGGGTGCAACACGAACACGCCGCCAGTGCTGATCACCAGACGGTCACGGCCGCGATGACCGACACCGACGCTCTTGGGCAAGCGCGACAGCACGTCATCGAGGGCATGAGCGCTCGTAGCGCGAGGACTGGACACATTCCTTGAATCGGCTCCGAGGGGGCTAGTCCTTAGCAAATGCTCCAGATCCGGTGAACATGCCTCTGTGCCAGCGGCGCGGGGTGGCGATCATGGCGCGGGGATAATCCTCGAACATCCACCGGGCGAAGTTTCGCCGAGTCCATCCGGTGGCCCCGGTGAGGCGGATCGCTGCGCGCGTGATCAACGGGTGGCCAAGAAGAGGAATCAGAGTGCGCGCCATGCGGTCATCAGCAACCAACTCGCGCCGGACCTCGCGTTCATAGGACTTCTCCGGATCGGCGGCATGCAGAATGGCTTCGGCGGCAAGCCGGCCGGTGAGTAACGCCTGACCGATCCCTTCGCCGGTCATAGGGTCGGTGACCGCTGCGGCATCGCCCACGAACATGGTGGACGGACCCACGAGCGGCACTCGACCGACGCGCGCTGGAATCGGCCAGGCGAGATAGCGGTCCTCGGCTTCCGCATCCGGTCCGAGCACGTCTCGAATGTGGGGTCGATCGAGAAGATCGAGCCACAGTTCCTTCATGTCGCCGACAGCGTGAGCGCCGCCGCGCTGGATACCGAAGCCGATGTTCGCTCGTCCGTTCGCGAGCGGAAACGACCAGGCGTAGCCGGGTAGAAGATCCTTCTCGAACCAGACGACGAGCTCACGAGAGGCTCGGGGGGAGACGTTGCGGTAGTACTGGCGGAAGGCATGCCATTCGCCGCGGTAGCCCTCGACAGCCAGGCCGAGTGCCTTGCGGGTCGGGGACCACATTCCATCGGCGGCGATCACATGGCGAGCAATGACACGCTCATCTTCGCCTACGGTCAGCTCCACGCGGTCGTTCGACGCCGTGGCGTCACGTAACGGCATCGACTCACGAACATCGGCTCCCGCAGCTCGAGCGAGTTCGACGAGGGAGTTGTCGAGGTCCTGGCGGCACGCCACGGCGGCGTGGAGGCCAGGCCCCTCAGGCAGCGGATAGCGGGTCTCGCGCCCGGATGGTCCGCGTACGACGACATCGTCCACAGGCTGCCAACTCTCGACAGTCGTAGGGGAGAGGCCCAAGGTTTCGAGTTCCCGGAGTGCCAACGCGGTCAGACCGTCGCCGCAACACTTGTCGCGAGGGAAGCTCGCCCGATCGAACACTGCGACCTCGCGCCCGGCCCGCGCCAGCATCGTGGCCGCGGCGGTCCCGGCCGGTCCGGCGCCAACGATCGCAATCTCTATGTCAACGTGCCGCACAGGGCCATCACGGTAACGAGGTCGACGTCGGGATGGTTGTGGACGACGTGGTGGTTGTGGATCTCGTCGAGGTGCCGTTGCAGGCCACGCCTTCGGGGCGGTAACGGGCAGTCACGTAGTCGATCTCGGCTCGACCATCCTCATAAGTACGCGTGCGTTCCGTCTCGACGCGGGTGCACGATGCCCCCTCGCGCCCCTCCGTCTGCCCCGTCTGTTCACCGGTGACGTAGGGCGTCGAGTAGAGCGACACGGTGATCGAGTCGGCGGTGACGGTGGGCCAGAGCAGCACCGTGTAGGGAGTGGTGTTCTCGATCTGGAGATCCGGGTGCGGATGTGACACCGTGGCTTCGCGCCCGTAGGGATAGCGACTGATGTAGATGGAGTGGCTCTGGTATTCGCCGAAGTCGAGTCCGGCGAAGAAGGCGGCGTTGAACAGTGTGGTGGCGTATTGGCTGATGCCGCCGCCGACCGACGTCTGGAAGGTGCCGTTGACGATCACACCCGCATCGACGAACCCGTCGGCCCGGGTTCGAACACCGACATACTCGTTGACCGAGAACGTCTCGCCGGGGTGGATGAGTGCACCCTGAGTCAGCTCCGCTATGCGGTGGATGTTCGTGACTCTGGTCTGGCCGGCCTTGTAGAAGGTGGTGAACTCACCGACGAGATCGGTGATGCCGAGCGACTCGGCCCATGCCACGCCGTGCGCGTCAGGGTCCTCGATCGGCCAGACCTCGACGAGTTCGTCGCCGTCGAGCAAGGCCTCATGGATGGCGTCCACGATCGCCGGGTCGCAACAGACGCTGCCCGGCGCGCCGCCGACAATGAGAACCTCGCCGGTGATGCTGATGCGAAACTCGGCGTCTTTGCCCTTTTCGCCGATGCCGACGTAGAGGGTTTCGATCGTCGACCGCACGAGATCGGCATTCAGCTCGATCGTCGGGGCCGTACGAGTCCCGCCGAACACGATCCAGGATCGAACGGCCGCCTCCGGGATGGTGATGATCTCGAATTGGCCCTTCAGCCGGACTTGAATGCCGTCCTCGGTCATCTCGGTCGCCCGGGCGATGATCTCGTCCGCGCCGCGATCAACACTTGTTTCGCCGGCAACAGGGACGGCGATCTCTGCGTCGATCGTGTCGTCGGCTGCTGCCGCGAGCACTGAGTCCCGGAGGGCGTCGACGTCGACGGTCGACACGGACTGGGCATCGACCTCGACAAACTCGCCGTCGATCAACTCGATGGTCGGACGTCCGAAATCCAGCGGGAAGACAGCGTCGTCACCGATTCCGAAGTAGGACGCGAGCACTGCGTCGTCGAGGTCGAACACGATCTCGTGTGAAGATGACGAGAAAAGCGAACCGACCCAGCGAAAGGGTTGGCCGAGCAGACCGCCGCGGTCGGTCGCGTCGAGGAGGGCGTCGGTGTAGTCGACAGACACGCCGAGATCCTCAGCGGTGCGGGTGACAGAAAGCCCCGACCAGGTCAGCGTGAGCTCTCGCTGGTCGAAGTCGGCACCGTCGAGGCGCTGGGTGGCGTCGCCGAGGCTGGTTCCACCAACTTCAACACCGCCGATCGAGACGTTGCGCGGGATGTCGTCGCCAAGAACCTTGTCGTCGATGAGCCATCCCGCCGCGAACACCACGATCAGCGCCGCGACCAACACGAGCGCCTTTCGCATGGCCGTCAAACTAGCGGCGACCCGGCTCAGAAAAGCTTCAGGTTGGGGGACTCGATGCCCCGCAGCTCGTCATAGTCGACTTCGACCCAATCGATGCCGCGATCGGTGGCCAACACCTTGGCCTGCGGCTTGATCTCCTGGGCGACATAAATGCCGCGAACTGGCCGAAGGAGCGGATCACGGTTCAAGAACTCGAGATAGCGGGTCAGCTGCTCGACGCCATCGATCTCACCGCGACGCTTGATCTCCACGGCCACGGCGTTGCCGTCCTCGTCCCTGCACATGAGATCGACCGGGCCGATGTCGGTCGGGTACTCGCGGCGCACAAGCCTCAGCCCGGCGGCGATGTAGGTCGGGTCGTCGGCGAGAAGCTTCTGAAGATGGGCTTCGACACCGTCCTTTTGAAGGCCCGGATCGCTGCCCATGTCGTGGGCGGTGTCGCTGACGACATCGTGGAACCTGATGGTGAGTACCTCGCCCTTGGGGCTCGTGACAGTCCAGACTCCGGCCTCGGGATCCTCGTTCAGCCGGTTGGGAGCGTTCATCCAGTTGAGCGGCTTGTAGGCGCCACCGTCGGCATGGACCGCCACACATCCATCGGCCTTCACCATGACGAGGCGAGTGGCAGGAGGGAGATGAGCTTGGAGGCGCCCGTCGTAGTCAACGGTGCACTCGGCGACGACGAGACGCATTCGGGCGACTCTAGGCGCGCGCCCGGAGGCGTCGACGGATTGTTGCGCGGCGCTCTTGGAGTTCGCGATAGGTCAGGGATTCAACCGATCCGTCAACGCCGAATGCAGCCCTGATTCCGTCAGCATCGAACTCGTATTCGGTGGGCTCCATTCCGACTTGGGCCGCAAGCTCCATGCCGTGCGTGGTGGCGAAGTAGGTGGCCACATGCGCGATCTCGGCGATGAGATCGAGATCAGGGGCGAGCCGGGCGATGGCGCCGTCGAGGAAGACCATGTTCTTCACGAAGAGCATCAGCTCTTTCGGCATGCGGGCGCCGTAGCCGAGCAGTGCCTTCACGACTCGTTGTAGCTCCGCCACGAGCTCCTCGGGCTGCATCGTTGTCGGATCGACGATCTCGTCCATCAGACCGAGGTCGTGCGCGACCTGATCGAGGTCGGTGTCGTCGGGCAGTGCACCGAGGTCGCGAAGAGCGCCGAGTTGTCCGATGGCGTCGTTCATGGTGCCGGCAATGAGTAGCTTCACGAAGGCCAGCCGTCGTTTTTCGCTCATTCGGCCGGTGATTCCGAAGTCGAGCAACGCCGTGCGACCGTCCGGGCGGACATAGAGATTGCCGCCGTGCAGATCGCCATGGAACACGCCGTGGATCAGCGCACCCTCCATGAACCCGATCATTCCCGAACGCACGACTTCGTGGGTGTCGACTCCGTGTTCCTGGTATGACTCGAGATCGTCGAATCGGAATCCGTCGAGCCGCTCCATCACCAAGACCCGTCGAGTCACGAGCTCGGCATGGGGGCGAGGCACCACGAATTGGCGTTGGCCGAGCTTGGCAAAGACCTGGGCGACGTCGAGCATGTTGGCGGCTTCGACGCGAAAGTCGAGTTCCTCGCTGATCGTGTGTGCGAAAACCTCGACGAGTGCCGGCGGATTGGCGAGAGATGCCACCGGAATGCGGCCGACCAGCATTGGCGCAATCCACGCCATCACCGCCAGATCCTGGTGAACGAGCTCGTCGACCGACGGGCGTTGCACCTTGACCACAACGTTTGTCCCGTCGAGAAGCGTGGCCGCGTGAACCTGGGCGATCGAAGCAGCCGCGATCGGGGTCCGTTCGAAGGAGGCGAAGACGTGCTCCATTGGGCGACCGAGTTCGGCTTCAACCACGGCTCGGACCTTGTCGAACGTCTCGGCGGGAACCTGGTCGCGGCACTTGATGAACTCTGCGACGAGCTCCGGCGGGAAGATGCCTTCGCCGCTGGAGATGATCTGACCGAGCTTGATGTAGGTCGGGCCGAGGATCTCTGCCGCTTCACGCATTCGTCGGCTGAGATCGGCAGTCGATTCGCTGCCACCCTTGCGTCGACCGGTGAGGAACCACGCAACGACTCCGGCGCCGAAGTGGCGGACGACCTTCAACGTCCGCCGCCCGGGAAACCGGCGCGACGGGGTGATCAAGGCCGGGAGTCGGCGGCGAGTCGCAGCCCGAAGTGCCTCGACGTCGGCGTACCAGACGAGCTCATCGGGAACGACGGTCCACGGACCGTTCTCGGTGAAGACGCCGAGCTCGTAGTCGTCGGGACGCTCGGTGGGGGAACCGTTCACGTCGCCAGTCTGGCTGGCGGGAGCGGCGAGACCAACAGGTGTGACGACTACCCTGCCGCCATGACCATCGAAATCGTGCGCGCCGACCTCTCTCATGCGGCTGAGGTCGGTCGACTCTTCGACCTCTACCGGCAGTTCTACGAGTGCCGGCCCGACCTCTCGCTCGCCACCGAGTTCATCTCGAGCCGGCTCACCAACGACGAGTCGATCGTCTGGGTGGCGATGGATGGCGCCACGGCGAAGGGATTCGTGCAGTGCTATTCATCGTTCTGCTCGGTGCAGGCGGTGAAGATCCACATCCTCTACGACCTCTATGTGGCGGCCGATCAGCGCAACACAGGACTCGGTGCGCAACTCATGGATCAGGCTCGTGATCACGCCATCGCCGATGGTGCGAAGCGGATCGATCTACTGACTCAGCACTCCAACCGGGCCGGACAGCATCTCTACGAGAAGCTTGGCTACGAGATCGCCAATGCTGACTTCTACGCCTACTCGCTGAATCTCTGAGGGCTAGCCCGCAAACGTGTCGAGTGCGGCCAACACCGCTTCGGCGAGTTCTGGGCGACAGATGACGAGGTCGGGAAGGTAGACGTCGTCCTGGTTGTAGAGCAGCTCAGAACCGTCGAGGCGGCTGACGTGGCAACCGGCGGCGCCAGCTACTGCAACCGGTGCACACGAATCCCACTCGTATTGACCGCCGCTGTGCACGTAGACCTCGCACTCGCCGCGCACGACGGCCATCGCCTTGGCGCCGGCTGACCCCATCTCGACGAGTTCTGCGCCGATTACCTCGGCGACATGGGTCGCCGCGGCGGGTGGGCGGCTGCGTGACACGATCATGCGCGGAGGAGAGGCGCCCTCGGCCGCGAGTACGGGCACGTCGGCCGTTGAGAGCACCAGGCCCAACCCGGGCAGTGCAACGGCGCCGGCGATTGGTCGATTGTCGCTGACCAAGGCAACGTGCACGGCCCAGTCGGTGCGAGGAACCTCGGAGTACTCACGAGTTCCATCGAGCGGGTCGACGATCCAGGTTCGCTCTGCCTCGAGGCGAGCCTTGTCGTCCTTGCCTTCCTCGCTGAGGATCGCGTCAGCGGGTCGAGCCTCGCTCAGCTCTCGCATCAGCAGTTCATGAGCCCGCCGGTCACCTTCGGCTTTGAGGACTGCGGGGGGCGCGTCGTCGGCCGCCAGGCGGGCGCGGAGGTCGAGAAGTAGCGCCCCGGCCTGTTCGGCCAGGTCGGCCGCGAGTTGGTGATCATCGGGAGAATGCACCGTCGAAGGGTATCGACCTTGGGTCGAGCGACCTGCGTCGGCGCCCGTCAGTTGGTGCGAGCGGCGTTGAACGCATCAGTGTGCGTGACCCATGCCCGAGCGCAGGCGCCGGGCGTCGACCCGCCCTCGAAGAATCCTCCGCACGCACCCCCGGCTTCGAACAATGCCGGATCCTCGCTCCGGATCCAATCGTCGAATTCCGAGAAGACCTCCGGCTGTGTGGTCTCTTGATGCCAGACGACGGTGGAGGCAATACCGTCGCTGTCGACGGTGATCGTGAAGCGGTCCAGGAACGTCAGGCCGATGGCGTCTCCCCAGTCGTCGCGACCCTCAGCCACGCAGACGACCTCATTGGCCGTCACCTCACAAGGGTGCCTGGCGATGACCTCGTAGTTCGTCGCTGCCGACCATCCCTGCAGATAGCGCTCCTCGTGGAGATCGCGGGCCGTTCCGACCGCTGCATTCAACTGCTCGATGTCGAAGGAGAGCAGGGCATCCATGAACGCTTCACCCATGGTCCCAAGTCGGACGACGTCCACGAACTCCGCTGAGTGCGTGCTCCACGCCTCGAGCGATTCCTCGGTGAGAACCGGTTGCCTGTCGTTCGTCAACATGAGCGCAACGGACGATGGGTGGACGCGTTCCAGCCACGCCTGGAACCCGTCCCAGATCGGCCGGAAAGGCCCGAACGCGATCATCTCTGAAACGGCAGTGATAGATCCGTCGACGATGGTGAACGTCATGGTGCTTCCGGCAATCGGGGGCTGCTCGAGTGCCGCCAGCCACGGATTGTGGTACGTGTAGTCGCAGCGAAGGTCTCCCAATGAGAGCGTGGTACACCCGGTCACGACTGTCTCCCACTCAATGGCGCGGTTCCAGGCGAACCAGGCTTCCCCATCAGACTGGCTGCCGAAGCCACCCAGACTCACCTCGGCCTCGGGGGCGAGCGATGCGATGGCCGCAGCGGCATCAACGGGCGTTGACGCTTCGATGAAAGAGCGCGCAAGCGTGTCCGGGTCGATCGTTTCCTCTGTGGATGTATCGTCAGCGCCATCGAGTTTGGCGTCTGCGGCAACCTGCACATCGTTGCCTCCAGAATCGAACGAGAGGGCCAGTGCAGCCACGCCGGCCACCAGAACGAGCCCGGCCGCAATAAGCCATTCGTTCCGAGCCCGGGGTCGGACTCCTGAAGCTTTGTGGTGTCTGCTCGATGTCAGGCTCGACTCGTTCATGAGGTCCTCCGGATCTCCGTACGGTTCTGTAACAGGGTGCGGTGCTGCCATGGCCACGCGAACAAATTGCTCACGCAACTCCGCAACGAACGCTGGTTTCGGGGCTGCCGTGATGTGATGGAGGGAGGACATGGACCCTCTGAGATCGGGCCTACCCATAGTCCTGCTCCCGGTACTGAGAAATGACGTTCTGTCTTGCGCGGGCGAGGACTGACTCGGTTGCTTTCAACGAGCGACCAAGCAGTTCAGCGACCTGCTTCGTTGTGTACCCGTCGAGATAGCGCAGCACGAGCGCGGCCCGTTGCGAGTCCGGAATCGTGGCGAGTGCCTCCAAGAGTCGTTCGCTGGAGACCACCGAATCCGTGAAGTCGGTAGTCAGCTCTGTTGAGTGGCCCCCCGCGAGGATCCGGAGCCGTCGTTCTTTACGGGCAGTCGTCCTCCAGTGGTCGATGAGCCGTCGGCGGGCCACTTCGTAGAGCCATCCGATCCCAACGATCTGACCCTGCTCGTTGAATCGCCGAGCGGCGGCAAGGAAGGTCTCTTGGGTGATGTCTTCCGTCAACCCGACAGATCCACCACAGCGTCGATAGACGAACGAATAGACGTCGCCGATTCGGGTTTCGTAGAGGGCGGTCAGTTCGTCCAGGTGCTCTGCTCGGGGATCTATCGGAGTCACGCTCGAACCGTTCATCAACACCTTCTTCGAACGAGTACCTCCAAAACCCTCGCGCCGTTCGCGAAGAATCGCATCGGGCAGAGTGGGTCACCGGCCTCTTGCCCGGCCGGCACCGTGGGCCTATGAGCGATCGACCCGATTCCTGGCCCCGCCCAGGGAGTGTCCAATCACGCTCAGGTTCGTTGGGTGGGCGTCAGGCTGACGGCCTGATCAAGCCCTAACCCCGAGACGGGGTCCACTCGCCGGGATCTCCATAGGGCAATCCGGCGTCTTCGTAGCACGGGGCGTGGAAGTGCTCCACGCGTTCCCAGTTGCCGTCGATGTACACGTTGCAGATGACCTGCATTTGACGTTCACGTGCCTTGAATTTGACCCGCTCACCGCAGTGCAAGCACTCCGTCATCGAGCCGGCCTCGATCAAGCGGGTGACGGCCCGACTTTTCCACTCGGTTTTGGTTGCTGACTTCGCCATGCATCTCCATCGGCGAGGCCAACGGAGGTGTGAGGAATCGCGAGTTAGCTGCGGGAGACCGGCTTGTATTTGATCCGTTGGGGACGCATGGCATCGACGCCATGCTCGCGCTTGCGGTAGTCGGCGTAGTCGGTGAAATTGCCTTCGAACCAACGGACCTGAGAGTCACCCTCGAAGGCGAGGATGTGGGTGGCCACACGGTCGAGGAACCAACGATCGTGGCTGACGATCACGGCGCAGCCGGCGTAGGCCTCCACAGCGTCTTCGAGCGCTCGAAGGGTGTCGACGTCGAGGTCGTTGGTGGGCTCATCGAGAAGGAGAACATTGGCGCCCTCCTTCAGCACCTTGGCGAGGTGGACGCGGTTGCGTTCGCCGCCAGAGAGCTTCCCGACCTTCTTCTGCTGATCGGACCCTCGGAAGTTGAACGATGCGACATAGGCACGGCCATGAATCTCGCGACCGCCGACGGTCAAGTTGTCGACGCCGCCGGTGATCTCCTCGTAGACGGTCTTGTCGGGATCGAGCGTACGGTCCTGGTCGACGTAGCCGAGCTGGACGGTGGAACCGATGCGAAGATTTCCGGAGTCGGGTGCGGCCTCGGCATTGTTCGTGCCTTCGGCGGCGTCGATGATCATCTTGAAGAGCGTTGACTTGCCGGCGCCGTTGGCACCGATCACACCGACGATGCCGGCGGGCGGAAGGTTGAAGGAGAGGTCGTCGACGAGGAGCTTCTCGCCGAAGCCCTTGCTGAGGTGCTCGGCCTCGATGACGACATCGCCGAGACGTTTGTCGGCGGGAATCAG
This sequence comes from Acidimicrobiales bacterium, assembly GCA_029263175.1. Lineage (GTDB taxonomy): Bacteria > Actinomycetota > Acidimicrobiia > Acidimicrobiales > Aldehydirespiratoraceae > JAACCU01. The sequence goes on along the minus strand of JAJCXZ010000008.1, from coordinate 1,185 downwards.
GATCTCGAGTTCCTGATTGCGACCTTCGGCGGCCTTCTGCTCTTCGAGCAACTTGTCGTACTGCTGGAGGCGAGCCTTGCCCTTGGCCTGTCGAGCCTTGGGTGCCATGCGAACCCATTCGAGCTCGCGCCGCAGCGTTCGGACGCGCTTGTCGTCGTCCTTTTGCTCCTGGTCGTAGCGGGCTTCCTTCTGCTCGAGGAAGCCGGAGTAGTTGCCCTCGAAAGGCATGCCGCGGCCGCGGTCGAGCTCGAGGATCCAGCCGGCGACATTGTCGAGGAAGTAGCGATCATGGGTGATGGCCACGACGGTGCCGGCGTAGTCCTGCAGCGTGCGCTCGAGCCAGGCAACGGACTCGGCATCAAGATGGTTGGTCGGCTCATCGAGGAGCAGGAGGTCGGGTTTCGAGAGCAGCAGTCGGGCCAGGGCCACTCGACGGCTCTCGCCACCCGAGAGGTTGTCGACCGGGGTGTCGCCGGGCGGGGTGCGCAACGCGTCCATGGCGATCTCGACGTTGCGCTGGAGATCCCACGCGCCGAGCGTCTCGATCTTCGATTCGATACTCGCTTGCTTGGCGCCGAGCCTCTCGTAGTCGGCATCGGGATCCGACCAACCGGCCATCACCTTGTCGTACTCCGCCAGCAACTCCGCGGCCTCGCCGGCGCCATCCATCACATTACCCAGGACGTCCTTCTCAAGATCGAGATGAGGTTCCTGCTCGAGCATGCCAACGGTGAAGCCGTCGGTGAGACGAGCCTCGCCGGTGAAGTCCTGGTCGATACCGGCCATGATCTTGAGCAGTGTTGACTTGCCGGCACCGTTTGGACCGAGCACGCCGATCTTCGCGCCGGGGTAGAACGCGAGGGTGATGTCCTTGAGTACATCGCGGTCGGGCGGAATGAAGCGGCCGACCTTGTGCATGGTGAAGATGAACTGCGCTGCCATGGCGATGAAGGCTAGGGGTTCTACTCGCCGGAAAACGGCGAACGCCCCGGCACATGGCCGGAGCGTTCGATCATCGTTCGTGGAGAACGAGGCGTCGGATCAGCGACGCTTCCTTGCGGCCTTCTTGGCGGGTGCCTTCTTGGCTGCTTTCTTTGGTGCGGCCTTTCTGGCGGGTGCCTTCTTGGCTGCTTTCTTTGGTGCGGGCTTTCTGGCGTGTGACTTCTAGGCTGCTTTATTAGTAGC
>JAJCXZ010000007.1 GCA_029263175.1 Acidimicrobiales bacterium | reverse complement strand
CGCCAGGCGCCGCTGCGCCCTCGAACGTCGGCGGCGGAGACGCTCGGCCTCCCGCTCATCGCCGTCAGCGAGCGAGAGACTCGTCTCGCCCCGGTGCGTGCTTGCCCACACCAGCTGTGCGTCATCGGCTGAAACGATTCCCTTCCCCACAGCCATACGGAGCGTTCGAGCCAACAGCACCGCCGGCGGGCTCGGAGCCACCGGTGAGGCGACGTCCGGTAGACGCTCAGTGGCCAACTCACGGGAATGCGCCACGAGGTGATCACGTCGGCGAACGATCCTGGTGATCGTGCGTCGACGCAGAATCCGCAGCGGCCACTCGGGCGTGGAACCCGCAAGCGATGCGATCGCATCAGTGGCCGACCCCAGCACAACCGTCACAAGCTCTGAATCGTCGGCTCGGACACCCTGAGACTCAAGAATCCTCAGCGACCTGAAGCACTCCTTCGCCAAGATCGGAACCATCACCTGCAACAGGAGCCGAGTGGCCAGAGGATCATCAGCCGCGAGGCGGATGAGCGCCTGGGTGACGGCGAGTGAGTACTCCTTGGGATGCCCGATGGGCACGGCAATCGCGTCCACCACCTCTCCAAGCGAACCGAGCTCGGCGAGCACCGGCTCCGCCTCAGACCACCGTCTCAGACGAGCCCGGGCCCACCTTCCGGTGGAGATGACCGCCCACTCTTCGCGCAGTACGGACCCAAAATTGTTGCAGACGACTTCTCTCATGGCCGCAAGGGTCCGAAACCGACCTACACGGCGATCTACCTTTCTTCCTCCCAAACACCTACCTGATCGGATCTTCCGAATCTCCCAAGATTGCGACCTCGCCACAGGTCCCTGACCAGGTGATACGCGCCGAATCTCCCATTCGTGTCACACCGGTCGACGACGTTGGACACCGCCGGAGCGGCAAGAAGGCCGATTCATGCCCTCAGAGGAGCAGAGATGAGACTGAGACGTCCGATCTCACCGACGCACGCCACACCGCACGAGGCCATCGCCTACCTCGCCTCAGTCTGCGATGGCGCCGTTCGCCGCGATGGGCACGGCTTCTCCAGCGACCACGTGCTGATCGGCCACCAACTCGCTCGGCATCAGCGATGGGGCCGTCGCCAACGCCGGACAGCCGTTCAGTTGATCCGGATCTACTGCCACCAGTTGGATCAGGCGGGCTTTGATACGGCGACCCTCCTGAGCAGCCGTACTCCCCCACGCCTGTCGCGCCGACGATCCACGTATCTCACGCCCGGCTGGTTCACGGACCCGACAGGAATCCATCAATACCGCTATTGGAACGGCGCGCGATGGACCTCCATGACCGACCCGTCAGGGACATAGCCGTCGTGGCTCGCCGGGCACGTGCGTCGTCGAGCCCACCCGTCTCGCCGCCTTCAGTCGGGTATGCGATGCGCGGCCCAAGCAGCCGAGACTCCGAAGGACGGATGCACCACACCCTCAAACACGGTTGAGCAGATAGCGGGCGTACCCGGTCAGAGCCAGGAGCCTGAACCTCGACTCATCTTGGTCGCTGAGGCCAGGATGAGAGCCATTCGCATGCAGCAACTTCCACAGCGCCTTGCCGAACGGCTTCTCGCCGTCGACCAGCTTGTCGGCGCCGTGTAACGCGTCGAACGCCTGCTGGACTTGTCCGGCAGCGCTGCTCGGCGCCACGTCGCCAGCCTGCAGGACCAGATCCTCGAAGAACGCCCGCAGCTGCGAGTTGGTGCTCGCCCAGTTGCCCGATGCGAATGCATCGATCGCCTGGCGGTAGTGGCCGGCAGCTGTCTTCCAACCCCGACGCTTCAGGTCGGTCTCAATCCAACTCACCTCATCAGTAACCCGAAGCCCCGGAACTGTTGGCACCAGCCGATCGCTAGCTTCGTCGAACTCCCATCCATCAGCCGCAAGAGCGTCGCAGAGGTCTTGCCAGTGGGCTGCCGGCTCACTACTGCCGTACGGCTTGGGATTGGGCTTGCCTGCCGCCAGTACGAGTCGCGAGAGTTCCGTCGCCCCAGCGTTTGTTTCCTTCGAGTTGTCAGATCGCAAGCTCTTCAGGAGCTTGACCGCTCGATCCAGTTTGTTGGCAGGCTCCGACGGCTCCCATCCATCGACCTCCGCCTTCAGGAAGAGGGTGCCCATCTCCGTAGCAGAGTGGCCAGCGATGATTGCCTCAGCCAGAACTGCAATCGATTTCGATGACAACGCGAACTCAGCCATGGACGGGGACATCCATTCCCCAGCTGAACCACCCGATCCTGCTCATTCAAACTCGACTGATTCAGCGCCGAGTTGACGGGCGTTTTCTTCGGCGACTCGGCGGGTGCGGTCGTCGAACCCGTCGGTGGCTTCGGCTTCGATCTCTACAGTGATCTTCACGTCAGTACCGAGGTGGTTGGTGACGTTGGTCATGATCTCCTCGAGTTGGCGGATGCCTCTCACGGGATCCAGTCCGAATCGGGCGTAGAACCGCCTCGCCGATGAAGCGCCGTCTTGTTCATCGCGGCGTAACCGCTCGCGCATCTCTTCGAGCGTTTCGCCGGCCTTCTGCTCACCGTCTGTACCTGCCCCCGCTTCGGTGTCGTCCGTCTCGTCCGCCGACGGTTCGTCGGTCGGGACGATGTCGGGTCGCAGGAGAAGGCCAGATCGCATTGGCGAGACATGAGCACCATGGGTGACGCCGAACCAGGTGTCGTCTTCCTTTGCATCCGCGTAGGCGAACGTCTCACCTTCCCAATTCATGTTGGCAGTGCCGTTGCTGATCGCGTCGGCGAGCACATCGAAGCTGGCCAACCTCGCCATGTAGGGGTGGTTCGCGTAGGCGTTCCACAAGTCGCTGATCGTGACGTCGCCCGACTCGGTCCACAGGGGGACGCGGTCGAGGTCCATGCGCACTCGCACCCCGCCATAGGCGGCAATGAGTTTCTCTTCGGACTGGAGTTTGTTCGACACTCGCTGAGGGAGCGTGCCTGAGCCGGATGGCTTCGTGGCCTGCCAATCGATGTCGGCGCTGCCGGGTGTCGATCGTGGAGTGAGGACGTGGACGTATGTTTCCTCGATCCGAGACGCGACGGTCTCGTTCGTTTCGGCCAGTTTGGAGCTGGCTTGGCGCTGCTGGTGCGGGGTGAGGTTCAGGGCATCGGCTTCATCGGCTATCGACTTCCAAGCAAGGAAGAGTCGGGCGGCGGAACGCAGTTCTTCGAGGCGGGGCCCGGAGGCGGTGACGAACACGAGCAGGTTGCGATGCAGCCGCGGCCCGGCTGAGCGCTGCGCAAGCAGTCCTGCCGCCTCAACGACTGCGGGACTGTCTGGCGAGCTTGGGATGTGGACATTGGTCGGGGCGAGAATCACGAGCCGGGCGCCGTCGTCTTCGTCGGGAACGTCACCGGGGCCCTCGGGGAATACGTGCACGCCGACGAAAGCGCCTCGGTCGCTGAGCTCGAGAAGCCGGCGGCGGATGTCGTGGTCGGCGTCGTCGTCGGAGTAGTTCGATGCCGCCCTATCGGCCGCGATACGAGTCACGTTGGGTTGCAGTGAATACCAGTACTGGGCGCCATCGACGTAGAGGTGTGTGGCTTGCCCGGAAAGCTTCTTAAGGGCATCGGCAAACTGGCCGACCGGTTCTCCCGGTTGCACGCAACCGAGCACGATTGACTTGATGTCGACACCACGTGAGCCGTCTGGTCGTGGAGCCGAAGCCATGTAGACGGTGCGTGCGACCCGGCGGGTCGCGGAGATGCGGCCGAAGTGTTTGTTGTCCTTGTCAATTCGGATTGGCAGAGCGTTCTCGCCATCGACATCGGATTTGATGACGGGGTCCCAGCCTTCTTCGAGATACTTCTTCATCTCGCTGACCAGTGCGGCGGAATCCATCGGCAGGTTGCCGGGCATGATCATCAGCGACTGATCGCCTCGTTGCCACAGCTGGGAGATCGCCAGTGCCATGAAGCGAAGCACACCGCGGGTCCGCTGGAACTTGTCGAGAGTGGACCAGTCGTTGAACAGCCGATCGAACAGCTCGGGATGGATCGGGTACGACAGCTCCATGCGTCGCCGGTACTCGGCCTCGCTCACTCCCGATGGGAACTCTCGGCCGTCGGTGCGGTACATCTCGCTGAACGCACGGATCACGCCGTCGCGAACTTTGGCCTTCTCCGCTGGGATCGGATCGAACAGACGTCGCCGAACAATCTCGAACGACTCATCTGGCGACGCTGGCTGCCACTGCGCCGCCTTGCGGGTCACGACATTCTTGAGCTTCTCCAGGGCCGCCTTGCCACGTTCTCCCCCGACCTCGATGTCGGATGCAGGGATCGAGATCAACAGCACAACGTTCGGCACTGCGGCGGCCGCCTCAGTTAGCGCCTGCGCGAACGTGAATTGCGTATCGAAATGCCCACCTGCGGCTGGTTGAGTGCCGTCGCCTGCTTGTGGCAGTTGGCGGGCGTATGCAACCCACTCATCGATCAGAATGACCGACGGTCCGCTCAACTCGAAGACCTTCTTGAGCGCCGCGCCCGGGTTTGTACCAGCCTCATCGTCAGTGCGAACCAGTTCGTACGCCTCTCGCCCCCCAAGCTGATACGCGAGGTGCCCCCACAACGTGTGCAACAACACGCCCTTCTCAGCAGGTACTGGCGCCGACACTGACGTCATTTGCCCGACGATCACAGCGCGCCGGATCTCGGTCGGTAGTTCCAGCTCCGCGGCAGCAAGTACCTCGCCGACGCCGGACAGCTCACCGGCGGGCACCCCCGAAGCCAGGTGGTACAGAGCGATCATCGAGTGGGTCTTGCCACCACCGAAATTGGTTTGCAGCTCGATCACCGGGTCACCGCCGTCACTGGCCAACCGTCTGGTTGCACCAGTCAGAAGGTCACTCAGACCTGCAGTCAAATAGGTGCGGGCGAAGAAGGCCTTCGGATCTTGATACTCCTCGTCCGCGGCTCCAGACGCGACCTCGAACAGATCCGCAGCGAACTCGGCTTGATCAAAACGACCGGAAGCGACGTCAGCATGTGGGGTAATGATGTCTCGCCACGGCGTCAAACCAGCCTGGGGTTGTCCCTCAGTCGGCTTGGCAGCGGTTCGGCGACGTTCCGAACGAGATTCCTCGTCGAACATCTGACGCATCAGGTCGCGGCGCAGCGTTTTTAGTTCTGCGCGCTCGGTGACGTTGCCGAACGCTTCGAGTACCCGTTCCATCGAATCAAGTGCCCGGACCGTGTCGTCTGTCGAGAACGAACCTTGGTGAGCCCAGGTGTTTCGCACGTCGGCGAGTTCGAATACCAGCGACCTTGTGGAGTTCGAGAAGCCGTGACCGAAGACTTCGCGCCAGGTCGCCTTGATGCACTTGAACAGGAACGAGACGTCGGCGGTGTTCGGTTCACGTTCAGGGTGATGCATCAACTGGTTGACGCTATTCAGCCAGTCGTCGCCATAGAAGCCCTGCCAGGTCTCTTCACACTTCGGGCGGAGCCCATCACGCAGCAGGTCCAGCGCCCGCGAGATCCGATCAGTATTTGCCATCACCATTGCTGTGGGTCCCCGCTCGACTTCGACATGCTCACTACATCAACCTCTGCTGTCCGTCGTCAGATCCGGTGGTCGCCGCCTTGAGCGACGGCCAAGCTGCGATCAGCCCGTTGTACGCACCCGCCTCTTCGGCCCAGCCCTTGTCGGTAGCCTTCTTGAACAACACATACGCCAACGAACGCGCACGATCGGCGTAGCCACCCAGCTGCCCCATCAGCTCGGCGGCCTCGCTCTCGGAGCGCTCAAGAGCAGCGATCAAGTACTGGGTAGACTCCCAGACCGTCAAACGGTCGTCGTCAGTTGGCAACCAGTCAGGGTCAAGCTCGGATCGCTCGAACAGCCGGAACCGGCCGACCTTCGCTTCAGCAATACCCGCCTCTTCCAGGCCATCAATCGAGGTGCCCTTTGGTCGCGCCTGCGCGTCAGCTTCACCCGAAGGCCCCGGGTTGTAACCGTTCTGGGTGTACCAGGTGATTGCGAACCGAGTATCCGCATCAAGTTCGGCGTCCTCGCCATCGAGGATCTCGCCCAACACGTTGTTGATATTGGCCAGTGCATCCGACACCGACATCGCGCTGCCGTCTGCTTCGACGACCTTTGAGTATCGAGAGAACACCTTGATCCCCGGACCGATAGTTGACTGCGCTATGTCGACCGGTGCGATGTTGCCGGACTGCAGGAGCCGAACTGCTTCTGGTAGCTCGTCGCGGAGCGCCGAGAGGAACTCGCCGGTACTTGCGAGCGGGGCCGTCGCGGGCCGCGGTCGACAAGCCAGGACGATTGACGAAGCCAAGGCGTTGGTGCCGGAAGCGATCAGTCGGTTCCCGAGTTCGGTTCGCATCGGCCAGGTAGCAGTCACTTGGAGACCCGCATCGAGGACTGCTTGAAGGAAGGTGTCCCAGCCTGTCGAGCGAATCTCCCCGTCCTGTGTCTCTGTCGCTTTGTATGCGTAGTAGATCGTCGCTGGGGCGTCGGGATTCTGCGCACTGGCGACCTGGGCCATGAACTCCGCCATGCCGGATTCGAAATGCTCCTCCGCCGCCTGCTTGGACCCGGAGCGGTGCCGGTTGGCGATCAGTTCATCGGTCTTGGGCGTCGAGAGTGTCGCACACTCGTCCGGCCAGACGCTCGATAGGTTCCGTCGCAGCCAAGTGAAGAAGAAGTCTGATAGGTCCGCATAGGAGATGTTGTCGTAGTACGGCGGATCGGTGGAGATCACTGCTCCAGCAGATTCCTCGACTCGAGCGCGGGCGTCCCGCTGAAATACCTCAGCACTGCCCGATGCCGGTAGATGGTCGACCGCCTTGCGAACCCAGTCCACCATGGCCATCCAATTCCCTGTCGAGGAGGAGAACGGATTGCACTCGGCGAAGTCCCACGTCATCGGAATCGCTTGGCGCCCGAACGTATTTCTCATCTTCTCGCCGGTGCTGTGCCAGGTACAGATTGTCGACCAATAGTCAGCACACTTGTCAACCGCGAAGGCAAGGTAGGTGACGATCGCGTCGGCGTACGCCTCAGCCCCCTCGCCGCCGTCTCGGAGCGCGATCCTGTCGTCAGCGAAACCAGCGGCGACCGCATCAGACCGCACGATCTGGCGGACATCGACGAGAAGGTCAGAGAACGTTGTCAACGCCACCAACTGTCGCGGCGTGAAGAGCTTCCACCATTCATCGAGGCCGTAGACGAAGACCGTTCCTCCGGTGAGTTTCTCGGGGTTTCGTCCTTGCGGTTTCCAGGCGGGTTCTCCGGCCGCCGCAGCACTCTCGTCCGCGGTGACCGGCGCACAGTACGAGCGGCCGCCATTGCCCTCTGCAACAACAGCGAGGACTTGCTGGCCGAGTCGGCCGGCTCGACTCTCGGACTTGATGTAGTCCCCAGAGATGGCTGCGCCGGTGGCGATACATGTGCCGTTGCCCCGTTGCACCGTGCGCCCGTAGGTGGGCTCACCGCCCTCATAGATCTCGTAGCTGATTGTTTGAGCGTCCCGGTCAATCACGGGTTCAATCCAGGTTTTGGGTCTGCCCTTCCTGTTCGCGAGGGTCCACGAGGCAACGAGGGGCACGTGGCCGTTCCAGGCTGGGTCGGGTGATTGCACGGTGCGGGCCCAGATCCAAGCGATCGGTCTGAGCTTCTCACCGTCCGACCCGGTCGCGTCTGGGTAGTGGTGACCGATCTTGGCCCGGGCCTGGTCACGCATCCATTGCCCGTACGCGTCTACATCGGCGGCAATCCCTTGGGCCCTCTGCCATGTCGTGAGACTGGTGTCCACAGCCGGGTTGACGGGTGGTTTGCCAGCGAACCGTGGCGGGATTTCGAGCATGGCCTTCTGGATGAGCACAGCGACTGGGTTGAGGTCGCCGGAGAGTGCCTTGAGGCCAAGGCGTTGGGCCTCAAGGGGGATTGCTCCGCCGCCGCCGAACGGATCGAGGATCGATGGCGGATCGCTCTCGTAGCAGCGGTTGATCTCAACTTGGGCGGCCTCTAGAACGTCGGGGTCGTTGGAGTTTTCCCAGATAACGAGCCGTTCGAGGATGCCGAAGAGCCGTTGCCGTTCGGTCTCTTGTTCCTCTTGCGAGAGTGTTTCGTCGGCTGACGGGTCGTCGACAAGGGAGGCCCAGATGACTGCCCGCGTAGCTGCGAGGGGTCGGCGGGCCCACCAAAGGTGCAGGGTGGATGGGTGTCCGTGGCGGATGCTCTTTTCTCGGGCCGCCTCCTTGTTGATGGCGGCGAGCGGGAGCGCGACCTCGATGAGTTTCGGTTTGTAGTCCTGTGTCATTGGGGCTCGACGGCTTCGGGCATGAGGTCGGCGACTTTCATGGGTAGGTAGGTCTGGGCGAAATGAAGGTCGTAGCCGTCGAAGGGGCGGACGAAGTAGCTGACTGTCGGTTCGGCGTCGGGGTCTTCGGGGACTTCAACAACGGCGAGGCGGAAGCGTTCGGGGTTTTGCTTGCCTTGGCGGACCTGGACTGCGCTGACCTTGATCTCCTTGGTCGATGGTTTGTGGCCTTTGACCTCGATGAAGTAGCGGGTTCGGGTTTCGGGGTCGAGTGACAGGATGTCGAATCCGGGGTTGTTGTGGTGCTGCTCTTCGGGGATTCGGCCGAGTGTTTCCTCGGCCCTCTTGACTGCGGCAACGGCTCGAATGTCGCTCTCTGTTGTGTCACCCGGTGTCATCGGATCGACGAGGCCGGCGAGTGCGTCGAGCAGGCCGCGTGGGATGATCAGTGCGGCGGCGACGACGTTGGGGGGTTGGTTGACGAGGTCGGCTTCGGTGGCGAGTTCTCGTAGACGGCGTTGTTTGCGGGCATCGAGGTCATCGGCTCGTTGGCGTGCTCGGCCGGAGCTGGCTCTGGGCTTCTTGCCGTGGAGTTCCTGTTGTTTGAGCTCGGCGGCTCGGGCGTCCCAGTAGCGGATCTCGCTGTCAAGTCGTTCTTCGACGGCCTGGCGGACCTTGGCGACGCGGGCTTTGGTAATCTCGGCGATGTCGGTGAAGTGGGGTGTGGCGAGGTTGGCGATGGCCCAGTTTCGGGCGACTGCTTCGACGCTGGCGTCGGCCCATGCGTGGTCGACGTTGTCGGCGATGAGGTCGGCTTCTTCAGTTTCGAGCGCGCGGTAGTTCAAGTACGGGTCTGCGCCCGGGTCGATGATGTCGCCGCTCTGGTCGACCTCCACGAACTGGAATCGCCGAGACACTGCCTGTCTGCGACCTGCATCGTCGAAGCGGCCGTCGCTGATTGCGTGATCGAGATACACGAGAACCCTGGGTGTGACACTGTCGCTGCTTTCGTCGACCAGGGTCGCTCCGGTGGTGAGGGTGTCCCCGTGGGCCTCAAGGATTGTGTCGATCAACGCGGCCAGAAGTGGATGACCGGGGGCTACGAGTTCGGCCCGTGGTTTGTCCTCGGCACCGACAACGAGGTCTTTGTCGAAGGTGATCCGCTCGTATCGGTTGTGGACTGGGCCTTGCGCTCGGGCCTCGCGGTCGCGGGACCGGACGGTGGCGGGGACGCGGGTGACCTCGAACCGGTCGATTTCTCGCCGTGCCACTCGGCCACCGAGATGGTCGAGCGCCGCGGTGAAGAACGCGGCAACAAAACCGGGTTGGAGCTTGCGAGCTTTCGCCACCTCCATCTGATCACGGATCTCATCCAACCCAGTACCGGCGAGTACTTCGGTAGCGAGGGCGCGCTCGGCGAGGACGTCTTCGAGTTGCACTCCGATCTCCGCGTCAACCACTTCTTCCATCCGCGCCACCACCTTGGGGTCTTCGCCGTAGCGGATGGCGTCGATTAGCAACTCTTGGAGGGATCGGTTGATCTGGGCGTCGCCGAGCACGTCGTAGACCTGGTCTCCGTAGACCTTGCGTTGCTGCTCGATCTTCTGGAAGAGACGTTCGAAGACTTTTCCTTCGCGGGTGTTGTGAGCGACCAGATTCCACAAGAAACACATCTGTTTCTGGCCGATGCGGTGGATACGACCGAACCGTTGCTCGATACGGTTCGGATTCCACGGGATGTCGTAGTTGACCATCAAGTTGGCCCGCTGCAAGTTAACGCCCTCGCCAGCCGCGTCCGTGGCAACCAGCACCTGAACCGTCGGATCATTTCGGAATCCGTCTTGGACCCGACGGCGATCTTCGCGCTTCACGCCACCATGGATCGTCACGACCGCTTCAGGGCGACCAAGGAGCGACTCGATCCGCTCGGTCAGGTAGTACAGCGTGTCCTTGTGCTCGGTGAACACAATGAGCTTGCGCGGGTTCTCACCACCAGTGAACTCATCAGATTGAAGGATCGCGGCCAGCTCGTTCCACTTGCGATCCTCGCGAGATGCCCTGACCTCAGAGGCAATGCGTTCCAGTTCACGTAGCTCGACGAGCTCCTTCTCCAACTCAACGACGGTCGCCGCAGCCGTGGCGCCATCGATGACGGCGTTCTCGAGATCCTCCAGTTCTTCGTCGTCGTAGTCATCGAAGTCAAAGTCCTCGAGATCAGCAATGTGAAGCCCCTTGGGCAAGTCTGCGATAGGGATTGGCGCATCGCCTCTAGCGAGCCCCTCCAGCTCGCTGACCTGACCCTCCAACTTCTGGCGCCGGCGCCGCAACGACTCATGAATCGCCGCGGGCGATGATGCGAGCCGTCGCTGCAGCCCGGCTAGCGCGAACCCGACAACCAGTCCGCGTCGGCGGTCGCCGCCCTCTTCGAGGGCCTGGGCTCGGTTCATGCCGGTGCGGACATAGTTGGTGACCTCTTCGTACAGGTGCTCCTCTCGCGAGCTGAGGTCGTACTTGACTGTGGTTGCGATCCGTTCGGTGAATAGGCGCTTACCGTCGAAAGTGAGCAGGTTCTCCTTCACGTAGCGGCGCATCACGTCGGAGACGTCGGGCATGTCGGCGTTCTTGCGAAGACGACCAGCGAACCGCTCGGGGTCCAACAGGCTCATGAACAACAGGAAGTCCTCGTTCTTGCCGTTGTGAGGTGTGGCCGTCATCAACAGGAAGTTTCTGGTCTGCTCCCGGAGACGTTCGCCGAGCTGGAACCGTTTCGTCTTGTCGACCTCGTTGCCATAGAGATGGGCCGACATCTTGTGAGCCTCGTCGACGACCACGAGGTCCCACTCTGAGACCTGCAGTTTGGCCAACAGGTCATCATTTCTGGCCAACTGATCGATCCGGGCGACAAGCAAATTTCGTTCGAGGAAGGGGTTGCCGGTGCGCGACGCTTCGACCATGTCTCTGGACAAGATGTCGAAACTCAGACTGAACTTGTCCCACAGCTCCTCTTGCCACTGCTCAACCAGCGACCCAGGAGCGACAATCAAGCAGCGAGCCAGATCACCCCGCAGCACTAGCTCACGGATGTACAGACCAGCCATGATCGTCTTGCCCGCACCCGGGTCATCCGCGAGGAGGAACCGAAGCGGCTGCATCGGCAACAGGCGCTCATAAACCGCCTCGATCTGGTGGGGCAGAGGATCAATGCCAGCCGCCTCAACCGCGGTGAACGGATCAAACAGATGCGCCAACTCGATACGGCGAGCCTCAGACGCCAGCCGAAAATGCGAACCATCGGCGTCAAAGGACCATCGTTCCTCCGACGCAACTTCCAAGTTCGAAGCATCCTCAACCGAGACCAGTCGCTGCCCAAGCGACCCATCCGAGGATCGGAAGACCACGTTGACCACATCACCATCGGTGGTCTCGACCGAGATGATTTCGACGGGTCCATCCGAGCGCAACCCAACCAGACGCGCGCCCTGCTTTATCTCGCTCAGGTTCATGCCACAGGACGGTCGGTTGTTCTCACCACACCATTTGTAGCCGTTCCCTGTGACAATCTCCTCGACCGACACGGCAAACCTGGCCGAGGACGCCGCGATCTCGGCGTGCCGTGGCTCGCGCGGCACCGGTCAGACGCCCGGGGCCTCACTCGTGCACTTGGCGGCGACTCCTAGTAAGACTCCCCAGACTTCGGAGGCCAAACCTCGCCGGGCTCAAGTTGAAGCCGGCCGCAGAGCCGGGCTGCTTCAGAGTACGTGAGGTATCGGAGTTCACCGGACAGGAGATCCACAACCTGATCTCGGCCAAGGGCGAATCCCTTGGCCACCACCTCAACAGGGTCGCCCGTCTCGATCATCCATCGGTAGAGGAACATGCGGATCGGGTCGGCCGAGACCATCGGTGCGGGCGACGGGCCAGTGTCGACATATGGCCGCAGTCGGTCTACGAGGCTGCGCTTTGATCGTCGGAGCCTCATACGGTCAACCTTCCGTCGGTGTCGCAGATGTCCCATTCCGCGGAGCCGATGCGGTGCTGGACGATGGCGGTGTGGTCGCCGACTCGCCATAGCGCTCGGCCGACGGCGAGCTTGGGGAGCAGTTCGGCTTCGACGTTGGTGAGGCCGAGCATGCTCCTGGCCTCGGGTATCTGATCGCTGGATTGGCGAAAGAGGATTCGAGTTTGCGTGTCCGCCAGTAGCCCCATCGAGACCTTGGCCGCTGACGTGCCGTCGTCGGTCTGGGCTCGCAGGTCTGAGATTCGGTGAGCAACGGAGACGTTGGCGACCCCGTAAGCCCGGGCGAGCTTCTGGCATGACTGGTAGTACTTGGCCACTCGTTCGGAGCCGAGCAGCGCCCATATTTCCTCGAGTACCTGGATACGGCGCGGTACGTGCTCGCTTTCCGGGGCGGCGAGCAGTGCTTGGAGCCAACCGGTGGAGGCGATCATGACGACGGTGAGAGCCTCAGGGTCTTGGTGCACTGCAGAGAGGTCGATGACGACGCCTCGGCCGGACCAGTCGAGGCTGACTGTCGATGGGCCGTCAAACATGCCTCGCAGCGGACCGTCGAGGAGCTTCCCGAGCCCATGTCGGACCTCGGCGATCGAGCGTGCCAGGCCGCGGGTTGTTTCTTCAGCCGACCTGGCCAGCATCTCATCGGTTGGAGAGGCGAGTAGGTCGACGACATCTCGAAGGGTCGGCACCTGATCGGCACTTTCGGCGTCGGTGACAGTGTCGATCACCCAGGCCAAAGCGGCCTCTTCGGTGGCGGAGAGTTCCCGGCGCAGCATGGACGCGGCCAGAGCCGCTGTCATCTGAGTACGTCGGGCGCGAAGCTCAGATGTGGAGTCGATGAAAGGGCCAGCATCGAGGGGGTTGAGCCTGGTTTGTCCGCCGGGGAAGAGAGCGAGTCGGGTGAGCCCGAGCGTGTCGGCGAGAGGACCGTATTCGCCCTTCGGGTCAAGGATGGCGCACCATCGCGACTTGCCGTCGGAGCCAAGCAGGCCGACCATGCGGTACAGCATCGTCTTGACGGCCGACGACTTTCCGGCGCCAACCATGCCCAGTACCAAGATGTTCGGGCTGGTGATGACGCCGTCGGTGTAGAGCTGGAAGGGGTCGAAGTGCCACGACGCCCCGCCGGCCGAAACGTCTTCACCGACGTAGATCCCTCTCGGGCCGAGACCGCTATCGGCGTGGAAGGGGTAGAGGGCACTGACATGAGCCGTTGTCGCTCGGTGTCGCGGAATGCGAAGACCGGGCGTAATCAGCGACCCTCCGATTCCCGCGTCCTTTTCAGCGTCGGGCCGGGTTCGCTTCGTGAGGACATGCATGGTCATCGTCCTTTCGGTGCGACACCGCGTGCCAGGGGTAGCACGGCGGCGACGGCTTGGTCGTGTCGGCCGTGGAGGGGCCGAAGTTCAAGGCCGATGGATGCGGCGACCTGTGTGATCTCGTCAGTGGCGGCCTCGAGCTCGGTGAGGCTGGCGGCGCTGACACAGACGACTCCGGCGTAGAAGTACTCGCCGTAGCCGGCTACGAGTTCTTCTTCTCGTTCTTCGACGGCTTGAGCTGCCCGTCGGTGATGGGCGCCGACTCGGAAGCCCTTCTCGGCGCGTTGTTGGGCGTCGGACTCGATCTTGGCTGCGTCTCGGGTGATGCTGCGTTGCGACTTCGAGCGGGGCACGGGTTCGAAGAAGACCGACACGGTCCGGACCGCTCCGTTGTAGAGCATCAGCTCGCGCATCCAGTCCGCTGGAACATCGAGGCGGGGCCATTCCGCTACGTAGAGCCCTCGATGCCAGGCTCCGTCGGTGTGCCATGCGGTCCAGGTTGATTCAGCGCTGATGGGCCCGGCGTTGGCGAGGCTGACATCGCCTGCGATGTCGGCGAATGACCGGCTTCTGGCATCGAGCGCGCTGCGACACGATGGGTCGAGACGAAGCCGCATAGCTCGGGCCCATTCCCCTGGCGACAGGGGGCGCGAAACGACTAGTCCGGCTCCTTGGAGACGTTGGGCGAACAGTTTCATCTCCGTGAGCAGCAGGTCGATGGCCGCTTTCACGCGGTCGCCTTCGTGACGTTGCCCCATCCGGACCTTGCCGCTATGGATGGTGACGGTGACGAGGACCTCGTGGTGAGTTGACCGCGACCCGGCCTCGTTGAGGAGTTGTTCGTAGGCTTGGCGGACGTCGTGTAGTGGGTTGTCGTCGAGGTGGTCTTTGAGCCAGCGGCGGTGTTCCTCGAGTCCGGCGGGAGCGGCCCATTCGGACCAGCGGATGCTCACAACTGGTGTTCGTTCGGCGATGAAGGCCTGCAGAGCGGTCCCCCATTGGGTTACCAGCCAGTCCTGTTCGGCCTGGTCGATGAGGGCGAACTGTCGGCCGGCCACTCGCAGCGTCGCCGCGTAGGTGCCGGCCTTGCGGTCACGGCTGACCGCGACCTCGGCTCCCGGCTGGCCGAGACCCAGCGGACCAGGATCAACGACGATCACATCCTGGTCGGCCAACACCGCTGGGGCAGGACGATCGCCGCCGCCAAGCAGCGGGACAGCCGAGAACCATGTGACCTGACCATTGGCTCTCTGGCGTAGATACCTGGCGCCTTGGGGGGCCAGCTCCACAAGGCTTGCCCCGTGGATGCGGAATAGGCCCAGCCCGGAACCAACGGCGAGAAGGACAATACCGAGCGGCACCGAGTAGGTGACCATCAGGATCGAGCCGGCGACGACGCCCACCGCGACGAGTGTGAGCTGGGCGAAGCCAAGCCCGAACATCAGGCCTGTCGAGTCGAGCGGTGAAAGTCGAAACCTGTGACGCTCGGGCGCAGCGACAATCCCGCTCACTGGTCACTCCGTTTCCGTAGTTGAGCGAGCGGTTGAGCGGCCGTCTGGCCCGGTGGCCGTTGAGGTGGCGGGGGCGGGCCATCAACTTCGATCTCGATGACTCCGACACCCGGCGATCCCCCAACCGGGGTTGCTGCAAACGAGCCGCCACCTCCACCACTACCTCGGGCGCTCGACTGAGCCGTAGCCGTTGTCGTCCCGTCGGATGTCTGAGAGCCAGACGTATTCGCTGTGGTGACCGTCGCCGCACTGCCCGCGGCTTCTGCGGTATCGGTGGCGATACCGGCGGCCTTGCTTGCTGTTCCGGCGATCACCGCCGCGCCTGCGGCTCCTCCACCTGGCGAACCGCCGCCACCGCCCGAACCAGGTCCTGCGCCAGCCGCGCCCTCTGAGCCTGAATCTCCGGAAGGGCCGCTACCTCCGCCCTTGGCTCCGAGTCCCCCGCCGGCTCCCGAACCGCCTCCGCCCGTAAGGCTACGAATGCCAGCGAATGCCAGTCCTCCACCGACTACTGCGGCACCTACGGCGGCGCTCTGTGGACCGGCGGCGGAGGTTGCGTTTTCGACCGCTGGTATGACTTTGAAGATCATCCAGGGCATGAACGCGGTCATCAACATGATTGCCGAGCCGACCAACATCGCCGACAGATCCGCCTCCCCCGACGGCACGTCCGCGGATGCCAATGCTTCTGCTCCGAGTCGGAAGGAGATGGCCATGACGAACTTGGAGACGATCAGAGCGATAGCGATCTCTGCACCTCGGCGGGCGATGCCGCGTGTGCCTGGGTAGGCACGGGTGACCCATGTGATCGGTGCGAAGGCGATCACGATGTAGATCAGCGCGGCCCGGACCAAGAGCTGGATCCATACCAACACCGCGCCGACGATGAATAGCAGGCCGAACAGAATGCCGAGCAGGCCGGCGAGGCTGAGCTGTTCCACATCGGCGAGTGAGTCTCCGAACGCTGCGAGCTGTTCACCGTCGGCGCCCAGCAGAGTGGCCGATGCTTCGTCGACCATGGCCAGCAACGCTGAAGCCACAACGACCGTGACGGCGGTGGCCAGGAAGGCGCTGGGAACATCGACCAGCGCAGCCCGCCAGATCGTCGAGAACTCTCCGGCGAACATTGCCCGGATGAGCGACATGAATAGGAAGACCAGCACCAGCGACCCAGCGATGACTGAGGTCATGGTGGTGACGGTGGAGCCGCCTTCGCTGGAGAACCAGCCGCCGGTCAGGTCCACCCGGGTGGAGGCTCCGTTGAAGGACCGGGCGAGCGCGCCGGTGATGGATGCGACGGCTTGGGCGATGAGGCCGTAGATGAATTCGAGGACGTACTCGACGATCGCTCGTCCGGCGTCTTCTGCGAGACCGCCGAAGAATCCGCCGATGCCGCCGAGGATGTCGCCAGGGCCGGGAATGTCGATACCTGGGATGTCCATCAGTTGAGCCCGTCGTCGCTGTAGCCAGAGAGAAGGGCCTCGAATCGTGTGGGCGTGTCCGATGGAGGCTGGGTGCCTCGCCCGGGCATGGGGCCTCGCTTCGATTCGAATGACGCGATCTTCCAGGTGTCGTCTTCCCAGCGCATTCGGTAGCTGGCCGTTCGCCAGTCATCGACCACGCTCTCATCGGCGATTGTGATGGCCTGCACGTACCAGATCGACACCAACCAGTCCTCGCCGGCCGCGATGCTTCGGGCTTCGATCGGCGCAACCCGCAACGTGATGCCGCCGGGTACAGCCTGGACCAGTTCGGTCATCCGCTGTTCGGTGTCGGCGGCGAACTCCGCGCCGAACCCAGCTGTCGCCATCGTGCGCTGCAGGTCCGCAGCCTCGACGGGCGACAGAGCTACAGCCTCCTCGGTCACCTCGAGAAATGCCACGGCCGCCGATCTGGCACCTGCTTCGCTGCGCTCGAACGTCGTGCGAACAGCGAGCGGCACATCGCCGCCGACGGGCGAACCCGGGACACTCCTCGTTTCGACTGGTTCTGCTTGGCCGCTTGTGGGAGCTCCGGGGGTCGGACCCGGCATCTCCGAGGCCGACCCCCGTCCAGAACCCTCACCTCCCATGACAAGAGAAACCACGCTGCCGCCCGCCAACGCAGCGACGAGTAAGAGCAGCCATCTCGATGCCCGCATCAGGCGATGCCGGACAACGTGTTGACGATCGTTGCGGCCAAACCGACGAGGATCGCCCCCGCCATGCCGCCGAGGGCGAACATCTTTCCCTTCGACAAGCCGACTGACTGGCCTCCGGCGTGGCTCAGCCCCCACACGGCGCCTCCGATGAGCAGCGAGGCCAATGATCCAGCCAGTCCGGCCCAAGCGAGCCAGCCGAGGACCTGTTGCCAGAACGCTGCACCCGGAAGGCCCTCGTTCGTCGGGGTCACATCGATCTGAGCGATGACGGATAGAAAATTCGAATGGCGGTGCATGTCGGTCCTCCTGAGGAACTCGCCGATTGCGTTCACCACACCTGTGCTTCGAGCTCCAAGACGATTGGGACAGCTGGCCTCGAATTTCTCGAAACTTTCTTCGGCATGTCCCAATCACGCCGCGCGGCGAGCCACAGGTAGAGCATGAGAACCAACGACAGCCAGCCAACCTCCGGCGCAACGGTCATCGACCTGGTGCCCGTAACCGGAGCGTGCCGTGACCTCGTTGCGTGGTACGACCATCAACTCGCCGGTGACCAGCCGGCTGCGGCGGACCTTCAAGGAGTCGTGGCACGTCTCCAAGACCTACCTGCCATGCCCGGCCGCATCGGCAGAGATATCAACCTCGTGATCTCCGGCGACACCACCCGTTCACCCGGCGAAGTCGTCAGCGCGGTCGACCGACTCCGAAACATCGCCAACCACAACCCCCCGCCAGTCAGACCAGAACCGGCCGCTCTCCCCCGCCGCGGACGGCGCCGACGACGCGACAAGAACCGATCCAGAAAGAGCGGACAGATTCCGCTGCCCGGGTTCGAAGACGACAGACCGGAGGACTGACGATGGCCTTCTTCATCGCAGCCGGAAGCATCAGCAACGACATCGTCCGCAAGGAAACCCGCAACGGCGTCCTGGCCACCTTCCGGCTCGAGACCGGCGCGCCCCGAAACGGCAAACTATGGATCGACATCGAAACCTGGGGCCACCTCGCAGGAACAATCGCCCACCACGCGAGAGAGGGACGTGAGGTTTCGGTGATCGGCCGACTAACCCAGAAGACCTGGCGAGATAGGGAAACCGGCGAGTCACGCCACCGATACGTCGTGACCGCCAACGAGATCGACCTGCACAAATCCTCGGAGCAGGATTCGGCTCCGGCTGCTACGCCGAGCGCCGTGCTAGCCAGAGGTGTCATCGACGCCCTCCACCCATGCCGACCAGTGAAGAACGGCACTGTGAGCTCGTTTCGGCTCACGACCGGCAGAGCCAACTCGAAGACCGGTCGGCTATGGATCGACGTTGAACACTGGCAGCCATCGGACCGGTCAGCTGCCAAGATCCAGGGACGAGCGGCAGTGACGATAGTCGGAGCACTCGGGTACAGGTCCGACCCCGATTCCAGCCGCAGCGGCCGCCTCTATATCGATGCTCGAATGCTCGCCGTCGCCAGCGGTGACCCAGCCGGCTCCGTGGGCTAGACGCTCACCCCAGCCACCACCGCACGCAGGATGTCGACACGTATCCTGAGACCCACCCAGCGCACATCCCTAGACTCACTACATGGGCTATCGCGGGCACGCGGACTGGCGAGACATGTCTGACTACGTCGTCCACTTCACGAAGGACAACGCAGGAGTCTCCGCGTACGACTCGATGATCAGCGTGCTCGCGTCGGGCAACATCGAGGCACGTTCGTCGTTCGGTTGTGCGACGAACGTCAACGGGCTGGGCCAATCGCAGCACTGTGCTTGTCTCAGCGAGATCCCCCTCGACATGCTCGATCGACTCGTCGAACGCCGCAGCAAGTACGGCATCGGCTTCCACCAGCGCACCGTGCTGCCCAGGGGCGCCGGAAGAGTGTGGTACCTCGACCAAGGGACGCCACATCGTGACGCTATGCAGAGCCTGGTCTCAAGCGCGATGACTGGTGGAGTCGAACTCACCGACGCACTCTGGAGAGTCACACCATTCGCCGACAACACGGCGCCGAACTACCACTTCGAATGGGAGCGGGAGTGGAGGATCCCCGGTGGTCTCGTCTTCGCTCCGTCTGACGTCGCCTTCCTCTTCGTTCCGGAGAGCCTTCATCCTCAGGCAGCCGCTTTCCTGGCGACTGGCGGCGGCGGAGCTGGACCTGCCTATACCTGCCCGATCCTCGACCCTCTTTGGGACGACGTTCAGATCCAGGCGGCGCTGCAGTCACTCCCGGCAGCGCCGCCTTAACGGCCCCAACGGCGCGGTCAGACCGCGCATCTCATGCGCCGTGTGCCCTGCGGGCGGCCTAGATCAATAGTCGCGACAGAGGCCACCCGTTCAGCGACTCGCTGCGTCGGATGACCGGACTTCCCCTCTACTCCCAACCAGCTTTTCGTACAGTGCCTGGGTCTCAGGTTGGACTTCGTCGTCGTAGCCGTATGACTCGGCGGCTCGTTGCGCCTGGCGGTATGCGGCCTTGATGCCCTCGGCGTCATCTGCTTTGGCTGCAGCTTCCATCTTCATCCGGTACATGGCTTCTTGGCCTTCGACGACGTCGAGTCCTTTTTGCGCTGCCCAGTTCGCACGCTCAACATCATCAACAGCGAGGGCGAGTTCGCCTCGTCGGTGGGCGGCGTCGACCAGGGTGGTCTCGATAAGGCTGTAGATGGATGGTTCGCCGAGCAGCCATGCGTAGTGCTCTGGATGGGCATCGACGGCTACGTGGCCGTCGATCAGTTCGCATGCCGCGTCGAGGTAGGCAGCCTCCTCGATGGGCGCCTGGCCTTTGGCAGCATCGATGAGCGCTTGAGCCCGGTGCCAATCGACGCCAACATCGTCGCCTATCAGGTAGCTGTTCGTTGCCCGCAGCGTGATGAGTCGGGGCTCGCCGCCGTGGTCCATTCCGAGCAGGGTTCGGGCCCGTCCGATGGCGTTGTCGCAGCCCTGGCGACCGGGGGAACCAGGCCAGAAGTCATCGCGGAGACGTCGACCTACTACCTCTCGGTGAAAGCCCAGGTAGGCAATTATCGCTTCGATCTTTGGTGTGACCTCTCCGTCGAGGCCATCGACCACTGGTCGCCGTCCCAGGATGCGGACCTCGACGGGCTTGGGGCGAAGGATCTTCTTGATCGCTTTCACCGTTGCATCAGATGGCTCGGCCGTGGCGGACTCGAGTTCGGGTTCGGATCCGTTGGTGTCGACCGCTGGCTCCGGCGGTTCTGCTTCGCTGGCAGCTTCTGTTGACGATGGTTCAGCGCCGTTGGCTACGGCGCCGTTGTCAGTCACTTGGTCGTCGGTGTCGGCCTTGGCGATGTCATCTGCCCATTCGTCAGCGGGAGGGCTGGTCGTGCGGTCTGATGCGTTGGCGACAAGATGATCGACCGCTGCGAGTTCGGCGGCTTCGAGGCTGACCGGTAGAAAGGCAATGCCCACGGGTTCGAGCGTGGCGTTGTCGGGTTCGAGTTGGATTCGGTATTCCCCGGCGAGCGGGTGCGCTGACACGAGAGCGAGAGGTGAGTAGGCGAGTTCAGCCACCTGGGCGAGGTGCTCAGCGATACCTGCTAGCGATGCATCGGGGCCGATGAAGACGATGGTGGGGTGGTAGACGGTGCCGTGGTCGACTCTTTCCTGGTATGGGCTGCGGTCGAGGGTGGCCGCGATCCCGCTCATATGGTCGGCAGTTTGAGCCGCCCAGGAGTTGGGGTCGTCGGGGATGGTGGCGCGACTGAGGTGGTCGCCGGTTAGTCCTTCGATGCCGATGGCGATGATCTCACAATGGGTTGCCCATGGTGCGACACAGACTGAGGCGAGGAGACCACGCTGGAAGTCCGCCACCTGGTCTGTGTCGCCTTGGATTGCAACCGCGCCCAGTTGCTCCAAGTCGACGAGCAGCTCACCTGCGTCAGTCGATCCGACCACGCACAGGGCGGGGGCGAAAGGGTGAGCGTCGCCCTTGACCGCCGTCTCCATCATGTCCACTTCGAGGTCGGCGTCGAGGCGCCACGCGGTCTGCTCTGCACCGGAAGCGACGAAACCCGCGACAGGTTCACATGGATCGTCAAGGAGCAGCTCGAGTCCGAACTGCCCGGCTCGTGCTGCGATCAGCGACGGAATCGGGGTTGAGCTCTTCTCGAGGGCGTGGCTCAGGTAGTCGTTTGCTGCGGCGATGTAGCGGGCGTCCTCTCCATCGGTGCTGATGGCTCGGATGCGCTGCTCGAATTTTGCTGCCTCGGGCTCGGGAGGATCGATGGTGGTGCCGGGGCGCCGGCGGGCGGCTTGGATTCGACGGAGGCGGCGCAGTGTGTACAGCAGTGTTCCTCCGAGCAAAGCGATGCCGCCGGCAACAGCGGCCACAGGTTTGGCAACGTCCAAAACGTCATCCAACTCCGACTCCCCATCGGTGGCAGCCTCGGCCGCAGGTTGGTCAGCGGATAGGACCGGACTCGACGGGACCACGTCTTGGGAGCCGAGGGTCGGCCATGCGGCGGCTGGTGCCCGTGTGGTGTCGGGCGTGGCGTTTGGTATCTCGGTCGACTCCGGCTCGGAGATCGCTTCGGGCGGGTCGAGTACTTCAGTGCCGTTGAGGTCAACAGCGATATCGGGGTTCGGCGGCGGTGCGGGGATGATGAAGGTCTGGTCGGGGTAGATCAGGTCGGGGTCTCCGGGAGGGAGCAGCCGGTCTTCGTTGGCAGCGACGAGTTCAACCCAGTACGGCGTCATCTCGATGTCGGTGGGTTGGCGTCCCCACGCGTCGGCGAGGGTGTCTTTGGCGATGCTCCAGAAGTGATCGCCTTCTACCACGACCACTTCGTCTGCGGTCGCGCTCACCTCGCGGGCTGGTGTGTTTGTTGCTGGCTGGGTTTCGGTGGCGGGGAGGTTGGCGCCCAGGGGAACCCTGAGCGGCCAGCCGGGCTTCACAGTCTCGGTGGAAGCGGTGACCGTCGCGCCGTCTGGCATCCGGGTTCCGACATTGAGTGAGCGGATTTCGTTCCAGCGGATACCGTCGCCAAGGAGCCGTTCGGAGATGTCCCACCAGGTGTCACCCCGGACGCTCTGGTACCGACCCTTCGCGACTGCTTGTGTGACGACCGTCTCGGGCCCGACAGGTTGCTGTAGTTCGGCGGTGTGAAACGAGGAAGCTGCCGGGGTGGCTGTGATCGAGGCCACCGTGGGGAGCGGTGCTGCAAGGGCGGGACGCAGCGGTGCGGCGGCGCTGACTAGGAGAGTCGTCCAGGTGGCGAGCTTTGCTGCGAGCACGCGTACGGCTGGCAGAGCAGGACTGCGAGTAGCGACCTTGCCTCGGAGGATCGAGGTGTATTCGGTGATGGTGGC
>JAJCXZ010000006.1 GCA_029263175.1 Acidimicrobiales bacterium | reverse complement strand
GACAAAATTCTCAATCGGAACAAAACCGACTCCACTCGCGACCCGGCTGTCGGTCGAATTGTCCCGATTGTCTCCCATCATGAAATAATGCCCTTCGGGCACCTTGTAGACCCTCGTATTGTCGCCAACGCCCTGCGGGACCAGATCGAGAACGGGATGTCTGACGCCATTGGGGAGGGTTTCCTCGAACTGCGCAACACGCCGCGCATTGCCGAATGCGTCACGCATCAGGAAATCGTCGATACGCTTGCGGATTATCGCCTTGCCGTTGATTTGCAGCACCCCGCCAATCACCTGGATTTCATCGCCAGGCAAGCCAATCACCCGTTTGATGTAATCGGTCTCGTTGTCCCGGGGCAGCTTGAACACGGCGACATCTCCGCGTTTGGGCTCTGACGCCCACACCCGTCCGCCAAACAGATTGAGGGAAAGGGGAAATTAATATCTAGAGTAGCCGTAGCTGAATTTCGAGACGAACAGATAGTCGCCGACAAGCAGCGTCGGGATCATGGAGCCGGAAGGAATGTTGAAGGGCTGATAGAAGAACACCCGCACGATCATGGCCAGAATCAGCGCATGAATGACCACACGTATCGTGTCGGACAGCCCTCCGCGCTGAGATTTTTTCGTATCGGCCTCTAGGCTCATGCTTTTAAGCTTTCCTTCCAATTGCATGAAAATCGAATGATTTTCAGCAGACGCCCCTATAGCTCCAACCGGGATACAACGCAAACGGCTTAAGGCTTGCGCCCTGCCAAGTGCTGCGCGTCAGATGTTTATCCCATCAGGAATGGCGGAAATAATGACAATTGCTTGTGCCAGGGGAAAATCATCCGTAATCGTCAGATCGATCCGGGTGCTGCAGCCCTCCGGCGTCAAGCTCACAAGCCGCGCGGCTGCACCGCCAGTGAGCTCCATGGTGGGGCGCCCCGAGGGAAGGTTTACAACCCCCATGTCACGCCAGAACACGCCTGAACGGATGCCTGTCCCCAACGCCTTGGCGCAGGCTTCCTTGGCCGCGAAACGTTTCGCATAGGACGCCGCGCGCTGATTGCGGCGGTCGGAACGCTGGCGCTCGATTTCGGTGTAAATCCGGTCAAGAAACCGCTCGCCATAACGCTCGATGGTTTGCTCAATGCGCCGTATGTCGATGAGGTCGTTGCCAAGACCAATAATCATGAAATATGTCCTCAGGCGCTTGCGCAGCCATTGGCCTCGGCACGCGCATTATCCATCAGCGCCCGCATCCGGCTAATGGTCGAATGCAGTCCGCCGAAAATGGCCTCGCCGATCAAAAAATGCCCGATATTCAACTCGACCATTTCAGGCATGGCGGCAACCGCATGGACCGTATCGAAAGTAAGGCCGTGTCCGGCATGAACTTCAAGACCCGCATTCGCGGCTGCGCGCGCGCACTCCGCAAGCCTGTCGATTTCTGAACTTACTTTGAAATGATCACCCTCAAGTGCCGCTTCACAATAAGGACCTGTGTGCAGTTCAACGATATCGGCGCCTTCAGCTGCGGAAGCCTCTATCTGGGAGATATCGGGATCGATGAACAGGGACACTCTTATTCCTGCGTTTTTCAACTGAGCAATATAAACCGGCAGCCGGCTCCCCAAGGACACCGCATCGAGCCCGCCCTCGGTCGTCAATTCCTGACGGCTCTCCGGCACAATGCAACAGGCATTCGGGCGATGATTGAGCGCAATTTCGAGCATTTCATCGGTCATGGCCATTTCCAGATTGAGCGGTTGCTCAATCTCCGACATCAGACGCGCTATATCCTCATCGGATATGTGCCTGCGATCCTCGCGCAAATGCGCCGTAATACCATCGGCCCCGGCTTCGGCCGCAAGATGGGCCGCACGCACCGGGTCGGGATGACCCCCGCCTCGCGCATTGCGGATGGTCGCCACGTGATCGATGTTCACGCCCAGCCTTAAGTAAGGAGCCTTGGTGGTGCTTGCGCTCATTTCATTCTCCTGCCCGATACGCTGTTACGCCTGCGCCTGGTGGCTTGGGTTGAGCCCACGCTGCTGACGCTGTTTGCTCTGGTAGCCTTCCGATGCTTTCTTGACGATGAAATAGACTATGGCACCCATCGCAATTCCAAGCGGCACACCTCCCACGGTCATGGGCTTTATAAGCGGCAGGATTTGATCCAGGGACTTGGTAAAGATGCCTCCGGAAAGATCGATTTCCGTAACCTTCGAATCCTGTCCGAGCGCCCAATTTCCCAACTGAAAAGAGGCTATCCATATGAATGGAAATGTCAGAGGATTGCCAAAAAATGTTCCCAAAGCCGAGGCCAGAATGCTGGAACGTGTAATCCAGGCGAGGATTCCCGCCAGGATAAAATGAGCGCCAAGAAATGGTGTGCAGGAAGCGAACACGCCAGAGGCGCATCCCAACGCTATGGCATGGGGCGTGGCGCGCAGCCGCCACAACCGATATGCGACATACCGGGTCGAGCGGCTCCAGTTCCGGCGAGGCCAAATCCAGACCCTCAGTTTTTCGCCCCATTGCGGCGGTGTGCGGCGTCCAAATAACATTTCAATACTCTGTTGCCAGTCTTTTCAGACCCCTAGCGGGGACCAAAGGCAATTTTAAGATTTTATCATATGTAGAGATTGTAAACGCTTAGTGCGAGCGCTAACGACGTGAATAAGCGTTTCATTTGAGACCGCGGCTGCCTGGTTTGATGGCGGGGATGTCTTGCAACTCCGCCGGAACCTGGTCGGGCGCAAATGTCGGGATGTCAAATGCGGCCAGGGCTACCAGCGGCACGCCAATATCAGCTTTCCCGTCCGAACGGTCGATGAGACAACAGCCCGCCACGACATCGGCGCCATGATCGTGCGCCGCAGCAATGCATTCGCGCGAAGAAAGCCCCGTTGTCACCACGTCTTCAACCATCAGGCAACGGGCGCCTGAAGGGATTTCGAAGCCCCGCCTTAACACGAATTCTCCCTCCACGCGCTCGAAGAAAATTGCCGGTTTTTCCAGTTGCCGGCCCATTTCATGTCCCACCACTACTCCGCCCATGGCGGGAGAAAAAACAAGGTCAATGGCGCTCTCGACCTGATCCGTGACTTTCTGCGCCAGTGCGGCGCAGGCCCGCTCTGCGCGGCGTGCGTCCATGAGAAAACGCGCGCATTGCAGATAAGCGCTGCTGTGCTGCCCTGAAGACAGCACGAAATGTCCCTCCAGCAAGGCGCCGGCGCCACGCATTTCTTCCAGCAGCTCGTCTTCTGTCATTGAGTGTTGCCGCATTCGGGCGGGTCATCGGACATCGTTGATGCAGCCCCCGCCAGCCCGTACGCCCCTCTATTATTACAGCGACTCAGTGTTGAGATCGCTTGACTGCGCTTACCACGGATTTCGAGCTCA
>JAJCXZ010000005.1 GCA_029263175.1 Acidimicrobiales bacterium | reverse complement strand
GCCAGCCGCCAAGGCGAGCCCCGCGAGGCGGTCTACGGCGGAGCCAAGGCCGCGATCAACAGCTTCATGAAGACGATTGCAAAGGAGAACGGCCGAGCGGGCATCCGCTGCAACGTCGTGTGCCCTGGTGTCACAATCCCTGCGGATGACGAGGAGGTCGGCGAGGAGAGCATGTGGCGAGACAAGGACTCGATGTTCACACCAGAACAACTCGAAAAAGTGGCGCGGGCCCTGCCGCTGCGCAAAGTGGGTCGGCCACAAGACGTCGCCAATGCTGTCGTCTTCCTGGCCTCTGATGCGGTCGCCGGGCATGTCACCGGCCAGGTCCTGTCCGTGTCAGGCGGCTACAGCATGATTGGCTGAAGGTCTTGGACGAGACAAAGACGATCAACAAGCGACGGCTATGGCGCGCTTGCGGCTCGGGTGTAGGAGCCATTGCAGGATGATGAGTGAGCGGCAGTCTTGGATGACCGTGGAGAGGCCGAGATCGATTGGCACGTCGGTGGAGCGCTGCGCCTGACGATTGTCGGTCTGCTGGAACCTGAGTGGGTCTGGCCGACAGTGGAAGCAGTACACCGCCATCCCATCCCGTATCCCATCTACTCCACGGACAGAGCCCGATTGGACGGACCCGACAGCACTGATTCGTAGGTGTCCGACGGTGATGGACGGTTGTCGGAGTCTTGCCAAGGTTGAGGTCGCCGGTTCGAACCCGGTCGTCCGCTCCAAGTAAATCCCTGGTCCCGCACGGTTTCCGTGCGGGACCGGTCGTTTTGGTGGAGTCTCGTCGATCACTCGATCCCGTGCCCACGAAGGTATCAATTCTCGGGTAGCGGCGGCTGGGCTGCTGGTTTTTTGACCTGCTAATCTCCGCGAAATGGCCGCCACCGAACCGAGCTCAGAGGTCGAGGCCTTCATCAGTAGGCCGGTGCACCCGATGTTCATCGGCGCCGAGATGACCGAGTCCCAGTCGGACGCGTCGATCAATGTCGAAAGCCCCTCCGACGGCCGCTCGCTGGGCACGATCGGATGCGCTGATACCAACGACATCGATCGAGCAGTGTCTGCGGCCAAGGCCGCGTTCACCGGTCCCTGGTCGAGGCTGACACCCCCCGAACGCGAACGTCATCTCCGGCGGGTCGCAGATCTGATCGAACGAGATGGGCAACTACTTGCCGAGATCGAGTCGATCGACAACGGCAAGCCAATCAAGAAGACCAGCGTTATCGATGCTGGCGTGGCGGCTCGACTGGCGTTCAACTTCGCGGGCTGGCCGACAAAGATCGCCGGTGAGACGCCGTCGGTTTCCGCCCCAGGGTTTTTCACCTACACGCGTCGTGAGTCGCTTGGCGTCGTGGGGGCGATCATTCCCTGGAACTACCCACTCATCCACACCGCGCAGAAGATCATGCCGGCGCTGGCGTGCGGGAACACGGTGATCCTGAAGCCATCGGAGAAGGCATCGTTGGTCACCCTGCGCATGGCTGAGTTGTTCGCCGAGGCGGACCTGCCTCCGGGCGTGGTGAACATCGTGACCGGTGGGGGAAAAACGGGCGCGGCGATGTCGGCGCATCCGGGGATCGACAAGTTGGCGTTCACCGGGTCGGTTGCCGCGGGCCAGGCGGTCATGCGATCGGCGGCCGACACCACCAAGAGATTGAGCCTCGAGCTCGGGAACAAAGGGGCCAATATCGTGTTCCCCGACGCCGACCTCGATACCGCGATCCCGCGAAGCTTCGGCGCGGCCTTCGGCAACACCGGCCAGAGTTGCGTGGCCGGTTCGCGCCTGTTTGTGCACGTCGACATCGTCGACCGCGTCGTAGGCGAGCTGATCGAGTTGGCCGGCGCCGCGACCATCGGCCATGCCCTCGACCCGAGCACCACGCTCGGCCCGATCGTCGACCGGATTCAGATGGACTCGATTCTTCGTCGCATCGAGCACGGAGTGAACGAAGGCGCGACATTGCGCTGCGGCGGTGATCGCCTCACCGATGGATCATTGGACGCCGGCTTTTTCCTCGCCCCGGCGATCTTCGACCAGGTCGACGACTCCATGGACATTGCCCGCGAAGAGATCTTCGGGCCGGTGTTGACCGTTCATCCGTTCACCACCGAAGAGGAAGTGATCGAGCGGGCAAACAACACCCCGTATGGTCTCGCGTCAGCAGTGTGGACCGGCTCCGCCGCTCGCGCCCATCGCATGGCTGCCGCCCTCGACACCGGGGTCGTGTGGGTCAACACCTTTGACATGTTCGATCCGGCCATGCCGTTCGGTGGACACAAGCGCAGCGGGTTCGGTCGCGACAACGGACGCGACGTGATCGACATGTACACCGAGTCAAAGGCAGTGTGGGTGGCCACGACATGATCGACGCGTTCACGTTCCAGATGCCGACTCGACTCGTGTGGGGTTCACCCGCCGCCGAAGCAGTGTCCGCCGAGGTGGATGCCTTCGACGCCAAGCGAGTGCTCATCGTGACTGATCCGGGCATGGCCGCCACGGGAGTGCCCGACGAGGTCCGAACGCACCTGGAGAGTCGCGGCGTCACTGTCACGATCCACGCCGAGGTCAGCGGAAATCCGACGACCGACGACGTGTTCGCGGTTCGCGGAAAGGCTGAGGACTGCGATGGCGAAGTCCTCGTGGCCATCGGCGGCGGGTCGGCCATCGATACCGCCAAAGCGACCGCGATGCTGGTGGCCAACGGCGGTGAGTATGCCGACTACCAGTGGGGTGGCCGCCCCATAACGAAGCGAAGCCACCCGTTCATCGCGGTGGCCACCACGGCTGGTACGGGAAGTGAGGTCAGCAAGGTTGCGGTGATATCGGACCCATCCCAACCCTTCAAAAAGGGGGTACTGAGCCCTCTGATGTTCGCCCACGTCGCGGTGCTCGATCCCGGAGTCACTGTCGGACTGCCACCACACCTGACGGCCGCAACAGGGATGGATGCCTTCATTCACGCTCTCGAGGCCTACACCGGCAAGCGGACGAACCCGCTCAGTGATCTACTCGCGCTGGAGTCCATGCGGCTGATCTTCGCCAGCCTGAAAGCGGCGACGATCGACGGAAACGACCTCGACGCCAGATCGGCAATGATGTTGGCTGCGGTTTACGGAGGAGTCGCCATGGATCAGGCCGGACTCGGGCTGGTTCATGCCCTTTCCGGAGGGATCTGCAGCCACCTCCACCTGCACCACGGCCTGGCCAACGCGATGATCCTGCCCTACGCCCTCGACTTCAACGTCCATGCGATCCCGCCCGAGCGGCTCCAAGAGGTCACCGACATCGCCGGTTTGGGGCGCGGAGCTCACGGCGACCAACTCGTCGAGGTGATCTCGGCGTTCGTGCACTCACTCGGCTTGCCGGTGGGTCTGGGCGAACATGGCGACCGTGTCGACATCGACTGGGACGAGGTCGCGGCAGAATCGATGCGCATGGTGATGGTGCACAACAACCCACGGACCGTCACCCTGGAGGACTGCCACGCGATTCTCACTTCCATGCGGGAGACCCAGGTCCGTCAGTGAGTCCCGACTCGTCCCCCTTCGCTCTCGGGCTCCAGTTGGTGCCCCACATGTCGATCGCGGAAGTCGTCGACACGATCTCCATGGCCGAGCAGCTCGGCTACGACTACTGCATGGTGGCCGACGAGGGACTCATGCACGACGTCTACGTGTGTCTGGGCGCAGCGGCTGGAGTGACCGACACGATCCGACTGGGCGTCGTCACCAACGGCTACACCCGACACCCGGCGGCCACCGCCGCGGCTTTGGCGTCTGTCAACGAGTTGAGTGGAGGTCGAGCGTTCGTCACCCTTGTCGCCGGCGGCACGATGGTGCTCGACCCGATGGGCATAGAACGCACGTCACCCCTTGCCGTGATCGATGACACGATCGAGGTTCTTCGTGCCCTCTGGACCGGTGAGTCGATCGAATGGCAAGGTCGACGTGAGCGGCTCCGCGGAGCGCAGTTGAGCCACGGGCCACAGTCGATACCGATCTGGGTCGCGGCGCGTGGCGAACGAATCCTGACCTTGGCGGGTCAGAAGGCCGATGCGGTGGTGCTGATGGCCAAGGCAGATCTCGCCGATGCAATCGAGGTCGTGGCAAACGCGGGCAGAGAGCTCGGTCTCATGTATCTGGACCGCCTGGCGTTCACGCCGGAGATGATTGACGAGGCTCGAGGCCACTACGCGTATGCGATCCTCGACAGTCCCCCTCGAATGTTGCGCAACCTCGGCATCGACGACGCGACGATCGAGCGTCTGCGCGACGCGTTCGCCGCCGGAGGACCCGAGGCGATCGCCCCCTTCGTCACCGACGAGATGGTCGCCGCCTACCAGATCGCGGGCACACAAGCCGAATGCCGATCACAACTGGCGGACATGATCGTTCGCCATCGGCTCGATGGGTTCCTCATCAACATCATCGGGCCGGGACTCGACGACAATCGGGCTCTGCTCAGCGAGGTCGCCCAGATCGTGCGGGGGTCGCTATGACAGTGCCGCCTCGCATGGAGCCACTGCGAGCATGGAGCGCAGCGACTCCATCGGTGGCATCGACATGACAATTGCGAGGAGTTGGGGGTAGTCCCCTCCTGCCGTGTCGCGAAGCTCCGAATCCACCAGGCGGAGCAACGCTTCCGATTCGCCGATCCACTCGGCAAGGTCGTCGCCCGACTCCATCAGAAGCTGACCTTCGGCCGCCTTGTTAATCAGCCTGACTCCGATGCGGGGCTCTCGCACGACATCCTCGATCCGAAGCCAGTAGGTCAGCGGCTCGAGCAAGACGGTGTTGATGGTTGTCATGGATTGCTCTCCTCTAGTTTGATACCCGCGACACTTGAAGATCCCTGGAGTTCGACTGTGGTGCCGATGTGCTGGGGCCCGCCGACAGGTGCTCGGCCGCACTGGTGTTGAAGTGCAGCTCCATGTCGGGGAAGACGAGCGCGATGCCTGTCTCCTGAAAGGCGATCCAAATGAGCCGGACGATGTCGCTGCGGAGTCGCGGGACCGCGAGCGGAGAGGTCGACCACATGTTGAGTCGGTACGAGACGACGTTGTTGCCGAATCGATCCTCAACCCATGCGTCAGGTTTCGGATCATCCAGGATCTCGGGATGTGACGCAGCCACCTGATGAAGAATGCTGCGCACGTGCTCGACGTCGTTCTCACAGTTCGCCGTCACCACCACGTTGAATCGGACCTTCTCGTCGGTCCCCGTGAAGGTCTTGAACGATTGGGTGAAGAAGCGCTGATTCGGCACCACGATCTCTTCATTGTCGATCGTGCGAACCGTCGTCGACCGCACGGTCAAGCGTTCCACGGTTCCGATCTGGTCATCCATCTCGACGATGTCACCAGGCCTGAGCGAGCGCTCGAACAACAAGAAGCTGCCGCTGATGAAGTTGCCCAGGACCTCGCGCATGCCGAACCCGATGCCAACGGAGAGTCCACCGGTGATAGCGGCGACGGTTGACGCGTCGAGCTGCAGCTGACCGACCCCGTAGGTAATGCCCATCAAGATGAGCGCGTACCGCACCAGCAGCAGCGTGGCCTCCGCCGAGCCGTCATTGAAGCTGGTGTGCTTGGCGACGAAATCGACGACGACGGTGTTCATGAGGTTGATCGCATCGGTCCAGAACCAGATACCGAGGGTGGCGACGAAGAGCGCCCCGACGCTCAGCGGGCTACCGAATGCCTCGAACGCCGGCGCCGCGGCCAGCCGGCCGAGATCGGCCAGATGGTTCAGGATCATCAGGCCGACGATGATCGCGATCAATGGTTTGAAGAATCGGCGGCGATGACGGCGACCCTCGGCGGGATCCAGGCCGCCCGTCAGGCCGGTCATGACGATCTCACCGGCCAACAGCACGACGAACACCCCGATCAGCTCCTCGAGCAGACCGGTCACTCGGCCGGCGGCCTCGAGCTCGCGCTTGGTCACCGTGGCCAGCACGATCCCGATCGTGGGCGCACTGCCGGCGCGGACCAGATCGAGCAGGCCCGACGAAGGCAGGCGTCGACCTCCGAGGTCGATCATCCACCAGAGCGCTCGACTCAAGACCCGGCTGGCGACCAACACGAGGAGAAGTACGACGAGTTGCTCCACAACCTCGGCCCGACTCAGGAAGACGAGCGCTCGGTCGATGATCACCGTCACCTGCTCGCCACTGTCTTCCTCAGCCATGATCCACCCTGGTCAGCTCGTCATATCGGGCTCTCAAGACCCCATCGGCGTCAGCGGGAGGCAGCAGGCCGCGGGCGACCTGGAGGTAGATCTCATTCCCGAGGTCCGTCAGGTCCGCGAGGTTCTCCACAAACGAGCGGGGCAGCACGACGGAGCGGCGCTGCTGGCGGAGCAGCGCGGCCTCGACCGGGCTGATCGTCGGGTCGATCGACACCGATTCGTTGATCGGAATCCGGCCCAGCCCAGAACGGGCGATCCGGCCCTGCGATGGCACGTTCGTCAGGTACTCGAGGAGTGCGAGAGCTTCGATCATATGGTCGGTGTGCCGGTTGATGACCATGCCCTCTATCTCGAGGAATCCGCCGGGGGTCTCGTTGGTTGCGCCGGGGAGGGTCGTGAGTCCGAATCTTGGCTCGCCGCCCTCGTCGGGCGGATCGCTGAGCGCTGATCGGAGCTGCGCCAACTCGCCCGAGCTCCCGACGAACAGGTCGATTCGGCCGCGGGCGAAGCTGTCGAGCAAGGAGTCGTAGTCACCACCGAGAATCACGTTCGGCTGGGGCCCGGCCTCGAGCATCCACTCCATCCACTCGACGAACCCGTCATCGGGGGCGAGGGTGTTGTCTCCTCCGAACACCGTGCCGCCGAACGCGTCGACTCCCCAATACGCATCGACAAAGTCGACCGGTATCCCCATCGTGTGGCCCGCCTCGGCCAGATCGATGACCCCCCGGAGCGTGGCAGGAGGTTCGATTCCGTCCCGGTAATAGAGCACGTCGGTGAATCCGGCGAGGGGCACTCCCAGCTGGCTGCCGTCGATTGCCATCACCTGAAGTGCCCGCGCCTCGAGCTGGTCGAATCCATGATCGACCGATTGTGCGGGCGAGATCGGACGAACTGCGTCGGCGGCCGCGAGGTCAGCGAGACGATCGGCATCGACGCCGAGCATCACGTCGGGACCGAATCCCGACCGAGCCTCCTCGATGAACCGCGCTTCGAGTTCGCCGGAAGGCACGTACTCGATGATCAACCGAAGGTTCGGGTCGAGCTCGGAGTAGCCCTGGAGGAGCTCGATGAGGACCTCAGCCTGCGGCTCGGGCCAGTCGTGCCAGACCAGGACACGGCGGCTGTTCAGCCCGCAGCTCGTGAGCGACAGCCCGAACAGGGCTGCAGCGAGTGACATCCCGACGATGCGGCGGGCCCGGTACTCCATCACAGATCACAACCCTGACCACCGCGCGTCAAGATTGTAACACAACTGTCATATGAATTTCAGTCGCTGGTGCTCTTGTAGCTGAGCCGCAGTTTCGTTCGGAACGCGATGATGTCGCCGTTCTCGATGAGCACGTCCATCTCGGTGACCTCCGCGACTCGGAGGTCCTTGTAAGCCTTGGCGGCTTCGCGGACGGCGTTGCGCGCCGCGTCCTCCCATGAATCACTGCTCGAGCCGATGAGCTCGACGACCTGGTACACGCTTTCAGCCATTGTTGGCCCTTTCTCAGTCTCAATGAATTGATGATGTCTCTGGCAGGAATCGGGTCGACACGGTGACCTCCGTGACGAACCGGATCTCTCCCGACGGGAGTATTCGTAGCGACAGGTCGGCGACCTCCCCGACACGG
The DNA here is from genome assembly GCA_029263175.1 of Acidimicrobiales bacterium. Lineage (GTDB taxonomy): Bacteria > Actinomycetota > Acidimicrobiia > Acidimicrobiales > Aldehydirespiratoraceae > JAACCU01. Next base: position 22,008 of record JAJCXZ010000005.1, on the reverse strand, counting down.
CCATCGTCGAACTGACTCATTGCCGCGCCGACCGCGGTTGCGGCCGCGTGCTTCCAGGTCGGACCACTCGATCCATGGCGGGTGACCTTGTACACGGTCTCGCTGCCGCCCCGGATCAGTGGGGGCTCGCTGGAGGAGAAGTCGGGCGAGCGGGTCTGCGAGCTCATGGCGGCGATCGAGGCCATGGCGTCGTCGAGCATTTGTTGGCGCCGCTTCCGGTTTCCCCCGAACCGGTAATCGGTGGGGTTGAGTGGCCGCCCGAATGTCACCGTCACCGGTCCCTGGAATGGTCGGGGAATCGCAGACCCGATCGGTTGCACACGCTCGGTGCCGGTCAGGCCCACGGGGATGATCGGCGCGTCCGTCATCAACGCCAGGTGGGCGACACCGCTGTGGCCACGGTGGAGCAGACCGTCACGAGAGCGCGTGCCCTCGGGGTAGATACCCACGAGGCGGCCGTCGTTGAGGAGATCGGCGGCCGTGTCGAGGGCCGCCATCGAGGCGCGCCTGGCATCGCGCTTGATCGGCACCATGCCGCAGGCGGGGAACAGGTACTTCGTCTTTCGGCTGTCCATGTACTCCGCCTTGCCCAAGAACACCACGGGCCGCGGTGTCATGATCATCAAGAGCGGAGAATCGAAGAATGACCGATGGTTCGGGCTGAGGATTGCCGGGCCGGTTGTCGGCAAGTTCTCGATGCCCCGCACGTCCACGTCGAACATCGTGCGCAGCACCGGCCGAAGGACAGGGCGTGCGGGTCGCGCCAAGCTGCCGACTCTCGGGGACGCGTCGGTGCCGACAAGTCGGATGCGCAGGTCAGTCAGCTTCGACATCGGCCTCCTTCACAGTCCCCGCCGGCAGGAGGACGGCAGCTGGGCGAGGGCATGGAGGTCCGGCCGAGGGCGCGCCATCGAGGGGTCAGCGGCGAAAACCTGCTCGAGTGCCGCGGCGATACTCAGCAGACGGCGGTCCTGGTAGATCGGTCCGACCACCTGGATGCCGAAGGGTGTGCCGCTTTCGTCGAGCCCGCACGGGAGCGCCGTGACCGGATGTCCGATGACGGTGAGGGACGAGCTGAGCGCCAGCCACGCCATGTAGTTCTCGACCGGCGCGCCGTCGATTTGCGTGGGGTTCCTCTGCGTCCACGGGAAGGGAGGCACGCTGACGCCCGGGCAGATCAAGACGTCGTAGTCGTCGTAGAGGGCCTGGAAGGTCTGGTAGAGCTCCATCTGCTTGTGCCGCGCCGCGGCGATGTCGGCCATGGGGGTGGCGAGGGCCGACTCGAGCGAGTGACGGATGTTGGGGTTGAAGTCGTCTCCCCAGTGAGTCGACTGTTCGCCGAACTGGGCCACGAACAGATCACTTCGCAGCGCCCAGTCGACGGCCGGCGCCTCTCGGAGATCAACTGCGACTTCTTCGCAGGAACCGACGAGTCCGCTGAGTCGCTCGACTCGATCTCGGAAGGTGCGACGGATCGTCTCCGACACGAGCACCCCTCCGAGATCCTCGCTCACACCCACCCGGAGCGATCCGGGCTCGATGGGCGACAGCTCGGCGAGACTCGGCGCGTCCATCGGATACGCCATCGGGTCCATCCTCGTGCGGCCGGCGATGACGGAAAGCAGAAGTGCCACATCCGCCACAGTCCGACCCATCGGGCCCTGCACGCTGTAGAAGGTCTGTGTGACCGACCGCAGCTCGCGGGGCACCACTCCCGGGCTTGCTCGATGGCCGATCACACCGCAATAGCTCGCGGGAATTCGCAGGCTGCCACCGTGATCGGAACCAGTGGCAAGGGGCGCCATCTCGGTCGCCACCGCAACCGCGGAACCGCCCGAAGAGCCTCCACAGGTGAGGTCGGCATCGAACGGATTCCCGGTGGCCCCGAACAGTGGGTTGATCGTGTTGGCGCCGATGCTGAACTCGGGAATGTTCGTCTTCCCGATCACGATCCCGCCCGCCTGACGTATGCGCTGGACGATTCCGGCGTCCTTCGCGGGCACGTTGGCGGCGAAGTCACGGCTGCCGAACGTCGTGCGAATGCCTTCCGTTGGCTGGAGGTCCTTGATGGCCACGGGGATCCCGTGCAGGGGGCCCAGGGCAACGCCGTTCGAGACTGTGGCATCGGCCGCCGCGGCTTCCGACAGCGCCCGCTCGTCGGCCCGGGTGATCATCGCGTTCACGACCGGATCGAGTTGGTCGACGCGACTCAGGCACGACTCGACCAGTTCTGTGGAGCTGAGTTCGCCGGCACCGATCATGCGGCGAGCGTCGACAGCCGTTCGTGCACTTGGGGTCACGATGCGACGTTAGTTCTTGAGCCGAGGTGCAACACTGGGTCGATGACTGGTCTTCTCGACTTCTCCGACAAGACGGTGGTGCTCACGGGTGGGGCTTCCGGGATCGGCCACGCGACGCTTCCGCTCCTCCTTGCGGCCGGTGCAGAGGTGCACGCGGTCGACATCGTGCCCGTCTCCGGACCTGTCGCCGGAGTCTACGAATGTGACCTCGGCGAGATCGATGCGATCGACGCCGCGGTCGCTCTCCTCCCGCCTCGGCTGGATGCGGTCATCAATTGCGCAGGAGTGGCAAGCGGGGGCAACTTCGACGCGGAGGCGGTGATGCGGATCAACTGGCTCGGTCTCCGTCATCTCACCGAGGCGCTCATCCCCCGTATTCCGCGAGGAGGCTCCGTGGTCCACGTGGCCTCGACGGCCGGCCGTCTTTGGCCAGACCGGGTGACCGAGCTCCGTGAGCTGATGGCGCACGATACCTTCGGCCGCGGGCTCGACTGGGTGCGGTCCAACCCGGAGGCATGCAGCGACGGGTACTCGTTCTCCAAGGAGGCCGTGCAGTACTACACGGTTGTGCGCGCCGCTGAGCTTCTCGAGGAGGGGATTCGCATGAACAGCGTGTGCCCCGGTGTGACCAACACACGGCTTGTCGAGGACTTCAGACGAGGGCTCGGCGATGCGGTTCTGGACCGGGCGATTGACGTGGCCGGCCGTATGGCCGAACCGGCGGAGATGGCTCCGGCGCTACTCTTTCTCGCCGATGCGGCCTCAGCGAGCTACATCACTGGCGTCAACTTGAACATCGACGGCGGCACCGGTGCGGTCAGGGTTGTCGACGGCATGAGGCAGCCGGACTGACGCCGCGTTTCAGAAAAACTGGTCGATCAGGATGGTGTTGCCGTCGGGGTCGACGACCGTGATGGAGGCAGGACCGGTGTTCGAGTCGGGCTCGACTCGTTGGGTGAGCTCGATCCCTGCCTCGTCGAGCTGGCTCTGTATGCCTCGAATGTCTTCGTAGGCATCGATGCGCTCCATTCGATTGGTGAGCCCGGGGTTGAAGGTCAGGATATTCGAGTCGAACATGCCGTGAAACAGGCCGATCGTGGTCTCGCCGTTCTTCAGGATGAGGTAGTCCGCGGCCGGGTCTCCGCCTACGACCACAAAGCCGAGTTGCTCATAAAACGCCTGGGAAATGGCGAGGTCCGCCACCGCGAGTGAGATCGAGAAGGCGCCGAGCTCCAACCGGCCGGGAAGGGATTGGTCGGCGGACGCGACAGTGGGGAGATCAAAGTCTTCGCTCATTGGTTCGAATCCTCGCTCGGGCGGCGTCTCCTGTCCAGGGGATACGCCGGCAACCTGGGTCGCCGAGTACGCGAGATGCGGTTCAACCAGGCATGCTCGCGAGCGATGAACTCGTCAACAGCAGCCCGGCAATGACGGTTGATCCGCAAGGCTCGGATCCACCGGGAGCGCTGGCTCGCGTTGCGTGGACTGGTTTCGGGCTGCTCTCGGTTGGTGTCGGCAGTGTCGGCATTGTCGTGCCCGGGCTGCCGACGACGGTGTTCTTCATCATCGCGGCCTGGGCATTCTCCAAGTCCAGCCCCCGCCTGGAAGCCTGGGTGTTGAATCTTCCGACGATCGGCCCGTTGGTCCGGGACTACCGCGCCGGCCTCGGAATTCCACGCCGTGCCAAGATCACCGCGGTCGTCATGATCTTCTTCTTTGTGGGCCTCAGCTCGTGGCTGGTCGACGGCTGGATTGTGCGGGCGGTGATCATTGGCACCGCCGTGATGGGCCTCACCGTGATCCTGGCCATCGTCCCGACGAAGGAGACGGTCCTCCGCTCCCGAGACTCGTCGTGAGAACGGGGACTGGGGTTGGCATTCTGGGACTTGTCACCATCACGGCCTACGGCTCGTGGTTCTACGGGTTCGGTGTCCTCATCGGCCCGATCCAGGATGATGTCGGCTGGTCGACGAGCACGCTGGGCGCCACGTTCGCCGCTGCCCAGGTCATCGCCGGACTCGGCGCCTTCGTGGCGGGAAGGCTCCTCGATCGGTTCGGTGCCGTCGGGCCGTTCGGTGTGCAGGCCGTTCTGGGTGCAGGCCCGCTCCTCGCCGCGACGTGGGCGGACAATGTGGTGGTCTTTGCGGTGCTCTACGCCATCGGTGGCGGCGTAACCGGGGCGACGGGCTTCTATCACGTCACCACAGTGGCGGCAGCACGACTTCATCCCGCCGAGCCGGCCAAGGCGATCGCTCGGCTCACCCTGATCGGCGCGTTCTGCAGCCCGATCCTCATCCCGCTCACGGCCTTCGTCACCGACAATCACGGGTGGCGGGTCGGCGCCCGCATGCTGGCGCTCCTCGCTCTCGGGGGCGCGCTTGCCGGCGTGGCTCTCAAGCGGCAGTCGTCGAGCATCGAGCACGGGGCGTCCGCCAAGCCGATCACGGCGTTGCGCGAGGCCCTGCGATCACCAGTGGTTCGCCGGATGTTCGCCGCCTACATCGTCGGAGGGATCGCCTTCTCGACGGTGCTCGTCTATCAGGTGCCGATCATGACCCATGCCGGACTGTCGCTGGGGCTTGCGGGAACACTGGCTGGATTCCGTGGCCTCTGCCAGATTCTGGGACGAGTGGGTCTGACCCGCTCCCTCAATCGGTGGGGGTCAGGACCACTGTTGCTGGTTGCCTATTCGCTCAGCGGTGGGGGAGTGCTCCTCCTCCTGAGCGGCAGTGTGGCGGCAGCCGTGGCCTTCGCCGTGGTGGCGGGTGCAGGATTCGGCGCGATGAGCCCTCTCCAAGCCATCCATTCACGCGAACGCTTCGCCGCGGCCGACCTCGGATTGCTCATGGGAATGCAGGGCGCAGTCGTTGGATTGGCAGGTGGGATCGGCCCCTTGCTGGGTGGAGCCATGCGTGACGCCACCGGGTCGTGGACCTGGGTGGTCGTAGCGGCGGCCGCCGCGCTCGCGCTGGCCGCCCTCCAGATGCGAGAAGTTCAAACGGGGGTCTGACCCCGGTGTTTTGCCGGTGTTTCAACTCAGGTGGAGGCCGGGGTAGCCGGCGGCGGCGATTTCGGTGACCCTGGCGGCGTAGCGAGGGGCTCCTCCGAAGTAGGCCTGGTAACGGATCTTGCCTTCTTGGTGGCCCGCGACGTTGGAGTTGTAGCCGGTGAACCAGCCCTTGCTGCGCCGGAACATCATGCGCTCGTGGGCTCGTACGACTTCGTCGACCCATTCCTGCTCGGCGTCAGCCGTTGCCTCGACGCGTGTGCTGCCGCGGGACCGCGCGTGTTCGAGAAGGTCGGTGACCCAGTCGACGCCGGTCTCGATTGCTCTCGGGAAGTTTGTCGAGCCCGACACGCTCTGCGGCCCGGCGACCATGAACAGGTTGGGGAACCGGTGAGCGAGCACACCGACAAACGTGCGGGGACTGTCGTGCCACAGCTCGGCGAGCGAGACACCGTCGACGCCGCGGATGTCGATGCGGTCGTAGCCGCCGGTGATGGCATCGAAGCCGGTGGCATAGACGATCACGTCCAGCTCGTGGTGCTCGGCCGTGGTCTGGATGCCGGTGGCCGTGATCTGTTCGATGGGCGCGTCGGAGAGGTCGACCAGGCGGACGTTGTCGCGGTTGTAGGCCTCGAAGTAGTTCGTCTCGAGCGGGAGTCGCTGCATGCCGAAGCCGTGGTCGCGGGGGATCAGCTTCTCGGCGAGCTCGGGGTCGTCCACCCGCTGACGGATCCGATCGGCGATGTAGTCCGAGATCTCCTGGTTGGCGGCCTCGTCGAAGAAGATCTCGGCAAAGTTGGCGACCAGAATCGCGAAGCCCGGCTGCGAGTAGAGGAAGTCGAAATGTTCGCGACGCTCGTCGGCGGTCAGCTTCCAGAACCCGCGCCAGTCGGGCACGTGCTCGAAGCCGCCGGGCGACTCGGCACAGTTGGCGAAGATCTCGTCGTAGCGTCCGCGGATGTCGGCCATCTCTTCGTCGGAGATCGGTGAGTTGTTGAGCGGCGAGCTCCAGTTGGGGCGCCGTTGGAACACCTTCAGCTCGCCTACTTTGTCCGCGAGTTCGCCGATGACCTGAATGCCGGTGGCACCCGTGCCGATGACCCCGACTCGTTTTCCTTCGAGAGCGACCGGCTCCGTCGGCCAGTGGTACGTGTGGAACGACTTGCCCGTGAACTCGTCCATGCCGGGATAGTTGGGCAACGTCGGCATCGAGAGCGGGCCGAGGCTGGGGATCACGAAGCGAGCGACGTACGTCTCGCCCGACTGGAGCTCGACCGTCCATTCCCGGGCGGCATCGTCCCACGTCATCGACGTCACCCGAGCGTTGAACCGCATGTGGCGACGAAGGTCGAACTTGTCGGCCACGAAATTCAGGTAGCGGAGATTCTCGGGCTGTGCGGAGAACCGTTCCTTCCAGCTCCACTCGTCGAGGACCTCCCGGGACCACGAGTAGCCGTAGGTGTAGCTCTCGGAGTCGAATCGGGCGCCCGGGTAGCGGTTCCGGTACCACGTGCCGCCGAGGTCGTCGTCGCCTTCGAGCACGATGCTGTCGATGCCGAGATCGGTCAGACGCTTGACCTGGTAGATGCCTGACACCCCGGCACCGATGATGATGACCTCGTGTCGGCGGGATTCGGAAAGAGACGCGCTCACGGCGTCACGGTACCGACGCTCGGCGGTCAGGAACCAATCAGAACGGTGCCGTCGGGGGAACTCTCGGTGCGGTTTTGAGATGACACAAACATATGTTCGATCATCAGGTCAAAGATGCCTACTACAAGTTCCTTTCCCCCGTATGCAATAGTCGCACCATGGATGGACGGCGTGTCGTGGTCAGCGGTGTCGGGCGAGGTCTCGGCCGACGCCTCGCCGAGCTCCTGGTCGAGCAAGGTGACCTTGTCTGGGGCACGAGCCGCAATGGGGATGCGCCGGCCGGGGTGCAAGGTCAGCTTTCGATGGAGATGCGCGACGAGGCGTCGATCATCGCCGGAGCGGCCGAGCTTGCTGCACAAACCGAGAGCGTCGACCTCTTGATCAACTGCGCGGGTACCGATGCTCGGAGCTTCGGTGCCGCCCACGGCGAGCGAGGTCCATTCGATCTCGATGCCGAGACGTTCAATGCCGTGATGGAGGTCAACGTCACCGGTCCCATGCTCGTGACCCGGCACGTGCTCCCGCTCCTGCGCGCCGGGAAGGACGCCATGGTGGTGAACATCAGCTCGCAGCTCGGATCCATGGCGCTCGCCCAGGACATGGGGGCGGACACCGTTTACAACGTCTCGAAGGCCGCCCTCAACATGCTCAGCCTCAAGTCGGCTGCCGCGCTTCGGGGCGACCGCATCGGTGTGATCATGCTCCATCCCGGCTGGGTGCAGACCGACATGGGTGGCTCCTCGGCGGCGTTGACAATCGACGAGTCGGCGGGCGCAATCGTCGACACCATCGGCTCGCTATCGATCGAGGACAGTGGCCGGTTCGTGCGTTGGGACGGCACGGACCACCCCTGGTAGCAGCGAGTCCGACAACTAGACGCACTCCGGGCCCAGCGTTAGGTTCCCGCCATGGACTCAGTCGTGCCCGGCATCGATATCGCTTCCGTCGACAAGGCGCTCTCCACCACCCGGGTCGTCCGCCGCCGTCTCGACTTCGACCGACCCGTCGACGACCAGGTGCTGCTCGATTGCATCGACATCGCCGAGCAGGCCCCTACCGGCGGCAACCAGGGCAGTCGTCGCTGGATCATCATTCGCGATCAGCGGGTCAAGGTCAAGCTCGCCGAGCTCTACATGGAAGCGGCCGGGGAGTGGATGATCGAGGCGAGCGAGCGGATTGTCGGTACGGATCATCCCCAAGAGAAGGTGATGGTCTCCGCTGCGTTCCTGGCCGAGCACCTGGCGGAGGCACCCGCCATAGTCATCCCCACGATCATCGGCGAACACGACGGCAGTGGTCGTCCCGGACTCTTCGACTCGATCATCCAGTCGGTGTGGAGCTTCTCGGTCGCACTTCGGGCCCGTGGCCTCGGATCGGCCTACACCACCGCAATTCTCGGCAAGCGCGACGAGCTGGCCGAACTCCTCGGTGTTCCCGAGGGGATCACCCAGATCGCCATGCTCCCGGTGGCATGGACCAAGGGCACCGAGTTCCGGGTCGCCCCACGGCTGCCGGCCCGGGATGTCACGTTCTTCGACGGCTACGGGCGGACCTGGGCGCAGGGTCCGAGCGAACCCAATCGGCATGCCGATGGCCCGGGCGCGTTCGTCGAGGTCGACGTGAAAGCACCGCCGCAACTGCTCTGGCCCTATGTGTCCGACATCTCCTTCAGCGCCGACTACAGCGATGAGTTCAAGGGTGCCCGTTGGGGCGACGAGGTCGGCGAGCCAGGGGTCGGCGCACGATTCATCGGCGCCAACAACAACGAGTTCCTCGGCGATTGGGAGATCGACTGTTTCGTCAATCGCCACGAGGAGAATCGCACGTTCGGATGGGTGTCGTCCGATGCCGATAACCCGGGCGCTCAATGGTGGTTCGACATGATGCCGATAGCCGGCGCAACCCGGCTGCGCTTCTCGGTGCGGATCGGACCCGGTCCGTCGGGACTCACCATGGCGATCGCCAACATGCCCGACAAGGAGCCGCGAATCATCGCTCGTCGTATCCAGGGCCTGCAGGAGAACATGACGAGGGTGATCAACGGCATCAAGGCAGCCGCCGAGAACGACGCCACCGAGCAGCGGTCCGAGCACGGCACCAAGTCCAAGCCGCCACTCCATTGAGGCGCACCCGTTCTCGTCGAGAAGGAGAACCATGGATTCGATGACCACCGCCAAGCTGATGCGAGGGTCGATCGACATGCTCGGGATGCACTGGCTCATGTGTCCATCCACGAGTGAGAAGGCGGCCGCTGCCGGGATGCCGGCCGGGCTCGCCGCCTATGCGATCGGTCGCCTCGGTGTGCTCGGCGAGTGCCCCGTGACCGACGTCATCGACGCTGCCTACTTCCTCGATCCCGAGTATCTGCGAACACAGGTCGAAGCGGGTCGCGCCGTCATGAGTCCCGATGAGGGTGCCGCGATCTACGCCCGCATCTGCCGGGAGTGGGGCGATGATCATCTCGAGGGCTATGAGGGCAACGCCCGCCTCAGCGAACTGGCCGAACGGATCGTGGCCAATGCCGACGCGAGCGACGCTGCGCTGTTCGCAGGATGGCGCGATCAGCCGTTGCCCGAATCGCTTCCGGCCCGCACGATGCAGCTGGTGCAGACGATGCGCGAACTCGGGTTCGCGCGCCACCGGGCTGCGGTCATCGCCTCTGACATGGGCCCGCTCGACGCGATCATGAGCGGCCCGACCGGCGCATGGAATGCTCGGTTCTTCGGCTGGTCCGAGCCATACCCCGACGGCGAGCCGATGCGGGATGCCCGCAAGGCGATCGAGGTCGAGAGCAACCGCCGTCACGCGGCGGACTTCGAGGTCCTCACCGACGACGAGCGCGAGGAGTTCGTGACGCTCGCAAGGGGCGCCGGGGCCCACGCCGGCGAACGGCTGACCCCGGCAACCGGCGCGGCCCTTCCGAGCTGACTTCCATGGCCACCTCACTCAGGCATGTGTAGCGACACGATCCTGCCGACCGACGGCGCAACTGCACCTCGGTACACCTCGGCCCACGTCTGTTGCGCCGCTTCGGGTCCATTCATCGCTTCGATGCTCATCCAGCCACGACTGGCGGCCACGAATTCCGTGAGCGCCTGAGTGGTGCGTTCCTGGTAGGTGTCGCGACCCCAGTCATCTCGCCGTCGGGCGACCTCCGTCGGGGCGAAGAACATCTGCGGCGTCGGGCCTGCCGTGACCGCGGCAGGCGGCGCGTCGTGATGGCTCAGGCCGACCGCCATCGAGTAGCGGAGGTTGTCCCCCAGATGTTCATGCACCGCGGCTCGTACGGCGGCGTTGCCTGACATGTCGATGGACACGGTCGGTACGTCGGCAATTGTCTCGATCTCGTCATAGCCAAGGACCCGGTCGTAGATTCCCAGCTCGGCCACAAAGGCTCGGTTGCCCGGCGAGGTGAGTGCCACAACGGAGAGGCCGTCGTGTGTCGAGGCGCGCTGTGAGTAGCCGATGGCAGTCTTCGACGAGGCCGACAGCACGATGACCTGTTCGGCTCCGAGGTACGCGTCATCGGCGAAGAACTCGTCGGCCAGGAAACCCGTGAGGAAGAGGCCCCGCAGGAGGGAGTGACGGTCCTCCGCGTCGTCGCCCGCCTCGTACCAGGGATCATGCTCGGTGTTCACGTAGTTGCGGTAGACGGCGGCGTGCGCAGTTCGATGGTCGCCGTCGTCTCGGAGACCGTCGGAGATCTTGCGCGCGCTGATGGTGACGTAGCGCGCCATCGGGAACCAGCCGTAGTAGCGGCCCCCCTCGGGAAGGCCCGGGTGGGCAGACTCGACGATGTCGGCCCAACCCATCGCCGGCACTCGTCCCCAGCCATCGGTGGCGGGGAAGAAGTCCCAGTAGCCGAGCACGTCGCCGGCGACGGCATAGGTGATGTTGTTGGCGGTGACCGCGAATCGATCGATTCGGAGCCGGACCTGGCTGGGCTCCAACGGTTCGAGATCCTCCTCGGTGACTCGGGTCTCGTCGTGGTTCGTGCGGTTGACTTCGAGAATGCTGTTCTTCACGGGAACGCTCCGGGGATCAGGAAGATCGGTTGGATGAGTCGAAGCTACTGCTGACACCTGCGGTGAGGACCAGCATCGAGGAGCCCGTCTCGCCGCATCGGCCGAACGACGTGGACAGCGCTGAGCAGGCCACATGCCAGGAGCACGGCAACTTGGCCGTTGAACAATACCCGTACGCCCAACACGTCGAGGAGTAGACCCGCGGCGACAGACCCGATGCCCATGCCCAGCGCCCCGGAGGCCGACATCAGGCCACCGAGTCGGCCCAGTACGGCCGGCGGGCACAGCAGCTGCGCAGTCGACGTGATCCCGACCTGCGACGCCACGTTCGGGAAGCCGCTCATGGCGAACAACACGAGATACACCCACAGTGCGGTGGTGACGGTGGGTGCGTTGACGAACACGAAGGCGACTACCGCGAACATCAGATAGCCCGCCGTCATGACCTGAGCCGGGTGATACCTGCTCGCCAGCTTCCCGATGGTCGCCGCGGCAAGGATTCCCCCAAACGCAGAGCATGCTCGGATGACGCCCACCTCGGATCCACCGCCGTCGAGCACATCGGTGACGAAGACGATGAACAGCACGGGGAACGCGCCGAAGCCGAGCAACGCCAGGCTCTGGATCCCGATCAGCGCGGCCACGGTCGGGCGTGCCCTGATCTCTCGAAGGCCCGCCCTGACTGACGAGTCCGGTTCCTCGGAGGACGACTCGTTGTCTCCGACCCGGTTGGCAGCAGGGCTCATGAGCCCGGCAGCGAGCGCCCCGACCACGAATGTCGTCCCGTCCAGGATCGCGACAGCTGCCAGACCACCGGTACCGACAGCGATTCCGCCCGCCGCGGCGCCGATCAAGCGGGCTACCGACATGCCGGCTGACATCGCCGAGTTGGCCGGGACGAGCTGATCGTCGGTCAGGAGCCGAGGCAGCAGTGCGAAACTCGCCGGGTCATTGACAGTGCTGATGAGGCCCTGGAGCACGACCACCACATACACGGGCCAGATCCGATCCGAGCTCACCATGGCGAGCGGAGAGAGAGCGGCGACCTGGAGGAGATTCGTGCCGACCAACGTGGTGCGCAGCCGCCAGCGATCGGCCAGGCTTCCGCCAAAAGGGCCGAAGAGCACACCGATGAGCAGCCGAACGACGTACACCGACGCGGTCGACAGGCCCGAGTCGGTCTCGATGAACACATAGAGAGGCAGCGCCAGCTCGAGGAGCCAGTCGCCGATGCTGTTCACGGTTGATCCACCGAGAAGGAGTGTGAAGTCCCGCGTGCGCCAGATCGACCGCGGCTCGTCCATCGTTGACACCGTAGTTCGACCGTCGATGGCGTACGTTTGAGAATGCCTCTGCCCCTGCTTCCGCATCCTCTGGTGGAGGCTTTTGGCCGGCGAACGGGAGAGCCATGTCACCAGACCCCATCCTGATCGCCGGTGGCGGCATCGCCGGTCTCACGCTGGCGCTGACCTGCCACCAGATCGGTGTTCCCGTCCGGGTGTTCGAGTCGACGCACACGCTTCGCCCGCTGGGTGTCGGCATCAATGTGCAACCGAATGCCGTACGCGAGTTGATCGATCTCGGCTTGGGTGATCGTCTCCCCGAGATCGGTGTGGCGACCAGGGAGTACGGGTTCTTCACCAAACATGGCAAGGAGATCTGGAACGAGCCTCGGGGTATCGATGCCGGATACTCGTGGCCCCAATACTCGGTTCATCGAGGTCAGCTCCAGATGATGCTGTACGACGCCGTGATCGACCGTCTCGGTGCCGATGCCATTCAGCTCGGCGCTCGCGTCACGGGCTATGTCAACGCCGGCGACTCGGTGCGCCTGCTGCTCGATCGGGATGGAGCGTCCTCGGAGGTTGCTGGTCCGCTGGTCATCGCGGCCGATGGTCTCCACTCCGCGATTCGCGAACAAATGGTGCCGGGCGAGGGTCCGCCGATCTGGAGCGGCGCAATCCTGTGGCGTGGATGCACGCGGGCCGAGCCGTTTCGGAGTGGCGCGTCCATGGCGATCATGGGCAAGCCGCACCTGCGATTCGTCACCTATCCGATCTCGGCCACCGATCCCGAAACTGGCGAGGCGTTGGTCAACTGGATCGCGGAGACGACGTTCGACCCGAGTCATGGCTGGAATCGTGAGGACTGGAACCGTCGGGCCGACAAGGCCGACTTCATCGACAACTACCGGGATTGGGAAGTCGACTGGGTCGACCCTCTGGATCTGATCGAACGAACCGAGGAGGTGTTCGAGTACCCGATGGTCGATCGTGACCCACTCGATTCGTGGACCGACGGTCGGGTCACGCTCATGGGTGACGCCGCTCACATCATGTATCCGGTCGGATCCAACGGTGCGAGCCAGGCAATCATCGATGCCCGAAAGATCGGCCGAGCGTTCGTCGACCACGGGGTGGGCACCGAGGCAATGTCCGCATTCGAGGAAGAACTCCGGCCGGCGACCGGGCGAATGGTCATCGCGGGACGCGGCTCGGGTCCGACGTCGATCGTCGACATGGTCGAAGACCGCTGCGGCGGCGAGTTCGACGACATCAACGACGTGGTCCCCTACGAGGAGCGGGCGGCACTCGCCGACAAGTACAAGAAGCTCGCCGGCTTCGACATCGAGACACTCAACTCCCGCCCACCGATCATCGAGCCCGGATCTCGGGTCGGCGAAGGCGCGGGCTGAGCGCTCGCCGTCCTAACCTGCGCCCATGATCGAATCTTGGGGTGACGGAGCACGTTCGTTGACTGATGCAGTCACCGCGCTTACCGGCGGCAAGGCCGGGGCCTACCCGAGCGGCACATCACTCTTGATCCGAGGGTCGAGCGAGTCGGTGATCATTGATCCGTCTGTCACGGTGGTGGAGAAAGGTGCGCCCGCCGATGTCGACGCGGTGATCAACAGCCACGGGCACGAAGACCACATGGCCGGCAATGGTGCCTTCCCCGGGGCTCGCATCCACATCCACGACGAAGACCTGCCGGCCGCCCACAGCATCGACGGACTCCTCGCTGTCTTTGGCTACAACATGGATGACAACCCGGAAATGGCGCTGAAGTTCCAAGAGGAGTTCCACTACACGCCTCGCCCGGACGCCACCGGCTTCCAAGACGGGCAGGTGTGGGACCTGGGCGGGGGAGTATCGGTCGAGGCCGTCCATCTCCCCGGCCACACCCGCGGACACAGCGGATTCCGCATCACCGGTGGTGTCTTCTTCCTGTCCGACATCGATCTCACCGGATTCGGCCCGTACTACGGCGACGTCTGGAGCGATCTGGACCAGTTCGAGGAAAGCCTGGTGATCGCTCGCGCCGAGGACGCCAAGTACTACGTGACCTTCCACCACAAGGGCATCATCGAAGAGCGTGAGACATTCCTCGAGATGCTCGACGCCTTCGAGGCGGTGATCCCTCGCCGCCACCAGGCGATGCTGGATTTCCTGGCTGAACCTCACACCATCGCGGAGATGGTCGAGCACCGGTTCGTCTATCGGCCGGGGGTCGAAGTGGTGTTCGCCGATTCGGTCGAAGAGCGCACCGCTCGCCTGCACCTTGACCGCATGATGACCCGAGGCGAGATCGAGGATCTCGGCGATGGGCTCATCCGAGCCATCTAGAAAAGGCGCCATGACCGATTCCCGCTACGCCGTCCTGTTCGAACCGGTCGAGATCGGGCCGGTCACCGCCAAGAACCGCTTCTACCAGGTCCCGCACTGCAATGGGATGGGCTATCGAGCTCCCGCTGCGCTCGCCGCCATGCGCGGGATCAAGGCCGAAGGGGGCTGGGCCGTCGTCTGCACCGAGGAAACCGAGATCCACGACACCTCGGATCTGACCCCGTTCGTCGAGCTGCGGAACCAGGACGACGGAGACATCGCCGGGTTGGCGCTCGCCGCCGACAAGATTCACGAACACGGAGCGCTCGCCGGGATGGAGCTCGTCCACAACGGGCTCCACATCTCCAATCGGTCGTCTCGCGAAGCGCCTATCAGCCCGGCCGCGTTGCCTGTTCATTGGGACGATCCAACACAGGCTCGCCGAATGGACGCCACCGACATCAACGAATTGCGGCGGTGGCACCGCGAGGCGATCGAGCGCTCGATCACCGCGGGCTACGACATCGTCTACGTCTACGCAGGTCACGGCATGACCCTGCTGCAGCAGTTCCTGACGCGCTGGTACAACGACCGCACCGATGCTTACGGCGGATCGCTCGAGAACCGGATGCGGCTGCTTCGTGAACTACTGGAGGATGCGCGAGAGCAGTGTGATGGCCGGGCCGCGGTGGCGTGCCGGCTCTGCGTCGACGAACTGAAAGGTAGCCGCGGGCTCGAACGCGCCGAGGTCGAAGACATCGTCGGCGCCCTCGCCGAGCATCCCGACTTGTGGGACTTCCAACTCGGCGACTGGGACGCCGATTCGTCCACGGCCCGTTTCGAGCCCGAAGGTTTCCAGGAGCGCTACGTCGCCGGACTCAAACAGCTGACCACGAAGCCAGTGGTCGGGGTCGGCCGCTTCACCTCGCCCGACGAGATGGTCCGGCAGGTGAAGAGCGGCATTCTCGACCTGATCGGCGCGGCTCGACCATCGATCGCGGACCCCTATCTGCCGCGCAAGATCGAAGAGGATCGGCTCGACGACATTCGCGAGTGCATCGGCTGCAACATCTGTGTAGCCGGAGATCATCTCGTCGCCCCGATTCGATGCACCCAGAACCCGACCATGGGAGAGGAGTGGCGGCGAGGCTGGCACCCCGAGCGAATCGAGCCCAGGGTCACCGATCACCGGGTGCTCGTGGTTGGTGCCGGCCCTTCGGGACTCGAGGCTGCCCACGCGCTGGGCACGCGAGGCCACGAGGTCGTGCTCGTCGAGGCGTCTCGTGAAATCGGGGGCCGAGTCACCCGGGAATCCGCACTTCCGGGGCTCGCGTCCTGGAAGCGAGTCGTCGACTACCGGGTCGGTCAGATCGGCAAGCTTCCGAACGT
Organism: Acidimicrobiales bacterium; assembly: GCA_029263175.1. Taxonomy (GTDB): domain Bacteria; phylum Actinomycetota; class Acidimicrobiia; order Acidimicrobiales; family Aldehydirespiratoraceae; genus JAACCU01. Next base: position 6,029 of record JAJCXZ010000005.1, on the reverse strand, counting down.
CGAGATCTTCCGCGAGAGCCCGATGACCGCGGCTGAGGTGCTCGGCTACGGCTTCGACCATGTGGCGGTGGCCACGGGAGCGTCGTGGCGTGCCGACGGCGTCGGTCGGGCGAATCCGCATCCGATACTGATCGCTGCTGATGCCGATGTGCTCACAGCGGACGATCTCATGGCAGGAGGCCGGCCCGCCGGCGACCGAGTGGTGATCTTCGACGACGATCACTACTACATGGGCGGCGTACTGGCGGAGCTGCTCGCAACCGAGGGCTTCGAAGTCGAGATCGTGACCCCGGCGCCGCTCGTGTCGGCGTGGACCGTCAACACGATGGAGCAGGCGTCGATTCATCGCCGCTTGCTCAGTCTTGGTGTGCGCATCGCGACACAGCAATCGGTGGTCGAAGTGGGGAATGCGGAGGTCACGCTGGCCTGCACAGTGACCGGCGATCGCACATCCCTTGTCGCTGACACGGTGGTGATGGTGACCGCTCGCTTGCCAAACGATGAGCTCGCGTCAGATCTCGACGATTCGTCCACCGAGTGGCAGGACGCGGGGCTTCGGTCGGTCCGAACGATTGGCGACGCATGGGTTCCGAGCACGATCGCCTCGGCAGTCTGGTGGGGCCATCGCTACGCTCGCGAGCTCGGCACCGAAGACGACGAGGCAAGCGCCTGTCGTGAATACATGGAGATTTCGTATGAGTGATCAGTGGACCCTGTATCGGGAGATCCGCGACCTGTTCCTCGAGCAGCTCGAACCGCTGAGCACCGAGCAGGCAAACACCGTGGTGCCGCTCTGCCCGCAGTGGCGGGTCGTGGATGTGGTCTCTCATGTCTGCGGTCTCAACGCTGACCTCGTCGGCGGTATGAGGTCCGGCCTCGGCACCGAGGAAAACACTGCGCGACAGGTGGCCGAGCGCGCCGATCGAACACTGGCCGACGTAGCCGCTGAATGGCGCAGCTACAGCGAGCGGATCGAGGAGATCTACGAGGAGATCCCTGCCATGGCGGTCGCGCTCGTGGCGGATCTCGTGATGCACATTCACGACGTCCAGCACGCACTCGGCATGGAGATCGACCGCGAGGGGCCGGGTGTGGCTCAGGCCGCGGCTCGCTATGTCGAGGTGCTGAAAGCCCAGGTCACCGAACGCCTTGGTGTTGAGATCGACATCACCCTCACCGACGTCGACGCCGCCGCCACTGGGTCGGCGAACCTAGGCCTCAACGCCACGTCGTTTGACTTCCTTCGGTCGATCGGCACTCGTCGCAGTCGCCGCCAGGTCGAGGCTCTGGGCTGGACCGGCGACCCGACCTCCGTCCTCGACGAAGCATGGCGTGTGTACGGCGAGTTCCCGGCTGAAGACATTTCGGTTTGATCAGGAACTCGGACGGAGCCGGTTAGGCAGCCAGGGCGAGGATTGAGCCGTCGGGGCGTGCGAGGGTGAGGCCGCCGTTGGGGTTTCGCGTGACGGTGAAGCCGCGTTGTTTGGTTTGGTTGTGACATCCGCAGGCCGGTTCCCCGTTTCCGGGGTTGGTTAACCCGCTCGCGGCATGGGGTCTGAGGTGGTCGATCTCACAGACGGGTGTGCGGGTCCAGCATCCGGGCCAGTAGCAGCGGGTGCGTTGGAGTTGTGCCGCGAGTCGTGCACCGCCGGTGAACAGGCGACGCTTGCCCAGGTCGATGGTTACGCCGTTGCCGTCGACGATGACGCGGCGGAAGTCCCCGATGAGTGACACCGCCACCGCTTCGGCGGGATCGAGCTGGATTCCGCCAAGGGTCTCACACCGCGTCTTGGTTGGGTCGAGGGCCTGGTGGGCACCGCCTTCGAGGCGGGTCAGCATCATTTCGAACGTGTGTTGGTCCATCACGATGTTGGTGGTGAACTCAGCGATGCAGCTGCCGTCGCGGTTGGCCGCGGCGTCGAGGAAGATCTGGTACAACGCGTCGGCCCGTCGCTGCGCCACGGTTCGCGCCATGTCGTCTTCGCAGGCGTCATCGCCGTGTTCGGCGACGGCCTTGTCCCAGTCGATCGAGCGTTCAGCCTGCAGATAGTGTTCGAGGATCTCGCTGATCTGTGCACCGGAGACAGAGCTGAGGTTGCCGTCGAGGTTCCAGCCGAGCGACACCGGGTCCTGGCGCAGGCTGACTTGGCGGTTGCGCACCGTGGCAGGCTCGGGACCGTCGTCGTCGAGTAGGCCCACCCACTGGTGTACGAGGATTTCGAAGTCCGGGTAGGCGTGCTCAGCAGCGATGTCCAAGAACCAATCTTGGGCGCCGGCCATTGCGAACCGCACACGCCTGTTGGCATACACACGCGCCAGCAATCGTGTCTGATCCACTCCCAACTCGCCTGCCACGAACGCGGCCCCGATCTGCTCCAACGCGGCCAGCATGACCGCGGTCTTCTCCCGAGCCGCGGCCTCACCCGCGCTGAGCTCGGCCTCATGGCGAACCATGACCTTGGCTGACGTATGGCCATCACGGGTGTGCAGGGAGCGCCTGCGGACCGAGCCGAGGACCATGGACTGGGCGGCAGCGATCCGGCGACCGACTGATTCGACGCCACGGATCACTTCGGCGGCGGTTTCGGCGCAGATCGGATCGGGGCCCTCGCTCAGCAGCAGGTCCAACCCGGCACTGATCATTTCGAGTGCGTCATCCGCACGATCTGATACGAACATACGTTCGTATCATATACAACCCCGGCCTACGGGTCAACACGTTCTGCCGTTGTTTTCAACGGATTTTTGGCCAAGTTTCCACCGGGCGGGTTCGGTCGACCCCACTCTCCCGATGTGTCGTTCCTCAGCGGGCTCGGCTGTCAAACGAACTCGAAATGTGGAGTGGATCCAGACCCCGCTCGAGTCGAACACCTCGCCGGCCATGCGGCGGTAGGAAGTGCGATCGGCCGCCCATAAGTGCCTGATTGATGATCGAAGGGCGTGAGCGGACCCGCCGGTAGTCGCTCGCGGCGTTGGGGGCCAAGACTTCACGGTTGTGAGGCTCAGAACGTGCTCGTGATGCCGGGGGGTAACAGAGGGTCTAGGCTCGCGTCGTCGACCCGCGAGAAGAAAGGATCGTGAATGAAGTTTCCTTCGCGACGCGCCGCTCCGTTGACCGGTGCAGCGTCGATCGTCCTGCACTTCGTCGGGTTCGCTCTGATCGGCCAAGTTGGTGAGACGGCATCTCCGTCCCCAGATCGGGTAGTGGACCTGTTGGAGGGCGGTCCGGTCCAGATTCTGATAGGCGCCTACATCTCGTTGGTGTCCGTTGCACTCCTCGTCTGGTTCACGGCAACGTTGCGGAGCAGGCTCGTGGTGGCCGAAGGTGGCACGGGGCAGTTCTCCGCTGCGGCCTTGGCGGGTGGAGTTGTTGCTGGGGCTTCGCTGGCCATAGGTTTCGCCGCGATCGGGCAGGCGGCACTTCGCGCTGAGGACGAAGCCATCGATCCCCAGATCGCGACAGTTCTCTACGACCTCTATCGCGCCATGTTGAGCGGACCTGTCCCGATCGGGTTTGCGGTGCTCATCGGCGCGACGGCGGTTGTGTCCTTTCGAAGCGAACTGTTTCCTTCTTGGCTTGCGTGGGCCAGCGTCGTCATCGCCATCGGATGTGTCTCGCCACTTCTCTTCATCTTCGCGCTCGCCGCGCTTGTCTGGGTGTTTGTGGTCAGCATCTGGCTGGCCGTCGGCGATCCTGCCCCGTTGGACGCAGTGATCCAAGACGGCCAACGAAGCGACGAAGACATACCGGATAGCTGACGAACAGTGTGATCGCGGTTCGCTGGGTCGGGGACGCCCCAGAACAACCGCCCGGCGTCAGGAACATCACCCGCCCCTCATCCGGCAATCCCAATCCTCGCCAGCACCACGATCAGCCACAGTGAGTGAGAGCGCGTGATGTGCCGATATCGCGTGGGTGGCCAATGCGTGCCCGTTGCTCGGTTCATCGGGCGGGCGAGCCCTGGGTGCTAGAAAGTTCTATGCCGACCGAGATGCTTCAGGACGACGAAGTGGAAGCGGTGCTTCGGCGATCACCGTTGGTGCGAGTCTCGTTCGTGTCCGAGCACCCTTGGGTCCTGACCTTCGGCTTCACCTATCTCGACGGCGATCTCGTCGGCATGTCCGGACCTGGCCACAAGATCGTCCTGGCTGAGGCTGACCCGAGGGTCGGCTTTCAGGTTGACACGTCACTTGAGGACGGCATCTACGCATGGGAGAGCGTCCACGGCCACGGTTCGATCAGCTTCGGCCCACCCGAAGATGAGATCCTCGAGGCATCGCGCAGCCGCCATGGGGTCCCGCCCGACTGGTTCTTCGCCGATCGCATGGCACAGATGGAGACAGGCGAGCTACTGACCTACCGGATTAGGCCCGAGACCATGAGCGGTATCCGCTGCGGACCCGACTCCGCGCCCCTCTGACGGACTTCGACCTGATCAAGAGCCACACCGGTACTCAATTCAGTGAGCGGTCCCGGGTGCGGGCCGGCATCGCCCATATCCGGCAGAGAGGATGGGGTGAGCCAGCCTGAGGGCTGGTGGCCCTGGGTCTCGTTTGGCTCTTGAACCGGCTGACGTGCTCGTTTCGGGTGCTGTCTTTTGAATGACGCGCCGACGAGTCTTGGGGCGGCACACCCACCGGTCGGGTGGGGGCTGCCCGTCGCCTGATACCAGCAGGCGACAGGGCCCTGGTCCACCGTCCCGGCAGGTGTTGTGCCATCCATGACACTTCAGCGAAAGGGATGGCCATGACCATCGTAGAGAACCCCACGACCGTGATCACTGGCGGGGTCGACACCCACCTCGAGTTCCACGTCGCCGCGGCGATCGACGCCAACGGCGGCACGCTCGGCACCGAGACCTTCGGTGTCAGCGACGCCCAGTACGAGCAGCTGCGAGGCTGGCTGGCCGGCTTCGGCCCGATCGTCAAGATCGGCGTGGAGGGGACCGGTTCGTACGGCGCCGGGCTGGCCCGTCACCTCCGCTCAGCCGGGATCGACGTTGTTGAGGTCGATCGCCCGAACCGCCAGATGCGCAGCCGTCAGGGCAAGTCAGACCATGTCGATGCGGTCGCGGCTGCCCGAGCCGCGTTGTCGGGCACCGCCACCGGCTTGCCCAAGCATCGAGACGGCAACGTCGAAGCGATCCGGGTGCTGATGATCGCTCGCCGATCAGCGGTCGACGAACGGATCCAGATCCTCAACCAGATGCGCCACATCTGCTTCTGCGCCCCCGACGAGATCCGGGCCCGGTTCACCGGCACTACACCGAACGCCCTGATCAGCCATACCGCCGCTCTACGGCCCCGCAACAACGGCGACGTAGTGCGTTACACGACCCTGTTGACCCTGCGCGAGCTCGGCCGTCGGGCCCAGAATTTGCGCGAGGAGAACAAGCGCCACGCCCGGCTCCTGCGGCCCTTGATTCGTGCCACGGCCCCCAGCCTGCTCGAGGTCAACGGTGTCGGCTTCGACACCGCCGCCAAGCTCCTCGTCGCGGCCGGCGACAACCCCGAACGGCTCCACTCCGAAGCCGCCTGGGCCCATCTGTGTGGCGTCGCCCCGATCCAGGCCTCGTCAGGCAAGACGCAGCGGCACCGGCTCCACCGAGGCGGCAACCGACAAGCCAACTCGGCGCTCTACACGATCATGCTGTCCCGGATGCGCTACGACGCCCGCACCCGCGACTACGTCGAGCGGCGACGAGCTGAAGGCAAGACCACCGGCGAGATCTGTCGCATGCTGCGCCGCTACATCGCCCGCGAGGTCTACAAGCACCTCCCACGATCCGTGACCTGAGCCCACAACCGGGTCGAGGCGTCTGGCCCGCACGAACCGGCTCACACCCTTCGGGGTTGTGCACGAAATGACCTGCCGAGCCCACGACCCGCACCTCAATCTCCATCGGCGACCAGCGCCGCCGGCGTGACCGAAAACGCGCCTGCCCAACACCACGTGGCTCATCTCTGTCTTGTCCGCCCCGCCGCGCCCGACCGCCCCATAGACGCCCTTGACATCCATACGCGCATCA
>JAJCXZ010000004.1 GCA_029263175.1 Acidimicrobiales bacterium | reverse complement strand
GCAACGCCGGCGCCGTCAACCTCCATGAGGATCTGCCTGAACCGGCCAAGATCAGCGGACTGGTTGCCGTGAACGGCCAGATGGATGCGCCCGGCACCGGTAACGGCGCAAGTGACAGCCAAAACAACGAACTGTTCCGCTGCGTCGGCTCCGGTTTCGTGGAGTTCCAGGGCGGCATACCACTCACGGCTCCGGGGGCGGCCCTCGTGTTCCTCGCCACCGTCGGCCTGCTGTTCAATGCCAGACCCGCCAAGACATGGGGAGGAGTCTGATATGGACACCGTCACCAAGCGCCACCCGATCCGTGGATTTCTCTACGGCATCTTCTTCGGTCTCGGCCTCGCCCTGATCGTGGTCGGCCAGGGCATCGCGGCCCTCGGCACGTGGCCACCGTTCATCGTCTTCATCGTCGGGGTGGTCGCCGCAACGCTGTGGGGCCTGTACGGCCCCGCCAAGGCGCCAAAGGGTCCGCCGCCCGCCGGGGAGACCGTCGTCGATACCGAGCCGGCAGGAGATCCGGAGCCGGCTGCTGAGTCGGAGACGGAGCCCGAAGCACCTGACGGCGACGACAGCAACGAAGACGCAGTTGACAGCAGTACATGAAATGAGCTGAAATTCACGAGAGCTTCCCCGGCATCAATCACCCCCGTGCCAGGGAGCACTCGTGAACTCAAACCAATCTGTCTCAACCTCTGTCCCGACCGAAGACACGCCGACCACCATTGTCCTGAGCCGATGGATCGACCCTCTGCTCGACAAACTCGGGCACGATCCCCGGTCCCGATATGTCGAACGCTTCTGGCTTCCCGTGCTCGGGCCGAGCACTGTGGTTTTCCTCCGTTACTGTGCCGACCAACTCGATGATGCCGGTACCACCGCAGCGGTCGAGATCGAACTGGAAGCAGTCGCGCGTCATCTCGGGCTGGGACACAAGGGAGGACGCAACAGCGCTTTGACCCGCACCATCCTCCGCTCGTGTCGGTTCGGTGCCGCTCGGGCGGGCCGCGGCAACAACCTCGAGCTTCGCCGCGGGATCCCGCCGCTCAACCGCACGCAGGTGAACCATCTGCCGAAATCGTTGCAGACCGAACACCGCTTCTTTGTCGAAAACCACCCCCGCCACGACGAGGCCGTCGTCAACCGAGTGCGGCGACTCGCCTTGGGTCTGGTCGAATGTGGCGACACCATCACGGTCGCCGAAGGACAGCTGGCGTCCTGGAAGGTGCCCCCATCCGTCGCCGCCGAAGCCGTGCGCTGGGCATGGTCACACCACGTTCAGCGCGGTGAGCAGGGTCCCACCGCGGCCTAGCCCTTCAAATCTGGGCCATTTGGCCAGGGAAGTAGGTCTCTGGGCCAAAAAATTAGGTCAAAAGATGCATAAGGAACCGGCATGGACGTGCCGAAGGAGTGTTGACGGTTCACCGCCGAGTGGTGGTGAGTTTCAATAACAGGGGAGTCCACCCAAAATGACCACCGCTTACCAGTTCCTTTCCGCTTGGATCACCAGTCGCATCGACGACGAGCGTGGCGCCAGCCTCGTTGAGTACGCCCTTCTCGTGGCCCTCATCGCTGTTGTCTGCATCGCCGCCGTGACCGCCCTTGGTGAGTCGGCTTCGAGCAAGTTCTCCGAGGTTGACTCGGCGATCGGCTAATCCAGCCAAGCTTTGATCGGAAGGCGGCCCCTCGGGGCCGCCTTCCGACGTTTTCGGCCGCTACTCGCTGCGAGTTCGCTGGGCGGTCTGCGCTAGGGCTTGCTGAAGTTGGTGGCGAGGTCGGCTAGGAGGCGGACGCCGAAACCGGTGCCTCCCTTGGTGATCTCACCATCGTCGGTATCGCTCCAGGCCGGGCCGGCGATATCGACGTGAGCCCACGGGATCCCGGCCGCGACGAACTCCTGCAAAATCAAGCCGGCGGTGAGCGCCCCACCGTGCGGGGTGCCGATGTTCTTCATGTCCGCAACCGGCGACTCGAACTGCTTCTTGTAGTCCTCGGGCAGGGGCAGGTGCCAAACCCGCTCCCCCGTTGCCGCTGAAGCCGATTCGATCTGACTGATCCAGTCATCGTTGTTACCCATGAGACCGGCGATCTTCGGGCCGAGCGCCACCATGCAGGCGCCTGTCAGCGTGGCCATGTCGACGATGGCGTCGGGCTTCATCTCCGAGGCGAGCGACAGTCCGTCAGCCAGAACCAAGCGACCCTCGGCATCGGTGTTGAGCACTTCGATGGTCTTGCCATTGCGGATCTTCAAGACATCGCCGGGGCGAGTGGCATCGCCGCCGGTCATGTTGTCGGTCATCGGGATGAACGCCCGAACCTTGGCCTTCGCGCCGAGCGCGCTCAGCACCGACATTGCACCAGCGACTGCGGCACCGCCGCCCATGTCACATTTCATGGTCATCATGCCCGCGCCCGTCTTGAGCGAGAGACCACCCGAGTCGAAGGTGATGCCCTTCCCGACCAGCGCCAACGTTCCCCTGGCCTTTCCCTTGGGTGTGTAGGTCAACTCGACCAGGCGGGGCGGGTTGGTCGAGCCTCGATTCACCCCGACGAGGCCACCGAGCTTGCCCTTCTTGATTGCTGCCTCGTCCCACACCTTGGTGGTGAGACCCGCGGACTTCGCCATAGCGGTGAGTCGGCGGGCGAAGGCGGCCGGAGTGAGATCACCACCGGGTTCGTTGACCAGGTCCCGCGCGAAGCATTGACCAGCAGCCAGCGCCGCGCCTCGATCGATCGCCGCCTGAGCCCGTGCACCGGAGGCGCCGGCAACATCGACCTTGGCGAGTTTGGTCCGCTCCGCGTCGCTCTTGTAGGTGGTGTACGTGTAGGTCGCGAGCGTCAATCCCCCGGCGACTGCCTGGCGCGCCGCATCCGCAGCAACGTCGCTTTCGGGGAGGGCGACGCCGACTCGTGTATGACGGCTGAAGCTGCGTCCAATCGACGCACCGGCAGCGCGGATGGCATCAGTGTCGACGTCAGCGGCAACACCGATTCCGACGAGGGCCGAGACGCGGCCATCGCTTGGCCATTGGTAGACCTGACCCACCTCCCCTTCGAAGCCGGAGGCCTCGAGCTGTTTCGGGTCGGCTCCGGTGGTTCCGGCGTCAACGGCATCGCTGGTGACGATGGTGACGGCGGCCTTGGCGGCCTTGGGAATCGAACGGCTTGCGGTGAACGTGATCGTCATACCGGGAACTGTAGCTACCCCGCCGTGACGGACCGGAACACGCCCGGTCCGCCCGACGATCTCCGTTGGTCGTGGTCAGCCCGCGGGCGGACAGAAGACGCCGAAGTGGTTCCCGTCCGGATCCTCGACGTTGGCGAACACCAGGCCACCGCTGTCGGGAACTTCTGCGGGCCCGACGAGCACGCGGCCACCCAGCTCCTTGATGCGCTCGCAGCTGGCACTGACGTCGGGGACGACGATCGAGAAGATGGCGTAGGTCGAGGGCAGCCCGCCCTCAGCAGTTGTCACGCCGCCGCCGGGACCCTCGCCGGCATCGACCATCCTGTAGCCGGGCCCAATCGGGCTGTCGCTGAACTGCCAGCCGAACAGATCGCCATAGAAGGCCTGAGTCTTTTCGACATCGGTCCCGGCGATCTCGAACCAGCCGATCGGGTTGACTGCGGTTGCGTTGCTCATGATGTGCTCCTGAAGTTGTGGGGGATTCGGGACGCCATCGTCGCGGCCCCGAGCGACAGCCCTCTGTCGGCGTTTCCCACAAACCTCGGCTTTGCGGTGCGAAACCCCGACAACCCCCTGTCGGTATTGGCCGGACGTTCAGTGGAGTGGACTCGGTCGCTCGACCAGCCAAGGCATGAACTCGAGGAAACGGTCCGGGTCGCGCACCGGCGCCGTCTCATCGGTGAGCTCGGCGCGCTTGATCCGGTCGAGTCGGAACGTGCGAGCATCGTCGCGTAGCCGGCACCAGCCGACGAGGTACCAATCCTGGTCGAGACTGAGAACGCCGACTGGCTCGACGGACCGAGTCGACACCTCACCGTGGCGGTCGCTGTAATTGATCCTGACGACCAGGTTGTCGCTGATCGCTTGTTGGACCCCGAGCGGCACAACCGGAGGCTCAACGGTGTCAGGCCGTGCGTAGCGGCGTACCCGCTCACCCATCACTCTCGTGGCCTCCAGATCAGAGCCGGACATGGCCGCCAGGACCTTGTTGCGAGCCATCCGGCCCGCTGCCGCGAACGGGCCGGTGCCGTCGGCCAATGCGATCGCCACGGCGAGAGCCTCCGAGGGCGTGAAATTCACCGGTGGAAGCGTGCGACCAGGATCGATTGAGTACCCGCCCCGCCGGCCGGCGGCGCCATGGATCGGGACGCCGGCTTCCTGCAGCGCGAGGATGTCTCGCTCCACGGTCCGCGTCGACACCTCGAAACGCCCGGCCAGTTCTCGAGCGGTACGAGACCCCGGCGCTCCCGCTCTGAGTTCTTCCACGAGCGCGTAGAGCCGGTCGGTGCGATTCACCCCATCATCATGGCCCAGGGGTGTGACAGCGACCGCCTAGCCACCGTCGGGAAGCTTCTGTTGGAGCGTGAGGGTCTCGGCGAACAGGTCGCCGAACTCCTCCACGCGGTCCAGCACATCGCCGGCCTCGAAGACCAGTGGCTCACCGTCTGCCCCATCGGCCACTTCGTCCCACGCGAGCGGCGTCGAAACCGTGGGGCGGTCCTTGGCCCGCAGCGAGTACGGGGCGATGGTGGTCTTGTGGCGGGAGTTCTGGCTCCAGTCGATGAAGATCTTGCCCTTGCGTGCGGCCTTCGCCATGTTGGACAGCACGAGCTTCGGCAGCTTCTGCTCCAGCAATTGCGCAACTGCCAGGGCAAAGTCCGAGCAGTGATTGTGCTCGTGCGGTGTGTTCAGAGGCACATAGACCTGCAGCCCTTTGCTGCCCGAGGTCTTCGGGAACGCGGCGAGGCCGACCGTATCGAGCACGTCATGGATCTCGAGGGCCACCTGGCAGCACTCGATGACCGTCGCCGGATCGCCGGGATCGAGATCGAAGACCAGCATGCTCGGTGAATCCATGTCGCCGCATCGCGCCATCGGAGCATGAATCTCCAGGGCCGCGAGGTTGGCCGTCCATGCCAGCGCCGCGATCGAATCCAGCCGGCAGTAGTCGATTCCGCCGCTGCGATCGCCGGGGCCGAGGCAAGTACCGACCCAACCGGGACGATGCGACGGACACCGCTTCTCGAAGAAGGACTGCTCGGTGACCCCGTTCGGCCACCGGCGTAACGTGATCCCTCGATCCTCGACATGGGGAAGCATCACCGGCGCGATGCGCACGTAGTAGTCGATGATTTGGGCCTTGGTGAAGCCGACCACCGGGTAGAGAACCTTCTCGAGATTGCTGACCGACAGCCGATGGCCGTCGATCTCGACATGGACTCGCTCGACCTCGGCCACGAAGGTCAGGCCGACTTGCGGGCCCGCTTGACGGCCTTCTTGACGGCCTTCTTGACGGGTTTCCTGGCCGCCTTCTTCGCTGCCTTCTTCGCCGCCTTGGCCTTCGACGTCGAGCGACCGGTCGCCGGGTGCCGGCCGCGTGCCTTCTTGGCCTCCGCGACGGACGCTTCGAGGGCGGCCATGAGGTCGATGACCTTGTCGGATGAGGGCGCCGGCGCCGGCACCAGATCGTCGCCTGTCTCACCCGCCGCCTTGCGGTCAATCAACTCGAGGACCGCCTCGCGATATGTGTCGTTGTGCTTCGACGGATCGAACTGAGTGTCGAGCGTGGCGATGAGTTGCTCCGCCATTGCCAGCTCCTTGGGGTCGATCGAGATGTCGTCAAGCAGGTCGAAGCCACCGATGGCGGTGTGGTCGACGACCTCGTCGGCATAGACCATCGTCGACATCAGGAGCCGGCCGTCCTTGGGCCGCACCGCGGCGAGATACTGCTTCGAGCGCATCACGAAATGACAGATGCCGACCTTGCCCGCCTCCTCCATCGCGCTGGCGAGAAGCTTGTAGGGCTTGGCCGTTTGCTCGTCGGGAACAAGGTGGTAGGCGTTGTCGTAGAAGATCGGATCGATGTCGGCGAGATCGACGAACTCGTGGATGTCGATGGTGCGAACCGCGTCGGGGTCGAGCGCGGCCATCTCTTCATCGGAGATCATGACGAAGTCGCCCGAGGGGAGCTCGAAGCCCTTCACGATCCGCTCGTATGGCACGTCTTCACCATCGGCGGCAGAGACCCGCTTTTGTTTCACGCGGGACCCCGTGGCGGAGTCGATCTGGTTGAACCGGACCGTCTTTCGCGACACCGCGCTGTAGAGGCGGACAGGGATGTTCACCAGTCCGAAACTGATCGACCCGCTCCAGATCGCTCTTGGCATGACAGAAAGGTTAGTCCGGCTGCGCCCGACCGCTGGTCAGGCGCAGCCAGACTCACCATCAGGAAACGCTGCGGCCGGTGAACGCAGCCAGCTTGTCGAGCGCGCTGGCGCCTTCCGGGCACGGCTGCTCGACATCGAAACGATCGCCGTCACGGGCGTCGGGCGGAAGGACCATTCCCCATGTGTTCTGCGCGAACGCGGTGAGGTCATCGGTCGCCGAGATGTCCTGTCCCGTCGCCCGGGCGAGGTCCCAACCGTGCGTGAGCAGGTCGGCAACGCCGACAGACAGCACCATGGCACCGGGAACTTCACCGAATGGGGTCTGACGGATCGCTGACAGGTCGACGCCGGCCGCCGCACTGATCGCGGCCTTACCATCGTTCCAACCGCTGACCGGACCCTCGGCCAAGTGATCGGTGCCCTCGGCGGGCATGAGCGACATGTCGCCACTCGCCATGGCCGACACGGCCTTCGACGTGTTGACCATGTGGTTGACGAGGTCGTGCACCGTCCACTTCTTGCACGGCGTCTGCATCTCACGGTGTTCGGGGGTCAGCCCGGCAACCAGACCGTCGACGATGCCGGTGGTCTCGGTCAGTGCATCAGTTACTTCCATGGGGGGAACTCCAGATTCGTTGGTCGAGTCCGCATTCTTCCCCACGAAGTACGCTTTTTCAACCAACAGCGGAGCTCAGTCGACCAATGGCTTTCTCCAGGTCACCACAATGTCGACAGTGAGCAACTCCTCGCGGCTGAACGCCCCGAGCTCAACCGCCAGCGATCCATCGAGCAGGGGGCCGAAACGCTCCGGATGCTCGTAGGAGTCGAGCTGCACAACCGCGCCCGGAGTCAGCTCCTCGAACAGCGACTGCCAATCCTGCAGCCGCCACTCGTTGAGATATGCCGATGGGTGGATCTCGGACTTTGTGGAGTCCCGGAGGTGTCCCCACGGCGGGAGGGCATCCAGTCCGCCCGAGAACGCCCGAATGTCGTGATGCCCGTCGTTGGCCGTGTAGTTGTGGATCGACAAGAGGAACACCCCACCCGGTGCCAACGCATCGACAACGCTCTGGACTGCCGTTCTCGGGTCACGGAGGTGCTCGAAGACGGACCAGGACATGACGATGTCGAACGCACCGAATCCCGGGACCACGTCTCTGACATTCGCATCGCAGAAGTCACCCCGCACTCGAATCGGAGGGGTGACTCGATCAACACCGAGCTCGGCTTTCCACGCACGGCGTTGGCGTGGGGAGATCAGGACATTTCGCCCCAGTGTCTTGATCATCCGCCCCCAACCGTTGGACCGACGCATGCGGCGATACCCGGCGGGGTCGAACCCATCGACGATCTCATCGAGATCAATCGCCGTAACCACGTTCCGACGACCGAAGAACTGCGCACGTTCCATGCTCTGTCCCGGTCCGATCTCGAGGATCGACAAGCCCACGAGCTCCGTTTGCCCAAGGCGTTCCGCTAGTCGGGTTTCGGAGATTTCGACTTCGCGAAGGAGCGCGGCCGCGTTGCGGGCGTGGGGCGCTCGCGCCAGGTGCAACAGCTGCCGCAGAGAGCCGCGCACGGAAAAGTCCGCGTATGTCGCCGCAGAGGTTGGGCGCGCACCGAGTTCGGTCACAGGTTGCTCGTTCCATCGCCGAATCCCCTCGGCGAACATCGCTCAGCTGTTGAATGTACCGCCGAGGTGTCCTCCTCAACAGGTCCACACGGCCCATAGTGGATCAGGGGTTGAGGAGCACCCGCGCCACGAGATCCTGGCCGAATCCGGTGAGAATGGCGAGATACATCAGGCCGGTGGCCGCCATGACGGCGGAGTACTCCCGCTCCCGCAGCGCAGCCCTCGTCACGCCGATGAGGATGATCGTGGCCACCACGCAGGCGATCCAGAACCAGCCGAGAAGGCCGTTGTAGGCGTCGTCGATGTTGCCGTTCAGTACCGACACCATTCCGGTGGGCAACAACATGGCGATCGTCTCCGGGACCCACAGGATCGCCGTCCACCGGACCAACTCGAGGATCGGTGACCGGGCCAGCCCAGGCTGAACCAGGTACCAATGGCCAAGGAGCATGGCGTTGGAGACCACCCCGAGGAACATCGCGCTCGTGAGCCCACGAAAGATCGATAGCGCGGTAGGCCCGCCTGCTTCGAGCGATGCGATGACCACGGCGAGGAGCCCAATACCGGCCGCGATGAGGTCGAGCACCGGCGGGAATTCGGGGCTCTCCTTGTCGAACCGCTGCGCCTCGCGGTCGATACCGGTCATCGCTGCCACACGCTCGCTGCGGCGCTCGACAACCTGGCGTTGGCCGGCGACTCCAGCCGCTTTGCGGTCGATCGAAACCCACAGCGCGACACCGCCGGCGACGATGAACGTCATCGTGGTGATCTCTCGGCTCCATGTCGGGGTCGTGATGAACGCGGCAGCCAGAGATCCACCTGCCAGAACGAGGAAGGTCAGGCGCTGGAGCCAGCCATAGCCAAGGCCGACCTCGCGGCGGCGTGTCGTGACCCACAAGAACAGCCAGCCACCGGCCGCCCATTGGAGAAGGACGGTTGCCCCGTCGAGGCGAATCACTGATCAGCCGATGACGGCGAGCTGGTGGTCGACAGTGTTCAGCGAATCGGGGCCCGCGCTGGCGGCAACGACAATGTCTTCCAGACGCATACCCCACTTGCCGGGGACATAGATGCCCGGCTCGATCGAGAACGCGTTGCCACGCTCGAGCGGCGTCGTGTTGCCCTCGACGATGTAGGGATCCTCATGGGCCTCCACTCCGATTCCATGACCGGTGCGATGGATGAAGTAGCTCCCGTAGCCACCGTCGACGATCTTCTGGCGCGTCACGCGGTCGACGTCCTGGGCAGGCGTGCCGACAGTGGCCGAACGTACGCCAGTCGCCTGCGCCTCGTGCAACACTGCGTAGGCCTCGAGAAACTCCCGGTCGGGCCGATCATCGGTCCAGACACAGCGGGTGATGTCGGAGCAGTAGCCGATGCCGTCCTCGCCGATCATGGTGCCACCGAAATCGCAGAGGACTCCCTCACCGGCCCGGATCACCCGATCGCCGGCGTGATGGTGGGGACTTGCGGCGTTCTCGCCGGCGGCCACGATCGCGAAGTTCACGCGCTGATGGCCTTCGTCGAGGATCTGCCTGCTCAACTCAGCAGAAACCTCGGCCTCGGTCTTGCCGACCAGTTCGATCTCGCCGGCCTGAAGACGGGCGGCAATTCGGTCGACCGCCGCTGACGCCGCCCGGAGACGCTCGACCTCCGCGCCGTCTTTGACGGAACGAATCGGGCTCGTGATCGTGCTCGCTCGCCGAAAGGACGTCGACGGCATCGCGGTGGTGAGGTCCACGAGGAAGCCGGCCCACATGTGATCGCCGACGGCGGCGATCGCGGCCGGGCCAGCCAGTTCGGCGATCAGGGCGATCGGATCTTGGGTCTCGGCCCACCCCTGGATCGAGAAGATGTCGGGGCGCTCCTCGACACGCGGCACTTCAAGCTCAGGGACGACCAGTTTGGCTTCTCCCTCGCGGGGCACCACCAGCATGGTGATGCGTTCCAGCGGCATCGCCTCGTACCCACAGAAGTAGGGGAGGTCGCTGCCGACCGAGAGGAGCAGGGCATCGACCCCGTCGGCTTCCATTCGGGCCCGGGCCCGATCAAGACGATTTGCGAACATGGCATCCAGACTACGGCCTCCACGCCTCCGCCCCTAGAGTCGCGGGATGCCTGACGAAACCGGCGCCGATCGCCAGTGGGGCTTTCGCACCCGAGCACTGCATGCGGGTGCGCGCCCCGACCCCTCCACGGGCGCCCGAGCCACGCCAATCTTCCAGACGAGCTCCTACGTCTTCGAGGACGCTGACGATGCAGCCGACCTGTTCGCGCTTCAGAAGTACGGGATGGTCTACACCAGGCTCGGCAACCCCACTGTCTCTGCGTTCGAGGAACGGATGGCGAGTCTCGAGGGAGGGATCGGCGCGGTGGCCGCGTCCTCGGGGCACGCTGCGGAGTTTCTGAGTGTCACCGCCCTCGCCGGTGCCGGCGACCACATCGTGTCGAGCAGTCACCTCTACGGAGGCACGATCACGATGTTCTCCAACACCTTGGCGAGGTTCGGGATCGAGACGACCTTCGTCGACCCGACCGATGTCGATGCGTTCGCCGCGGCCATTCGCCCCGAGACGAAGCTGGTGTTCACCGAGACGATCGGTAATCCGTCTGGCGCCATTGCCGACATTGCCGCCCTTGCCGATGCGGCGCACGCCCAAGGAGTCCCGCTCGCCGTCGACTCAACCTTTGCCACGCCGGCGCTCTGTCGCCCCGTGGAGCATGGGGCCGACATCGTGGTGCACTCGGCGACGAAGTTCATCGGCGGCCACGGCACGTCTCTCGGTGGCGTGGTCGTCGAAGCAGGCACGTTCGACTGGGGCTCGGGCCGGTTCCCGGAGCTGACCGAGCCCGTACCCACTTACAACGGCCTGCGCTGGTGGGACAATTTCGGCGAGTACGCCTACTGCACGAAACTTCGAAACGATGGCCTCCGTGACGTCGGCGCCACCCTCGCCCCTCTCAATGCCTTCCTGTTCCTGCAAGGTCTCGAGACACTCGACTACCGCATGGCCGGTCACGTTGCCAATGCCCAGGCCGTCGCCGAATGGCTCAACGCTGATCCCCGAGTCAGTTGGGTCAAGTACGCCGGTCTCTCGGAGTCCCCTCACTATGAGATGTCTCAGCGCTATCTGCCCAAGGGAGCGGGCGCTGTCTTCACCTTCGGGCTCACCGGCGGTCGTGAGGCCGGCACCCGGTTCATCGAGGCGCTACAGATGATCAGTCATCTCGCCAACATCGGCGATGCCAAGACGCTCATCCTCCACCCCGCGTCGACAACCCATTCGCAACTTTCCGACGAACAACTTGAGGCGGGCGGGGTGACACCGGAGATGGTTCGGATCTCCGTCGGGTTGGAAGACCTCGACGACATCCTCTATGACCTGGATCGTGCACTGGGAGCCGCTCATGCGTAAAGATATTGTGGGCTGGAGTCCGCCAGGAGCGAACGACCGCAAGCGCATCCTCGACGAGAGCAGGTCGATCGCCATCGTCGGAGCGTCGGCCAACACGGCTCGGGCGAGCTACTTCGTCGCCACCTACCTGTTGAGTTCATCGACCGACTACGACGTGTACCTGGTCAACCCCCGAGAGACCGAGATTCTCGGCCGGCCGGTCTACCCGTCGTTGGCGGACCTGCCGGTTGTGCCCGACATTGTCGATGTCTTCCGCCGTAGCGAGGACCTCCCGCCGATCGCCGAACAGTCGGCGGAGATCGGCGCCAAGGTGTTCTGGGCTCAACTCGGGCTCTGGTCTGCCGAGGCCGCTCAGGTCGCCGCCGAGGCGGGCCTCGACGTTGTCATGGACCGCTGCACAAAGATCGAACACGCCCGCTTCGCCGGAGGCCTGCATCTCGCCGGCTTCGATACCGGCGTGATCAACTCCAAACGCGCGTGATCAACTCCAAACGCCCGGGTGTTCAGCGGGCAGGGAGCAGAACGAGGTTCCCAAAGCGATGAACTCAAGGGCCGCATTCCGGACGCCCAACGGCTACCTGCGCCGGCCCTAGGACCGTTCGGCGGCATCGGCCGCTTCTCGAGCGTGGTAGCTGGAGCGGGTGAGCGGGCTCGACTCGACATGGTCGATGCCCATCGCTTCGCCCTGCTCTTTCCAGTGGGCGAACACCTTCGGCTCCCACCACACGGCCACGGGTAGGTGGTGTGATGTGGGGCGGAGGTACTGACCGATCGTGACGATGTCGACACCGATCGCAGCGAGGTCAGCCATCGTCTGCACGACCTCGTCCTCGGTCTCGCCCATGCCGACGATGATCGATGACTTGGTGACGAGCCCGGCCCGCTTGGCCCGGGCGAGCACGGAAAGTGATCGGGCGTAGCCCGCCGACGGCCGAACCGCTCGCTGCAAGCGGGCGACGGTCTCGATGTTGTGGTTGAAGACGTCTGGACGAGCGTCGAAGACGGTCTTCAGCGCTTCGTCGTCGCCTTTGAAGTCCGATACGAGCACTTCAACACGAGACGACGGTACCTTCGCCCGGATGGCGGAAACCGTTTCCGCCACTGCTGCTGCTCCCCCGTCGGCGAGATCATCGCGGGCCACCATGGTGACCACCGTGTGCTTCAGGCCCATCCGATCGACCGCTTCAGCCACGCGACCGGGCTCGCCGGGGTCGGCGGCGGCAGGCTTCTGAGTATCGACAAGGCAGAAACCGCACGCACGGGTGCAACGTTCGCCGAGGATCATGAACGTGGCCGTGCCGTCGTTCCAACACTCGGAGATGTTGGGGCAACCAGCCTCTTCGCACACGGTGACGAGGTCGAGATCGCGCATCGTCTTCTTGATCTCGCGGTAAGTGGGACCAGTGTCGAGGGGCACCCGCATCCATTCGGGTTTGCGGGACTTCAACCGCACCGGATCAGCGGCGACTCCCGCTTCGGCCAGGCGGCCGAGCAACCGCACCGACGTGCCATCGGCCTGCCCGCCGTATCCGACACCTTGTCGACCAACGGGTGTGCCCGCGCCTTCACCCCGCGTGAACGGGGCGAGATCGGAGGCGGGAACCCGCCAGGCTACGTCGGCGCGATCGACGGGGACGTTGCGGCCCCAGCGCCGCGCCGCCTCGGCCGCGATCAGGTCGACGACCTCGTGCATGGAGCGACCGAACCCCTCCGCGGCCAACGACGTGACGCCCTTGTCGCTGATGCC
Source organism: Acidimicrobiales bacterium (assembly GCA_029263175.1). GTDB lineage: Bacteria > Actinomycetota > Acidimicrobiia > Acidimicrobiales > Aldehydirespiratoraceae > JAACCU01. The sequence goes on along the minus strand of JAJCXZ010000004.1, from coordinate 37,799 downwards.
ACAGGGCACGATTCTGTCGAACCACGTCAGGTCGGGCTTGACGTTGAGCGCGAATCCGTGCATGGATCTCCCACGGGAGATACGAACGCCGATGGCGGCGATCTTGCGGGGGCGAACCCCGTCCACATCCACCCACACGCCGTTGGAGTGCGGAATGCGCGCACACGCCAACCCCAGGTCAGCGAGCACGTCGATCAGGAGCTGCTCGATGCTCTCCACATAGGCCGCGGTGTCAGCCATGCCGCCACCCCGCTTGCCGGGGACAGTGAGGATCGGGTAGCCGACGAGTTGGCCGGGCCCGTGGTAGGTGATGTCGCCTCCGCGGTCGGTGGAGACGACATCGGCGCCCAGTGACTCCGCATCGACCAAGAGGTGTTCGCGGGGGGTGCGCTTGCTGAGCGTGACGACATGATCGTGCTCCAACAGCAGCAGATGATCGCCTCGCCCCGCGAACAGCTGACGTTGAAGCGCCAGCGCGTCGCGGTACGAGACCCTGCCGAGCCAGCGGACTCGCAGGCTCGCGTCGAGGTCAGCAACGGAGCTCAGTGGATCTCCGCCTCCCAGTCGCGGGTTTCGATGATCTCCTGAATCCGATTGAGGAACGCGGCGGCATAGGCACCGTCGAATGCACGGTGATCCCAGGCCATCGCCAGCACGCCAACAGAGTGGATGGCGATCGACTCGTTGCCGAATTCGTCGGTGACCACGACGGGCTTTCGCTTCACACCGTCGGTCGAGAGGATCGCCACCTGCGGCTGATTGATGATCGGGAATTGCATCATCGTGCCGTACTGGCCGGCGTTGGTCAGCGTGAACGTGCCCCCGCTCAGGTCGTCAGGGGTCAGCTGCTTGGTGCGAGTGCGGGCGGCGACGTCGACAATGTCGCGGGCGAGCTGACGCAGTCGCTTGCCTCCGGCTCCCTTCACGACCGGGGCCAGGAGCCCGTCGAAATCGATGTCGACCGCTACCGCGAGGTTGACCTCGTCGTGTACCACGAGATGATCGCCGCCGAAGCTGGCGTTGAGGTGCGGGAAGTCACGCAGCGCATCGACGACAGCACGAGCGATGAACGGAAGATAGGTGAGACTGAAACCCTCGTCGGCCTTCCAGCCGGCCTTGTTGGCTCGGCGCACGTGCTCCACCCGTTCGTAGTCAACCTCCATGGCGGTCAGCACATGGGGTGATGTCGCCTTCGACATCACCATGTGTTCGCCGGTGCGTTTGCGGATGTTGTTGACCGGGATGATCTGGTCGCGACTGCCGGCGATGGGCACAGGCGCAGGCGCAGCAACTGGAGCAGGGGCAGCGGGCGGCGATGTCGGGGGGGCGACTGCGGCGGGAGCCGGCGCCGCGGGCGGCGGCGTGGGTGGGGCCGCCGAAATCGGCGCCGGGGTGGTGCCGACGGCGGCAGATTGCACGACACGTTCGACATCCGCGCGGGTGATCCGACCCCCTACACCGGTGCCCGTCAGCGTGGAAGCATCGATGCCGTTGTCGGCGATGAGGCGCCGCACAACCGGCGACAAGATCAGACCCTCGGTGAGCGGAGCGGGCTCGTCCGCCGGTGCAGGGGCCGGAGGCGTCACGGCCGCGACTGGTGCCGCCGTCTCCGGTGCGGGAGCTGCCTCGACCGGCGCTGACGGGCTTGCTGCCGCGCTGCCGACACGGGCGAGCACCTGGCCGACTTCGACAACTGCTCCCTCGATGGCAACGATCTCCAGCAAGGTCCCGGCCACGGGCGAGGGAACCTCGGAATCGACCTTGTCGGTCGACACCTCGAACAGGATCTCGTCCATGGCAACGGCGTCGCCCACGTTCTTGAACCACCGGGTGATCGTGCCTTCGGTGACGGTCTCACCCAACTGGGGCATCGTGATGTCGGTCGCTCCGGCAGCCGGCGCGGGCGCGGCCGCCGGTGCGGGCGGAGCCGGGGGCGGGGGTGGTGGCGCCGGAGCAGCCGGCACGGCGTCAATCGGCGCGAACGCCGGCTCAGGGCTTGGGACCGGAGCGGCGGGGGCGGCCCCAGCGGGCACCGGTGCGGCGCCGGCGTCGCCGATGCGTGCGAGGACCTGGCCAACCTCGACCACATCGCCCTCCGCGGCCAGGATCTCGGTCAGTGTTCCGGCGATCGGCGAGGGAACCTCGGAATCGACCTTGTCGGTGGACACCTCGAACAGGATCTCGTCCATGGCAACGGCGTCGCCCACGTTCTTGAACCACCGGGTGATCGTGCCTTCGGTGACGGTCTCACCCAACTGGGGCATTGTGACATCAGCCATGAATCATCGTTCCTTGCTCAGCCGTGCAGCGAACGGCCGGTGAGTGACATGACGGTCTCTCCGAACATCTCGCTCATAGTGGGATGGGGTTGAATGAAGGCCGCCACATCGTCAACGGTGGCCTCCCAGTTCACGGCGAGGTAGCCCTGGCCGAGTTGTTCGGTGACCCAGGGGCCGACCATGTGGACGCCGAGAATACGACCTCCGGTACCGTCGGGACGTTTTTCGGCAATGACCTTCACCACGCCGTCGGTCTCGCCCACGATCTTGGCGCGTCCGTTGCCGATGAATGAGTGTTTCGAGGTGACCACATCGAAACCCGCCTCCTTGGCGGATTCTTCCGTGTGTCCGGCGAAGGCGACCTCGGGATGGCAGTAGATACACCACGGCGTGCCGTGATGATCGAGCGGCGTCGGTTCCTCGCCCAGGATGTCTCGGATCGCGAGCATGCCCTCGGCGAACGCCACGTGCGCGAGTGCCGGGGTGTTGATGATGTCGCCCACGGCCCAGACTCCGGGCTCACCCGTACGGCAGCGTCCGTCGGCAACCACGAAGCCCCGATCGTCGATCTGAACCCCGGTGCCATCAAGGCCGAGTAGGTCGGCATACGGGCGGCGTCCGACCGACATCACGATGAGTTCGACGTCGATCGACTCGCCATCGCCGAAAGCGACCGTCGTCGAACGGCCGTCGGCAGACGGAGTGTGGCCACCGACCATGACGCCCGTGCGGGTGTTGATCTTGCGCTTTTTGAACGAGCGCTGGACAACACGGGTGGCATCGGGATCGCAGCCGGTGAGAATCTGCGGGAGCGCTTCGAGCACGGTGACGTCGACACCGAGGTCGCCCATCATCGATGCGAACTCGCAACCGATCGCGCCGCCGCCGATCACGACTGCCGACACGGGCAGCTCAGGGATCGACAGCATCTCGTCGGAGGTGACCACCAGTCGGCCATCGATCTCGAAGCCGGGAATTGTGCGGGGCTGGGAACCCGTGGCGAGGATGACCGAATTGCCCGTGAGCGTCATCTGCTCACCGTCACCACCGGTGACCGTGACCGTGCGGTCGGGGCCAAGCGAGCCGGCGCCGTCATAGACCGTGACCTTCTTGGACGTGAGCAGGCTGGCGAGACCGCCGACGAGCTGGTCGATGATGCCCTGCTTGCGCTGCATGGTGACCGACCAGTCGAGCACCGGCTCGGAGGCATTCACACCGAAGTCACCCGCGTGCTGGACGGTGCGGAACACGTGTGCCGTCTCGAGGAGTTCCTTTGCCGGGATGCAGCCGACGTTCAGGCACGTGCCGCCGAGGATGTTGTTTTCGATGAGCCCGATGTCGAGCCCGATCCCGGCCCCGTAGAGCGCCGCTGCGTAGCCACCAGGTCCGCCGCCGATAACGACGACATCATGTTGTGCGTCCGTCGCACTCACCTCCTCGGTTGGCGCTCACCATATCGCCCGAAAAGCCCGGGGACGGAAGGCCCTGTTCGGCGTGAACGTCTCGGATGTCGCGAATATCTCAGCTGTTGAGAATGTCGACGAGTTGAATGGCTCCGGCTATCAGGATTGCCATGCCACAGAGAAGGGCAGTGAGGATCAGTTTGCGGGTGCTCATGGTCGGGATTCAGTCGTTTCTGGGCGGCCGACCCCAAGTATGACTGGACATTGCTTACCATGGAGCCCGTGAAGCGAATTCTCCCCTGCCTCTTCGCAGTCGCGCTGTTCGGCGCGGCGTGTGGTGGCGACCCATCGAGTGAGACCAGCGCCGAATCCACGGACGCGAGCGAAAGCGACTCCTCCACCGACGCAACCTCCACGGGGGAGACCGACGCGGTACCCGCGGCTGAGGGCCAAGCGCCGGCCGATGATCCCGCAAGCGACGGTGCAGGCGTCGACTGGCCGCTCAGCTTCAGCGGCGAACTGGTCGACGGATCACAGTTCGACTCCGGCGACTATGCCGGCCAAGATCTCGTCCTGTGGTTCTGGGCACCCTGGTGACCGACTTGCATCAGAGAATCCGGTGCGGTCGCACTGGTACAGGAACAATTCGAAGGCCAAGTCAACGTTGTCGGTGTTTCCAGCCGTGATGACCTGTCCCCAATGCGCCGCTTCGTGACCAACAACGGAGTCGACGCCTTTCCCCATATTCCTGATCTCGAAGGTGAGATCTGGGAGTCGTTCGGGGTGGCCAGTCAGCCGTCCTTTGCGTTCATCAACGATGACAGCACCTTCGATGTCGTGATCGGCGCAATGGGCGTGGACGGCCTGACCGAACGCATGACTGAGCTGGCCGCCTCTTGATTCGGACAACCACCCTCTGTGGTCAGTTGCTAGACTTTCCGTGACCATCGGTTTCTGCTACAAATAGCGGAAGTAGGCCGGTTGCGAGGAGGCGCGAGATCATGGAGCACTTGTTCACCGACGCGCCTGCCCGCGCGAGTGATACTGCCAGCCGCCCCCTCGATCGCTCCGCCCGTGCGTCGGTCACCGCGCTGGCTCAAGCTCTGGATGTCTTTGATCCCGCCGCGGCGCGGCGCGCCGCGTTACGGGCCCACCTGGTCGACCGGATCGCCGCCGCCGCTGGCTCCCCGGTGCAGGATCGTGTGGATGCGATAACCGGATCATTACTTGCCGAGATCGGGATTCTTCTCACCCACGTGCGCCCGGTCGGCACGGTCGACATCGTGCCCGACCCCTCCTCGGCCGTGCTCTCGTCGAACATGCTCAAGTCGCTTCCCGGGCTCGGGGGCTGCGCAAACGCGGTTCGGCATCAGTACGAGCGTTGGGACGGAAGCGGCGGGCCCCACGCCCTACGCGGACCCGACATCCCGCTCTCCGCTCGTCTGCTCGCCCTTGCGGCCACTCTCGTGGGTCACCCCACCGCGGGAGCAGCTCCCAACTGGACCGCTCGCCGTCGTCGGGTTGACGAGCTTCTCGGCTCGGCGCTCGACCCGGACCTGGGTGCCGCGGCGGCGCTCGAGCTCGAATCCGGTGACCCCCTCAGCGGCGAACTCGATCTCGGTGAAGTCCTCGGTGGCCTCGACCGGTTCGTGCCCACCGAACGCAACTCGCCGGTTGAAGCACTGGTGTCGATCGGCGCTGCGGTCCGAGCGGCCAACAACATGACCGAAGTGTTGACCGTGATCGCTGATCAGGCCAAGAAGGCGCTCAACGCATCGTCGATCAGCATCGGCCGACTCGACCACGACGAACGGTCCCTCGACATCCTGGTCAACACCGGTTCGGGGAGCGAACGCTTCCCCGTCGACGAGACCCATGGCGAAGACGCCCGACCTGGACTCGACCGGCTGCTCGACGGCCAGGGCTTTGTCCGGTCGACCGACGAGAGCCGCGCCGATGACCCGGGCACGATCTCGCTGCACAGCCGAGGGCTTCGATCAGAAGCCGCGTGGCCGATCATCATCGGTGACAGCGTCTGGGGCGTTGCCTGGGCTACCACCCACGCTGACGCCGGCATGCTCGACCACGACGATCTGGCCACACTCCGCCTTGTGTCGACACACGTGGCGGCAGCCGTCTCGCAGGCAGAACGCATTGCCGAGTTCGAGGAACTCGCCCTTCGCGATCCGCTCACCGGGCTCGGCAATCGCCGAGTCCTCGAACAGCAGCTCACCCAGATCTTCGACCGCTCTCCCATCGATCGCCAAGATGTTGCGCTCATCATGTGCGACGTCGATGGTTTGAAGATCGTCAACGACACGGACGGCCATGCCGCCGGCGACGAACTACTCGTTCACGCCGCTCGGTCACTCGCTGCTGCTGCGGGCCCGATCGAAGGATCGACCGTCTGCCGGATCGGCGGCGACGAGTTCTGCGTGATCCTCGACGGCGGCGGCATGCTCAGCGCCGAGCCGGTCGCAGAAAGCGCTCAGAAGCTCTTCAGCGAGTCCGGCCCGGGCCGCTCGTTGTCGTGCGGCATAGCGTTCGCCACCCCCAACGTCGTGACCCGTGGGGCGCTCCTGCGGCTCGCCGATGAAGCCCAGTACGAAGAGAAACGGCGCCGCAAGGGCCTTCCCCCGCTCGAGGACCTGCCGTCGATGGCGGAACGCCGCCGAGCGCGACGCGGCGTCTAGCCCAAGAGGCGATCCACGGCAGCGGTCGCCGCGCGAAGGTCGCCGTAGTTGAGCTGATACATCGGCACATCGTTCGCGAGTCGCGCCAGGATCTCGAACACGTGGGCTCCGCCCTGGGAAAAATCGAACGCGTGGCCCAGCAGTTCGTGAAGTGCCTCGATCGGGCGGAGCGCGGTCACCGCCGTTGCGGCTCCCTCGGTCCAGCGTGGGGAGACCACGATGTGGGCCGGTGTTGGTGCTCCGACCGAGCCGACCGATGCGGGATCGAGATACCAGGCCCGCTGTCGCCGTCCTGACCAGAGGTCATCGTCGCGCGTGTCAGGCGCAAACTCGGGGAACAGATGAAACGAGCCGGGGTCAAGAGCGATCGGCTTCGGGTATGGCCGCACCATCAGCCGGCCATCGAGCGCGGCAGCCTCGTCGGTCAGGTAGCGCCAGCCCTCGGCGACGAGGGCCGTGGTCAGCGTCGACTTGCCGCTGTTGGCATCGGCCGGCAGCAGAACTGTGCGCCCTGCTCGACCGATCGCGCCGGCGTGGAGCACCAGATGATCCGGCACCGAGGCCACGGCCAGCGCATTGACCTCACCCAGCACCCGGGCGACTACGCCCACCGGCGACCCGATCCTGACCGAGTCGGCACCGTTGACCGTGAGGTCGATCAAGCCACCCTCAGCGGTTGTGACAACGATGGTGGACACGCCGGCGTGTTTGTCGGTCGGGGTACCGACGCTGATCGGGGCGAGGTCGGTCTCGACGGCGCGAGCCAGCGCCGGATCATCGACCACGATCGCAATCCGAGCATCGAGCGCTTCGACCCAGACGGTCACCGCATTGGTGTCGACACCTGATGCTCGGGTGTCCCCGGAACCATGCGGCCGCCTGATGGGTGACCCCTCCAGCAAGCCACTCGAACGAAAGTCCTCGACCACTCGCTCGACATCGGCCTGAACCCGGTACGCCGCGACACCGAACTCATCAGCCACACCCGACGTCAGCTCGCCCAGTGTCTCAACGGCGGGGATGAGGCGCCAGATCGCGGCTGCGGTCGGATTGAGCGTGCGAAGGCGCCGGTCGGCCGGGTTCCAGAGGACGAGGGTGCGATCAACCACGGCCTCGTGCACACCTTCGGTCCGCTGCGGTAGGACCACTGCGACTCCGGAGTTCATGATTCCTCCGAACGAGTCATTGTGCGCTGTCGCCTCACGCGTTCTCGTGCCGTGGGGAGCGCGGCGATGACCAGCACCAGGGGCAGCGTCATGGAACGTTGCCGGGCGAGAATTCCGAAGTTCCCCAGCGCAGAGAACAGATAGACGAACACCAACGAGAAGCCCGCCGCGTACACCACATAGGCCTCGCGCCGGATGTGACGAACCGCCGCCATCACCCGGGGAATCGCAACCAGGGCCAGGCCGGCGAGCAGGAGCCCCTCGAGAGAGGTCAGCACGATCGCGACGCTCTCGGCCTCGGTCGGGAAGGGCCGGAAGAGCACAGTGATCAGTCCCATCGGGAAGTCCGAGACACCGTCGATTCGAGCCGCACTGAATGACGAGCCGCCCTGGGCGCTCCGCTGACTCGCGATGTCGAGCGCCCGAGACACCCCCGTCGGGTTCAGTCCATCGATGTCGAAGATCCCCTCCACGGCGTTGGACGCGATCGCGCCACCGACGAGGAGCCCACCGATGAGGATGAATTTGGTGACCGTGCTGCCTGCACTGTGCCGCGGACTACGCACGATCAGGGCCGCGACGGCGGCGAACACGGCGATCAGTGCCACGTGGGGACGCACCAGACCACAGATCAGCAATCCGGGTATGGCGAAGAGGACACCGGTGAGCCGGCCGTGCATGAGCCGGGCGAGGCCGTAGGCCACTGCTCCGAGGCCGAAGATCATCACGGCGTCCTTGCCGATGCTCGATGGCCAGTAGATCAGCGTCGGCCAGAGCAGCACGAGCAGCGCATAGCGGCGAATGTCGATCGACGGAAGCGCAATGGAGAATGCCTGCAGGAAGAACACCACGCCGACAAAGCCGACGAGCGAGAAGACCAGGAACGTGGCGAACTCATCCTCCAGCGTGAACACCTGGACCAAGCCGGTCATGTAGCGGACGGATCCGGTGCCGGGAACGGACTGGCCCGGGTCGACAAAGAAGTCGAACGACCGGAAGTGGTTCGCCAGGCTGCTGCCCACCCGGTAGTAGTCGCGGCTGTCCTGGCGCAGTTCGAAGCGAGGCAGAGTGGCCATCAGCTTCAGGCCGAGCGACAGCCGCAGGAGGCCGGCCAGAGCGATATCTGGCGTTCGGCGAGCGACCCTGTTGAACCAGGGGACGGAGACGGCGACAACGCCGACCGCCAAGAGGATTCCGAGAACCGATGCGCGCCCCACCGTGTACGCGCCGATGTAGCTCACGATGGCAACCGCCACCGCCGCCCAACCGAGTCCGGTTGCCCAGGCGAGTCTGACGCCTGTTCGTTCGGCGCCCCGGCTGCTCGGACGGGCAAAGATCGGAGCGGTGACGGAATCCGACACAGGGGCCCCGACCGTCACCCGTTTGCCTGGACCTCGAACGAGTCGAGGTGAGGCTCGCTCTCGGGTTCGGAGTCGAGGTCGGGTCGAGCGTTGCCTTTTCGGTCGGGGCCCTTTCGGTCGGCTCGCTTCCGCTTGCTCTGGACGAGATACGGATCGTCGTCGCTGTAGTAGTACTCCGACGAGTTCGGCACGTCACGTGTGCCGACGAGGGCGACACCCAGTGGTGGCTTACCTCGCCGCTCGAGCAGTTCGGCGGCGCGGGCGGCCGCTTCCGCTTTGGTCTGGCCGGCATTGACCACGAGGATGACGTGATCGGCCACGCTGAGTAGTTCGGCGGCGTCGTTGGTGGTCAGAACGGGCGCAGTGTCCAGGAGGATCACATCAAAGCGCTCCCGGGCGCGCTCGATGAGGCGGCGTTGCGCGGCAACGACATCGCTCGGGGTCGAGTCCGCGTCGGCCGGCGTCACCTGCGTCACCATCTGGACGCCGGGGATGTTGGTGACGTTGAGTCGCTGCGGATCCGTCGCACCGCCGAGGTACCGATGGAGCCGCGGACGGCGGAAGTCGCAGTTGACGGCGAGAACGGAACGATCGCCCTCAGCCATGACCGCCGCAAGGTTGGCGAGCGACGTGGTCTTGCCTTCGCTCGGGCCGCTGGACGTGACGAGGATGACCTGGGCGCCGGCCCGGGCCGTCCCCCGTTCCTCTTGGATCATCTGGGCGTAGTCCACCGCTGAACGCAAGGCCCGGAAGGACTCCGCCGATCGGGAGCGAGGTTCCTCGACCGAGATCAGGCGGGTTTGCTTTCTGTCGCGTCGTGCCAAGGGTGGAATCTCGGCCAGAACGGGGAGGTCGAGAGTCTCTTCGACGTCTTCCTTGCGACGAAGGCGCGAGTCGAGTCGTTCGGTGAACTGAACAAAGGCGAATCCGATCGCGGCGCCGAGGATCAAGCCGGCCAGGGCCCGCATGATGGGTCCGTCAGGAATCGATCGCCCCGAGGAGGACGAGTTCGAGTTCGGTCGAGCCGTGCCGATCGAATCCTCGATCCCCACGACGACGTTCGTGCCGGCGGCGCCTTCGCGAACTCGGCGATCAAAATCCCACTCACTGATCTCCACCGCTTCGGCCGAGGACAGCGTTTCCAGCGGAACGACGGGGATCCCGCCACGCTCCAGACTGATCTCCTTCGATCGGGCCTGGCTGAGCTGAAGTTCACAGAGCGACGCCTGCTGGCTCAGTGCCGAGATGTCGGCGCCTGCACCGGCAGCCTCGATGCCTGCTTCGGCACCATCGACACATGCTTGAGCATCGACGATCTGGCCACGGGCGCTCTCGATATCGGCGAGATGAAACTCCGTCGCGTCGTCTTCGAGAGACGTAATCGTCTGGCTGGCGTAGGCATCGGCCAGTCCCTCGGAACCGCCAGGGGTCTCCCCGACAGCGCAGATGGCGATGCTCTGAATGTCATTTCGAACCCCGACCCTGACTCGGGACTGAACCGTCGCGAGATCATCACCGACGGCAACGGCGACGGCTTGGGGGATTGCTCCCTGTGTCATCCGTTCGGCCAGTTGGGGAAGGTTTCGCACGTCCCATTGCGGCACATCGCCCGGGATCGCAGTGTCGATCAGCATTGTGTGACAGGAGTCGTAGCGTGTGACGGGCACCGGTGGCGGGGCCGCATCTTCGGCGACTGCGGCACTGGCCGCGCCGAGTCCGGCGAACAGGATCGCCAGTAGCGCGATCGGCCGCCACCGGCGCCGAATCATTCGAAAAAGATGTTGGGGTTCCATCAGTGGTGTTTCGCCCACCCGTCGGGCCCAGACGACATCTCCCTCCGAAGACGCCAACTGGGCGTGTGCTTGTGCGACGCTCTCTCAATCGGCAAATCAGCCAGAGGAATGAGTCGAAGGACCCAATGGGCCGCATCTATCTTTCACCGCCCCACATGACCGACGTTGAACGGTCTCTGCTGTTGGGTGCCTTTGACGCGAATTGGGTGGCCCCGGTAGGGCCCGACCTGGACGCTTTTGAGCGAGAGTTCGCGGCGCGGCAGGGTGTGCCGCATGCAGTCGCTCTGTCGAGCGGCTCGGCAGCGTTGCACCTCGGACTCCTGGTCGCCGGGGTTCAGGCGGGCGACGCTGTCATTGTTCCGACCTTTACCTTCGCGGCAACGGCCAATTCTGTTCGCTACTGCAACGCCGACCCGGTCTTCGTCGACAGCGAGCGAGCCACGTGGAACGCAGACCCGGCTCTCGTCGCCGCGGCAGTCGAGGACTGCCAGCGGCGCGGACGGCGTGTCGGCGCCATCGTGACGGTCGACCTGTACGGCCAATGCGCTGATCACGCGCCGATCCGGGCCCTCTGCGACGCCCACGGCATTCCGCTCATCGAGGACGCCGCCGAGGCCGTCGGGGCGACGTGGGCCGGGCGGCCCGCCGGGGCCTGGGGCGACATCGGTGTGTTCTCCTTCAATGGCAACAAGATCATGACCACCGGTGGTGGGGGAATGCTCACGTCGGCGGATCCCGCGATCGTTGATCGAGTCCGTCACCTGTCGACTCAGGCCCGCGAGCCGGCTCTTCACTACGAGCACAAGGTTCTCGGGTTCAACTACCGACTCAGCAATCCCCTCGCCGCGATCGGTCGCGGCCAGGTGCAACGGTTGAGCGAGATGATCGATCGGCGATCAACGATTCGCGATCGCTATCTCGCCGCTCTCGGCGAGCTTCCCGGCATTTCCTTCAACCCGATCGACGACCGTGGCACGGCGAACCACTGGCTGACCGTCGTTGTGCTCGGCGACAACTCGGCCTGCTCCCCTACCGAGCTCATCACGGCCCTCGACTCGGTCGACATCGAAGCGCGACCTGCGTGGAAGCCGATGCATCTGCAACCGCTCTACGCCGATGCTCCCTGCCATGGCGGTGAGGTGGCCGCCGACATATTTTCTCGCGGCGTCTGCCTGCCATCGGGCTCGTCGATGACCGACGACGATCTCGAACGCGTCATCAACACCGCACAGTCGGTCCTGAGCGCGTGACCAAACGTGTCCGCCACCTCGTCAAGGGGCTCGGCCCCGGCGGTGCCGAGCGACTGATCGTCACCCAGGCCGCCACCGACACAACCGGTTGGCGCCACGATGTCGTTTACCTGCTGGCCCACAAGACTCACCTGGTGGCTGAGCTCGAAGCCGCAGGTGTGGCGGTAACGCACCTCGGGGGTCGCCCACCAGGGTGGATGTGGCAGTTTCGTCAGACGCTCCTCCGAGACCCGGTGGACGTGGTGCATGTCCACTCCCCTGTTCCCGCCGTGGTATGCCGCCTTCTCGCCCGTACGCTCCGCCGACGACCCGCCATCGTCACCACCGAACACAATCGATGGCCCCGTCACCACCGGCTCACCCGGTTCGCGAATCGCCTCACCATCCGACTCAACGACGCCACCATCGCGGTGAGCGACGACGTTCGAGCAACCGTTGAGGGGATCGATTCGGCCAAGATCACCACGATCGTCCACGGCGTGGATCTGACCGCGGTGCGCTCCTCGGCGGACCGCACGGCCGTGCGAGCCGAGTTGGGAGCCACCGACGACGACATTCTCGTCGTCACTGTCGCCAACTTCCGTCGCGAGAAAGCGCTCGACGTCCTGATCGCCGCGGCCGCCGAAGCGATGGTGAAGGCACCACACCTTCGCTATGTGTTGATCGGCCAGGGTCCACTGGCCGAGGAGCTCGCGGCAGCCGTCGCGAGCGCGGGGATCGGAGAGCGGTTCGAGATCCTCGGCTACCGGAGCGACGCCACCCGCGTCCTGAGTGGGGCCGACGTCTTCACGCTGAGCTCGCGCCACGAGGGCCTCCCGGTGGCGATGATGGAAGCCCTGGCGCTGGGTATCCCGGTGGCAGCCACCGCGGCGGGCGGAATCCCCTCCGGGCTGGGCGAAGCCGGCCTCCTCTGCCCGATCGACCGTCCGTCCGAGCTGGCCGAACTCCACGCTCGCCTGGCGACCGATGACGCCCTTCGCTCCGATCTCGCGCACAGAGCGACAAAGCAGGGCGAGTTGTTCAACTCCGCTCGGGCAACCGATGAGATCGTGGGGGTCTACGCCAAGGCGTTGGCGGGCGCGGGCATCGAGTGAGTCAGGAGATCCTCGTAGATCCCGAGCGTCGTCTTGACGACGCGGCGATCATCGAAGTGGGCCCGAGCTCGCTCTGCGGCCGCCCTCCCCTGACGATCGCGAAGCGCCACGTCGTCGACCAGGGCGCGGAGTGCAGTTGCGAGCGCGGCACCATCGTCAACCGCCACGAGCGTCCCTGTGGTGCCGTCGACCACCACCTGGCGGCAGCCTCGAATATCGGTGGCAACCACCGGTAGTCCCATCGCCGACGCCTCCATGGCAGACCGGGGGAAACCTTCGCGATGCGATGCGAGGGCGTAGACGTCGAAGAGACGATACAGATCGATCATGTCGGTTCGCGGGCCGAGGAACCGCACACCCTGCGCCTCGGCGGTTGCTCGGGCGGCGGGACCCACGGCCCCGGACTTGCCGAGTTCCTCTGGACCTACGACAACGAAGACGCAGTCTCGATCACGCAGCAGGCGAGCCGCTTCGAAAACGGCCCGATACCCCTTCTCCCAGACGAGACGTCCGACGAGACCGACCACCACGGTGGCGGGGTCGATGCCGAGCTCGGCACGAAGCCTGGACCCGGCGGTGAGGTCACCGCTTCCGCGATCAAAGCGAGACAAATCGACACCATTGCCGAGGACGGTCAGTTTCTCGTGAGAAATCCCGAGCCGGCGCAGCACGGGAAGATCTTCGGGGTTCTGCAGCAATTCGTGATCAGAGCACGAGGCGGCGATCCTCTCGAGGCCGTAGACAACTGCCTTCTTTCGCGTGCGGTCATCGGGGGTTGCGTAGAGTCCATGCACCGTGTTGACAACGATGGGTACCCGGGCCGCGCGAGCGGCAATCCGCCCGAAGACACCGGGCTTCGGGTTGTGCGTGTGGACGATGTCGGGGCGGATCCTGCGGAAGGCTCGATACAACTCGGCCATGGCCTGAACGTCTCGCCGCGGCGCCATCGACCGGGTCAACGAATGAATCGCGTGGTGTTGGATCCCGCTGGCGACCAAGGCCTCGACATGAGGACCGGGAGCAGACATGCCGATGACCTCGAAGCCGGCCGCCGCGAATGCCTCGAGCTGCGGCCGAAGGAGCCAATCGAGACTCATGTCGGTGGTGGTGAGATGAACCAGCCGCGGGTGATTCATGCGGATGCACCTCGATAGCGGCGACGGTTCACCATCTGGCGGACTTCGTCCTCGAACCGCATTCCGCCGGCGACCTTGTGACCGAACCAGCGACTTCCGTCCGTCGTCTGGATTGGGCTGCGAAGGAGACGGTGCACATCACATCCCGGGCCGTTGGCCCGCGTGCCGGCGAGCGCCGCCGAGACGAAGCGCTCACGAACTGCCCGGTCGGCGATGGGAGTCGGTGCGAGCGCTTTGGGATACGCGAAGTGACTGGCGTGAACCCCGAGCTTGTCGCCGATCAACTCGATCGAACGGTCGAGTTCGGCCGCGACATCGGCCGGGGCAAGGCGGTCGAGGAGCGCGTGAGAGTGGGTATGGCTACCGATCGTGACCAGTCTGCTGGAGACGGCGTCAGCCAACGAAGCCCAGGTCGCGGATTGACCACCATCGGGGAACGGGACGTTCTCGTCGATGTGACGTGTCGCCACGTAGAGCGTGGCAGGGAGGTCGTACTTGTCCAGAACCGGCAGCGCGTCCTCGACGAAGTCGACCGTGCCGTCGTCGAAGGTGATCACCTGGTGACCGGTGAGGTCCTCCCCGGCGCTGAGCCGGCCGACGGCGTCGTCCAACGAAAGAACGTCGCCGGTCTCGGCAAGGCGACTCATCTGATCATCGAACACCGGGGTCGGCAGGTCGACCACCACCGGCGTTCGTGCGCCAACACGGTGATAGATCAGGATCACCAGACCCGCGTCCGGCGAACGCACCACATCAACAGCGTGCGCCGTCACCTTCACGGTCGAGGCCAGGAGTCCCATTGCCGAACCATCGGCCCGAGTGGCTCGCTCATGAGCGATCGCATGAGCCATATGACCCAGATCTGGCCATAAGGTCGCGGGCGTGACGCGGCCCGAACCCGAGATCCGCCGGGCGACCGACGACGATCTTCCCGAGATCCTCGATGTCGCCACCGCCGCGCTCGGTTGGAACCCGGAAGATCCCAACGAAGCGTTCTTCCGATGGAAGCACTTCGACAATCCGCACGGCCGATCGCCGATGTGGGTCGCCGGCGCCGAGGGAAGGATCCGCGGCTTCCGCACGATGCTCTGCTGGACGTTCACCGGTCCTGCCGGTGACGCTCGAGCGGTACGGGCGGTCGACACCGCGACCCACCCTGATCATCACCGGCGGGGCATTTTCCGAGCGCTCACCATGCAAGCGGTGGATGACCTCTCGAAAGACGGCGTCGACTTCGTCTTCAACACGCCGAACGACAAGAGCCGAGCAGGCTATCTGCGGATGGGGTGGTCCGACCAGGGGCGGCTCCCCACTCGAGTCGCGCTCGGCTCCCCCCGTCGCGCCGCTCGTCTGCTCGGGGCCCGCACTGCCGCCGAGAAGTGGAGCAGCCCCTGTGACGCAGGTGACCATGTCGAAGCGGTGGTCGACGACCTCGTGCACCTCAGTGACGCGACCCCCTGGGCCGACGGGCTCCGTACGGCCCGCACCGCGGAGCATTTCTCCTGGCGCTACGGCTTCGAGCCATTGCGCTACCGCGTGCTCCGAACCGATGAGGGGGCTGCCATCGTTCGCGTCCGTCGACGCGGCAGCGCCACCGAAGCCGTTCTCGCCGAGCTCCTCGCTCCCGATCGTCGCACCGCACAGAGGCTCGTCAGTGCGGCACGGAAGCTTCCCGGGGTGGACTACGTGCTGGCTCTCGGACGGACCGCGCATCCTCCGGCGCGGATGGCCCCGATCCCCGGCCTCGGGCCTCACCTCACGGTGCGCGACCTTTCTCGGCCGGCACCGATGGCGGATCGGCTCCGGTTCACCCTCGGCGACATCGAGTTGTTCTAGCGGCCTACCCGAGTAGGTCGGGTAGGTCCTCGGGATCGATCTGCTTCCCGAGCCTCCCGGTCCAGGCATGGCGAAGCGCAAGGGTGTTGAGGCGAAGGTTTGACATCGCCACGCGCGGAGAGACCACGAGATTCAGGACCGGCTTCGCGATCCCCGCCACCAGGCTCACGACCAGGGCATCCAGCCCACGCCCGTCCCTGCGAAGAACCGCAATCAGATTCCGCAGGCTGTAGTAGCGCCGCCACGTCGGCCGCTCGACCGAGAGGCCGATTCGTTTGCGGCCGATCGACGACGCCATCTTCAGTTCAGGGGCACGCCCGCTGCTCCACACCGAATAGCCCGCCCGCTGCAACGCGAGGCCGAAGTCGAGCTCCTCGAAGCCGAAGAAGAGCTCGGGTGTGGGCCCACCGACGGTGCGGGCCGCACCAGCCTTGTAGTGCGGGCACCCACCGCCAGCCACATAGTCGACGAGCTCGGGAACGTCGCCGTCGGCGCTACGCAGACGACCTCCGAATCGGAGCGAGGCGCCCCAGGCACCGACGACCCCGAGATTCGGGGTCTCGGCATCGACACGATCGAACACGTCGCGAAGGATCGCGAATGTCTTGTCGCTCCACGGTGGATCGTTGTCGTCCAGGAGCACGACGATGTCGTCATCGGACATCCGGTCGCCGAGGTGGGCGATCCCGGCAGTGAACCCACCGGCCGGGCCCGGGTTCCCGGGCAGGGCGAGGTATTCGACGTGGTTTGCGGCCCGCCCGGCCGCCGCCTCAGCGATCGAGCAGATGGACTCGTCGCCCGCGTTGTCGACCACCAGGAGCGTGTCGAGGGGCAGCGTCTGTCGGGCGAGGCGATCGAGATGATCCCGGAGAAGATCACGACGCTGGAAGGTGACGAGGATGCCAAAGCTCTGCCGCGCTGGAGCCTGGCCTTTGGTCGTCACGATGGCGAGTCTAGGAGCGTGGACCCAGCCTCATAGAACACCTTCTTCTGCCGATGAGTCACGAGAAGCATTTGGAGGACCCATGCACGTACTTGTCACCGGTGGCGCCGGTTTCATCGGCGCAAATCTCTGTGAGGCACTCGAGTTGGCCGGTCACACCGCGACCGCATTCGATGATCTCTCGACAGGCGACGAGCGCAACCTGGACGGAAGAGCGGCCAACCTCATCGTTGGCAGCATCCTCGATACCGAGGTCTTGAACGCAGCCGCCGATCCCGCCGACGCGATCGTTCACCTCGCGGCGCGTCCGTCGGTGCCACGCTCGATCGCCGATCCGATCGCCAGCCACATCGTCAATGCCACCGGCACCGTGAATGTCTTGGAAACGGCCCGCAAGAACGGACTCCGGCACGTGATCACGGCGGGATCCTCCTCGGTTTACGGGGCCAACCCGACCCTGCCGAAGCACGTTGGACTCGCCACTCGGCCGGTGAGCCCCTACGCCGCCAGCAAGCTGGCCGCCGAGTCCTACACACTGGCATACGGCCACTCGTATGGCCTCCCGACTCTGTCGTTCCGCTTCTTCAACGTGTTCGGGCCGCTGCAGGCTGCCGGCCATGCCTACGCCGCGGTTGTGCCGGCCTTCGTCGACGCCGCGCTCAGGGGCGAGCCACTCCCTGTGCAGGGCGACGGCACCCAGAGCCGCGACTTCACCTTCGTCGACACGCTCACCTCGGTGATCGTCGACGCATTGAACCGGCAGGTCACCTGCGATGACCCGGTCAACTTGGCCTTTGGCACCCGCACCGATCTGCTGACCGTCATCGAGATGCTCCGCGGACTCATCGATCAGGATCTGCGAGTGGATCATGGCCCGAACCGCGCCGGCGATGTGCCCCACAGCCAGGCGGATGCGTCCCAGATCAGCGAACTCTTCCCCACCGTGACGCCCACTCCGCTCGACATCGGTCTCAAGGCCACTGTCGACTGGATGCGCACCGTCATCTGACCCTCGATGGCCGACGTCTCCACCGCCCGACGGCCCTACCGGGGCAAGCGCACCAGCGATCTCGTGATCCTGTTGGTCGTCGCTGTGCCTGGACTCGTGCTGGGCGGCCTCGCCGCGCTGGCGGTTCGGCTGACTTCCAGAGGTCCGGTCCTGTTTCGTCAGGAACGGGTCGGTCAGGATGGAGAGCCCTTCGCCGTGCTGAAGTTCCGCACCATGCTCGACGGCGACAACCCGATCATCCCCAGCGATGATCGCATCACCGCGGCCGGCCGGATCCTTCGTCGTTTGTCGCTCGACGAACTCCCGCAACTCGTCAACGTGGCGCGCGGCGAGATGAGTGTCATCGGCCCCCGTCCAACCCTCGCCTATCAGGTGGAACGCTGGACACCCGAGCAGCGGGGCCGGCTCGCCGTGCGCCCGGGGCTCACCGGATGGGCCCAGGTCAACGGCCGCAACGACCTCTCCTGGCCAGAGCGCATCGAACTCGACCTCCACTACGTGAAGCATCAGTCGCTGCGCCTCGACTCGTTGATCCTGCTGCGCACGGCAAAAGCCATGGTCAACGGCGAGGGCACCGGCGCGACGGCTGCGGACGACCCGATTGCTCACGTCGCACCATGACCGTATCGCTGGCAATCGTCGGAGCAGGCGGCCACGGCCGCGAGGCGCTGATGACCGCGCGCCGCGCCAACCACGACAATCGCTGGTCCGGCATCCAGATATTCGACGACCGGTCGAGCGATGCGCTTACCGAACGGTTGGGCCGGATCGCCGCTGAACTCGCCGGCTCGATCACCGATCTTGCCAACGCCTCTCAGCCCCACGTGATCGCCGTCGGTGATCCATCCACCCGCCGGCTGATCGCAGAACGACTTGCCGGCGTTCCACTCGCCAACATCATCGACCCCTCCGCGGTTGTGGGTGACGATGTCGAACTCGCCGGCGGCGCAATCCTCTTCGCCGGCGCGATCTGCACGACGAACGTGCGCGTCGGTCGCCACTCCCACCTCAACTGCGGAGCGATCGCCTCCCACGATTGCCGAATCGGCGACTTCGTGAGCCTTTCCCCCGGCGTCATGCTCAATGGCGACGTCACCGTCGAGGATGGTGTCTTCCTGGGTACCGGCGCGATCGTCCTGCCCGGCCGCCGAGTCGGTCAGGGAGCTGTCGTCGGAGCGGGAGCCGTCGTGGTCGATGACGTCGAGCCCGGCTGCACCGTCGTCGGTCTTCCCGCGCGCTGACGCTGCATCGTCACCAGCCGGCGACCGACGCCGAGCGCCAGAAGAACTCCGAGCCCGGCGGCGATGGCTGCCTTGCTCGCCGGTTCGAGCCGTTCCGGGCGGCCCACCGATCCCAGCACCGCGGCGATCGCGGGGACCAGAAGCACGATGGCATCGCCGTAGTGAGCCCGACCGGTGGGCGGGGTGAACGCCATGGCAGCGATCAGCACTCCCCCGAGCAGCACGGCGGACTCGGTGTCGGGGACGATTGCCCAGACCACGGCGACGGCGACGGCGGCAGCGACCATGAGATCGGCGAGGGCGATCCTGACAAGCCAGAGGAGGACAGCCAACACCCCGACGGCCCCCGCGATACCGATGAGCACGTTGCTCGGAAGGGGCCGATCCCGGAACCCGTCGATCAACAGCTCGGGATACCGGTACTCCTGAAGGCTGACACCGGCGGCGAGCACGACGGCGGGGAGTCCGCGGCGCCAGTCGAGCGCGGCAAGCGCGACTCCGACTGCCAGGCCGACGCCAAGTGCACGAATCGCGTCCTCGGGATGAAGCGGGCCGTCAGGAATGAATCCAGCGGACGCCGCGAGGAGCGCCGACCCCATCGTCTCAGATCCGAACTGTCTCGTTGGACGGTGACGAACCCATACCTGCACGACAAAGGCCGATGAGCAACGCCTTCAGGTCGTCAGCGTCGTCGATCGCGAGTCCTTCGAGTCCTAGCGGCGACTGCGGCGGCACATTGCAGTGGGAGATGAGCGGATGGGCGTGCCGGTCGTCGAGCTCTGCGTGACCGAGGAGAACTTCGTGCAACTTCTCGCCCGGCCGCAGGCCCGTGAACACAATCTCGATCGGACGATCCGACTGCGCAACCAAACGCTTGGCGACATCAACGATCTTCACCGGCCGGCCCATGTCGAGCACAAGCGCCTCGCCATCGCGACCGACGGCGCCGGCCTGGATCACGAGCTGCACCGCTTCCTGCACCGTCATGAAGTATCGGGTCACGTCGGGATGGGTGACCGTCACCGGCCCGCCCTCCGCGATCTGGGTCTCGAACGCTCCGAGGACGCTGCCTCGACTCCCGAGCACATTCCCGAACCGCACGGACAGGTACGCGCCGTCCTCGCGCGCCGCAAACCAGGAGGTCAACTGTTCAGCGATTCGCTTGGTATAGCCGAGGACACTGGTCGGGTCGGCTGCTTTGTCAGTGGAGATGTTGACGAATCGATCGACTCCGGCCCCGGCAGCCGCCTCGAGCACGTTGAGCGTCCCATAGACGTTCGTCTTGACCGCTTCTGCGGGATACATCTCCAGCAGCGGAAGATGCTTCAGCGCCGCGGTGTGGAACACCACGTGCGGGCGGTGACGATCGAAGACCTCACGCATCCGCTGACGATCACGGATGTCGGCAACGACCAGATTCTCCGAGTCGAGGAGTGCACGTCCCTCGATCGCCATCTGCACGCTGTGGAGGGCGGATTCGTCGCGATCGAGCATGATCAGGGCTTCGGGGCCGAAGCGATGAAGCTGCCGGCAGAGTTCGGAGCCGATCGATCCGCCGGCGCCGGTCACGAGCACTCGACGCCCCGTGACATAGTCGGCGATGGCTCCGATGTCGGTGTCGATCTGGTGTCGGCCGAGCAGGTCGGCCTCGGTCAGCGGGCGAACGTCGTCAGCGCCGACGCTGCCATCGATCAGTTCAGTCACGTGGGGCACGATGCGCACGGCGATATCGGCCGCGAGGGCTCGCGCCGAGAGGTCGCGGAGTGAATCGCTGGTGATCGACGGAGCGGCGACGATCAGCATCTCGGCCCCGGACTGTTCAGCCACCGTGATCAGACGATCTCGGTCGCCGAGCACCGGCACACCACGAAGCCGCAGATTGCGTTTGGCCGGGTCATCATCGATGAAGCCGAGCGGAGCGAACCGACCCTGTCCGTCGTTTTGCATCGAGGTCACGACCTGCATGCCGCCATCGCCGGCGCCGAACACCAGGACCGGCGTGGCCCCCTGACGGGCCCGACGCATACCGCGGAGCACAACAAGGCGTTCGAGGAACCGAGCAGCACCGGCGACGCAGAACGCCACTGGCATGGCGCCGAGCACCACACTGATCGGAACGAGCCGACTCACACCTACGAGTTCATTCGCGGCGATGAGAATCGTGGCCACGAGCCCCATCGCACGAGTCAAGGCCAGGCCTTCATCCAGACTGCCTCGACGCCAGCGGCCGCCGTAGAGCCCTGCGGGGATGCCGCTCGCCACCATCGCCGGGACGGCAATGGCAGCCAACGTCTCTGGACGCCAGGGTTGCCATGCGGACAACTCGAAGTCGAACCTCATCGCCATCGCGGCAATGATTCCGACACACCAGGCCGCAGCGTCCACTACAGCCAGCACCATGCCGGGAGTCTGGAGCCGGCGTCCCAGGGCTCCACCCCGCATGTCACTCAGCGTTTGCATCTGATACCTACTCGTCGACTCGCCTTCGGTCACCAACGGAGACCCTCCACCCGGAGTATCGGCAGTTTTTGTACGGTCATGAGCCATAGAGCCACGTCACGCCACCCCCAGACGCGTCCGACGCACCGGCCGCGACGAGCGCCAGGCGATCGCCATAATCGCCACATTGGGTGGCTTCGCGGCCTCCCTCGGCGGTGCCGCGCCCACCGGGCTGATCAGTGTCGATGTCGCGTACGTGGCTGGCTCAGGAGCACTGCTCGCCATCGCCGCCAGCCGGGGACGTCGCAACTCGTGGATGCTGAGTTCCCTGATGGCCGTCTGGTTCAGTCCGGATCTCGCAGGCCTGATCGGCATCGGGATCGCCGTCGTCCTCGTGGCGTTTGCTCTGTTGACCGAACGCCGCCGCTGGATCGGGGCCATGTGTGGCGCCATCCTCGCGTGGTACCTGGGCCGGCTCGGCGCCGGCCCGTTCCACAGCTCCACCACCTTGATCGCGGCAGCGGTGGCCGTGCCGATCGTCGGCTCGGGCCTCCACCATCTACCGGATGGGCGATCGAAGGTCGTCGGCAGGATAGTGGGTGTCCTATTCGGCGCGGCCGCTCTGTCCTCCGCGGTATTTGCCGTCGTCGCGCTGCTCGCCCTCGGCGACGTGAACCAGGGCATCGATCACGCGAAAGCGGGTTTCCGGTTGGCCTCCGATGGTGTCCAGGCGGACGCCGCCCGAGAGTTCGAGCACTCCGCCGACGCGTTCCGATCGGTCCAGGGCAAGGTTGGTGGGCCTTGGAGTTTGCCCGCTCGCCTCGTCCCGATCGTTGGTCAACACGTCAGAGCCGTTCAGGTCGTTGCGTCCGAAGGGGTGTCGCTCACCGACACCGCGGCGGAGACCACACTGGCTGTCGATCTCGACGATGTCCGACTCGTCGAGGGAAGGATCGATCTTGGGATCCTCGACCTTCTCGCACCCGTGCTGTCCCGGGCTGAACAGTCGGTCAGCCGGGCTCATCTTCGCATCGGCGACGTTCAGAATCCGTGGTTGATCAGCCCGGTCGACACCCGGCTCGGTGAACTGGTGGCCGAGCTCGATCGCGCCCTTCCCGCGGCGCGCACTGCCGCCCAGGCAGCTCGCGAGGTGCCGGCCATGCTGGGGGCGAACGAGCCCGTTCACTGGTTGGTGCTCCTCACGACGCCGGCGGAGGCCCGCGGTGTCGGCGGACTCGTCGGCAACTTCGTGGTGATCCGCGCCGACGATGGCCAGTTCGAGATCGTGGACGCGGGCCGCAACGAGGATCTGAACCGCCGGCTCATCGATGCCGACGCCGAACTACTCGGGCCTGAGCAATACATCGACCGCTGGGCGGAATACGAGCCCGAGACGTACTTCCAGGATGTGGGACTCGAACCGGACCTTCCGAGCGTCGCGGCGGTGGCCGCCGCTCTCTACGAACAAGCCTCGCGTGGGGAGGAAGCCGACGCGGTCGAGATCGATGGCGTTGTCGTGCTCGACCCGTATGCAATGGAAGCGATTCTCGACCTCAGCGGTCCGGTCAGCGCCGGCGAGATTCGTCTCAGCGCCGACACGGTCGTGGACTTTCTCCTCGTCGACCAGTACGACCGCTTCGAGGGCGACGACAACGCCCGGGTCCTTGCCCTCGGCCAACTCGTCACCGGCGCATTCGACGCATTCACCGGCAATGCCCTCCCTGGTCCGCGCGGTATCGCCGCGAAAATCGGGCCGATCATCGAGGCCGACCGGCTCGGCGCGTGGTGGGCGAGCGGGGGCGGCCCGGCCGCTCTCATCGACACTGCCGGCCTCGATGGAGCGTTCCCCTCGCCCGCCGGACGAGATCTCATCGCGTTGGTTCACCAGAACTCGGGCCAGAACAAGCTCGACGTCTATCTCGAGCGGTCCCTCGACTACGAGGTGGTGATCGACGACGGCAGGGCATCGGCAACCGCCACCATCACTCTCCAGAACCGGGCGCCGACAGCCGGGCTGCCGCTTTCGGTCATCGGCAGCAACGACCAGGGTTTTCCCCTTGGCACCAACGTCGCTCTGTTCTCGGTCCACACGGCTCTCGATCTCGTGAGCGTTCGTATCAACGGCGTCGCGGTACCGGCCGGGCGAGATGCCGCGTTCGGCGGGGAGGCGATCACGTTCACCGTCGAGATTCCCTCGATGACGACTCTTGTCGTCGAACTCGACCTGGCCGGCCGCCTTGAGATCGACGGGCTCGATGAGTACGAGTTGGTGGTGCCCCACCAACCGTTGGTGAACGACGATCTCGTGTCGGTTGAGGTCACCGTGGACGGCGAGACCGCCACCCTCGCGGATCAGATGGTGCTGGCCGCCGACGCTTCTCTCCGCGCTCCGTAGCGCGCGACCTGGCTGAACGGCCCAGATCACTCAATCGAGGGCCGCGACTGCCGATCCTGGGTGTGGGCCCGTGCGCCCGCTCAACTATGCCGATTTCTCGTACTCTCGCCGCCCTGCTCGCTGCAGCAGCCCTGACGCTCGGATTCGCCGCGCCGGCAACCGCCCAATACGGCGGTGGTGGAGTCTCGGTCTTCGTCTCCCCCGCACGGCTTCCCGTCGACCAGACGTTCGATGTCTTCGGCCAGAACTGTGCCGCGGCAGCAACGGTGGAAATCACAATCGACGGCGTGCCCGGCGTTCTGGCCACTGGTGTGGCCGATTCCGGCGGTTTCTACACCGTCACCGACGTCGTGTTGCCCGATGGACTGCTCGCGGGTACCGACCAGACCGTCCGGGCCACCTGTGGGCCGGAATCCGGGACCGCGGTGCTCACCCTGGTCTGCCACAACGGCGACGACCCGGTTGACGGCTCATGTGACGACGGTAGTGGTGGTGTGGTCGGTGGACCAGGCCCGACTACGACCACGACGGTGCCCGGCGGTGGCACGTCGGGCGGCGAGACCGGATCGAACACCGGCAGCACCGGAGGGCCGAGTCTGGCCATCACCGGTGCGACCCATGCGGAGTTCTTCGTTCAAGTGGCCGTGACGCTGCTCGGCCTCGGCGTGTTCCTCGTCGTCGTCACCAAGCGTCGACGCGACCCTGCGGCTTCTTAGACCTGCCCCTTCGCGGTCAGCGACGGTGCCGGCGCCGGCGGCGAATCATCCAGCCGGCGGCTTCGCTGAGTACCGCGCCGGCGACTGCTGAGCCCAGGATCACGATGAACAATGGCGCCGAGCCGTCGAACATCAGCCAGGTGACCGGTGTCGAATCGGTGTTCTGCAGCACGAAAGCCGCCAACGCGGCGGCAACCAACGTCGCGACGACCAGGCCGCCTTGTAGTCCACGTTTCTCTGTCTGCTCAACGCCCTCGTCGTCCATCGCTGCTCCCTCGTCGCGTGGGGTGATCGTAGCTCTGCGCGACACGCGCCTGCTGGCCGTGAGAGCATCCTCTTGTGCGGGTACTCGTCAGTGGGTCAACTGGGTTCATCGGTTCGGCGCTTTTGCCGCGGTTGGCGGCGAGCGGCCACCAGCCGGTGCGTCTCGTCCGCGGCCACGGACCGACCGCCGGAGCCGCAGTGCGTTGGGACCCATCGGCGGGAACGATCGATCACGACGGACTCATGGCGGTGGGCCGAATCGATGCGGTCATCCATCTCGCCGGCGAGGGTCTTGCAGAGCGACGCTGGACCCAGGCTCAAAAGGCAAGGATCCTCGACAGCCGGGTCCAGGGCACCCGACTGCTCGCCACCACGATGGCGGAGCTCAGTTCGCCGCCGAGTGTCTTCCTGTCCGGCTCGGCGATCGGCTTCTACGGCGATCGCGGCGAGGAAAGGCTCACAGAGCATTCCGCGCCCGGTCACGGTTTCGCCGCTGAGGTTGTGTTGGCGTGGGAGGAAGCAACAGAACCTCTCGATCACCGCACGCGAGTCGCCCACCTCCGCACCGGGATCGTGCTCGACAAGAGTGGCGGAGTGCTCGCTGAACAGCTGCCGTTCTTCA
The DNA here is from genome assembly GCA_029263175.1 of Acidimicrobiales bacterium. Taxonomy (GTDB): domain Bacteria; phylum Actinomycetota; class Acidimicrobiia; order Acidimicrobiales; family Aldehydirespiratoraceae; genus JAACCU01. Next base: position 12,159 of record JAJCXZ010000004.1, on the reverse strand, counting down.
AGCTCGGCGCCGGCGGCCGCATCGGCAAGGGCACACAATGGATGAGCTGGATCAGCCTCACCGATCATGTTGCCGCCATGATCTGGCTCCTCGACCACCGGGTCTCGGGCGCCGTGAATCTGACCGCTCCCAACCCCGTCACCAATGCCGAATTCACGAAGACCCTGGGGAAGGTGCTGCACCGGCCGACCATCATTCCCACGCCGACCATCGCACTCTGGGCCAAGCTCGGCCGAGAGCTCACGCGCGAGCTGCTCCTCAGCAGCGCTCATGTTTCGCCATGTGCGCTGGTGGAGGAAGGGTTCGTGTTCGAGCACGCCGGCCTCGAGCCGGCGCTGTCGGCCACACTCAGGGACTGACCACCCACACATCGTCGGGATGGCTCTTTTCGAAGTCGGCCACGACCTTGCCGATGCGCTTTTCAGCACCATCCCAGACAATGAGTGCCTCGTCAGCCACCTTGCGGAGCCAACCATTACGCCGGTCGATCGCCTGGCCTGCTCGCAGAGCCGACTCCGGTGCCTTGCGTTCGAGCCGCACGACTGCGTCTGCGTGGGCGGTGAGTTCGGCGAAGCGGCGGCGTGCGGGCTCGGGCCAGACCGAGTCGGGGTCGGGGAACGGCAGGATCGCCACGTAGGGGACACCCGCGGCCACTGCGGCCTCCGCCGCGAGCGTTTCCACGCCGAGCCGAAGACCGGTGAGGACGACCAGGTCCGGCTCGATGGTCTTCTTCGCCTCGAGGATCTCCGTGAGGCGGGCGCGAACCGCGACATGGCCTGGCGGCAGGTTGTGTGGGTCATCGGCAAAGCCACCTATCTCAGGCGGCTGATGGCCGGTGACCACGAGGGCTCGCCCGGTGGGGCGCCACGTCTGCCCATAGACGCCGTCGGCTCCGGGCCGAGGGGCCGTGGTGTCGACCGGGGACACTCCACCGATCTCGTCCGGCGGACCGAGGTCGGAGGGAGGGCCAACGCCGTAGCGACCCTGCTGCGTGTGCGAGGCCTCGACAGCCAGCCGATCGGCGATGTCGTTGAACTCGTTGCCGGCGTGCCCCTTCACCCAGGTGAACGTGATCTCGTAAGCTCGCGATCGGTAGAGCTCGATGAGCGGCTCCCACAGGTCGCGGTTCGCGATCGGCTCCTTCTTGGAGTTCTTCCAATCGCGTTTGAGCCAACCTCTCCACCAGTCGTCCCTGAAACAGTTGACGACGTAGGTCGAATCCGACACGACCTCCACGGGACCCTCGATGGTCCGAAGCGCATCGAGCGCGGCCATGAGCTCCATGCGTTGATTCGTTGTGTCGGGATCGGCACCATTGGCCCAAGGACCGTCGGGAACCACCCAGCCCCATCCCCCGGGCCCCGGATTTCCCCGGCAGGCCCCATCCGTGTAGACGACGGTTCGAGGGTGTGACACGTGGCAAACCATATCTGGGCAGAAACGCGCCCGAAGTTGTCAAAAGCCTGAAATACTCGCAGTAATTATGATTGACCACTACTCGCGACAGCTTCCTGACATCGATCCGACCGAGACGAGGGAGTGGATCGATTCGCTCGATGCGGTGGTCGGCGCGGCGGGCGCCCCGCGAGCGCGCTACATCGTCGCCAAGCTTCTCGAACGGGCCAACGAGCTGAACATCGGCGTCCCGCCCACGACGTCAACCCCCTACATCAACACGATTCCAGCCGAGGAACAGCCGTTCTTCCCCGGCAACGAAGACATCGAACGCCGCATCCGCGCCTTCATACGCTGGAACGCCGCGGCAATGGTGATCCGTGCCAACAAGACAGCCGACGGAATCGGCGGGCACCTGTCGACCTTTGCCTCCAGCGCAGCGCTCTACGAAGTCGGCTACAACCACTTCTTCCGGGGCAAGGAGGATGGCTTCCCCGGTGACGCCATCTACTTCCAAGGGCACGCGGCACCGGGCGTTTACGCCCGAGCTTTCATGGAAGGCCGCCTCACCGAAGCCCAACTCGACAACTTCCGGATGGAGATCGGCGGCAACGGCCTCTCCAGCTATCCCCACCCCCGCCTGATGCCGAACTTCTGGGAGTACCCCACGGTGTCGATGGGACTCGGTCCGATCAACTCGATCTACCACGCTCGTTTCAACAAGTACCTCCATCAGCGCAACATCGACGACACCAGCCAGAGCACGGTGTGGTCGTTCCTCGGTGACGGCGAGTGCGATGAGCCCGAGACGCTCGGAGCCATTTCGCTCGCGGGCCGTTCAGATCTCGACAACCTCAAGTGGGTCGTGAACTGCAACCTGCAGCGGCTCGACGGACCCGTTCGTGGCAACGGCAAGATGATCCAGGAACTCGAAGGTGTGTTCCGCGGCGCCGGCTGGAACGTGATCAAGGTGGTGTGGGGCACGGAATGGGACGAACTGCTCCACCGCGACGTCGATGGGGTGCTGCTCAACAAGATGGGCCAAACCGTCGATGGCGAATACCAGCGTTACGCCACCGAGGACGGTGCCTACATCCGAGAGCACTTCTTCGGCCCCGACCCGCGCCTCCGCAAGCTGGTCGAGCACCTCACCGACACGCAGCTCGAGCGCCTTCCCCGCGGCGGCCACGACTATCAGAAGGTCTACGCAGCCTTCAAGGCGGCCAGCGAGGTCAAGGGGCAACCCACCGTGATCCTCGCCAAGACGGTCAAGGGCTGGACACTCGGCGAAGGCTTCGAGGGCCGCAACGCCACGCATCAGATCAAGAAGATGACCAAGCCGCAGCTCATCGAGTTGCGCGAGCGCCTCAATGTCGCAGCCGAGATCCCCGAGGAGTCGCTCGAAGACGGCATCCCGCCATACTTCAAGCCCGGGCCCGACAGCATCGAGCACGAATACATGATGGAGCGGCGTCGCGCCCTCGATGGCAGCGTGCCCTCGCGGATCGTGCGCGATCGTCGTCCGATTCAGCTGCCCGTGGGCGGACCGTTCATCGACCTGCAGAAGGGCTCAGCCGGTCGCGCAGTCTCGACCACGATGGCCTTCACCGCCCTGCTTCGTGACCTCCTCCGCGATCAGACCTTCGGCGAGCGAGTCGTCCCGATCGTGCCCGACGAAGCCCGCACGTTCGGCATGGACTCCCTGTTCCGCGAATTCAAGATCTACGCCCCGCGTGGCCAGCTCTACGAGCCCGTCGACCACGACCTCCTGCTCTCGTACTCCGAGAGTAGTGACGGGCAGATCCTCGAAGAAGGCATCACCGAGTGTGGGTCAACCGCCTCGTGGATCGCCGCCGGGACGTCCTATGCCAACACCGGTGTCCCGATGGTGCCGTTCTACACGTTCTATTCGATGTTCGGCTTTCAGCGGGTCGGCGACTCGTTGTGGGCCGCGGCGGACGCCCGCACCCGTGGCTTCCTTCTCGGGGCCACCGCCGGGCGCACCACGTTGATGGGCGAAGGGCTCCAGCATCAAGATGGCCATAGCCAGCTCCTGGCCAGCACGGTTCCGGCATGTGAGGCCTACGATCCGGCGTTCGCCTACGAACTGGGTGCGATCGTCGAGGACGGTCTCGCTCGGATGTACCCGGAGAAGGCCGCCGACGGCGAGGACGTCTTCTACTACATCACCATCTACAACGAGAACTACATCCAGCCGCCTCGCCCCGACCATGTCGACAACGCCGAGATCACGTCGGGTCTCTACAAGTACAGCGATGGCCCCGAGACCGGCGAGTTCGACCGGAAGGCCACAGTGCTGTTCTCGGGCCCCGCAGTTGTCGCTGCCCACGATGCCCAACGGATGCTTGCCGAGAACCATGGTGTGTCGGCCGAACTCTGGAGTGCCACCTCGTACAAGCGGCTGCGCGCTGACGCCCTCGATTGCGACCGTCGAAACCGTCTCGCTCCCGGTGAAGAGCCGTTGGTCCCGCTGGTCACCCGCAAGCTCCACGACAGCGAGGGCCCGATTGTCGCTGTTTCTGACTGGATGATGATGGTTCCGGAGCAGATCGCCCGCTGGACCCCTCGCGCCATGCACGTTCTCGGCACCGACGGGTTCGGTCGTTCCGACACGAGAGAGGCGTTGCGTCGATTCTTCGAGGTCGACGCCGAACACCTCGTCGTCGCCGTGCTGTCGGCTCTTGCCGAGGATGGGCTCGCCACCACCGAAGAGGTCAAGGCTGCCATCGAGCAGTACGGGATCGACCCCAACCGCCCCGACCCGGCTCACCCCGACACCGGCGCCACCACCATCGGGCAGTGAGAGCCGGCACTCTCTGGGTAACGGGCGACGCTGGCGCTGACGCCCGAATCAACACTGATCCACTCGCCCTGTTGATCGGCATGCTGCTCGACCAGCAGATCCCGATCGAGTGGGCGTTCGTCGGGCCGCATCGGCTCGCCGAGCGGCTCGGCGCCCAGCGTGGCGAGCCGCTCGACGCCGCCACGATCGCCGTCATCGACCCCGCTGACTTCGCTGCCCTGGTAGCGATCAAGCCTGCGCTCCACCGCTTCCCTGCATCGATGGCCAAGCGGATTCAAGCTCTCAGCGCCCACATCGTCGATGAATACGACGGTGATGCTGCCGCCATCTGGCGGGGCCGTCGGTCAGCCGCCGTGGTCCATGATCGTCTGGTCGAAGTGCCCGGATACGGCGACGAGAAGGCGCGCATCCTCGTGGCTGTCCTGGCCAAACGATTCGGCAAACGACCATCCGATTGGCAGGCCGTCAGTGAGCCCTTCGGCGACGACGTTCCCCGCTCGGTCGCCGACATGGGTAGCGAGGCCGGCCACGACTCAGTGCGCGCCTGGCGGACAACGCAGAAGGCCAAAGGCAAGTCCAAAGCAGACTGACGTCCCTAGGTGGGTCTACTGCTGAAGCTCTGCAGTAGCGCCACTCGTTGGCGCTCCAGCCAGCCGAGCAGCACTGCCATCGCGCGAGGATCGTGACGAAGGTGATGACCGCCGCCATGGACCAGACGGAGATCAGCGGAGCCGTGGGCATCGGCAACCGCCCGAGCATCGAACACGGGCACCGTCTCATCGTCGCTGCCGTGCAGAACCATCAGATCGCGAGGGGCAAGTCTCGCCGCCGCGTCAACTGCAGCGATGCTCTTCAGCTCGGCGGCCCAATCGTCGAACGAGCCGCCGAAGTCGCCACCGTCTCGTAGAACACCCATCTCCCGGGCCAAGACCAGCAGCTTGCGCGGGCTGCTCGCCCAGTCCCGGAAGTCGGCCGGCGATGCCACCGCGGCCACACCGCGAATTTCGGGGTCGGCGGCAGCTGCCTCGATCGCCAACGCTCCACCCGTGCCGAATCCGACGATCCAAATGCCGTCGACGGGAGCCGACTCGCGAAGGTGCGCCACCGCGCCCTGCAGATCCCGCAGCCACCCGCCCAGCGAGAAATTCCCCTCCGACTCGGCCACGCCACGGCTTGCAAATGCAAGCGCCGTCCAACCGAGATCAGTGGCGACCCGGTCGGCCAACTCGGGAAAGCTCGCGGTGCTGTTGATGCCGCCACCGACCTCGGCAGGGAATCCATGGGCGATGACGAGACCAGCCTGAGCGGTCGGATGCAGCTGTGTGGGACGCGCCAAATGCGCAGCCAGTTGATTGCCGTCGACCGTGAACCGCCGCTCCATCTACGCCGGGCGATATCCGCGATTGCGAGCCTCGGGCAACGTGTCGGGCCCGAACGTCTGACCGAACGAAGTCAATGCAAGTTCGTTGACCCGAGCAATCATCTCCTCGTCGGTGATCTCATCCATGTCGTAGACCAGCTGCACACGCTTGTCTCCAAGGTAGCGATGCTCTTCATACCGGCCTGGTCGATCCATCTCCGGAGACTAGCGGGACGCGATCACTCGCTGCGACAACGCAGAACCGCCCCGGCGCTCCTCACATCAGTGAGGGCACCGGGGCGGTCCCTGATTATTGGCTGGAGAACCCGCGGGGTGCTTGTTGCCGAAGCAACAGATCAAGTGTGACGAACTCCCGATCACAACCACCGCAGGGGTGACTGGCTGGTATTCGCCAGGTAGTCCAGCGGGCCTGCGTTAGCGGCCAGCCACCTCCAAGGTCACGAAACTTTGAGCTATCAGCTGGACCACCTCCTCTCTTTGGTGGAACCAGTGAAGCACATCTCGCCCCCCTTTGTGAATGGTTTAGTCCTGAGAGGCGATCTCGCCGTCGGCGGCGGCGGCGGCGCTCACTGCGCCGATCTCCTGCAAGTACTGCATTTGAAGATCGAGGACACACACGACATCAACCGGATCGATCTCGGGTCCGCCGGCCGCCGCCTCCGCCACGGCCCGGGCAACGACCGCGTCGATCGCCGCTTCCTCGACCGCCACGGCTCCCTCGTGGACCACGCCCTCGCCCGCAAGCTCCTCGCCATGCTCGGACGAAACACCGACATCAGAGAACCAATCCAGGTGCCATCCGACCACCGTCTCGACGTCGTCGTAGCTGACCCTTGCCGTCACTTCGTCGGGCAAACGGCTCGCGATCCATCGCACCGCCGCTACGACCTCGAAGATTGCCGGCGGCCGTTGCATCTCCAACCGGCCCACCGCGCGACCGAGCGCAACAAAGGCAATCGCCAGCACCACCATCGCACCCAAAACGAGAAACACCCAGGCCATAGGACAGAGCGTACGACCTGGGTGTCAGAGTTTTTCGAACAGTTAGAGTCCGATGCGTTGGGCGAGCTGCTCACGGTGGTAGGTCGGGTCACCGAACAGGAGCTCGGAGCTCTTGGCCCGCTTGAAGTACAAGTGAGCGGGGTGCTCCCAGGTGAACCCGATGCCGCCATGGATCTGGATGTTCTCGGCCGCGGCGTGGAAGTACGCCTCTGAGCAGTAGCTCTTTGCGAGCGACGCCACCTGGGGCAGTTCATCGTTCATCTCTGAAGCGCACCAACCGGCGTAGTAGGCGGCTGACTTGGCCGACTCGACCTCGAGCAGCATGTCGGCACACTTGTGTTTGATGGCCTGGAACGAACCGATCGGACGGCCGAACTGCACACGGACCTTGGCGTACTCGACCGACATGTCGAGACACATCTGCGCGCCACCAACCTGCTCGGCAGCGAGCGCGACGGCAGCAAGATCGAGCACGGTCTCCATCGTGGCCCAGCCACCGCCATCGGTGCCGATGAGCGTGGCCGGCACGTCGGCGAAGTCGAGCTTCGCCTGCTTGCGGGTCTGGTCCATCGTGGACAGGGCCGTACGCGTGAGGCCTGCGGCGTCAGCGTCGACGCTGAACAGCGAGACGCCGGCGTCGGTACGAGCGGCAACCAGGATCAGGTTTGCGGTGTGACCATCGAGCACGAAGCTCTTGGTGCCGCTGAGGGTGTGGCCATCACCGCTGGCGGATGCCTGCATGGTGATGCCGCCCTCGTCCCAGCGGCCGCTCTCCTCGGTGAACGCGAGTGCCGCGCGGGTCTCACCGGCAGCGATGCCCGGAAGGTGCGCAGCCTTGGCCGCATCGTCGCCGCTGGCCAGCAGGGCGTTGGCGGCGAGCACGCAGGAAGAGAAATACGGGGCGCACAACAGGGCGCGGCCCATCTCCTCGAGAACCACCACCTGCTCGATGAAACCGAAGCCCTGGCCACCAAATTCTTCGGGGATGGCGAGCGCCTGGAGGCCCATCTGCTCGGCCATCTGGTTCCAGACGGCTTCGTCGTAGCCCTGCTCGGTGTCCATCTGCTCACGGACCGCCGACTCGGCCGACTTGTCCGCGAGGAAGCTTCGGACAAACTCGCGCAGCTGCTCTTGCTCTTCAGAGAATGCAAAGTTCATGGCCGTGAACGTAGCGAGATGATCGCCCCGTTCCAAATCAGTATGTGTACGCTTGTGTACTCATGGTGTCCTCTGATGGTAGATCTCAACTCGGTGTCCGCGAACTCCGCGCTGATCTCGCCACCCACGTTCGGCGCGCCGGAGGAGGCGAGCGAGTGGTGATCACCGTCGACGGAAAAGCTGTCGCGCAGCTCGGGCCTCTCACCCCGACGACCGAGCCGACCCTCGACGACCTTGCCGCCTCGGGGCTGATCCGGCTTCCCGTTCGCGAAGACAAGCCGGTGGCCGCCGGGGCCACGCCAATCCTTCCGGTCGACCTGTCACCGGACCGAGTCCTTGCCGAACTCCGCGGCGACCCACCCCGCCGCCGATGACGATCCTCGCCCTCGACCCTTCTGCGCTTCTCCAGCGCCATACCGGCGGGCCCCATCGTCGCCTCATCAACGACGCCATGGCCACCGCTCAGATCTGGGCCATTTCTGACCTCGCCCGCGCCGAACTCTTGATGGCACTCCATCGCTCGGCGCCGGATCCCTATACGGCGGCTGACCTCGCCGCCGCGGCCCGCGCCGACATCGATGCCATGACCGTGGTACCCATCGATGAGCGCTGTCTGGGCCGGGCCGTCGAGATCGGGACGCTCTACGGGCTCACCACGGTCGATGCAGTTCACCTGGCTGCTCTCGATCGACTCCCGCGGCCGATTCGATTCGCTACCCTCGACTTCCGCCAGATTCCCGCCGCAGTCGCGCTCGACTTCGAAGTGATCACCCCCGAGGCCCCCTGACGTGTCCGCAAAGCCGCTCCCTGCCGATCAGCGACCCTTCGACGACACACCGATTCACACCGTCGACCTCCCGCCGCTCCCGACCCGCGACCGCAACATCTCGGCCGAGGCGTGGATCGAAGCTCCCGCGGCTCTCCTCCGGTCCGGTGCCGACATCGGCTCGCCCCGCATCGCGTACAAGCGCCGCCTCGGTTCATGGCTGCTCTGGCGAGCCGGCCCCGCCCGCGGTGCCGACGCCCGCTACACCGCCATCCACGCCGATGATCTCTCCCGGGTCTTCACCTTCGAACTCACTGCCGACGGCACGGGTTCAGGCGTTGGCCCGAGTGGCCGGACCCACGAGCGCTTCCGAACGTGGAAGGAGGATCTCATCGCGACCCCAACTCTCGCTGCCGATCCCGACCAACACCCGGACCACTCCAGCGAGCAGGAGTACCTCCATCACGCGAGGGCCACGCTCGACGCGATGATCGAGCGCACGCGGAAGGTGCTCGAGTTCAGCGAGCAACGGGTGCGCGACGAGGACTCGGCGGACGCCAAGATCGCCCGGTCGAAGATGATCAACCGGCGCCACGCGGTCGAGGTTGGCAACGTTGCGCTGTGCTTCGGCCGCATCGACGAGGATCCGATCCTCACCGATGGCGACCAGTGGTACGTCGGTCGCCGTCACATCGAGAACGCCGAAGGAAACCCCGTCGTTGTCGATTGGCGGGCACCGGTGGCGATTCCCTTCTATCGAGCCACCGCCGCCGACGCCTTCGGACTCGCCCGCCGACGCCGCTTCTCCACCGAGGTCGACGAACTCATCGCGATCTTCGACGAACAGCTGGACGACCCTGACTCGATCACCGGGGCCGGCATTCCCGATCCCGTTCTCGCCGAGATCGAACGAGGACGTAGCGGCGAGATGTCCGACATCGTCGCCACGATTGCTGCCGAGCAGGATGAAATCATTCGCGCCTCGCTCGACGAATGCATGCTCGTGCAGGGTGGCCCCGGCACCGGAAAGACCGCCGTCGGTCTTCACCGCGCGGCGTTCCTTCTGTTCGAGCATCGCGCGGCATTGGCCAAGAGCCATGTGCTCGTGATCGGCCCCAACCGAGTCTTCCTTCGCTACGTCTCCAACGTGCTCCCCTCGCTCGGCGAGACTGCAGTCACACAAGCCACCATCACCTCTCTTCTGAGCGCTCGCGTCCGCGTTCGTGGTGAGGACACGCCCCGGGTCGCCGAGATCAAGGGCCGAGCCGTCATGGCCGAGGTCCTGAAACGCCTAGCCGATGCCCGTATCAAGGTGCCCGCCGACGAACAGAGCCTCCCGATCGGTCTTCGGTCCGTGCGCTTCAGCCCCGCCGCGATCGAAGCAGCCTTGAAGACGGCCCGGAACAACAGCCTTCCGCTCAACGATGCCAAGGGTGTTTTCGCCCAGGTCCTGCTTCGCGACGCACGCCGACAACTCATCGATCGCGGCATCGTCGAGGAAGATCTCGCTCGGATGCTGCCTGAGCTCCTCAAGAGTGCCGGTTTCAAGAAGATGGTCGACAAGATCTGGCCCAATCTCTCCGGGGCCCAGCTTCTCCGCCTCCTTCTCGGCAGCCCGACCAATCGCAAGAAGGCCATCGATGGTCTGCTCACTGCCGATGAGGCGGAGTCGTTGCAGCGCTCGTCGGCAAAGAAGATCGCCGAGGAGCCATGGACGGCGGCCGACCTGCCGCTGCTCGACGAAGGCAACGCGATCGTCTCCGGTGGTGGCCGGCGCTACGGCCATGTCGTGGTCGACGAGGCCCAGGATCTGTCGGCGATGGCGCTGCGCGCGGCGGGGCGCCGCGCTTCCGATGGCTCGATGACGATCCTGGGCGATATCGCCCAGGCCACGGGAGTCGGAGCGCAGGAGTCGTGGGATGCGGTCACGATCGGACTCGGAATCGACGATTCGCTCGTGCGGCGACGCGAGCTCACCGTCGGCTACCGCGTGCCCGGGCCGATCCTCGACTACGCCAACACGCTGCTCCCGGTCACTGCTCCCGACATCACTCCATCAACGTCGATCCGTAGCCGCGGCGTCGGGGCGGAACATCACCACGTCGACGCGGTATCGGTCGCATCGACCGTGGCCGAACTGGCCGCCGATCTCGGCGACGACTGGTCGACCATCGGCGTGATCGCCCCGCAGGGCCACATGGACCGCGTGCTGGAGGCGCTCGCCGAAGCCGGTCTCGAAGCGGGTGACACCCGCAAGGCCCTCGAACTCGACAAGCCGATCTCGGTCGTCGACCCTCCCACCGCCAAGGGCCTCGAATTCGACGTCACCATCGTGGTCGAACCTGCCGACTTCGTCGATCTTCCGAACGGGCTGCGGCTGCTCTACGTGGCGCTCACCCGGTCGGTGCAGCGGTTGCTCATCGTGCGAGCCGCCGACATGCCGTCGCCGCTCTGACCGCGGCGCTCACTCCCTGCGGTCCGGGAACAGGCAGAACGGGTGTCCTTCCGGATCGAGCATCACCCGCAACCCGTCCTGCGGCTGCACCTCCGCCATCCGAGCGCCTTGAGCGACGGCCCAACGGACGCCCTCCGCGATGTCTGCAACGCCGATGTCGAGATGCATCATCATCAACTGCGCCCCCTCTGCTCCGGGCCAAACCGGCGGCTGATAGTGCGGCTCCCATTGGACCTCGATCTTCATCGATCCATCGGGCGCACGAAGAACGGCCCAACCATCACTCGAGGGCATCCCCGGTCGGGGGCCCTCAAAACGCTCGATCTCCCAACCAAGGAGTCGCCCATAGAACTCGGCCAAGGCCATCGGATCGCCGGCATCGAGCGTCGGCCCCGAGACTCGCATCGCTGGTCGTTCCATCTCCCTATTGTCCCACTTGATTGTCCCACGTGCTCTACACGCTGCCGCGCTCCATCCACTTCTCCGGCTCGTCCATCGCGGTGAATCCGACCCTTCGGTACAGCTCGTGTGCGTCGCGCGTAGCGAGGAGCTGACGTTTCGCACCGCTGACGGCGGGGTGGTCCACAAGCATTGTCACGATCGCCACACCCAAGCCGTGGCGCTGATGTTCAGGCAGAACGAAGACGTCGCACAACCAGGCGAAGGTTGCGAGATCCGTGACCATTCGACCGAAGCCCACAAGCTCACCTGAGCTGATCGCGTACGCGGCGCAGACCAGTCCGCTGTTTGCGATCGACCTCTCCACGACCTCTCGGCTGCGGCCCACAGACCAGTAGCCATCGGTCGACAAGTAGGCGTGTACTGTCGCAATATCGACGCGGGCAGGATCGGTCGACAGCTCGTAGTCACCATGCCGTGTCTCGATGAACCTTCCTGTCACGCGCAGGAAACTACTCGCAGACGCGCCCCTAGGCCCGAGAGCGATGATCATCACCGACTTCGGGCCTGGTCTTGGAGCTGGCTAGCGGCCCTAGGCGGCCCAGGCTTGTCGGGCGGGTCCCGCTCGGGGTTTGAGTTGGGTGATCCCCTCAACTGTGGCCAACTCAAGATCGTGGTCGTGGAGCATGTGGTGGTGCTGGGTGCAGAGGAGCACGAGGTTGGTGATGTTGGAGTTGTGGCTGTCTTGCCAGAACACGATGTGATGGGCCTCACATCTC
>JAJCXZ010000003.1 GCA_029263175.1 Acidimicrobiales bacterium | reverse complement strand
CGAACTCGAGCGGGTTGTCAACGCGGATCAGGCCGATCGTGGCCAACGCCTGATTCTGCTTGTGCGCCTCCACGATCTTCGTGAGGTCGATGTCGGTCAGCACGTCGCCGGAGATCACCAGAAACGTCTCCGTCAGCTCCGCCATCGCGTTGCGGACCGAGCCGGCGGTACCGAGCGGTGTCTCCTCGGTGGCATACACCATGCGCACACCGAACTCCGAGCCATCGCCGAACCAGTCACGAATGTGGTTTGCCATGAACGCGACCGTCACGACGATCTCGTCAAACCCATGCGAGCGGAGCAAATCGAGGATGTGTTCCATCATCGGCCGATTCGCCAGCGGCATCATCGGCTTCGGAACATTCGAGGTGAGTGGGCGGAGGCGAGTTCCCTCACCGCCGGCCATGATGACCGCCTTCACCGCGGTGAACCTAGTCGCTCGCCTCTTCGCGATCCCGCCGCCCCTCGCGCAGCGCAGTGCGGGCGAGGGGTACGTATTGCGCCGCCGAGAGGTAGCTGTAGATCAACGACGGCACTGCGAAGATCCAGCCGAGCCACAGCCACAGGTCAGCGGTGCTGTGAGAGCTCGCACCGAGAAGCAGACCAGGGAAGGCGAAGTAGAGGCCGAACGTGGCACACTTCCCCCACCAGGTGACGTCGATCCGACGTCCACCGAGCGCGCCGAGCACGACGCCTCCGAGAGCGACGAGGCCCTCTCGGGCGAGGGTCAAAATCACCAGCCACCACGGGACGGAGCCGTCGACGCCGACCGCAAGAATGCCGACGATCAGGACCGTTCGATCGGTGAGCGGGTCGATGAGCTTGCCGAACTCGCTCACGACGTCGAATCTGCGAGCCCACCAGCCGTCGAGCCAATCGGTGGCGCCGACCGCTCCCCAGAGCCAGCCTGCGGCCCAACGATCATTCTGATCGAACAGCAACCACAGGAAGAGCGGGACGCATGCGAGACGGGCAAGCGAGATCAGGTTTGGCACGGTGAGGATGCGATCCTCGAAGATCCCGATCTGTCGCTCTCGTGGCTCCTCGCCGGCCGGAGTCCCGTCGCTCATGGCCGAGAGCCTACGATGCCGACGTGCCTACCATCTTCACCCGCATCATCGAGGGCGAGATCCCCGGCCGCTTCGTGTGGCAGGACGAGATCTGCGTCGCGTTCCTCGACGTCCGTCCCTTGGCCCGAGGCCACGTTCTCGTGGTCCCCCGCGAGGAGGTCGACCACTGGGTTGATCTCTCGCCGGAGGTCGCCGCTCACCTGATGGGCGTGGCGCAACGCGTCGGCAGCGCGCAACGTGAGCTGCTCAGCCCCGCCCGCATCGGCCTGATGATCGCCGGGTTCGAGGTCCCCCACGTTCATCTGCATGTCGTGCCCATGAACTCGATGGCGGCGCTGGACTTCCGCAACGCCAATGCCAACCCGGACCAAGCCGATCTCGACCTGCTCCACGCCGACCTCGCCCGCTTGCTCGACTAATTAGTCGGTGACCGGGTCGGCTTCGGCGATGAGTTCGGGGCCGTTGTTGCGGACGTTGTTCACGTCGGTGGAGACCGGGTGGAGCTGGATCAGCTGCGACGGCGCCGGCACCAGCAGGCCCTGCAGAGCCTCGACATCCTGGTTGTCGCGGTCGAGCCATGTGTCCCACACGTCGGGGGGCAACATGATCGGCATGCGATCGTGGACCTCCGCGACCTTCTCATTCGCCTCGCCGGTGATGATCGTGCAGCTGTGGAGCTCGAGCGGCTCTCCCGACTCGTCGGTGTGGTTGCGGTCCTTCCACACCTCCCAGAGCCCGGCGAAGGCAAACGGTTCGCCGTCAACACGACTCATGTACATCGGTTGCTTCTTCTTCTGGCCGTCGATCTTCTTCCACTCATAGAAGCCATCGGCCGCGATGATGCAGCGTTTCCGGGCGAACGGACGCTTGTACGCGTTCTTCTCCGCAATGGTTTCGGACCGGGCGTTGATCATGCGATTGCCGACCTTGGGATCCTTGGCCCAGAACGGCACGAGCCCCCAGTGGAAGGTGTCGAGACGGCGCACCCCGCCGTCTTCATAAACCGTGTAGACGCCTTGGGTCGGCGCGACGTTGAAGTTCGGGCCACGTTCCTTGTCGACCTCCAGCAGCTCCTCGGTCGGTGTCTCCGCGCCGAAGTACTTCGCCAGTTGGTCGGGAGGAGTGGTGGAGGAGAATCGGCCGCACATGATGTCGTCGGCGCTCAGGCCGGGAAGTCGCCGGTGAGTGTGCACGTGCCCACTCGATCAGCGCCGAGGTCAAACGTTACGTCGGTGCCGACTTCGCCGCCGAACCTCGGGATCACGACGCCGCTCGAGGGGTCAACCCGTATCGTGCCGCGGACTGTCAGCGTCTCATAGCGGTCGCCGCCATCCGCGATCAACTGAACCCGTACGGCATCGGCGAAACCGGTGCCACCTTCAGGAAGATCGACTGCTCCGTCGGGCACCTGCAGGTCGAGGAGGATGGCACCGGGGCCGACGCAACCGATCACGGCCTGCCGGCCCACGGGCTCTGCGCACGGGCCGGTGGTCACTGTGTCGAGCGGACGAAGATCGATCGTGACGACACTCGCGCGAAGACAAACGTCGTCGGTGAATCCCGGTGGGCCCACAACCACGACATGGCCCGAACCCGCGTACTGGAACAGAGAGGCCCGCATCGAGCCTGGCGGATGAGGGAAGTCGCTGAACGACGCCGTGACGATGCGCGAATCGACCGGACCATCGCCGAGGGCGACCGCGACAGTGTCGGTGAGCCCTGCGGTGACTGCAGCCTCGGCGACGGGAGCGCCGCCTTGTGCGGCGGCAACCTCTGGAGGTTCGCCCGTGTCGGCGAACTGGATGGCGCCCTGGGTGCGTTGATCCTCGGTGAGGAACTGCCTATAGGCGTAGAAGCCGCCGCCGCCGACCGCCACCACCGCCACCACCGCCACGACAAGGTTGATCACCCGCTGCTTGCGGCCCGCGGCAAGGGCGTCGTCCACCTGCTTCTCGTCGAGGTGCTCTTCCAACGTCAGGGGCCCGAACGCTTCGGAGCTCGCACCACCCGTGATCAGATCCCGCCATGCCGCCGCTCTCGGCGCCGGCATACGGGCGAGGAGCGTTTCGAACGCTTCGGCTGCGTCCGCTGAATAGAGAATCATCAAGCCGTTGGCTCGAGCATGTTCGATCGGGTCGTCGTGAGCGACCAGTTCCCGACCCTGGGCCAAAGCCGTGAGGAAACGGTGGGCGATCTCGTCCGCCTCGCCGTAGGACAGCTCGGCACCCTCTGGTAGGCGGGGAAGGCTCAGCGGCGCATCGCCGGCGCGCAGAAACCCTGTTCGCACGACGAAACTGTCGGGCCGGATGTCGTCACCGGTCGGCGGGGGAAGCTCGTCGGGGAGTTGGGCGGCGCGGTCGAGTGAGAGAGCGTCAAAGACCTCGCCGCCGGCCTCCGGATCTGGGGGTGTCTCGGTGATACATCGAATCTAGGTCGGAACTCAGGTTGCTCGGTGGCGCGTTGCGCAGCGAGTGCCAGACTGCAAGATGAACGAAGCCTCGTCTCTCCTCTTTCTCGTGCTCGCATCGGGGTCGCCGCGCCGCCGTGAGCTTCTCGGAAGGCTCGGCGTCGTTCCCTCGGTCGAGCCCGCTGACCTCGACGAGTCCGTACTGCCGGGCGAACAACCCGCGGTCTACGTCGAGCGCCTTGCCCGCGAGAAGGCGGCCACCGCTGTTCGTCCGGGCGTGGTGGTGATCGCCGCCGATACCGCCGTCGTCCGAGATGACGAGATCCTGGGCAAGCCGATCGATCGAGCCGACACCGTGCGCATGCTCGAGTCGATGTCGGGACGCACCCATCAAGCGGTCTCCGGTGTGGCGGTGGCGCTTCATGTCGGCGACGAGGTCCGGGTGGCGGCCGGCGTCGAGACCACGATCGTCTCGATTGAACCGCTCACCGCCGACCGCATCGACTGGTATGCCGACTCGGGCGAATCCGACGACAAGGCCGGGGCCTATGGCCTTCAGGGTGCGGCGAGTGTGTTCGCCGATCGCATCGAGGGCAGCGTCACCAACGTGATCGGTCTCCCGATGGCGTTGCTCGACGAGTTGTTCACTGAACTCGGCCTGAACATCCTCGATTTTCGAGACAGGTCCTAGCCTTGATCGAGTGACTGATCTGGACAACCGGCCTCAGCCGAACCCCGAACCGGAACCCCCGGCTGCACCTGGCGAGTTCGGCGCGCTCCACATCGGCGATCTCGAGGTCTGGCCTCCCGTTGTCCTGGCCCCGATGGCCGGCGTGACCAACGCCCCGTTCCGTACACTCTGCCGTCGTTACGGCGCGGGGCTCTACGTCAATCAGATGATCACGGCGCGTGCCCTCGTTGAAGGGCACCGCAAGTCGTTGGAGCTGGCCGCGTTCGCCGCCGATGAGTCCCCCCGCAGCATTCAGCTGTACGGCACGGATCCCTACTCGATCGGCGAAGCGACGAGAATGCTCGTCACAGGGCAGGGTGTCGATCACATCGACATGAACTTCGGCTGTCCGATGAAGAAGGTCACACGCCACGGTGGCGGCGCCGCGCTCCCATGGAAGCGAGAGCACTATCGTCGGATCGTCCGAGCGGCCGTCACCGCCGCCGGTGACGTACCGGTCACCGTGAAGTTCCGTGTCGGTATCGACGACACTGCCATCACCTTCCTCGACGCCGGTCTGATCGCCGAGGCAGAAGGTGTGAGGGCCGTCGCCCTCCATGCCCGAACGGCGAACCAGCTCTACAGCGGACACGCCGACTGGAACCGCATCACGGAGCTGAAGGAAGCCGTCACATCCATCCCCGTGCTCGGAAACGGCGACATCTGGGAAGCCGACGACGCGATGCGCATGATGCGCACCACGGGCGCCGATGGCGTTGTCGTCGGCCGCGGGTGCCTCGGACGTCCATGGCTTTTCCGCGACCTCGCCGCCGTCTTCAACGGCGAAGCGGTCGGTGCTCGCCCGAATCTCGGTCAAGTGCTCGACGGCATGGTCGAACACGCCGAACTGCTCTGTGAATGGATGGACGAGAACCGCGGCATCCGTGACTTCCGCAAGCACACCGGCTGGTACCTGAAGGGGTTCCCCACCGGTTCAGAGGTCCGGCGCCGACTCAACCGCGTCGACTCGCTCGAGGAGATGCGCAAACTGATCGACTCTCTCGACCGCTGCGTCGAGTTCCCCGAAGGCGGCATGCGTATGGTGCGCGGGCACTCGGGGTCGCCCAAGGGTGTGCACCTGCCCGACGGTTGGCTCAACGAGCGCGACGACGACGTTGCGATGCCGCGGGGCGCCGAGGCCCTGGTCTCTGGCGGCTGATCAGCGCCACGACCAGACTCCCGGCGCTCAGAAATCGATGCCCTTCTTCGCGGCGATTCCTGAGTCGTAGGCGTGCTTCGTTTTCACCATCTCGGTGACGGTGTCGGCCATCGCGACCATCCACTCCGGGGCATCGCGGCCCGTGAGCACGAGCGAGACATAGGCGGGACGGTTTCGGAATGTCGCTTCTACATCGGCGGCATCGATCCATCCCCAGTTGAGGGGGTAGGTGATCTCGTCGAAGACGACCAGGCGGTGTGCGCCGGCTTCAACGATGGCCTTGCCTTGGCGCCACGCCTCTTGGGCCTCGGCCTCGTCCTTCGAGAGGTCGTCACTGTCCCAGGTGAAGCCGTCGCCGAGCGACTGGAAGTCGATGCCCAACGTCGTGGCCATCAGCTGCTCGCCGGTCACCCAGGCATCGCTCTTCAGGAACTGGATCACGGCGACTGGCCAGTCACGGGCCCGAGCTCGCATGGCGACCCCGAACGCGGCCGATGACTTGCCCTTGCCGTCACCGGTGTTGACCAGTACCAGACTCTTCGCCACACGCAGCTCGTCCGGACGAGGGTCCTCGGTCAGCGGTTCGTCGGGCGTACTTGCATCGGTCATTGGAGTCTCCTGAACGAGGGCAATCTAGACGGGGACGACCACAGGGCCGCCCTCGTCGTCGATGATGCGGACGTCGGCATGAAAGTGAGTCTTGATCGTGGCGATGGTGAGGACCTCGCGCGCCGTGCCAACCTGAACGAGCCTCCCGGTGTCGATCAACGCGAGGCGATCGCCGAACCGGGCAGCCAACGTCAGGTCATGCAGTGTGGCCACAACGGTGAGGCCACGCTCGTGGCGCAGCTCGTCGATGAGCTGGAGCATGTCTTGTTGGTGGCCGAGGTCAAGGGCCGTGGTGGGTTCGTCGAGCAGAAGAATCGGGGTCTCCTGCGCGAGCGCTCGAGCCATCACGACTCGCTGCCGTTCACCGCCTGAAAGCGATCGCACCTCGCGTTTCATGAACAAACCGAGATCGAGCCGTTCCAGGACCTCCGCCGTCACCGCCAGATCGATGGGACTGTCGGCCGCAAAGGCTCCTCGGTGGGGGGTCCGACCAAGGAGCACGTAGTCGGTGACGAGCATCCCCGGTGGGATGACGGGCACCTGAGGCACGTACGCGATCGAGCGAGCCAGCCGTGGTGATGGGTGCTCGGGTGCACCGTCGAGAACGATCGAGCCTTGGTAGTCCAAGGCGCCGAGAATCGTTCGCAGCAGCGTGGTCTTGCCGGCGCCATTGGGGCCCACGATGTTGAGCCACTCGCCCGAGGTGATCTCGAGGTCGAGGCCGCGGAGGATCTCGGCGTCGCCGATTGCAACCTGCAGGTTCTGGATCCGGATCCCGCCCATCACCACACCTCTCGGCGGGAGGTCCGCAGGACGAGTACGAAGAACGGCGCGCCCAGGAAGGCCGTCACCACACCGATGGGCAACTCGGCGGGTTCCACCAACGTGCGAGCGGCGAGATCCGCCATCACCATGAACGCACCGCCGAACAGCACACTCAGCGGCAGCACGATCCGGTTGCTGTTGCCGAATGCGAGACGGATCGTGTGCGGCACGATGATGCCGACGAAGCCGATGAGCCCGGAGACCGACACTGCAGCGGCCGCGCCGAGTGAGGCGGCGACGACCACGATCGCCCGGATGCGGCGTGGGTTGATCCCCAACGCGGCGGCTTCCTCATCCCCCACCGCCAACACATCGAGTGCGCGCCGGTAGCGCAGGACAACGACCACCGTGACCAGGAAGTAGGGCAGCATCAGCGCCGGCTCGGACCATCCTGAGGTGGCGATGCGTCCCAGGATCCAGGCATAGACCTCGCGGAACGCGTCACTGTTCGCCTGCAGCACATAGGTCTGACAGGCCGTGAGGAAGCTTGCGACGGCGACGCCGGCAAGCACAAGCGATGCCGTCGACCGGCCCCCGATGTGGCCGGCCATGTAGGAGGCGACGACACCGACGAGCGCACCGGCGAACGCCGCCAACGGGACCGGGTCGAACACGCCGGCGCCGTCACCAAGATCGCTCGTGATGGCGATGGTGGCGCCGAGACCGGCACCGGCGGCGATCCCCAACAGGTACGGGTCGGCCAACGGGTTGCGGAACGCACCCTGATAGGCCGCCCCGCTCAACGACAGCGTGGCGCCAACCAGCACGCCGAGCACGACACGCGGCAGACGGATCTTCTCGACAATGCCCTGATGGATCTCCGAGAGGCCGGAGTCGATCTCGATCCCGGGGAGACCATTGAGCAACTCCAGAACGACGCGATGGGGCGCGATGTCGACCGGCCCGACGGTGAGACCTGCCGTGACGGCGGCGAACAACACCGCGATGCCAATCGTGACCTGGCGCCCCGACAGGCGCGAGACGGTGAGGATCTCGGGCTCGTCGGCGGCGGTCATGATCGTTGCTCGGCCGGCGCTGCGATCAGGATCCGACGTCCTCGAGGGCGCCGGCGATGACCTCGACGAACTCGACGAGGCGTGGACCCCAGCGAGAGGCGACATCGTCGTTGAGCTCGATCACATTGCCGTTGACCACGGCGCTGAGGGCGTTCCAGCCGGGTCGCTTCGCGACAGCGTCGGCGTTCTGCGCACAGCACAGGGTGTCCGCCAGGAAGATCAGATCCGGATCAGTGTCAACCAGGTATTCATCGCTGAGCTGGGGGTATCCGAACGAGGTGCCGTCGGAGTCGGCCGGGTCGGCGACGTTGTCCAGACCGAACAGGGAGTAGACCTCGCCGATGAACGTGGCGCTCGTAACGGAGTACAGGGAGTTGTCGAGCTCGTGGTAGAAGGTCAGACCCGAACCGCCGGGCGCGTCGGCGAGCAGATCATCGATCTCGGTCTGCATCTCGGAGATCAGTTCGGCGGCTTCGGCCGTTAGGCCGGTGGCGGCGCCGAGCGCTTCGATCTGACCGTAGACATCGCTGAACGAGGCCGGTCCGTCCTGGACGACGACGGTGACGCCGAGCAACTCGAGCCCGGCCTGGAGATCACCGTTGCTCGACATGACGACAAGGTCGGGTTCGTAGCCGATGATTGCTTCGATGTTGGGGTTCCACGCCTCGATGTCGGTGACCGGAGCGTTGTCGGGGTACGTCGAGAGCGAGTCAACCGCGACCACGAGTTCACCGGCGCCGATGGCGAACAGGATCTCGGTGGCTGTCGGCGAGATCGAAATGATCCGCTCGGGCACATCGGTGGGGTCAGTGGCAGCCTCATTGTCGCTGCCGCATGCTGTCATCAGCAGAGCAAGAGCGAGCAACAGAGCGGGAAGGCGTTTCATCGGGTGTCTCCTTTGGCTCGAGGTCGAGGCACGAGCGACAGGGACTCCCGGTCGCACGAGCCGTCCCTTCCTCGAGGGCGGTTCGTGTCATCCGCAGCAGGCGACCGGACTTGTTCTCCCACCGGAGCAGGAGACATAACCGTTGCGGGACAGCGCCGGGATCTCACCGGACTTCGCTACTACGAACAGATGTGAGTGTAGAGGACGCCAACAGCGAAGCGGGCAGGAGTAGGGTCGGGCGAACGGTTCGGAGGACAGGGGGGTGAGATGACACGACGACTGACTGAGTTCAGCCACGGTGCCGGTTGAGGCTGCAAGCTCGCCCCTGGCGAACTGGCGCAGGTCGTGCGCCGCCTCTCACCAACTGACTCACCCGACCTTCTTGTGGGCGCTCTGACCGGCGACGATGCCGCCGTTTGGCGTCTGTCGGACGAACGCGCCCTGGTTGTCACCGCCGACTTCATCACACCGGTGGTTGATGACGCGCGCGACTGGGGCCGGGTCGCTGCGGCCAACGCCGTGTCCGACGTCTATGCCATGGGCGGCACTCCTCTCCTCGCGCTGAATCTCGTGTGCTGGAACACCGAGGAGTTGTCCAACGACCTTCTCGGTGATGTGCTCCAGGGCGGGCACGACATCGCCAACGAATGCGGTTTCATCGTCGCCGGTGGTCACACCGTCGACGACCCTGAGCCCAAGTACGGCATGGCGGTCATCGGTGAGGTTCATCCCGATCGAATGCTCACCAATGCCGGCTTGGAGGCCGGGCAGACACTCATCGTCACCAAGCCACTGGGCATCGGTGTCATCACCACTGCGTTGAAAGGTGGGGCGCTCGGCTCGCCGGAGGGACAAGCCGCGCTCGACACGGCCGTTGCGTCGATGACCCGAACCAACGCCGAAGCCGCCCGGATCGCAGTTGCCGCCGGTGCCAAGGGCGCGACCGATGTCACCGGCTTTGGCTTGCTCGGTCACGCCGGCCGTATGGCGCAGGAGTCCGGGGTCGACATCGAGATCTCGGTCGCCGCGGTGCCGATCATCGAGATGGCTCGCGATCTCGCTGTCGCCGGTCTTGTCCCTGGTGGCACGGGCCGCAACCTCGGCTGGGTGATGGAGTGGCTCGACATCGACGCCGCCGTCGATGAGATCGACGTCACGTTGCTCGCCGACGCTCAAACCAGCGGTGGCCTCGTCTTCGGGGTCGATGCCGACAAGGCTGAGTCGGTTGTTGCCGAACTCACCGAGAGTGGCCACACGGCTGCGACGATCGGCACGGTCACCGCCCTCGGGAGTGGCCTCATTCACGTCACTTCGTGACCGAACGTCGTAATGGTGTCGACTCCTCCTCGGCTTCACGGAGAGTGATCTACCCAGCATGCTACGTTGACCCAGAACTACCGTCGTGACCCACGGCTGGCGGACGTTTGGGGGGACGGACATGGTCGAACAACAGGAGCTGGCGGCCGACCACGCTGAGCTGGGCGGCGGACCCCTTCGACGAATCCTCGGGCCGCTCGTGGATCGGGTCGCACGGGTCAACACCAGCGTCCACCACAAGTTGCTCGCCGGCTTCCTCATCATCGCGGTGCTGCTCTTGGGGCTCGGACTGCTCAGCGTCACGGTACTGAACCGCGTCAACGACAAGGTCGAGCGGCTGAGCACGCTCACCCATCAACAAGACCTCGCTCAGGATCTCATCTACGACGTCACCGGCCAGAGCCATTTCCGAGGCATGCAGCTTCAGGTCGATCCTGAGGCGGCGGCCGAGTGGCAGAGCAAGATCATCGGCGCCAAGGCTGACTTCGCGGCAAACCTCGATGCCCTCGAGGAGATCTCGATCCCACGGAACGAGCTGCTGTTCACCAACCTCCGCTTCAACATGTCCCGATACGACAATGTCGGCGATGAAGTGCAACAACTCTTCGAAAGCGGCGACATCGACGGCGCGCTCACGCTTCATCTCACCGACGAGCACGACATCTCCCACTTCCTCGAGGATGATCTGAACGCCTACATCGGTGTGTCAAGTGCCCTCGTCGATGAGGCGGAGGCTGCGTTTCGCACCGACAAGCGGTTCCTGACCATCGCCGTGATCGTCTTCGCTCTCACCAGTCTCCTGAGCGCACTCGGCCTCGGCGCCGTCCTGTCATGGTCGCTGATCCGACCGGTCACCAGGGTCGACGAAGCTCTGGCGCAGATCGCCGACGGCGACTTCGAACAGCGGGTCGACGTGCCGAACCGTGACGAGTTCGGCCGTCTCTCCACCAACCTCAACCGGACGAGTGAGCAGCTCAGCAAGCTCTATGGCGACCTCGCGCTTCTCAATGAGAACCTGCAGGGCCTCGTCAACGAGAAGGTGGTGGAGCTGCAACGGGCCAATCGCCTCCGGCGCTACCTGTCGCCTCAGGTCGCGGACTCGATTCTGGAGGGTGACACCGAGCTCCAACTCGGGTCGAGCCGAAAGTTGCTCACGGTATTCTTCTCCGATATTCGGAACTTCACCGCCACATCGGAACGGATGGAACCAGAGGAGCTGGTTGAGGAGCTGAACCTCTACCTCTCAGCGATGACCGACCTGGTCTTCGAACATGGCGGAACGCTCGACAAGTACATCGGCGATGCGGTGATGGTCTTTTTCGGCGACCCGATTCGACAGGACGACCATGCCGAGCGCGCGGTCAAGATGGCCCTGGCGATGCGGGAGCGCGCCGCCGAGTTCACGGAACGGTGGGCGCGCCGCTACGACGAGGTTTTCAAGATCGGGATGGGCATCTCCACCGGCTGGATCACCGTGGGCGATATCGGCTCCGCGGCCCACACCGACTACACAGTGCTCGGCAACCATGTGAACCTGGCCTCACGGCTTGCGGATCAGTCAGACGGGGGCCAGATCCTGATTGGCGAACGCACGCTGCGAGCGGTGGAACATCTTGAGCTGCAGACAACCCTCGTTGATGAGATCACGCTCAAGGGCGTGAACCGGCCGGTGAAGATCTTCGACCTCGAGCCGGAACTCGTCTCGGCGGTCAGCGACTGAACGTCACTCGCCGAGCGCCGTGCGAACGGTGCCGGCAAGCTTGCGGATCAACGGCTCGAAGTGGTCGAGCGGGTAGGTCTCGGCGTCGGGATCAAACGCCTGCTGGTCCCAGTCGTCGGTGAACTGGACACACAAGTCGAACCATGATTCGTCCTTGAACTGATCGCGCAGGTTCGTGGGCACACCGAAGTGCTGGTAGTAGTGCTTGCCCTGAAAATCCTGGTGGTGCTTGATCGACTGGTAGACGTCGTCTCGTACGTAGGGGCGAATGATCTCCGCGGAGATCGAACCATGGTTCGGCACCGAGATGGCCTTGCCGACATCGTGCATGAGAGAGCCGAAGACCATCTCCTCGTCGGCCCCGGCCTTCTCGGCCATGGTGGCGGTTTGGAGGCAGTGAGTCAGCTGATCAGTGATGAAACCGTCACTGATTTCGCCGAGCGATTCGAGCAGCATGATCATGCGATCAGCCACCCGTCCCTGATTCTCGTTCGTGGCCTTGCCGATGACCTTCCACTGCTCCTCGGTGGACTCATCCATCCGACGGAAGCTGTCGGGGTTGACGTCGGCGGGCTTCGTGGGATTCTCGGTGACGGCCATGATGGACTCCTCGAAATGGCGTTCGACCACGATACAACGGGTGTCAGCCGAGACCGGAATCGGTGCGCTCCCTGGCTATCTGACGACGCCGGTGGCCAGCAGCTCGTCGATCTCCGCTGCTGACAAATCGAGCGACTCGAGCACCTCACGAGTGTGTTCGCCGGTCTGCGGGGAGGGTCCGCGCGGCCCGACGTCGAGGCCCTCGAACCGCATAGGCGAGCGGACGGTGCGATAGCTGCCGTATGCAGGGTGCTCGATCGACGGGAACAGCCCGATCGCCTCGGCCTGGGGGTCGACGGCGACCTCATGGAGCTCCAGAACCGGCCCCCAGATAACCCCGGTGTCGTCGAAGATCGCGCCCCATTCATCTCGCGTGCGGGACGTGAAGCGGTCATCGAGAAGGCCGATCAGCTCCTCCATGTTGTCGAAGCGAGACTTCGCGGTGGCAAACCGCTTGTCGTCGATCAGATCGTCGAGACCCATGGCGCCGCACATGCGGTCCCATGCGGTCGCCCCGAGGTTGTTGAGCACGATCCAGTGGCCGTCGCCGCACGGGAAGCGGTTCGCTGCAGGCGTAATCATCTCGGTCCGTCGTCTCCGGCGCACGGGAGCGTGGTCGACCGCGGTGATCGCGAAGTCCGAAGCCTGCGTCCACACCGCGGCTTCGAACAACGAGGTCTCGACCGTCTGGCCTTCGCCGGTTGCCTCCGCGACTCTCAGCCCGGCCAGGATCGCCGCCACCAACGCGATGCCCGCGGTGTGGTCCCCTTGGGCAGGACGTGCATTCGGGACGATCCCGTCGTCACCCTCACGCATGGCGTCGTACAGACCAGACCGTCCGAAGAAGGCGGTGACGTCGTAGCCGGGACGACTGGCGTCCGGGCCGTTGGTTCCGTAGCCGGTGAGCGTGGCGTGCACGATGCTCGGATTGATCGCCATCAACGACGCAGAATCGAGACCGAAGCGCTCCTGACGGTGGGGCAGCAGGTTGCACATGAACACCTGTGCCTGTCCGGCAAGCCGCTGGGCCAGCGCTGCGCCTTCGTCGGTGTCTAGTGCGATGGCGATCGACCGTTTGCCGCGATTGTCGACGTCGAACTGGAGGTCATAGCTCCTCATGTCGCCATCGATCTTCGCCGGGCGACCCATCCCTCGAATCGGATCACCTGTCAGCGGTTCGATCTTGACGACGTCGGCTCCGAGATCGGCCAGTATCGCCCCTGCACTCGGGGAGGCCATGAAACTGTCGACGGCGATGACTCGGACGCCTTCCAAAGGTGCTCGCATGATCCCCAAGTGTGGCGCGAGACGCGGGCAATCACTGAACTGAGGCCGATCGGTTCGGTGCTGATTCCGAACGTCACTAGGATCCCGCCATGACCGATGGCTTCGATGTCGCAATTGTCGGCGGTGGGATCGCCGGTGTCTCTGCGGGTGCCCACCTCGCCGAATCGGGACTCTCGGTCGTGCTGCTCGAAGCCGAGGCGACGCTCGCGTACCACACCACCGGCCGCTCGGCGGCGCAGTATCTGGAGAACTACGGCAACGACACAGTTCGGCGTCTCACCCTCGCCAGCCGGTCGTACATGGAGGACCCGGGCCAATTCGCCGATGGGTCCTTCCTCGGCAGTCGCCCTCTGCTGAAGGTGGGCCGAGCGGGACGAATCGAGGACCTCCGAGCGGAGGTCGAGCACGCCAAGGAGTTGGTGCCGACGACCACGTTCGTCGATGGTGACGAGGCACGGGCCATCCTTCCCATCCTGCGAGACGACATCGAAGCGGCGCTCTATGAACCGATGTCGATGGACATCGACGTCGCCGGACTGCACCAGAGCTACGTCCGCCGACTGCGGGCTGCGGGTGGCGGGATCCGACCGTCCTCCCGAGTCGTCGGCTTGGCGCGCACCGGCGACAGCTGGAGGGTCAGCACTGGCAGCGAGGAACTCGCCGCCTCGATCGTGGTCAATGCGGCCGGCGCCTGGGGCGACTTGGTCGGTGCTGAAGCCGGCGCCGCTCCCCTCGGCCTGCATCCGCTTCGACGCACGATCGCCATCGCCGCCGTTCCTGATGGCTACGACCCTGCCGATGTCGCTCGCTGGCCACTGACCTCGTTCGAGCCGGACTCGGGTCCGATGGTCGGCTACTGCAAGCCCGAGCCCGGTGGGCTCATGGTGTCGCCGGCCGACGAGACTCCGTCTGAGCCGTGCGACGCCAGACCCGAGGAACTGGACGTCGCCCTCGGGTTGGCCAACCTCGAGGAATTCACGACCCTCGAGGTCCGTCACGTCCGCTCGACATGGGCCGGGCTACGCACGTTCACATCCGACCGCACGCTGGTGGGCGGCTTCGACCCCGAGGTTGCTGGATTTTTCTGGCTGGTTGGTCAGGGCGGCTACGGCATCCACACTTCTGAGGCAATGGCGCTGGCGTCGGCCGGCCTGATCGTGAATGGCGAGCTACCGTCAGCCCTCACCGATCTCGGCATCACCGAGCTGGATCTATCACCCGGTCGACCAACGCTCGGCGGGCCCCTCACGCAAGGCCACTAGGGCTCAACTCATGGCCATCCTGCTCGCCATGATGTCGACCGTCTCGATCGCCGCGGGCGAGTTCTTCGCCGCTGGGGTCGCCAAGCGGACCAAGGCAAACGAAGTCACGTCGATGATGTTCGTCGCGGGAGTCGTTCTCACGGGGATCGTGGCCGTGTTCTGGCCAGGTGATCCCACCCGGCGAGATCTGCTGTTTGGTGGTCTCGCCGGAGCCTCGAATGGTGTCGTAATCCTGTTGCTGTACGTCGCCTACTCCCGTGGCTCGTTGCGTTCCGCCGCGCCCGTTGCCGCCGTGGTGATGTCGGGCGTGCCGATCGCGTGGGACGTGCTGATCTCCGGAAGCAGCCCCTCCGGCACGGCCTGGGCCGGAATCCTGCTCGGCGTGGCGGCGATCGCCCTGTCGTCGTATGCGCCTGGTGAATCCGGCATCAGGTCCGAGGGAATCGCGATGATCACGGGTTTCAACTTGCTGGTTCAGGCGGGTGCGTCGTGGACGGTCGCGCGACTGCCGGGGAGCGACCGGTACGGTCGGGCGATGACCACCAACGAGCTCGACGTCGACGACGTCGCACGAGCCGCCGAACGGCTGGCGGGCGTCGCCCACATCACCCCCGAGCTCACCAGCCGCACGCTCGATGAACGAACCAGCGCGTCGGTCCGGCTCAAGGCCGAGTGCTTCCAGCGAACGGGTTCCTTCAAGTTCCGTGGCGCCTACAACGCGGTCGCGTCACTGCCCGAATCGATTCGGCGATCTGGCGTGGTCACCTTCTCCTCCGGCAACCATGGTCAGGCCATTGCGCTGGCCGCCAAACTTCACGGGATTCCCGCCGTGATCGTGATGCCCCACGACGCTCCCTCGGCCAAACGTGAGGCCGCCATCGGATACGGCGCGGAGATTGTCGGCTACGACCGGTATCTGCAGTCGCGAGAGGCAATCGGGGACACTCTGGCTGCCGATCGCGGACTGACCCTGATTCCCCCCTTTGACTCGTGGGACGTCATGGCCGGCCAGGGGACGCTCGCTCGTGAGCTTTTCGCATCTGAGCCGGCGGACGCCATCGTGGCGTGCGTAGGCGGCGGCGGACTGATTTCAGGGTGCGCTACGATCGCCAAGGCCCACGGAGACGTTCGCGTGATCGGAGTCGAACCGGAGGCAAGTGATGACGTTCAGCGCTCGTTGGCCGAAGGCCGCCGAGTCACACTCGACACGCCGCCGGTCACGATCGCCGATGGGCAGCAAACGACGTCGTGTGGAGACAAGACGTTCGCCGTCATCCGTGAGCTGGTCGACGAGGTCGCCCTGGTCACTGATGCAGAGATAGTCGCGGCGATGCGTTTCGCGTTCGAACGGCTGAACATCGTGCTCGAGCCAAGCGGAGCGTCGGCCCTTGCCGGAGTGATGAGCGGGCGGCTCGATCTCGAAGGACAACGAGTCGGGGTGACCCTCAGCGGCGGCAATGTCGACCTGGCGCGGTTTGCGGCCCTGACCGCCGAGTAGTCAGGCGAGCGAGCCTTTACTCCTGGAGCGCCACCAGCACGGCGTCGCCGTCCCTGCGGTGCACCTTCGCCACGCCGAAACCGACCTCGGCACCGCCATTGAGGGTCAGCACGATCTCGGCCATGCTTTGGCCGAACAGCTTCGTCTCCCCCATCTCGGCTGTGGTGATGGCGGTCCGGTCCACGGCGGCGAGGATCTCCTTCGCCCTGCCGAGCGCCGACAGCTTGATCATCACGACGCGGCGATCGGTGACGCCGAGCAGCACCTGACTTGCGTTGCCAACATCGACACCGGCGGCTTCTCGCTCGGCGCGGCCTTGGTCGCTCGGCCCCGAGCCGGCCTTCTGCCCGACGATCATTCCCGCACCTCCGAGCGCCGGGCTGACTCCTGCAGCCGCCACTCCGCCGGCCGCACCCGTGATGATCTCGTGCGCCGCGCCACGCGGCGTGACCTTTGTCGCGGCAGTGAGCGTTTCGCCTGGGTCAAGTACAGCCGCGCACCTTGTCTGCATCTTCTGGAGGTTCATCGGGCCAACAGTACGGGGCTGATGGCTAGCGCTCGCCGATCGCGGCGAGGAAGGCGCTGTGGTCGACAGGTTCTTCCTCGGTGGGGGATTCGGCGGAGAGCGCCCCCAGGTAGTACAGCAGTCGACCCTGCACAACGGCGCTGTCGGGCTCGAACCCGTTCTGTGGGGTCAGTCCGGGGCGGCGCCACCGGAGGCAACGCGGCGATCGACGAACTCTGACATGGCGGCCTGGATCTCATCGGCGAGAGGTGGGGCTTCGTAGTCGATGAGCGCCTGCTCCCAAACTGCCGTCGCCCGCTCGTCCGCACGGAGGCTGCCCTCGTCCGTCCACTGTTCGAAGTTGGTGCGACTGAACACCATCGGCGGGTAGAACGCAGTCTCGAAACGGTCGAGCG
This sequence comes from Acidimicrobiales bacterium, assembly GCA_029263175.1. GTDB lineage: Bacteria > Actinomycetota > Acidimicrobiia > Acidimicrobiales > Aldehydirespiratoraceae > JAACCU01. The sequence continues at coordinate 8,588 of JAJCXZ010000003.1, read as the reverse complement.
TGTGTTGGGTGCCAAAGAAGTGGCCACCGGGCCCGACCTCGGTGATTGCGTCAAGCGCCAGTTCGGCGTCGTTGATCACCAGCGGGGTCATGGCCTCGGCAATCATCTGACACATCTCGATGTCGATGATGAACTTCTCGTAGCTCGCGGTCAGGCCGCCCTCCTGCCATCCCGCCGCGTGCATGATCCAGTTGGCGCCACCGAGCAGTGCCCCGAACGTGTTCATCATCGTCTCGTAGCCACCCTGAGCGTCGACCGCGTTGGATGCACTCGACCCCGACGACCGCCACGGCACCCCAATATGGCGGGCGAGCTGGCCGCTCGCGAGAGCTCCTTTGATCGCTTCGGGTGTCCCGAACGCAGGCGAACCGGATTTCATGTCGACATTCGAGGTGAACGCTCCGTACAGGACGGGTGCGCCCGGTCGTACGAGCTGGGACAGCGTGATTGCGGCGATGGCCTCCATGTGTTGGAGGACGAGTGCACCCGCGAGCGTGACCGGCGCCATCGCTCCGGCGAGCGTGAACGGGGTCATGATGCACGGCTGCGCGGCGCGGGCGAAATCGATGATCCCCATCGACATGGGGATGTCGAGCTGACGGGGTGAGTTCGTGTTGATGTTGGTCCAACAGACGGGCCGTTCGGCCAGCTCATCATCGCTGTCGAGTCCGTGGCGGAGCTTGACGAGCTCCAAACCGTCTCTCACTCGGTCACGCCCTCGGGCAAAGAGGAAGGGCACCTTGTCGGTCAGCGTCAGCGACGCCATTCCGGAAACCAGATGCCGGACGTTGAGCGGGATGTCTCCCGGTTCGATGCACGGCGACGTCGCTGCCATCACGTCGTAGGTCTGAGTCAGCTTCAGGAAGTTCTCCTGGTCGACCATCGTGCCCGCTCGCCGCCCGTTGCGAAGATCCGAGACAAAGGGTGGGCCGCCCACCGGCATGAGCGCCACACTGCGCCCACCGACGGTGAGCGTGCGCTTCGGGTTGGGCGCATGGATCTCGAACGACTCGGGCGCCGCGGCGAGAGCCATCGCCACCGCGTCCGGATCGAGGCGAACCATGTCGTTGTCATCGACTGTGGCGCCGGCCGCGGCGAAGATTCGGCGGGCCTCGGGGAACAGCACCCGGATGCCCTCGTCAGCCAGATATCGCACCGCCGTGTCGTGCATGTGGACGACCTGATCGTCCGACATCACCCGCACGGGCTCGTACGGGTTTGTCAGGTTCCGGTAGTGATCGGTGGAAACCGGGGGCCGTTCCCTGGCCCGCTCCCGGCGACGACGAGTCACCTTCGGGCCCCACGCAACGACTCCGGTTTCATGCGTCCCCGTCCCATCGATCTGTGCAGGACCTTATCGACGACAGCGGCAACGTCCATCGACGCGGAAACGGCGGGGCCATGGGACCCCGCCGCTTCGCGTGGAGGAGCGCTCAGCCCGGGTAGACCCAGTCCGAATCCGTTGCCATCCGGAACAAGAAGGCAGCCATCTGGGCTCGGGTGACGACGTCGTCGGGCGCGTACGTCGTGGGCGATGTGCCTGTCGTGATGCCCTGATCCTTCAACCACCGAACCGCCTCGGCGTAGAAGCTGCCCTCCGGCACATCGCTGAATCCATGAGCGGGGTTGCCGGCTGGCTCGCCGGCAAGTCGGTGAAGGAAGGCCGCCATCTGCCCGCGAGTGACGACTCCGTCCGGCGAGTAGGTCGACGAGGATGTGCCTGTCGTGATGCCCTGATCCTTCAACCACCGAACCGCCTCGGCGTAGAAGCTGCCGTCGGGTACATCACCAAACCCATGTGCAGGGTTGCCACCAGGTTCTCCACCGAGACGATGGAGGAACGCCGCCATCTGCCCGCGAGTGACGACGTCATCGGGCGAGTAGGTGGTCGCCGAGGTACCGGTCGTGATCCCCTCGGCCTTCAACCAGGCAACTGCCTCGCTGTAGAACGCTCCTGGAGGCACGTCGGTGAATCCCGCAGTTCCGCTACCACCGGTGCTCGAGCCGGTGAAACGGGCGAGGTGGGTCACGTTGTAGGCGTCGTCGGCCGATGTGGTGGCGATTCCGCCGTCGTCGGTGGCCACCACGCTGCCCTCGTTGCGGGCGCTGAGCGGCTTCGACCAGCTCTCCAGCGTGCCTGTGGAGGTGAAGCCGCGCACCGCCGGGTTTGTCCCGTTGGTGTCGTGGGCAAACGCCACGATGCTGCCGTCCAGTTCGACGCCGACATCAATGAGATCCAGCGGCACCGAGGTATCGGTCCAGATCGGGATCTGAAGGAAGCTGAAGCGGGCAAGGTAGCCGTCCCCACCAACGACCACGTCGTTGTTCGGGGCGATGTCCACCGCCCGCAGATCGATGCCCGGCACCCTGGTGAACCCGCCGTCGATGCCGCTGAGCGAGGCATTCGACACGAATCCGCCGGTCGGCCCGACGCCGACGAAGTAGGCCGCGCTGTAGGCCTCGCTATATGCCATGTCCACGATGCGATCGCCGGCCTCGGCGTATGCGTACCGGAATCGCTCGACGCCGGCACTGTCGAAACGCAGCACCGCCGGATTGTTGGAGAAGCTGACCGTGGCACCGACAAAGACCGATCCGTCAGGAGCGGCGGCGACGCCGACACCGATGTCATCGTTGTTCGTGCCGTTCTGGCCGAACTGGCGGCTCCACTGCACCACCCCGTCCGACGAGAGTTTGGACACGAAGGCGTCGAAGTCGGTGCCGCCGAGGCGACCCCCGATGTCGCCGCGGGTCTGGCCGGCAACGAAGACGGTGCCATCATCGGCAACGTCGACGGCGTTGATGAAGTCGGCCGTCCCGACGTCACCGATCAACGTCTTCCACACCTCGTTGCCAAAGGCGTCGAGCTTGCGAACGACGCCGTCGGTTTCGCTGCCGACCTGATCCCACCCGGCCAGCACGACCGCACCGTCAGCGGCGGCGGCAGCGTCGAAGTAGCGCGCCTCGCCACTTGTGCCGACAGTTCTTGTCCAATCGGGATCTGGCTCAGCCGCAGCCGCCGGTGAAGCAACGCTCGCCACCAGGATGGCGATCGTCGCGGCTGCGCCCGCGCCGCGGGTCCGGAGTTTGTGCATTGTTTCCTCGAGTCACTCGCTTGACGTTGTCGTCGTCGTATCTGACGAGTGCCAACAGATCACCAACAGCGCACCAACAGACCCGTTGGATCGAGTTGCTGCGCCGACGACGCCGATCAGGCATGATCGACGTATGCGTCGCATGGTCCGAATCCTCCTCATCGTCGTTGGCGCGGCATTGGCCATGGGCTCCGGGTGCGGAGCCGACCCGGAGACGGGCGAGTTGATCCGGTACGACGAGGAGGGGAACGAGGTTGACGCCGAGGGGAACCTCCTCGACGACGAGGAGGTCGCCGGCGGGGAGGAGGCCGTCGAGGATGTCGCCGACGAGGACGTCGCTGTCGAGGATGTCTCGCCGAACGCACCCGAGATCTGCGACGGCCCGATCGACGACAGCTGCGAATGGGAGCCGGCCGAGATCGACAACGTCTGGGGTGTCTACGGCGACCTCGAACCGGCCAACGACTGGCAGACCGAACCCGAGACAGCACACCGCGGCGAGAATCCGAATCCCCCACTCCCCTTCTTCATCGTCGACCTGCCCGACGGCGTCGTCGACGCCCCCGGCAATTGGGCACTCCTCGGCGTGCAGGTCGACGGTTCCGGCCTCGAGGGCTTCACCGAAGGCCTCGAGCCTCGTGACCCTGGTTGCGCACCGACCACTCCAGTCGAGGCGGGCGCCTTCCTCACCGGACCAGACCCCCGCAACGTGTTGGTCATCGACGGCTGGTCGACCTGCGTGTTCGAAACGACGCCTGGTGCCGCGTTGACCACCTATGCGTACCAAGGCAACGAAGACGGCCTGTTCGACTACTTCGCCACCAACACCTTCGCCGCTGAGCCGGGCGACTGGTTGTTGGATATCGCCCCGCGCTCAGTGACAGCGGTGAGTCCCGACGGCCGCCGGTTCCCGATCGTCGGTGATTTCGACGCCGACGGCAACGACGACCTCATCTGGACTGGCACGTACTAGGCAGGGCGGCTGGGGTAGTCGAGACCTACTGCATCGTTGGGCCGGAGTCTTCCGGCTCGACGCAGTGTGAATCCCAACCAGACCATCCCTGCACGAATGCGTGACAACTGCATTCACACAGGATCCCGCGGTGTTCGTCGGCGCTAGGCGGCCACCACCCAGGACAGCCGCTGTGCGCCGGTTCGGATACCTGCCCGTTGTCGAACACTCTTCGTTCACAGCGCGCCCCCAGCACGCCAGGACGTCGTGCAGGTGGTGTTTCGCCGGCTTCGCTCAGCTGGCGGCTCGTCCGATGGAGGTTCACAGTTCGCCCGCTGTAGGAGCGATCGTCGGCTCGCCCCAGGGTCGTGGGTGTCCGAGGAGGAACCCCTGGCCGTACTTGCAACCAAGGGACTGAAGCACACGACGTTGGGTCTCGGTCTCGATGCCCTCCGCCACCACATCACAGTTCAGGATCGCACCCGCTGCTATCACCAGCGAGGCCACATCCGCGGCATTCGACTTGGTCCCGACCGCATCAACGAAGCTCTTGTCGATCTTGAGGATATCGACCGGCAGATCAGCCAAGTGAGAGAGGCTGGAAAACCCGGTTCCGAAGTCATCGAGGGCAATCCTGATGCCGGTAGAGGCGATCCGATCCAGCTGAGCCCGCACCAGGTCCTGGTCGCGGAGGATAGCCGTCTCAGTCACCTCGAGGACCAGCGTTGTGGGGTCCACGCCGGTTCGGGCGAGCAACTCCTCCACGTATGCCGGCAACACCCCTGACTCGAATTGAGATGGTGAGACGTTGATACTCATCCCCAGCCGGGCATCCGCCGGGTGACGGGCGAGGTCGCTCACGGCGGTTTCAAGCACCCACTCGCCAATCGCCGGCATCATGCCCGCGCTTTCGGCATGCGGCATGAACTCCGCTGGTGCGAGCACCGTGGCATCTGGGCACACGAGACGGAGTAACGCCTCGTGGCCGACGACAACTGAGGTGGCGAGATCGATGATCGGCTGATATCTCAGCTCGAACCCATCGCTCCAGATGGCGCGGCGGACATCCGCCACTCGCTGCTCGCGTAGATCAGCTTCCGCTTTCAACGACCGATCGAACACAACCGATCGATTCCCGCCTCCCCGCTTCGCCGCCGCGAGCGCAGCGTCCGCTTGCTGAAGGATCCCGTCCGGTGTCGTCTCATCGCTTGCCTGAACGAGTCCTGCACTGACGGTGACCTGAACTTCCCCCCGTTCGAGCACGATGGGCGCCGCCGACACCGCTTCGATGATTCGCTGGGAGAGCGTGTTCACACCGCCTGTCTCGGCAAGATGCAGCCGGGGACCGACGAGTACGAACTCGTCGGCGCCGTACCGATAGACCGAGTCGGCCGTTCGGGAGCAGTCGAGAATCCGGCTGGCGATCTGTCGAAGTACATCATCGCCTGCAACCCGGCCGTGCCGGGCATTGATCTGGCCGAGGCGGTCGACGTTGACGAACATGAGATCGAGCTCAGATCCGGGAACGCGATCGTGCAGCACCCGCATGAGACCGTCCCTCGTGGGCAGACCGGTTAGCGCATCGATCGCTCTCGGCGTGACGCAGACCGGACCGGCGCCGAGCACCACCGAAACCACGGCCTGTAGCGCGCCTGATCCATGCCCGTACAGCAACGTGTCGCTCGATGCATGGCCCGTGGGTAGATCGAGCAGCGACGAGAGGACGGCCGGACTCTCCGTCCGGAGCAGCCGTGCTCGGTCGGCGAGCTCGGGTATCAATCCACCGACTGCGGCCTCGAAATTCGGGTCGGCGAACAGCACCGAGTCGTGAGCGAGAAGCGCCACACCGAGCGTCAACTGGTCTTGCGCACGGTTGCCATCAGTCGTCGAGCCGTGGTCGGAGAGTCGTCCGGCGCGCCGACGCCGCATCTCCCATCCCGCTCCCGTTGGTGGCGAGTTCATGCTTCCCCGCTGCCCATCCCAGGAGGATGCATGACTGGCGACGCTACGTTCACGGTCATGACCTCTTTGGATGGTGTTGGCCTACGTGAAATGAATCGGTCGATCAGGAACCGCCGCAAATGAATTCGCGGCGAATGGCCGTGTGTGGCCAGCGAATGGCTGGTTGTGTCCACCGGCCCGCGCCCTCGCTCACGGCGTCGGCTCCCACGGATCGACCAATCCCATCGCGACCGCTTTCACCAGCATCGCTGAGCGGTTGGGCGCCTCAAACTTGCGCTGGAGAGCCTGGATACGTCGTCGCACGGTTCGTTCCGACAGGTAGCTCGCCGCGGCGACGTCCGCGATCGAACTGCCGCTGCCCAGGTACCAGAGGACCTGGCGCTCAGCGCGAGTCAGATCCAGGGGCGCCACCCAACGCCCGCCAGAGCCCGCGAGCTCCACTGCCACGTGATGCGGCAGAACCACCTCGCCACGAATCGCTCTGGTCACGACCTCGAGAACCTCTGAGCTGTCGGCGTCCTGGACCACGACACCATCGGCCCCGAATGCGAGGGCCCGGGCGAACCACATCGCACTATCCACCGGCACGACACAAATCGTCACGCGCTGCCCGTCGGAAGTGCTGTTGCCGGCCGGGGTCCACGGCTCCTCGTCCTCACACCACACAAAATGCAGGCTGACACCCTTCAGATCGCTCACAGTGCGAACGCGGCTCAAGACCGCCTCTCGGAAATGGGAGTTGCCGCCACTGAAATCGACGGTCGGCATGAGGGACTCGTTCCTCAGAGCGCTCACGGCCGAGTGAGTGCTCTTACCAAAACATTCGTCGACCATGGGGCATACCTGGCGGCAATTCGCAGAGATTGGCCCGCACCGGCCAGGCAGCCAGCGCGACAAGTCGTCGTCTGATTTACTCTTGTGACGCTCCACCCGACGTCGAAGAAGCAGATCAATGGCAACCGCGGTAAGTGGGTTTCGTGAAGACTCTCTGCGAGTCGGCGCACAGCGACCCGCGGCGCCCTGGGTTGACCTGTTCGCCCCTCCGCGAACGCGGCCTCCTCGCAGCAGGCCGGGCCGAGACTCCAGTATCAGTAGTCTTCTCGCGAGCCGAGCCGCTGGGTCCGACAGCGACGCAGTCACGGTGCTCTACCGGCGACATGTTCAGGCCGTGCGTGCCATGGCACATCGCCGCGCGAGACCCATGGAGGTCGACGACCTCGTTGCGGAGACCTTCGAGAGGGCGATCAAGAGCCTTCATACCTTCAAACATGACTCACCGAGCGGGATCCGTCCATGGCTTCTCGGCATCTGCGGCAATGCTGCTGCCGAACAGCGCCGGCGCGCGAGCCGGCACTTCACCCAACGAGCGCAGCAGGCACTCTCGCGGTACGTTGCGGTGCCGCGCAGGGACCGGGATTTTACGGAACAGAGCGACACGACTCAGGTGGTGAGGTCGGCGCTGCGAAGACTGCATCCCCGTCACCAGGAGGCGCTGAGGCTGCGGTACTTCTGCGATCTCGAGCCGGCTGAGATAGCGAGAACACTGGGCATCAGCCCCCAGGCGACTTGGTCGCTGCTGTCCCGCTCCCGTCGTGCCCTACGCGATCAGCTGCGCCAGCTGGATGCCGACGTCGAGTCGTCGTTGATGCGTTCGCTCTAGTCGGGGCCGGAGCGGGAGCCTTGATGGGCAGAACCCGAAAACGGCGAAGATCCCTACCAGAGTAGGGATCCTCAGGGGTCGGAGGCCCGACATGCAGGCCCCGTCTATCTGGTCGGGCTGAGAGGATTTGAACCTCCGACCTTCGGTCCCCCAGACCGATTCGGTGCGATTCTGTGACCTCGGGGTATGCACAAAAAGGCCGTCTGACCTGCAGTTTTACGTCTTGGCAGTTCTCACCGTTTCACACGGGTTCTCTGCGAGTCGTGTCACGGTTGTGTCACGGACCTCATACCAGGCGTCCGCCCATAAGTGCCGTTAGGGAGCTGGCTCGAAAGTCCGACAGACGCCGGACTAGAAGTGTGTCGAGGCCTCGCTTGACTCCGGTGTCTGGTGAGACCGATTGCCGTTCAAGCTTCGAACGCGACGTTCCACTTGCGGATGGACGCGGTGTAGTCACCATCGGTCACTACCGGGTCGGCTTCTGCGACGGCTACCGCAGCCGCTACATCTTCGGCTTCGATGACTACGAGACCCTCGGGCGGGTCTTCGAGTGATCCGGCTGCGACGAGCGTCCCGCTATCAAGGAGCCCTTTCAGGTAGGCGCCGTGCGCTGCGAGCACATCCTGGGGCGGGGCTTCGGTGCCGGGGGTCAGGAGCAAGACGAATCGGGCCATGAAGACCATTATGCGTCGAGCAGCGAGTTGATGGATCGAGAGCGCCGAATTCGGGCATGACCCGGCAATGGGAAGTGCGTGGGACAAGAGCGAGGCGCCTAGGCGGCAGCGCCGCTCATATGTGCCGACATCGGGCGGCTGGAGCGTCGGTGAGGCGCAGGGCCCCTGGCTCTGCTTGGGTAGGCGCACGATTTTGTGAGAGGGAGCAAGTATGAGCGACCAACCAGACTGAGGGATTAGGCCGG
>JAJCXZ010000002.1 GCA_029263175.1 Acidimicrobiales bacterium | reverse complement strand
ATGGAGCAGTGGCACGAGCGCTTGACCCGCTGGATGCCCGATCATCAGATCGGTCGCCTAGGCGACGGCTACCGTGACCGTCCGATCGACTGTGATGTCCTCATCACCACTCGCCATTCAGCAGCGTCGCGGGTTCCGCTCCCGACGAGCGAAGAGGGCGGCATTCTCATCGCCGACGAATGCCATGGATTCGGTGGCGCAGTTCTGCGCAAGTCGCTACTTCCCGAGTACCAGGAACGTCTGGGGCTGACCGCCACCCTCGAACGCTCTGACGATGCCGTCGAGACCATTCTTCTCCCCTACTTCGGCGGTATCTGCTTCCGCTACGACTTCGGTACCGCGATCGGCGATGGCGTCTGCGCCCAACCGCGAGTCGGCTTCATGGCGGTGCCGCTCACCCATGAGGAACGCACCGAGTACGACGCCACCGAGGGCCGAATCGTTTCTGCGCGCCGCCAGCTCAAGCAGATCAAGGGCGTACCCCACGAACCATTCGGTGACTTCCTCGCTGCCGTTCACCACCTTGCGGCCAACGACGCAGGGCCTGACGGTCGAGCGGCCAACGACTACCTCAATGCCTTCTCGTCTCGCCGTGAGATCGTGGCATCCAGTTCCGCCAAGTACGAGGCGCTCGGCCGATTCGCTCCGGCGATCAAGGATGCCGCTGGCGCCCTCCTGTTCACCGAGACCGTTCGCGCGGCCAACCACGCCATCGTGCGTCTCGACCCGCTCATTGCAATCGAGATCATCACCGGCGACACCGGCCGCCGCGACCGCGTCACCATCCTCGACGGCCTGCGCGATGGTCGCCTCGATGCCGTGGCCGCGCCTCGAGTGCTCGACGAGGGTGTCGATGTCCCGAATGCAAACCTCGGCCTCGTTGTCAGCGCCAGTCGCACCCGACGCCAGATGATCCAGCGCATGGGTCGAATCCTGCGGCGCAAGCAGCTGGGAAGCGGGGCGCGGTTCGTCATCATCTTCGCGGCGGACACACTGGAGGATCCGCGGTTCTCCGAGGATCGCGATGGCTTCCTGGAGGAGATCGAAGAGATCGCCGAAGCGTCACGGATCTTCCGCCCAAGCGAGTTCGATCAACTGGCGGAGTTCCTCGACTACTCCGGACCCGCCGAGATCATCGAACCCGTCGTGGCCGGCACGTTCGAGACACCGCATCTCGCCCCCGAGGACATCACCGAATGGAAGGCCGAGAGCCAGCCGTATCTCGAGTTGAGAAGCCCTGCCCTGCCCGAGATCGACAAGCCGAGGGTCGTCAAGGAGAAGCCGCGCCTTTCCACCGGCGAGCACCCGGTCTCACTCCAGGCGATTGGCAAGGAATGGGCGTTGCAGTGCACGGGATGCGGCGTGACGTCCGATCCGAAGTCCTACAAATGGCAGGCGATGGACGACAAGGTCGCGTGTGAATGTGTGAGGTAGCCAGCAGCTAGGTTGTCATGATGTTCGGGGCAGATATCGACAACCCTTCGGCCGCGGCCATGTACGAAACCGACGCGGCAATCCATGACCTCGGAATCGAGATCGTGTCGGTCGATCACGGCGCGGCAACCGTGGCGCTGACCGTCACCGACACCATGGTCAACGGGCACTCGGTCTGCCACGGCGGCCTTGTCTTCACTCTTGCTGATACTGCGATGGCCTACGCCTGCAACAGCTTCGGTCCTGTCGCTCTCGCCGCGGGAGCCTCGATCGAGTTCCTCCGTCCCGCCTATGTCGGCCAGCGGATCGTGGCCACAGCCTCGTCACCGCACCGTGGCCGCCGCACGGCCCACTGGGACGTTGCCGTCACGAATCCCGACGGCGACATGGTGGCAATATTTCGTGGTCGAACCAAGGTGATCGATGGCTGAGGACCAGGAGCTCACAGTGCCGCGGGCCCGTCTCCCCGCTGAGTCGTTCGAGCGCCACGCAGGGGAACGAATCGAATCCGAAGGGCTCGTTCGCGACACCTTCCACGCCATGTTCGCAGTGTTTCGAGTGTCGGCTCTGGTCTTCAACGATCTCGAGAACACGATTTACAAGCCGGCCGGGTTCAGCCTCGCCGGCTTCCGGGTCATGTTCATCCTGTGGATCGCCGGCGATCTCGAACAGCGAGATATCGCTCGGCTCTCCGGCATCAGCCCAGCCGGCATCTCGAGCGCCCTCAACACGCTCGAGCGCGATGGTCTGGTCGAGAGGCGCCGAACATCAACCGATCGACGGTTGGTCACGGTCGGGCTGACAGCCATCGGCACGGAACGGCTCGCCGCCGCCTACCGGTCCCAGAACGCCCGCGAGCAGGAAATGTTCTCCGCTGTCAGCGGGGACGATCTCCACGAATTGATCGACCTGCTGCGGCGCGTGATCGAAACATACCCACCGCCGCGATGAGCGAACCGGCCCGCTTCTCCACCGGAGCCGCCCGGCTCCTCGAGGGTTACGCCGCCGATCCCACGCCGAGCGCCCGAGTCCTGATCGTCACGCTGTTCGGCGACGCGATCGTTCCTCACGCCGAAGATGCCTGGCTCGGGAGTTTGTCGCAGCTTCTTCACCCGCTGGGGATCACAGACCGGCTTGTGCGCACGTCGGTTCGGCGCCTGGTCGCCGAGGGATTGCTCATCAATCGCCAGGAAGGCCGTCGCAGCTATTACTCCGTTCATCCCGATGCACGATCGTCGTTCTGGCGAGCCGAACAGCGCATCTATCGCTCCCAGCCCCCTGCCTGGGATGGCCAGTGGACAATCGCAATCATCGATGCCGAGACCGAAGCCGAGTCACGCCAAGCAATCCGCCGTGATCTTTCCTGGTTGGGTTTCGGCGCACTCACACCCACCGTTCTCATCTCCCCGACGCTTCAGCCCCGGGAGACGATTGTGGAACTCGACCCGAAGTACCGTCGCCTCCTCGCCCTCACGCGGTCGACCGTGGACGGCACCAGCGGCACCATCACGAATCAGCAGTTGGTCGAACGCACACTGCCACTGGCCCGGTTGAAGGCAGACTACGAGGACTTCACCACGCGCTACGGCGGTCTCGCCGAGTCGGTCGGCGCGGCGGGCGAGATCAAGCCGGACACCGCTTTTGCGGTGCGCTCGCTCATGGTGAGCGACTACCGCCGGATCGTGCTCGCTGACCCTGGTATCCCCGAGGAGCTGGTCCCTGCGGGCTGGCCTGAGCGGAGAGCGTTTGAGGTCGCCGCTCAGCTCTACCGAGCGCTCATCGGCCCGTCCGACGAGCGGCTCGCCGCCACGTGCGTTACCGGCGCCGGACCGCTGGCGCTGCACCCCGAGGCATACGCCAGCCGTTTCGCCGGATGACCCAACGGGTCAAACCACCCGTTGGGCCTTGCCTTCGCTTCGGGGGACCTGGCCGGGCGCCACTACGTCAACGCCTGCGGTGACACCGACCATGCTCTTGATCTGACGCTGGGCGAGGTCAGCGAGTCGGGCCGCCTCGACACCGTCGATGGCACTCGCTGCCTCGACGCGAACGGTGAGAGAGGCCATGGTGCCGTCGGTGTGCTTGTGGAGTTGGTAATGCGGTGAGAGGCCGTCGACTTTCATGAGCTCGTGCTCGATCTGAGACGGGTACACATTGACGCCGCGAATGATCAACATGTCGTCGCTTCGTCCGGTGACCCGAGCGAGGCGGCGCATCGTGCGAGCAGTGCCCGGCAGGAGTCGGGTGATGTCGCGCGTTCGGTAGCGGATTACGGGGAGCGCTTCCTTGGTGAGCGAGGTGATGACGAGCTCGCCTTCTTCGCCGTCCGGGAGGACTTCACCGGTCTCAGGATCGATGATCTCGGGGTAAAAATGGTCTTCCCAGATCGTGAGGCCGTCCTTGGTCTCGACGCATTCCTGAGCGACGCCCGGGCCGATGACTTCGGACAGTCCGTAGATGTCGACCGCGTCGATACCGACGCGTGTCTCGATCTCGCTACGCATGCCCTCGGTCCAGGGCTCGGCACCGAAGATCCCGATCTTCAGCGAGGTCGCTGCCGGATCGATTCCGCGACGCTCCATTTCCTCGACCAGGTTGAGGCAATATGACGGCGTGACCGTGATCAGCTTCGGTTCGAAGTCCACGATGAGCTGGATCTGCTTCTCCGTCTGGCCGCCGCCCATCGGGATGACAGTACAGCCGAGCCGCTCGGCGCCGTAGTGGGCACCGAGCCCGCCGGTGAACAGCCCGTAGCCGTAGGAATTGTGCAGCAGATCGCCGGGCCGGCCTCCTGCGGCGTAGATCGAGCGGGCCACGACTGTGGACCAGACATCCAGATCGTTACGGGTGTAACCGACCACGGTCGGCTTCCCCGTGGTGCCTGACGATGCGTGTACGCGCACAAGCTGCTCTCGGGGGACCGCAAACATGCCGAACGGGTAGGCGTCGCGAAGATGATCCTTGACCAGGAACGGCAGCTTCGCCAGCCCGTCGAGGCCTCCAACGTCGTCGGGATGCACGCCCGCGGCGTCGAAGGCCTGACGGTAGTGATCGATGTTGTTGTAGGCGTTGGTGAGTGTCGCTGCCAGCCGTTCGCGCTGAAGCGCCCTCAGTTCATCAACCGACGCTGTCTCGATGGGCTCGTATCCCATGGTCCCCACGGTCCCCCTAGCGGTCGAAGTCGACCCGTACGTTTGTTGACTTCGGTGACGCCTGACAAGTCAGGATGTAGCCGGCCTGCTCCTCGCCGGGAACAAGACCATGTGTCACCCCCATCTCGACGTCGCCCTCGTCCAGATGCGCTCGACAGGTGGAGCACACTCCAGCGCGGCACGAGAACGGCGCGTCAGGGCGTGAACGCTGGGCGGCATCAAGAATGGTGTCGCCCTCGTAGATGTTGAACGTCGTGGCCCGACCGTGCAGGATCGCGGAGCCGGTTCCGATCGGCTTCTCGCCCTGCTCGATCTCCTGCGGTGCCAGCGACACTCGACCGACCTGGCTGTTGGTGAAGAGTTCGTCATGTATCACATCGGCGGCTACACCCGCCGCGAGGTAGCCCGTTCGCACACTTGCCACCAGGCCTTCAGGACCGCACACAAACACATGGTCGGGTTCAGCCGGGAGCACACCGACACGAATCATGGCGCCGATACGCGTTGCGTCAGGGCGGCCCTCCAACAGCGGAATCTCGGTGGCCTCCTGGGTCAACACGTTCCAGATCTGAAGCCGCCCGAGGTAGCGATTGCGCAAAGCCTCGACGTCGTCGAGCAACATGATGCTATTCGAGGTGGAGTTGACGCAGAGAAGCGAGACAACAGAGTCCGGCTCCTCGGCAAGGATCGTGGCCGCGATCGAGTAGATCGGAGTGATGCCGCTGCCGGCGGCGATGACCGCGTAACGCCGAGCGAGTGTGGGGGCGAGGTCGTGGGTGAAGTGACCGGTCGGTGTCATCACGTCAAGATCGACACCCGCCTCGAGTTCAGTGGTGGCCCAGGTCGAGAAGACGCCGCCGCTGACTCGTTTGATCGCGACCCGAAGCACCCCGTCGGGTGCGGTGGCACAGACGGAGTAGCTACGACGAACCTCGACATCGTCGAAGGTACGGCGGAACGTGAGGTGCTGGCCGTGGGCAAACCGAAACCGTTCATCACCGCCGGTGTCAAGCGTGACCACGACGGAATCAGCGGTGTCTCGTTCCACGGCCGACACCGTGAGGGTGGCGAAAGTCGGGGCAACAGTAGCGATTTCGGTCATCGTTGGATCCACGTCATCGTTCGTTGAAGCTCACAGCGATTTGAAGCTCTCGAATGGTTCCTTGCATGCCTCGCAGCGGAAGGGGGCTTTGCAGGCTGTGGCGCCGAAGTCGCCAAGCCGCCGGGTGCGGCGCGAACCGCACCGCGGACACGCCACGGGCAGATCGAGCATCACCGTTGGATGCTCGCCTGCGGGAGCCGGTGGGGCGATCCCGGCGGCCCGGAGCTTCTCCCGGCCGGCGGTGGTGATCCAGTCGGTGGTCCATGCGGGGCTCATCACCATTTTGACCTCGGCGTCGATGTCGGCAGCGGCGAGCGCCGAGCGCACATCGGCGAGGATCTCTTCTGTTGCAGGGCAGCCGGTGTAGGTCGGTGTGAGGGTGACGTGGACCCGGCCTGCGTCGAGCGCGACGGTGCGGACCATCCCGAGGTCACCGATCGTGACATGGGGAAGCTCGGGGTCGTCGACCGCAGCCGCAATCTCACGAACGGCGTCGAGGTCGACCGTGGTCACCACGTAGCTCCCGGGTGGGCCCGAGCCAGAACCTGGAGCTCGTCGAGCAGGATCGGCAGGTGCTCACTGTGCGCACCGTCCCAGCCTCCACCGCTGGTGGCGACGTCGACTCGCTCCGGCGCCGTCAGGGTGGCCTCGGCTACCGCCGAGGCCATCTCGGCGTCGAAGGCGAACCGGACGCCGGAATCAGGAACGACGCCGGACTGGCGGAGCGGCTCCTCGTCGTCGCGCGCCGCGAGCTCTGCGGCGAACGGCCACATTGCATCGAGACCGGCTTGCATTCGTCGATGGCTCTCGTCCGTGCCGTCGCCGAGGCGGACCAGCCAGCCACGCGAGTGACGGAGGTGAAACGACGTCTCTTTGGCAGCCCGGTTGGCCAGCGCCGCCAGCGTGTCATCAGTGCTCGATCGCATGGCCTCCCAGTGGGCGACGGCGTAGGCATCGTGGAGGAACTGACGGGCGATCGTGTGGGCGAAATCACCATTGGGTTGTTCGACGATCAGAGGATTGCGGAACTCGCCTGGCTCTCGCCAATAGGCGAAGTGGTCCTCGTCATGACCGAGTCCCTCGACTGCGGCCGCGTAGGTGTACAACACCCGAGCCTGACCGAGCAGATCCAGGCTGATGTTGGCGAGGGCCATGTCCTCTTCGAGCTCGGGCGAGTGGGCGACCCACTGACCGAGACGCTGGGCGAGCACGAGGGCGCGGTCGCCGTGGCGGAGGACGTGGTTGAGAAGGGAGGCGTTCAGAACGGACGTGTCGGTCATCACGGTCACATGTGGTCGACTTCAGCGGGCAGCTTGTAGTCGGTCGGGAACCGATAGTCCTTGCCCTCCGCCGGATCGAACAGCTCGTCCTCGTCGTCGGGGTCGGAGGCAACGACATCCGACGAGCGAACAACCCAGATGCTCACACCTTCCTGGCGGCGGGTGAACAGGTCACGGGCGGCTTGGAGCGCGGTCTCCTCATCGGCGGCGTGGACCGATCCGAAGTGCACATGGTTCACGCCCCGGCGGGCACGAACGAAGACTTCCCAAAGGGGCCATCCAGGACTCATGCGGCAACCTCTCGCCGCTTGGCGGCATAGGCCTCGGCGGCCTCGCGAACCCAGGCGCCCTCGTTGTGGGCGTCGAGGCGCGTCCGAATCCGTTCGGCGGGCAGTTCACCCTCGCCACGAACCATCTGCATGAACTCTTCCCAGTCCGGTTCGCCGTAGTCGTAGTGGCCGCGCTCCTCGTTCCAGACCAGGTCAGGATCGGGCACGGTGAGTCCGAGCACCTCGGCTTGTGGGACGGAGGCATCGACGAAGTTCTGGCGGAGTTCGTCGTTGGTATAGCGCTTGATGCCCCACGCCATGTTTCGAGCGTTGTGGATCGACTCGGTGTCGGGCGGTCCGAACATCATGATGCTCGGCCACCACCAGCGATTGAGGGCCTCCTGCGCCATCACCTTTTGTTCTTCGGTTCCCTCGGCCAACGTCAGCATGATCTGGAAACCCTGACGCTGGTGGAAGCTTTCTTCTTTGCAGACGCGGACCATGGCTCGTCCGTACGGTCCGTAGCTGCAACGGCACAACGGGACCTGGTTCATGATCGCGGCACCGTCGACAAGCCACCCGATTGCACCGACGTCGGCCCACGTCGGTGTCGGATAGTTGAAGATGCTCGAGTACTTTTGCTTCTTGGTGTGAAGCATCTCGAGGAGCTCAGAGCGATCCGGGCCCAGGGTCTCGGCGGCACCGTAGAGATACAGTCCGTGACCGGCCTCGTCCTGAACCTTCGCGGTGAGGATCGACTTTCGTCGCAACGACGGGGCTCGAGAGATCCAGGCTCCCTCGGGCTGCATTCCGATGATCTCGGAATGGGCGTGCTGAGCAATCTGTCGAATCAGCGTCTTGCGGTAATCCTCGGGCATCCAATCATCGCTCTCGATGCGCTGGTCAGCCTCGATCACCACGTCGAACTGGTCTTGGTTTCGGATCATGCTGGGTCTCCTTGCGGGCGGCAGGCCACCATGGTCAGCAATTCATAGGTTGCCGCGGTCTCGCCGCGCTGGTTGACCACTTGAGCGTCCCACCGAACCTCGCCGTAGCCGGATCCGGCTCGAAGGGACTTCTCCTTGGCCGTGAGGTGCACGGTCAACTCGTCCCCCGGATACGACGGCGCCGCGAAGCGAAGGTTGTCGAGACCGGTGTTGGCCAGCACGGGTCCGGGCGGAGCCCAGACGAACAATCCGGCCGCGATCGACAGCACGAGATAGCCGTGGGCGACACGGCCGTTGAAGATCGGGCTCGCCTTGGCCGCCTCTTCATCCATGTGGGCGTAGAAGAAGTCTCCGGTCAGTTCGGCGAAGGCCTCGATGTCGTCGATGGTGATGGTGCGAGATTCGGTCGTGATCGCGTCCCCGATCTGCAACTCTTCGAAATGCAGTGTGAACGGGTGGCCATTGTCGGTGCGGCGGGATCCGTTGGTCCATGTCCCGGTGATGGCGGTGATCTTGTCGGGTGACCCTTGGATTGCTGTGCGCTGCATGTAGTGATGAACACTGCGTACGCCGCCGAGCTCTTCGCCGCCACCGGCGCGGCCAGGCCCGCCGTGGACAAGTTGAGGCATGGGCGAACCGTGACCCGTGCTGGTGGCGCCACATGCTTCATCGACGACGTGGACGCGGCCGTGGTGGGCGGCGATACCGAGAGCCAGCTCGGCAGCCTCGCTGTCGTCGGGAGTGAAGACCGAGGCCACGAGACTCCCCTGGCCGAGGGCGGCGACCTCGATCGCATCGGCGGTGCCGCCGTAGGAGACGAGAGTGGTGACCGGTCCGAATGCCTCGATCGAGTGGATCGCTTCCGCCCGATTGTCGCCGGCGCGCAGGAGCGTCGGGGCAAGGAACGCCCCACGGGCGGGGTCGACGTCATGGAACTCGCAGCGGTCGAGGATGACGCTCGTCACCGCGCTGAGTGCAGCGACCGAGCGTCGGACCTCGTCGCGCTGATCGAGGCTGGCCAGCGCACCCATATCGGTCTCGGGGTCGGCCGGGTCTCCGACGCGAACACCGGCGAGCCGGGCAGCAATGGCGTCCTCGACATCGGCGGCGACGGTCGAGGGCACAATGACCCGCCGGATGGCAGTGCACTTCTGCCCCGCCTTGGTCGTCATCTCCTTGACGACTTCGGCGATGAACAGATCGAACTCGGAGGATCCGGGCACTGCGCTCTCGCCGAGAATGGCAGCATTGAGGGAGTCGGCTTCGGCATTGAAACGGACCGAGTTCTCGATGATCGTCGGATGCGTTCGCAGCATGCGGGCAGTGTCGGCCGATCCGGTGAATGCGACAGCATCCTGAGGCCCGAGGTGATCGAGGAGGTCACCGGCGCTGCCGCTGATGAGCTGAACCGAACCTTCCGGAAGGATGCCGCTGTCGATGATCGAGCGGACCATCAGTTCGGTGAGATACGCGGTCTGTGATCCGGGCTTGACGATCATCGGCATGCCGGCCAGGAAGGTCGGCGCCAGCTTCTCGAGCATTCCCCAACACGGGAAGTTGAACGCATTGATGTGGACGGCAACACCCGGGCGGGGGCCGATGATGTGAGCCCCGAGGAACGAGCCATCGCGACTCAGCGAGACCGGTTCACCATCGACAACGACTTTGGCGTTCGGCATCTCGCGACGACCCACGCCGGAGTACGCCATGAGCACACCGGCGCCGCCTTCGATGTCGACCCACGAGTCGGATCGGGTTGCGCCCGTTGCGGTTGAGAGTTCATAGAGCGCAGCGGTATCGGCGAGCAGGTGCTTGCCCAGCGCACGCAGCATCCCGGCTCGGTCGTGAAAGGTCAGCTCGCGCAATGCCGGACCGCCGACGGCTCGGGCGTACGCGGCGGTGGCGGCGAAATCGACGCCCGCCGAAGAAATCGTGGCGATGGGGTCGCCACTGACTGCGTGGTTGACCGTGACCCCGTCAGCGGTACCGGTCCAGCTGCCTTGTACATAGCTCTCGACCGCGCGCATCCAACCCCTCTTCGACGTCCCAATCATGATACGGAACTACAGTATCAATGTCCAGTGACGTATCACGTCAGCGGCTCTCGGAAACAGGAACGTCGACCGCTACTCGGTGGCGACGTGCAGATCGCTGCTGCCGAGATAGGCGGCGATCACGTTCGGGTCAGCCTGCACCTCTTCAGGGGTGCCTTCGGAGATCTTCTCGCCGAAGTCGAGCACCATGATGCGGTCGGCAATGTCCATGACGAGACCCATGTCGTGTTCGACCATGATCATCGGGATGTCGAGCTCGCGACGAATGTCGAGGATGAAGCGAGCCATGTCCTCGGTCTCTTCGAGGTTCATGCCGGCCACGGGTTCGTCGAGCAACAGAAGCTCGGGATCCATGGCAAGGGCTCGACCCAGCTCGACGAGCTTCTGAATGCCATAGGGAAGAAGCGCGACCGGATGACTGCGCCACTCGACGATCTCGAGGAAGTCGATGATGTCTTCCACCCGACGGCGGTGCTCCATCTCTTCCTTCTTGGCGGCACCGACCCAGAGCATGCCGGCGAACCAGGACTTCTTCATCCGCACGTGGCGGCCGAGAAGGAGGTTATCAATCACCGTCATCTGGGGAAACAGCTCGATGTTCTGGAAGGTGCGGGCGATCCCCAGTTCGGCGACATAGTCGGGGCGATGACCCATGATGGACTCGCCCTTCCACTTGATGTCGCCTTCTTGGGGTTGGTACACCTGTGAGATGGTGTTGAAGATCGAGGTCTTCCCGGCACCGTTCGGGCCGATGATGGAGAAGAGTTCACCGGGCTCCACGTGGAAACTCACGTCGTGGATGGCCGTGACGCCGCCGAAGCGGAGAGTGATGTTTTCGACGTCGAGAATGTGGTCGGTCATGACTGTGGCCCCCTAGGACAACCAGCGCTTGCGGCGCTTGTAGTGCTTGACGTCGCGGAAGGACTTCCGCTCGCCGCCCTCGCCATGAAGACCCAGGTAGAACTCCTGCACGTCTTCGTCGCCCAGGAGCTTCTGCGCAGGACCGTCCATGACGACCTTGCCTGATTCCAACACGTAGCCGTAGTCGGCAATCGAGAGCGCCATCATGGCGTTCTGCTCGATCAGCAGTACGCTCACGCCCTGCTTGTTGACCTCGACGACGATGTCGCGGATTTGCTCGATGAGCATCGGGGCCAAGCCCAGCGATGGCTCATCAAGGATCAGGAGTTTCGGCTCGGCCATCAGCGCTCGACCGATCGCAAGCATCTGCTGCTCGCCACCAGACAGATAGCCGGCAGTCTGCTTACTGCGTTCTTTGATCCGGGGGAACAGCTCCATCACTCGGTCGTAGTTGGCGTCCATGTTGGCGCGATTGGTGAATGCGCCACAGGACAGATTCTCGTCGACGGTCATCTCAGCAAAGATGCGCCGACCTTCCATCACCTGGGAGATACCGCCCTCTACGATCTGGGAGGCTTCGGAGTGGGCAATGTCCTTGCCATTCCACTTGATCGTGCCCTTGGTGGCCTTGCCCTCGTGGTGGCTCAAGAGTCCGGTGATCGCCCGGGCCGTGGTGGTCTTGCCTGCGCCGTTCGAACCGAGAAGCGCGACGATCTGACCGTCGGGCACCTCGATCGACAGGCCTCGCAACACGAGGATCACCTCGTTGTAGACCACTTCAAGGTTTGCTATTTCGAGCAACGCTCGACCTCCACGATGAGACTTCTTGACTTCTTCAAAGGTTGAGAAGTGGGCGTCCGCCCGACGGGCCGGGGCTTGGGCCCCAACCCGTCGAACGAACAATCAGGTTTGATCAGCCGGACGGCTCGATGCAGGGACCGTCGAACACGAAGTTCTCGGCCACTGAACCGACATAGTCCTGCTCGATCGGGATCATGCCCGATGAACCGGGGACGTCCGCAGTCGCGTCACCCGTCGGGATGATGTTGAAGTCAGCCAGCGAGACGTCGTAGATCCAGCTGGACCGGACGACTGCCTCGTTGTAGTCGGCTGGCCAGGACTGGTTCGCCGACAGACCCTGGAAGTCCACCGAGAAGCTCGGATCCTGGGAAATCGCCACCATGTTGGCACGGGTGAGGTCACCCGCATCGATAGCGGTCCGGATCAGGGTCTCGGCCATGATCCCCTCGATCCAGCCGGTGGTGTACACGTCGGAGATGTTGAGCTCCGGACGGCGAGCCGACATCTCGGTCACGATGGCGTCCATGCCGGGAATACCCGGGGTTGCCCACGGTGCCTGGTACTGGGACTGGAAGTAGAACTCGTCGAACTGCTCGGCGAAGTCCGAGGTCAGGTGGAACAGGTAGTTGAACGAAGGCGAGTTGCCGGACCAGTAGGCCCGGAATCCCTGGCTCACCGAGTTGCCGAACACGTCGAGGGTTTCTCCCGGGGTGAGAGTGGTCCACACCATGTTCGCTCCCGACCCAACCACGGAGGCAACGATGGCGGTGCGGTCGTCGCCCGCCACTGCACCGGTGCCGTCATAGACGATCGGGATGCCCAACACATCTGCAGCAAGCTTCGCTCCTGCGGAACCGTCCTCGCCATATTCGCCAGGACGGCCGATGATGGCAAGCGCAGGCTCCTGGCCCTGCGACTCGACCATGCCCTTGAGCCATTCGACTCCGTTCATCGACTCGACGCAGTACGTGGTCTGCTTCTCGAGAATGGCAGATCCGAACTCGGGGTCCGGCCACAGCGATGCCCAGCTCAGCGGGATGACGAGAAGATCGTCGTCGGCCGCGTCCTCAGCGATCGCCGAGGTGATCGGCGAGCCGGTGTTCTCGGTGATCATGAGAACGCCTTCTTCGCCTTCCTGGGCGAGTTCCTGGTAATTCTGGATGCCGACATCAGTCGCGTAACCAGAGTCGAGCACGACCGTTTCCACGGTCCAGCCCTGGTAGCCACCATTGTCGTTGAAGACCTCCCAGTAAACCTCCTGGGCGGCCACGATCTCGGCGACCAGCGCCGCGAAGGGACCTGAAAGGTCGGCGTTCAAGCCAACACGGATCACCTTGTTGTCAGCATCGACTCCGTGGTCGGTGGCAACTTCGCCTCCGTCATCGGAGGTGCCGTCGTCAGAACCCGAGTCGTCAGAACTCGAGTCATCGCTTCCTGAATCGTCGGAGCCCGAGTCATCGGAGCTCGAGTCATCGCTTCCTGAATCATCGGAGCTGCCGGAATCACCGGAATCGCTCGAGTCATCGCTCGAGTCATCGCCGCAGGCTGCGGCCAGCATCGACAATGCAAGAAGCATTGCGAGCAGTACTTTCAATCGTCGCACGTTGGATCCCTCCATGGTTGTTGTGCCGTTCGATCAATCGGAATCGATCGAACCTTTCAAGTGTCGCGTGCTTCGCGAGACAAGACCTGTCAGTGGCAGTTAATAGCTGAACGGCCACCGTTTCCAATAGTTACGGATCTTGATCCAGATGCCGAAGAGCCCGAGAGGCTCGAAGATCAAGAACACGATGATGAGAACTCCGTAGATCACGAAATTCCAGAAGAAAACGCTCATCGGCCAGCCCGGCGCCACGGTGCCGGTGCTGATCGGACCGAAGTCGCCACTCTCGCCGGTGGTGAGCAAGATGTTGGCCAACCAGCTGATGGGGCCATTCGATGCGGTTTGGTCGCCCATCCACTCGGTGAAGGTCTTCACGACCTCGGGTGTGAGCTCGACGAACACGGTGCCGAGCATCGTGCCTGCAATCGTGCCTGCACCGCCGATCAGCAGGATGGCAACAAAGTCGACCGACAAGAAGAGCGACCAGTTCACCGGCGACATGCGACCGTTGTATGAGGCGAAGAGCGCACCGGCGATGCCGGCGTAGAACGAGCTGATGGCAAAACCGAGTCGCTTGTACTGGAACTCCGGCACGCCCATGACCTCCGCCGCGATGTCGCGGTCGCGGATGGCCTGTAGGGCACGACCGGTTCGTGTGCGTACAAGATTCTTGGCCAACACGATGGAGCCACCGAGCAGGGCGAGGAGGAAGAAGTATTGCTTCTGCTCTTCGCTGAGGTGGATGAGGCCGAACCACTGCCCGTCTTCGCTGAGGGCGATGAGCGGCTCTTCTTCCTTCCAGAACTTGATGTCGAGACTCGGCCACTTGCGTCCGGATTCGAAGTCGCCGGCGTACTCGGGGAACATGCGGCCGAGATGGAGGCCGATGAACACGAGGCCGACGGTGACGATGGCGAGGTAGAGGCCACGCACCTTCATCGCCGCGGGGGACACGAAAATACCAACCGCCGCGGCAGCGATGCCCGCCATCGGGAGCCAGATCCATATCGGGAGGCCGAGGCCACACTGATCGCGCGCCTCGAGGATTCCGAGCTCCTCGTGGAACGGGATGCAGGCAAGCGGCTCATCGCCGTTGCCGCCGAGTGCTACCGCGGTATAGGCGCCGACACCCATGAAGAAGGCGTGACCGAGCGACACCTGACCGGTGACTCCGACCAGGATGTTGAAACCGAGGGCAGCAATCGCCAGCGGCAACATGTTGGTGACCGGGTTGATCCAGGTACCACCAAGAAACTTGTCGGGTAGCCAATCAAACCCTGGTACCCCGAGCCCCATGAGAATCAGAGCAAGGCCGAAAAGGGTGACGAGCGTCTTTTGCGTCTGTGTCGGAAAGATTGCGGCGTCTTGTTCGTAGGAGGTCCGCAGCAGCGGTCGGTTGAGCGCCATGATCACACCCTCCGGATCTCAGGAGTGCCGAAGAGCCCGTATGGCTTGACAAGCAGGATGAACAGCATCACGAGGTACGGAACGATCGTGGAGTAGCCCGAACCGAGGGTGGAGTTCCACTGCGAGAGGTACTGACCGGCGAAGACTTCGGCGCTGGCGATGATCAGGCCGCCATAGATCGCGCCGGCGACAGAGTCGAGGCCGCCGAGCACGATGACGGGCAGGACGCGGAGCGCAAGGAGCGGATGGATCTCCTGGCTGACCGCTCCGCCGGGCGGGAACGGAGCCATGCCGTAGACGATCGCGCCAAGGGCGGCGAGCGCTGCGCCCATCGCCCATGCGATGGCGAACACACGACCTACATTGATGCCTTGGGCCATCGCCGCTTCCTGGTCGAAGGCCACGGCACGCATGGCCACACCCAGCTTGGTGCGAAAGAAGAACAGAATCGCAGCACCCGACACCGCAGCGATGAGCATCGCCACCACATAGGAAATCGGTATCACCGCGTCGAGCAGCGACCAACTGTCGGCGCCCCATGGCACGCGGAGGCTACGGCCCTCGAGGGCGGTGGCGTCGAGGTTGAACGGACGGATGGCGACCTCGATACCGAGGGTGATGACCGCCATCGCGAACAGCGGTTGCCCCACCATCGGACGGATCGTGAGCCGCTCGATCACCAGGCCGAGAAGTGCGGCAAACGCCAGCGCTATCAACACGTGGACGAACCACATGAAGACGCTCGGGTTCTCGCCCGCCTCAGGGGCCAGCGGGTTGTCGAACGGGAGGAACGGGAACCCACCATCAGCGAGCAGGATGGTGAGGAACATCGCGCCCGCCATCGACAGTGCGCCGGCAGCAAAGTTCAGGACCTGTGTGGCCTTGAAGATGATGACAAACCCGAGTCCGATGAGGATGTACACCGAGCCGAGCGCAAACGACTTGACGATGGTCTGGATGAGTGTTGCACCGGTCCCTACCTGGGCGAGCGTGAGCACGGCGTTGATCATCGGTACATCTCCTCGATCAGATCACCGAACAAATCATCCATGGCGCTGCGCTTGAGCTTCTGCGTGGCGGTCAACTCACCATCCTCATGGTCGAGCTCCTTCGGAATCATCTTGAACTTCCGGACATTCTCGACCCTCGCGAATTTCTCGTTGGTCTCATCAACCACACCTTGGATCATCTCGATCACTTCGGGCTTCTCCGAGAGGTCACGGTAGGTCGTGTAGGGAATGTTCTTGCGGAGCGCCCAGTCACCCACCGTGTCCATCTCGATACCGATCAATGCCGACAGGAACTTGCGCCCGTCGCCGATCACCATCGCCTCCTTGACGAACATGGAGGTCTTGAGCGAGTTCTCGATCTCCGATGGCGAGATGTTCTTTCCACCACTGGTGATGATGATGTGCTTGATGCGATCGACGATCTTGACGTGGGTGCCATCGACCCATTCACCGACGTCGCCGGTCATGAGCCAGCCGTCGTCGGTCATCGTCTCGGCGGTCTTGTCGGGCTTGTTCCAGTAGCCGACGAACACGCCGTCATGCTTGGTCTGGATTTCATTTGTCTCTTCGTCGAGGCGGAGTCCGATACCGGCGTACGGCTCGCCGACGGTGCCGAGCTTGATACGGCCGGCCATGTTGCACGTGGCGACTGCTGAGTTCTCGGTCATTCCGTAGAGCTCGAAGACGGGCACCCCGATGCCCATGAAGAACTCGAGTACCTCGGGGGCAATCGCGGCGGCTCCGGAGGCGGCGTAGCGACATCGCCGAAGACCGAGCCGTTCTTTCATGGCCCGGAAGACGAGAACGTTGCCGATCAGATAGAGCATGCGGCTCTGCGCGGTGTGGTTGCCGCCGTTGGCCGTCTTCGCCTTGCCGATCTTGCCGGCCAGCTTCAGCCCACCGCTGAAGAACAGCTTCTTGAAGAACGTGGCGTCGCTACCGCGGATGAAGACGCTGGCGTGCAGACGCTCCCAAATGCGGGGAACCGCGAAGAAGATCGTCGGCTGGATCTCGCGAAGATTGATGGTGACAGTGTCGATCGACTCAGCGAAGTTGAGCGAAGGTCCGGCACCGACGAGGGTCCACGTCGAGAAGATCCGCTCCGCGACGTGACACAGCGGCAGGTAGGTGACGATCAGGTCCTTGGCATGGGGACCCTTGCCGTCGGGTACGCGGCCCGACTCGTTGATGATCTTGTCGATTGCGAACTCAGCATTCGTATTGCTCAGCATCGCGCCCTTGGGCGGACCGGTCGTACCCGAGGTGTAGACGAGCGTCATGATGTCGTCGGGCTGAGCCGCCGCCATCAGGTCAGTCACGGCGGTGGCGTTTTGCGAGCGATGGGTGCGACCCAACTCCAGGAAGTCGTCCCAGAACAACAGACGGGGGTCGGTGTAGTCACCGAATCCTCGGGGCTCGACATAGATGATCTTCTCGATGCTGACTGCGGAGGCGGGGTCGACCTCGAGAACCTTGTCGGCTTGTTCCTGATCTTCGGCGAAGAACACCTTGGGGGTGCAGTCGCCGACCATGTACTCGACCTCTGCCATCGGGTTGGTCGGGTAGAGCCCGACGGTGATGCCGCGGACGGCGACCGTGGCGAGATCGAGAAGGACCCACTCGGGTCGATCCTCGGAGTGGATCGCCACACGATCTCCGACTTCGACGCCGAGCGCCAGCAAGCCGTGCGCTGCGGTCTCGATGATGTCCCAGGTCTGGGCCCAGGTGTACTCCTGCCAGATCCCGAAGTCCTTTTCGCGCATCGCGATCTGGTCCGGAGCACTGAGCGCCCAATTGTGCGCCCGGCTTGCGACCGTCGTGGCCCCAACCGTAGACGCCGCAGGCTTCTCCATCGTGGTCGCCATTGAAAGCCCCTCCCCAGGTCATACAGACTGGCGCACCCTACGAACAGCCAGCGAGATCGGCAAGGTCTTAACGATCTCAGTTTGAAACATGTTTGGATGTGTCGCTCAGATACCCAAGGCGAAAGCTTGGGCCAAGTCGACGGTCGTTTGCAAACCGGAACCCTCAGGGAACGGCTTCGAGGAACGGACGGATCAACAGTTCGCCGAATCGGCGGCCGAGTTCGACATGGCGATCGACCGTCAGGTTCTCGTCAGGAAGGGCGACCACCGAGTGTCGACGCAAGCCGCGTGATGATCAAGTCGGGAGCGCTCAAAGCTCTGATCGCCGGAGCTTGCCGCTGGCATTGCGGGGGACCTCGTCGACGAACTCGAAGTCTCGGGGGACGTAATGACGTCCGAGCCGACCGCTCACGTGCGCCCGCAGGTCTTCGGCGCCCAAGGGCGCGCTGACCTGAACGACGGCTCGGAGGCGCTGGCCGAACTCGTCATCATCGACGCCGACCACACCACAGTCGACGACGCTCGGATGGGCGAGCAGCGCGCTTTCGACAACAGTGGGAAAGACGTTCTCGCCGCCGCTCACGATCATGTCGTCCGCTCGTCCGGTGACAAAGAGTCGACCGGCCGTGTCGAGATGCCCGACATCACCGGTGGCCATCCGCCCGTCGACGATCTCCCGGGTGCCACCGCCGGTGTAATGGTCGAACTGGCCTCCGTTGCCGACGAAGATCCGGCCACTCTCCCCCACCGCGACCGCGACACCTTCGTCGTCGAGCACCAGGACCTCGCACCCCGGGATCGCGCGGCCGGCGGTGTCCGGTGCATGGCGGAGATCCTCCGGTGTGGCCAGAGTGGCTTGGCCGACTTCCGTGGAGCCATAGAGGTTGTAGAGGTTGTCGCCCGTGCGATCCATCCACTCCTCGGCGACGGCGGCGGGAAGCGCCGACCCCGACGTCGCCGCGATCCGCAGGCCCGACAGTGGCGCCAGATCGACATCGTCAGCCGCGAGGATCCGCTGGAGCATGATGGGCACAGCACCGAGGACCGAGGCCCGATGGGCCACGACCAATGCCACCGTGGAAGCAGGGTCGAACCGACGGGAGAGCACCACCGGGCAACCGAGGAGACCGGCGAGCGTGAGGTTGGCGAGGCCCCATGCGTGAAACAGCGGTGCGGAGATCACAAACACATCGCTGGTTCGATAGGGGATGCGTTGAAGGATGCCCGCGCCGGCGCTGGTGGATCCGGCTCGCAACCGACGGCGCGCTCCCTTGGGGGTGCCCGTCGTCCCCGAGGTCATCACCACCGGGGCCGCGGGCTTGGGCACAAGCGGGTCGAGTCGGAAGCGACCCTGTCGGGTGAGCTCCTCCACCGAGGTGTGTCCCTGCCGGTGACCATCGGCGACGACGACCGTCAACGCGAGCCCGTCGAGGTCGGCCGCCAACGAATCCAACAGATCTGCGTCGGCGACGAGCGCTTCGATCGACTCTGCCCGCACGATCTCGATGACTTGGGCGGCCGCCGAACCCGTGTTCAAGAAGATCGGCACATGGCCGGCTTTCGCCGCTGCGATCGCGACGACAACGAAGTCGATGTGGTTGCGGCACAGGATTCCGAGCTGCGCCCCGCGACCGACGCCCGCGCCATGGAGACCCCGAGCGAGATGGCTCGACCGTCGATCGAGCTGACCCCACGTGACCGAACCGTCATCATCGTGAACGGCCACGCGGTTGCGGTAGCGCAGCGATCCGGCAGCGCAGGTGGCCGCAAGGCTGGGGCCCCACCGCGCCAAGCCGGCGGTGAGTGCGGCCACGCGGGTCGGGTCGGCGGCGCCCGTTCGCTGCAGAACGTCGATCGTCGCCCGATAATCCATGGTGAACGAACGCTACGAGGGGGCGCCCGTGTTGGACAAGCCCGACCGTCCGCGATATCCACAGAGGCGTGGACCGCACCGATCCCCCACCCGGGCCGAGGGACTAGCGATGTCGAGCCGACCCACGTTCCAGTTCGAGGAAGCTCCTGGACTGCCTGGGTCGGATCGCCTGAGCCGGTATGGACTCGGCCTGGTGCGCCGGTCCCTTCATCGCTTCTGGGACTTCCAGATCGAAGGGGTCGAGAACATTCCCCTCACCGGCGGAGCGGTCATCACCCCCAATCATCTGTCGTTCTGCGATTCGTTGTTCGTACCGGCGGCGCTTCCCCGACGGGTCTGGGCGATCGGCAAGGGCGAGTACATGGACAGTTGGAAGACGAAACACCTCTTCCCGGCCATGGGCATGATTCCGATCGATCGATCCGGCGGCGAGGCGGCGATGGACGCACTCGACACGGCGGCGAAGGTGATCGAGTCAGGAAAGCTGTTCATGCTGTACCCCGAAGGCACCAGGTCTCGAAGCGGGAATCTCCACAAGGGACGCACCGGTGCCGCTCGGCTGGCCATTCGCTGCGACGTGCCGATCATTCCAGTCGGCCATGAGGGCACAGTCGACGTGCAGCCGCCCGACAGCGTGATGCTCAAGCGCGGAAAGCGCGTCGTCGTGCGTGTCGGCGCACCGATTCACCCGCGCGACTTCGGCGGCTTGACCGGTCCTCGTCTGGCGCGGAGTATCACCGACGCGGTGATGTACGAGATCAGCCACCTCAGTGGACAGAACTACACGAACACCTACGCCGGCAAGGGCGATTCTGAAACGACGGGCACGACTCCTGAGCCCCGGCGAGCCGTACTCACCGCCCACCCGATCGTGCTCGAACAGCCTGACCCGGCCGCAGCCGAAGCTACGGTCGCGTAATCCCGGCGGCGTCGAACAGCGTGTCGATCTCCTTGAGGTGGAGATCCATGAGGTCATCGAGGTCGGGGGCGAGTTCGCGGCACGCAACCAAACCGAAGTCGAGGGTGTCGAGATAGCTCTGCACCGTGATGTTGAGACCAACACCGGGGGCAATGGTCGACACCGGATAGAAGTGGGTCATCTTCGCACCACCCATGTAAAGCGGCGTGCGCGGACCTGGCACATTCGAGATCACGACGTTGACGGGCACTGCGCCACGGCGGGCGAGCAGGCCGGCGGCTCGCGACGCCTGCGAGGTGATCGCAGGCAGCGCGAATTCGGCTGCATCGACGATCGCTTCGGCGGGCACAAGTCGCATCTGTTCCTTCGCGGCGACCATCGATTCGTGAACCGAAGCCACACGCTCGAGCGGATCGGCGATATGGGTCGGAAGGTCGACGAAGAGGCTGGACACACGATTGGTCCACGGGTCGGCCTCGTCGCCACTGCGGATCGAGACCGGCACCATTGTGCGCAGGGGCCTGTCGGGAAGCGCATCGTGAGAGAGCAGGTAGTTGCGCAGCGCTCCCGCGCAGACAGCCATGACGATGTCGTTGACGGTGGCACCGAGGTCTGTCTTCAGTGCCTTGACGTCAGCCAGCGGCGTCGAACGCATCGCCAGTCGCCGTTGGGCGCTGATCGGCTTGTTGAACGGCGTCGATGGGGCCGACAGGCCGGACGGCGCATCAGCGTCACCACGATTGCGGCCGCCGAATGCCGGCGGCAACTGATCGCGCACACTCGAGATGTACGCGCTCGCTCCCTTGTTGCGGGTGATCTCGGCGAGCTCTTGCATCGTGTTCAGCTGCGCCCTGGCCATGCGGCCGGGCTTTCTCATGAAACTGACCGCGGTTCGACCGAGCATGTCCATCTCGTTCGGGATCGAATCGGGGCGCCACGAGCCGTCGTCTTCGGGAATTGGATCACCGGCCGGATCGCTGTCGAGCACCATGTTCAGGAACTGAACGCCGGATGCCCCATCGATGGTGGCGTGGTGCACCTTGGTGAGAATGGCGAAGTCGCCGTTCTCCAGACCCTCCAGGACATAGGCCTCCCAGAGCGGGCGGCTGCGATCACAAGGACGGCTGATGATGCGGGCGATCTGTTCGCTCAGTTGCGACATGTCGCCGGGTGCAGGGATGGCGATGTGGCGAACGTGGAAGTCGAGATCGAAGTCCGGATCGTTGATCCAATACGGGTGGTCGAGGTTGAAGGGCACCTCTACCAGGCGCCGCCGCAATGGTTCGAGGAGGTGGATTCGATCTGCGATCTGTTGCCGAAACGCCTCGAATGGTTTGAAGTCGGGATCGTCGGGACGTTGGTACACGACGACACTGCTCACGTGTCCAAACGATGTCGACGACTCCATGTACAGGAAGCCCGCGTCGAGTCCGGTGAGTTGCTTCATGAATCTGTGCTTTCGGGTTCGGTGTCGGCGGCGGTGTCAACGGCATTCTTGCGGTCGGCCTTTTGCCCGGTCAGGAGTTCGGCCATCCTGATGAACGGTTCCTGCATGGCGATCATGTTCTCGGCGGCGAGGGCCAAACGTTCGGCCGCAGACTCGAGATGGGCGAGACGAGCCTCCATCCGTTCGACCTCGACCCGATGCTCGGCGAGTTCGGACCGAAACGTCTCGATCTGGGCCAGCGGCGGTCCGAATGCGTCGACGAGATCGACCATCGCTTGGATCTGATCGCCCGGCATCACGAAGCGGGTCATCCCGTCGACGAGCGCCTTGCGCTGCTCAGCCGGCATCGCCATGCGGGCGAGAGACGACTGGAACTTGCGAAGCGTGTCGCGACTGGTCTGCAGTCGGTCGATGAAATCGGAATCAGCCATCGAGATCAACCCCGCCGGCAGCCAGCAGCTGTGTGTAGGCGGCGAGCATGCACTCTCGAAGATCGTCGGGATCCTCTATTGCGGACGGGTCCATGAAGAAGCCGATGTCGAGTTGGCCGTTGTAGGACATGGTCGTGATGTTCATCGGCGTGCCGGCAACCGGCCCCATGACGATGTTGCGTTCAACGGCGGCGCCTGACATGAATGTCGGGAACCACGCACCCCGCAGGTTCGATGTGGCGAAGTCGATGCTCGAGGCCTGGGCCCGAGCCATCTGGGTGACAACAGAGGTCGGCAGCAGGTTGGCCACGCCGGCGAGTCCGCCGAGGGCACCGCCACCGGAAACGGCTTCACGCCGTTCGGTCATCCGATCACGAACCTCGACGAAGAACTTCCTGGCCGACTTGTACGAACCCGGTATGGGCAGCTTGGTCGGCGTGAACGAATTGCCGCCGATGGCACTGTCGGCTCGCGTGCTCACGACGAAGCTGGCATTGAGGCCTTCGGGCGTCACGCCACGCTTCTTGTGGTAGTCGAGCGCTCCCATCGCCGCGCCGGCAACGAAAACATCGTTGATCGATCCACCTAGAGTCTTGCCGGCGCTCTTCACTGCGTCGAGCGGGAGACTGATGGTCTCCAGGCGCCGACGACGCGACCGGTGCGACCACAGCTCCGAGCCCGACGGGGCTTCAGAGTCAGAGGAGCCGAGCTGGCCGATTGTGGACTTGGTGGTGTCGATCATCTCCTCGGCGAACTCGCGCGCCAGTAGCGGATCACCGCTCCAGGTGGCCACCTCACCGACGGCGCGACGAGCGAAGCCGGCCTGGCGGCGAGCCACATGGCCGAGGCTGCGACGAAGACTGTCGAGGGGCGAGGCCCCATCGACACTGGCTCCGCCGGGCTTGTCCTCGTCGGCTCGTTCTTCGGCGACGGCATCGGCGATGACCTGGTCGAGGTCGACAGACTCGGGGGCGGGTGCCTCCCGCTCGGCTTCGATGTAACGCTCGGAGAGACGGATGGCACCGATGCCGTCGGTGACGGTGTGGTGCATCTTGGAGAAGACCGCACCCCGGCCCCCTTCGAGGCCGTCAATAGAGATGAACATCCACAGTGGCCGGGTGCGATCGAACGGGTCTTCGTAGAGACGGGTGGCCAGGTCGAGGAGCTGCCGCTCGGTACCCGGGGCCGGTAGCGCGATGTGGCGAACGTGGTAGTCGAAGTCGAACTCCGGGTCGGTCGCCCACGTGGGGGGAGAGAGGCGACCGAACCCGGGCACAACCCGCTCGCGCAGCCGAGGAATCTCGGCTACCGCTGTGCGGATGCGTGCTTTGAACAATTCGATGTCGAGGGGCCGATCGAGGATGCTGATCATGGCGCCGCTCGGATTGAGCCACGGATCCTTTTCGATGTTCCACATCAGCGCTTCGGCGTCGGACATCTTCTGCTCGAAACGCAGTTCACGGGGGCGTGTTGTCGTGCTCATGTGTCGGTTCCTGGACGTCGCTCGGCTTCGGCTTCGGGGTCGCCGGAATAGCCGGGGGGGTAGGTGAGGACGAGTTCTTCGGGGGTGGGCTCGTGATGGTCGCGAGCTTCGCTCGGGAGTTGATCGACGATCGCCGTCATGATTCGCTCGGTGTCCTTGTCGAGGCTCTTGTACTTCAGCTCGACAGGCTCTCCGATTCGGATCGTGATCAGCGGCGGATCGGTGAGATCGAGGTTGGGCATTCGGGCGCTGCGGGGCCAGACCTTCTCGGTGCCCCAGATGCCAACGGGGATGACGGGGGCATGGGTGGCGTGAGCGAGCCGAGCGGCGCCCCACCGGCCCTTCAGCTCGGGGTCGAAGAACGCCGGGCCACGGGGGATCGTGCCTTCGGGCGCCATGGCGACGAGCTCGCCGCCCTTCAACGCGTCGACTGCCTTCTCCAGCGGTTCGTCGGAGCCAGTGCCGCGGTCGACACGAATGCCGCCGAGCATGGCTCCGAGCTTGCCGATGAACGGCACGTCGAACACTTCCTTCTTCCCGAGGAAGCGGGCCGAGCGTTCGGCCTGCGCGATCAGCATCCCCACCGCCGTCGAGTCGAAGTAGCTGCGATGGTTGAAGACGACAATCGCAGCACCGTTGGCCGGGATGTTCTCTATGCCCTGGATGTCGAAGCGGGCGTTGGGGATCAGTTCAGGACGGGCGAAGGGGCGCAGCCACGCCTGAAGCTCGCGGCCGGCGAACTTGGCGACGCCGGGTGAGACGTCGAGGTGACGGATCTGCCAACCGTTGAGGGCGGCGATCGCGGTGAGCTGAGGGTCGGGATTCACCGCGACCGGAGTACCGACGGCCTTGAGAAGGGGAACGTCGTAGGTGCTGTCGGAGTAGCCGAAGCTCGTCTTGAGTTTGATGCCTTCACGCTCGGCCAGATCGCGTACGGCATCACGCTTGGCGCGGCCCCAGAGGAATTCGCCATCGAGTTCGCCGGTGTAGACGGTGCCATCGTCCTGCCAGCGAGTGGCGATCACATGGTCGAAGCCGAGCCGTTCGGCAAGGGGACGAACGAAGGCATCCGGCGATGTCGTGGCGAGCACGAGCTTGCGGCCGGCCGCGCGATGCTCGTCGAGCAATCCGTGGGCGAACCCGGGGATCAGGCCGAGGAGTTCGTCCACCGCCGCCTCCGCCGCGATGGCGACCGACTCGACTGGCCAACCCTCGGCGCTACGAACGAGAAGGCGGGCAACCTGCATCATCAGCGGGTTCTCGCCGAACATCTCATAGGACTTCTGGTAGGCGCCCATCCCCGGGATCGAGTGTTCGGTACCCAGACCGACATCGGCCAGATGTCGTTGGAAGACCGTGGCGGATGACCCCAGGACCAGGGTGCGGTCGAGATCGAAGACAGCGGCACTGCTCATGCGGTCACTCTAATGTCAGTCACTGACATATGTCAATAAATGACAACTGTCGCTCGCTGACATAAGATGCGGAGATGGAGCCCGAACCGAGTCGCCGCGATCGCAAGAAGCTCCAGACGCGAGATGAACTGATCATCCAAGCGGCGCGCCTGTTCGACGCTCACGGGTTCGACGCTGTCACCACCGAGCAGATCGCCGAGGCGGCCGACGTTTCTCAGCGCACGTTCTTTCGCCACTTCCCGTCGAAAGAAGCCGTCCTCTACGCCGACACCGACGTGTTGCGAGAGCGGATGCGTGCCGCCTTCGACTCTCGCCCGGCCAACGAGGCCGTCACCCTCAGTGTCACCCATGCGATGATGGCCATCACCGACGACTATCCCGACGATCGCGACCTCCGCTACCTGCAGGCCCGCCTCGGGTCGACGTCACCTGCACTCTCGGCCTACGCACGCGCCGTGGTGCAGGCATCATGGGAGCACGAACTGACCACGGCGATCGCCGAACGAATAGGTGTCAATCCGCTCGAGGATGCCCATCCGGAGATCCTCGCAGGCGCCGCGTTCTCCGCCCTTCGAGCGGCTACTCGTCAGTGGTTCGCCAACGACGGTGAGGGCGACCTTCCCGAGGTTCTCCGACGGGCGCTCGGCGCGATCGGTCGACTCGACGTCCCCGCCGCGTAGGCAGCACCGATCTATCCGGCGAGCAGCGTGTCGTGCAGGGCGTCGCGGATGAAGCGGCGCACCGATGGCTCGATGGCAAACGACAGGTGACCGCCTTCGTACCAGCAGATCTCGGGCTGACCCCAGTGGTCCCACAACGAGCGCACATTGCCGGGACGAACCCAGCGGTCGACCAGGCCGGCGAAGATGAAGAGGCGGTCGGTGTCGATCACCGGGTCGACGTACAGCGGTGACACAACACGGTTGGCCCGCTCCAGTGAGCGCCAACTGAGGCCCCACTGCTCATAGTGCGACGGCAGAAGATGCTCGACGTTGCGGCGCATCCCGCGAATGAGATCGGGCTCGGGAATACCGGCGATCGCGCACGCAAGGTCGTCCTCATATGACGCGGTGAGCGCAGTGAAGTAGCCACCCAGCGACAAGCCCATCGCGCCGATCGCCGGAGCGTCGTACTCGGTCTGGATCCATCGCTTCAGCCGACGGATGTCCCACAGGCCGTTGGCGGCCGTGTGGATGAGGTTCATCACACCGCCGTGCAAGACGCGATCCCCACTTGCGCCTTCGGAACGAGGGCCGTGCAGCGGCTGGACCGGGAACACGAGGTTGAGTCCGTAGTCGTGGTGCAAACGGCGCGCCTCGAACGCCGAAAGATCGACCGCCGCCCGACCGGTGCGGTACCCGTTGATGCAGATCAGCCAGGGACGCGGCGGACCCTCGTGACGAAGGATCCAGGCATGGGCCGTGGCGTTGTTCTCGTAGTTCAGCCAGCGGTCGCGCCCCGGGTCATCGGCCGGCGGCTCATAGTCGCTGAGCACGGTGAGGTGTTCGTACTTCAAGCCGCCGAACTGCTTGGGGCGAAGGGTCGGGTTGACGATCGGCGTCGGCTCCGCGTGGTAGCTGCGGGGATCGTCGATCCACCCGCGTTCGTTGTAGAGATCGACCGCATCACTGAGCTCGTTGCGGAGGCGGCGACGAAAGTCCAGGCCCGGCCGGCGCGCTCGTCCACCGAGAACTTCGATCTGAAGCGCCCATTCGTCGAAGGCCCATTTGGCCGCAAGAGCAGGGGTGAGGCGCGGTGTCGGCAGATCCTTCTCTCGGTGACCCACGATCCAATCCCGGGTCGGATTCACGAAGTCTTCGACAATCGACATCATCTGTGCTCCATCGGTGAACGTGTTGCAACGGTAACAGTGGGGACAGAAACCGAAGCAACCGGCCTCCGCTCAGGCCAGGATGGATTCACCATGTCAGCCAAACTCCCCCACAACGTCCGAGTCGACCGGCGTCTCGACTCGCCCCCGGCTCAGGTCTGGTCAGTGCTCGCGGACTATCCGAACATCTCCGCGTGGAACAGCGGCATCAAGAACAGCTTCTCCACGTCGGAATCAACCGAGGGTGTTGGCGCGCAACGCCACTGCGATCTCGCACCCCTCGGCGGGCTCGATGAAACCATCCGAGAATGGGTTCCCGAAGAGCGACTCGCCATCTCAATCGACAGGGCCACAAAGATCCCGATCAAACAGGGATTGGCCACCTTCTCCCTCGCCCCGGACGGCGACGGCACAGCGTTCTCGTTGAGCTATGACTACGAGGCGAAGGGTGGTCCGCTCTCCGGGCTGATCGCCCGGATGCTTCGCGGCCAGCTCGAGAAGGGCTTCGCCGGTTTCATCGACGAGCTCGAACCAGCGGCCGCGGCCGCCACCTAAGGGCCCTCAGCCCCTGTCGGGGAGCCGGCAGCTCACGTAGTGTCGGGTCATGAAGATCGCCGATGCCTTCGAGGAGACCACGATCGCCGGGCTTGACCTCGGCAGATACATAGAGGTCGGTCCTGACACTGCCGTGTCCGCCACAGTCAACGCGATGCGCGAGGCGGAGCTGTCCTGCGCTTGCGTGGTCGACAACGGCCAGATCCTCGGCATGTTCACCCAGGGAGACATCCTTCAGCGGGTGATCGGGCGCGACCGGGATTGGGGTGGTCCGATCAGCAATGAGATGACCACCGGACTCAAGACCGCCGGCCCCAACGACACCCTCAAAGATGCTCTGGACATCATGATCAAGTGGTGGGTTCGCAACCTCCCGGTCGTCGCGGAGGATGGCCGGTTCATCGGCAACCTGTCCTTCTCGGTGGTGGTCGAGACAATGACTGCCCTGCTGGCGCAACGATTCGAGTCCGAGGCACCCGAGGACGACCTCGTGCGCGAGAGCCTGGAATTCATCGACTTCACCGGGATCAATCTCCGCCCACCAGTGACCGTGTCGGCCGACGACCCGGTCGAGATCGGAATCACCTATCTCCGCAATCGTGGCCTCGAACTGGTGATGGTGGCCGACGAGCGCGGCCACCTCATCGGCACACTCACGGCGTTCGCGCTCCAGCAACGGTTGGGCTGCGACGTCGTCGATCTGACGACCCTCTCCACCCGCGAAGTGATGGTCGATCACCCGCACACCATCTCGGTTCGCGCCCCCATCCAAGATGCGATCAAGATGCTTCAAGCCGACCATCTCAGCAACGTGGCTCTGGTCGGCGAAACCGGGCGACCGGCTGGGGTCGCGTCATTCCGCCAGATCGCCGATTACGTCGAGTCGGCGCTCGAAGCCCAGGCCTGAGTTGCTTCCGCTCGGCGCGCATTGGCGGTGACGAGTACGTAGACACCCGCCACCACGAGCGCTCCCCCGCTGATCTCCGCGGCCCCGAGCAACTCGTCTCTGATCAGCCATCCGAAGAACACGCCGAACACCGGGATCAGGTACGCCGTTGCGGATGCCTGGGTTGGCGTGGCTCGCGAGACAATGGTGGCCATCAGCGCGAACGTCACTGCATTGGCGGGAATCGCGGCGTAGAGCAGCGGGGCGAAGAGACCGATCGTCCATTCCGTGTCGGCCGTGCCTTCCGTCAGCAGGGCAAACGGCACCAAGACGAAGGCGGACATCACGAGTTGGGTGCCCACCAACATCACCGGGCTCACTCGGCTGAAGTCACGCCACTTCATGTAGACGGTGCCGAACGCCCATGCCAGTGCGGACACGGCGAGCGAGAGGATGCCGATCGCGGCCGTCTCTCCGGACAGGGATGGCGAGGCGAGGATCACCGTCCCGCCGAGGCCGATCGCCAGGCCGATCCCTGCGACCCGACCGATCGCGGCACCAAGTAGCAGCGCACTCAGAACCGCCGTGAACAGCGGCATGGTGCTCGACATCAGCGACGCCACGCCTGCGGGTACTCGGTTCACGCCGAACACGAGCAATGCACTCGACACCGTGGTGATGCTGAACGAGACCACGAAGATGTTGCGGAGATCATCGAGTCGCCGAGGAACCCGTTCGCCTCGCAAGAGCGCAAAGCCGATGAGGAAGGTCCCGCCAACCACAGTTCGTAGGCTCGCGAGCAGCATCGGCGTCGTGTGATCGAGCGCGAACTTCAGCATGGTGAAGTTCGCTCCAATGAGGATCGCCACCAGGAAGACGGTGGCCAGAACCAGCCGGTTACTCACCGGGTCCCGCTGTTAACGTCGCCGTGGAACCCTCGTGCCATCGCCGCACCCTAATCACGGCCCCGTGTAGACCCATGTCGAAACCTCACTACGAGCATCGTCAGTACGGAAAGTTGTGGCCCCTCGGCGTCCTCTACTTGATCGTGATCGTCGTGGTCGTATCGACGTTCGGCGACGAGATGGGCGCCAGCGGAGTCGTATCGATGCTGCTCGGCGGTGCCGTCGTGGCCCTGGCGCTCGCGGTCTTCTCTCGGCTGACGGTGACTGTCGACACCGATGAGGTCCAGGTGGCTTTCGGCCTCGGCTGGCCCCGGAAGCGGATCGAGCGTAGCGACGTCATCAGCCACGAACCCGTCCGCAACTCGTGGATCTACGGGTGGGGCATCCGCTGGATCAAAGGTGGGCGACTCTGGAACGTCTGGGGCCTCGACGCTGTCGAGATCGTCAGAGCCAACGGAAAGAAGTTCCGTATCGGCACCGACGAACCCAAGAAGTTGGACACTGCTCTCGGGAAGTAGACAAAGCGGCCGCGGTTGGTTACCGTCATTATTCTCATGCCGGTAACGCACGACCCACACCTCCCTGATCCTGCGTGGCCGACGGACAAGGCAGCCGAAGGCGAACTCGAAGTCGTCCGCCAGTTCCTCAACACGGTGAACCTCGAGTCTGGGGCCGACCGACTGCGTGACCCTGAGGCCACCTCGGCATGGCTCACCGAGCTCACTGACCCCCTCACGTCGGCGACTGCGACCGAGCATCGGCGACTCGTGCGATTTCGCGAGGCGACGCGCGAGTTGATCAGCTTCGAGAGCCGTGCCTCGCGTGAGCAGTGGGCTGCGGCTGCGTCAAAGGCCCGCTATCTGATCGACTCCGATGTCCTCGACTACCGACCCACGAACCATGGCATCGACGGCTTGATCGCCGGCTACGCGAAGACGGTGATGACCGCACGGGCCGACGGGACCTGGTCGCGTCTAAGGACCTGCGCAAACGACGACTGTCGGTGGGTGTTCTACGACCGTTCGAAGAGCCGCACGGGCAGTTGGTGTTCGATGGACGTCTGCGGAAGTCGCGCCAAGATGCGTGCGTATCGAGAACGGGCCGGCCGTTGAAGGGCAGGCGCTGGGT
This sequence comes from Acidimicrobiales bacterium, assembly GCA_029263175.1. Classification (GTDB taxonomy): domain Bacteria; phylum Actinomycetota; class Acidimicrobiia; order Acidimicrobiales; family Aldehydirespiratoraceae; genus JAACCU01. The sequence continues at coordinate 8,947 of JAJCXZ010000002.1, read as the reverse complement.
CGCCGTGTTGGCTCTGGCAGTCGGTGTTGCCGCGTGTGCCGCCGACGATCCGCTCTCCGGCGAATCGGCCCCACCCCCGACGGGCCTGTGCGAGGACACTGCAGCGGTTGACGATGCCGTCGCGAGCTTGCTGTCCGGCGTCGACGAGGAGCGCTTCACCTACGACGTGGGTTACGAAGCAGACGCCGGCACGGTGATGCGGCTACTCCGCCGGCCAGAGACCGAGCTCAGCGTCGAGTGGCGTTCTGCGTTCGACCAGGTGTGGATGCACTTCGAGCGGTACTGGAGTGCTGCCGTCCCACAGGGCATCGCTCACGAGCACCAGAGCGTTGTCCGCAACCTCACGGCAGCCGACCCAGGCCACCGACGAGCGCTGGTTCAGGCTGCCGGCATTCTCGACTCGACCTGTTCGGGCACCCCTCCCGAGATTTCCTCGGGGTCAAATTGCGGAGACCGCGGGCCCGACGCCAACCTGATCGGCTGCGACCTCAGCGGCGCCGACCTTTCACATCTCGATCTCCGCAATGCGTTGCTACAACTGGCTGATCTCAGCGATGCCGACCTGAGCGACACGAATCTTGCCGGCGCCGATCTCGCCGCCGCGGAGCTCTTCGACACGACGTTCACCGATGCAATCCTCGACCGCACGAACCTCCGTTTCACGCGGCTCGACCGAGCCGACCTCGCGGGTGCGTCACTCACTGGGGCGACACTCCTCACGGCGACGCTGCCCTCCGACCTGTCGGGGCTTGCTCTCGATCGCGTTCGCTTCGGAGTGCGAGAACACACCGATGCCGACTTCAGTCACAGCACGCTCCGAGGGGCGGTATTCACCCACGACGACCTCTCCGGCTCGGTCTTCACCGGTGCCGATCTGACCGACGTGTTGATGGTCGACGTGAAGCTGATCGAGGCTTCCTTGACCGATGTTCCTGCCTCGAGAGCGCGCCTCGCCGGCGCTGACCTCACCGATGCAATCGCGGACGGCATCGACTTGACCGCCGCAAACCTCGCCGGCACCAAGCTCCGCGGCGCGTCGCTACAGGGTGCGACGTTCGTCAACGCAGTGCTGGACCATGCCGACTTCACCGGCGCCGATCTGACAGGTGCAGACTTCACCAACGCCCAGTGGGACACGACGACATGCCCCGACGGATCACTCAGCGACGACAGTCCCGACCAATCCTGCCCACTACCTAGCGGCGCATCAGCTTCTGGATGAAGCTCTTGCCGCGCTTCTCCGCGGCGGTACAGCTACATCGTTCGGCCGGCTCGACGTCGGCGAGTATCTGCTCGACATGGGCGCCACATCCCGCCCACGACGGTTTGTGACAGATTCGACAGGTGGTCCGACGGCACATGTCTTCACCGTACCCACCGGCCGTTCTCTAAGGTGACCCACATGATCCTGGTAATCGGCGATGTCACACTCCGAGAGGGCACGCTCGACGAAGCGCTTGCTGAGAGCCGCATCCACGTCGACCGTTCCCGCACCGAACCGGGCTGCATCTCCCATGACGTGCACGTCGACACCGAGCTCCCCAACCGAATTGTGTTCGTCGAACGGTGGGTCGATGATGCTGCGCTCAAGACCCACTTCGGGGTCCCGGAGTCCATCGAGTTCGCACGGACTCTGTCGAGTCTTGCGTCGGAGAGACCGAAGGTTGATATTTATCCTGTAGCCGACCGATCGGAGGGTTCGTGAGTGCAGCAGCCGACCGCCCCAACGCAGCTGTATTGGTCGTCGACGTGCAGCGCGACGTGGTCGCCAACGCCCACGATGCTGGTCGCATCATCGCCAATATAGGCACGGTGATCGACAAGGCGCGCGCCGCCGATGTGCCGGTCGTGTGGATCCAGCACTACGACGAGGATCTCGTGCCGGACACCCATGGATGGGAGTACGTCGAGGAACTCCAACGGCTCGACGATGAGCCGCTGGTACACAAGGCGTACTGCGACTCATTCGAAGGCACCGATCTCGAGGAGGTGCTTTCGAGCAACGGAATCGGTCGCCTGTATGTCACCGGTTCACAGACCGACTACTGCGTCCGGGCCACGCTGCATGGCGGGTTGACCCGTGGTTACGACACCACCCTCGTCTCCGACGCGCACACCACCGATGACATCGAGGCTGACGGTCTGCCTGTTCGTGCGGCCGACGTGATCGCCCACACCAACCACTACTGGCGGAGTGCGTCCGCCGTCGACAGCCGGGGTGGCATCGTCAGCACCGCCGATCTCGATTTCGGACGATGATCCAGTCGATGATCTAGACGAGGCCGATGATGGTGCCGTCGGGGCGCACGATGGTCAGCCCGCCGTCGGGATTGCGGGTGACGGTGAAGCCGCCTTCTTTGAGCCGATTGTGGCATCCGCACAGCGGTTCCCCGTTTCCGGGGTTGGTTAACCCACCACCCGCATGGGGTTCGAGGTGATCGATCTCACACTTGAGGGTGGGAAGCCAGCATCCAGGCCAGTAGCACGAGCGGCGCTGGAGTTGGGCTGCGAGTCGAGCTCCGCCGGCAAACGTGCGACGGCGACCGAGATCGATGGTGACTCCATCGCTCGTGAGCACAACTCGCCGGAAGTCGTTCAGCAGCGACACTCTGGCCGCTTCGACGGGATCAAGCTGCACGCCGTTGAGCGTCTCGCAGCGCAAGTTCTTCACGTCGAGCGGGCGACTGTGCCCGCCAGAGAGGCGACCGAGCATGTCCTCGAACTCTTGGGCGCTGTACACGATGTTGGTGACGAACTCGGCCGGCGCGCTGCCATCTGGGTTCGCGGCCGCGTCGAGGAAGATCTGGTAGAGCGCATCAGCTCGACGCTGTGCGGCGGTTCGAGCGAAGTCAGCCTCGCAGGCTTCATCGCCCTTCTCGGCAACCGCCTTCTCCCAATCAATCAGCCGCTCGACTTCAACATAGTGGTCGAAGATTTCGCGCATCTGGGCGCCGGCAACCGAACTGACTTTGCCCTCCAAGATCCACGACAACTCGACTGGATCCTGTGTCAGGCTGAACTGGCGTCTCCGAACGGCAGCCGGCTCAGGACCGTCGTCGTCGAGCAACTTTTCCCACTGACGGACGATGGTCTCGAAGTCAGGGAACGTATTGATGGCCGCCATCTCGAGCAGCCATTGCTGGGCGCCGACCATGGCGAACTGCACTCGACGGTTCGCGTAGACGCGGGCCAGGAGACGAACCTGATCGACTCCCACGACACCGCTGCGGAAGGCCACCTCCACCTCGGTGAGTGTGGCCAACATCACCGCCACCTTCTCGCGCGCCGCGGCCTCGCCGGGACTCAGAGCGGCCTCATGGCGAACCATCACCTTCGCCGAAGTGTGACCATCGCGAGCATGGAGGCCGCGTTTGCGGATTGAGCCGAGCAACTCGCACTCCGCGGCAGCGATGCGACGCCCAGCCGACTCGATCTCACGAACGACATCAGCCGCGACGGTTGCGTTCTCGGGCTCGACTCCCTCACGCAGGAGAATCTCCAGCCCCGCATTGATCATCTCGAGTGCATCATCCGCACGATCTGACACGAACATATGTTCGCATCATACTCACCAAACACTCTCCTTTCAAGGGATTTCCCTGAATTCCCTCGGAGATTTTCGCCTTGCGCGACAGTCCATCGCATGGCCAAATGGAGGTGTGCCACGAGGAAGCGCATACCCCGGTTCTCCCGCCGCGCTGGAGGGTTATCGCGCGATCGTCGATCGGCACTCCGATGCCGACGTTCTCGGCGCAAAGAATCCCTACACGTCGGTCAACGGATGGATGACGAGCTTTCTCGATCCGGACGGGCTGGTCTGCCTACGGATGTCGGCCGAAGATCGTGCGCTGGTGATCGGCGCGGGAGGATCAGCAGTCAGACAGTACGGCAGCAATATGCCCGACTTCGTCAGTGTGCCTCCCGGACTGTCAGACACCGAACTCGACGACGTCTTTGCCACGAGTTGGGATCACGCCGTTTCGCTCGAACCGAAGTAGCGAGAGCTAGCTCGTCAACGGCTTCCCCATCCGGCCCCTGACAACGAACCCGACGCTCAGAATCAGAATCGCGGCCAACGCGACGATGTAGATCACCACCGGACTACCGGCGTCGGACTCTTCGCCGGGTATCTCGCTCTGCGCTGGGGTGTCGATCGAATCGTCAACGTCGCCAACCGCATCAGGGGTGGCAGCTGTGGTCGCCGGGGTTGTGGTCGTCGGGGCTTCGGTCGTCGGCGGGGGCTCCCGGACCGGCTCGAGACCATCGAAGCGAGCAACCAGCCAGTTGCCGTCAACATCGCTGATCAAGGTCTCCGAGCCGGGGAAGCCGTGACTGGCAGTGCCGCCAGTGACCCCGAACACGATCACGTCTCCATCGTCGAGCAGGGCCGAACCCCAGCCGGCGTCGAAGCTGTCGCCGCCAAAGGCCGTGGCCCAGCGAAAGCTGCCATCAGGATCGAACACGGCGACGAAGTGACGGGCGGTTTCACCGACGTCGAGGAGCAGACCTGCGGATCCACCGATCGTTGTCATTCCTGCCGCGAGCGTGCCGGTGACACTGATCCCACCATCGGGTCGAACGTGGAGCGAGCGATACTCCTCTTCGGTGTATGTCGGAGAGCCCATCACATGGGCCCACTCGAAGGTTCCATCAGGGCCGTAGCGGTGCAGCAGATGATCGTCGCCGAACTCACCCTCGGCCCGCAGGGGAAGAACTCTCACCTCATTGTTCCCGCCGGCGCCCAGCGTGCTCGCAGTGTCGATGCTCTGCCAAATCACAGTCGATCCGTCTTCGCTCACCGCAAGATCGATTACATCGCCAGAGTGCGCAGCTTGGGTGTTCACTGCCCATTCGAGTTGCCCGGCAGGCGCGTAGGAGGCAAGGACGGCTGTCGAAGGCGGCCGGTCTTCGCCATCGGCAACAGTCGGGGCAACGGTCACCTCGCCCGCTTGACCAGCACCGAGCGTGAGCTCCGTGCTCATATCGCTGACGACACGCGTGACTCCGCCGGGAGCGGCAGCGACGTCGATGTCGCCGGCCGCGAACCACGGATCGGCTGACAGGAACGACCCCTCAGGTCCGAACCATGCGACAAATCCCGACGTGGTCCCGTCTGGCGACTTTCCAACCGCTGTCTCGGTGGATTCACCGGCGCCGAGGGTGACGGGGTCGAAGACCCTGCCCACGACGGCGATGTTCCCGTCGGTGAGCTCGACGATCCCCGGTTCGAAAATCCCCGGCAACTCACGGCGCCAGCGCTCGACCCCGTCCCCGGACAAGCGGGCGATTCCTTGCTCCGACACCGTCAGGAGATCGCCGTTCGCGGCGAAGTCCATACGTCGGACACGGTCGCGGAGCGGCACAGTTCGCAGGATCTGTCCATCGAAGTCAACCCAGACGGCGTAGGCCCCGGTCTCGAGTTCGGTCCCATCGGGCATGACCGTCGATCCCTCGACATTCAAGACCGCCACAATCACCCCTGCCGACGGATCGACAGCGAAGCCCCTCGGCGTTGTCCCCGAGCGGAAGGTGGAGGGAACCGTGATGACCCACTCCAGCGCTCCGCTGTCGTCGTCTTGCGCCGCCGCCGGCGGAGCGGACACCAACACCAAGGCGGCGGCCACGATCACGCTTCGTAGTCGTCGGTTCATGTTCCGACGTTTGCGCAGCCCCTGAGTGCGGCTTCGCGCCAGAAACCAGCCTCGTCAGACGTTTTCGAAGTAGCGCTGGAGTTCCCAATCGGTGAGCGGGCTATCGGGGTCACCACCGGTCGTGTGGAATGCCAGCCATTCGCCGCGGCAATGCCCGATCCAATGATCGACAAGGCCATCACCGAGCCTGGATCGGAGTCGAGCGTCATTGTCCAGTGCGGCGATGGCGGTGGTGATCGAGCGAGCGAGTTGAAGCCCGTCCTCGGGTGGGACGGCCCACGCCATGCCGGGGAATGGATTCGGGGGCTCGAGTTCCTCGTCCAGCCCGGCGAGGCCGCCCGCGAGAACCGCCGCCATGATGAGGTAGGGATTGCTGTCGGCCCCAGGCATCCGATATTCCGCTCGGGCTGATCCCGGCGATTGCGACATGGCTCGCATGGCTGCCGTCTTGTTGTCGCCGCCCCATGTGACGGTGGTCGGCGCGCCGGCCAGCTCGACGATTCGACGATACGAGTTGACGTTCGGGCAGGAAAACGATTGTGCGCCGCGCATCGTGGCCATCACTCCGCCGATCCAATGACGGTATGTGATCGACCGGGCGCCCGCCTCGGAAGGATCGTGGAACGCGGACCCGCCATCTCGCCACAAGGAGTGATTGAAGTGGAGGCCGCCACCGAACTGGTCGGCATGCCACTTGGCCATGAACGTGACCGAGCGGCCTTGTTCTTCGGCTACTTCGCGGAGCACCATCTTGGCGATCGTCACGTTGTCGGCAGTGCGGAGCGCGTCGTCTGGTTCGAGGTTCAGCTCGAACTGGCCGTTGCCGGCTTCGTCCAACCATGACTCCCAATGCAGACCGAGTTGGTCGAGCCGGCGGGTGACCGCATCCATGAAATCGATCACCGGCCTCGTTTTCGTGACCGAGTAGGCCGAGGCGAGGTTCCCGCCAAGGGGGGTGAGGTTGCGGTAACCCTGGGCCCGCGCCTCATCGATCGACTGATCGAAGGCGGTGAACTCGATCTCGAATCCAGCCTTCATCGCGAGGCCGCGATCAGCGAGTTCGGCCAAGAGTCGCCTTACCTGGCTGCGGGCGCACTGCGGAATCGGACCGTTCGCGAGGACGAAGTCGCACACCACCGTGGCCATGCCGTCGAGCCGGGGGTCGACCATCAAGGTTGCGAGATCGGGGTCCAGATAGACCTCGGCCATCTCACCCCGCCAAGGCTCCCATCGGGTCACCTCGACATCGTTGGCGCGATCCAGTCCGAAGACGATGTCGGAGACGTTGGGCAGATCAGGCAACATGTCGAGTAGGTGCTTCGCCGACAGGTACTTGCCGATCAATCGTCCGTCGGGCATCGCCGCCATCAGCCTGACGGTGCGCACGGTGCCGTCCGAAACGAGCTGGGCAAGCTGATCGCTCATGACCGTGCGGTCGCCATGTCGAGTCCTGCCATCGTCACGACCACCGACTCCCCGAGTGACCCGCGTACGTGCATCCGACCGTGCTGGGCCTCCTCCAGGAGGAATGCCGAGCCGACGAACATCTTCGCCAGGCGGTCCGCCGTGCCGGTGATCTCATAGGCACCGGCTGAGTCGTCACCGACCACCAACTCCGCGCCGGTCTCATCGATGATGCGCAAGGCAGGCGGCATGCTCGGACGCTGAGATGTTCGGCGCCAGAATTCTTCCGCCGCAACCTGCCAGGTCGGCAGTGGCGGGTCGAGCACCTTGTCGAGCGCGAGGGCGAATCGAAGATGCCGCAGCGCACCTTCGACCTTCGGCTTCGGGGCATCGGGTAAGCCGTCCTGTTCGAGATCCAGCGTGATGACGACACCTGCGTCCTGGGCCCGACCGTGGCTGAGGTGAACGTCGCCGCGGTCGAATCTCAGCGTCACCGCTTGTGCATCGTTGGCCGAACACACCGCAGCGACACCGCTCATGCCAGCGATCAACTTGGGTCTGGCTGCTGCTGCCCGGCGAACCGTGTTGGCCAGAATCAACACCAGGGGCGTCGGATCGTCTTCGGTCGTCACGGCCAATGTTCTTCGCCCCCAGCGTGGTCCAGCCCCGGCGAACCTATGACCACCGGCAACGGTTGTCGAACGACGGGGTTGACAGGCAGCCCTCCTTCTGGTTAGTTAACTCAAACGTTAATTAACCGTCTGCTGAAGTAAGGAGCCCCGATGGTTTCCACCGTGCTTAAGGACGATGGCCTGTCCGAGACATTCGCCGCACTCGCCAATCCGACCCGGCGCGCCATCCTGGACCGGCTGGCCGATGGGGAGGCCAATGTGAACGAGTTGGCCGAGCCCTTCGCCATGACCCTCCCGGCGATCTCCCGACATCTCAAGGTGCTCGAGCGAGCCGGTCTCGTCAGCCGCGGGCAGCGGGCCCAGTTCCGCCCCTGCCTCCTCAACGCAGAACCACTCGAAGAAGTCGCGTCCTGGACCGAGCAATACCGCCACATCTGGGACGACCGCTTCGACCGCATGGCGGACTACATCGAACAAATCCAAACCGAAGAAAGAGAAGAACGATGAGCGATGACACCAAGTCTGTAGTGATCGAACGAACCCTCGATGCACCGATCGAACTGGCCTGGCGAATGTGGGCCGACCCTGACCATTTCGCAGCCTGGTACGGGCCGAGCGGAGCCTCCATCCCGGTGGCAAAGATGGACGTACGGGTCGGCGGCAGCCGGCTGATCTGTATGGAGATGCAAACACCCAACGGGCCGATGACGATGTGGTTCGCCGGTGAATTCCAGCAGGTCGTCGAGAACGTGCGTCTCGTCTACACCGATGCAATGTCCGACGACGAAGGCAACATCCTTCCTCCCGCGCAGACAGGAATGCCAGAGGGTCATCCTGCGGTGACCACCGTGATCGTCGACTTCGAGGACCTCGATGGCTCCACCAAGATGACACTCACCCATCTCGGCGTGCCCGCCGACTCCCCCGGAGCGATGGGATGGAACATGGCCCTCGACAAGCTCGTCGAGTACGTGGTTTCTGTCTGACCGACACCTATTCGAACTCGCCGACCACGAAGTCGACGTAGCGCTCGATCGGGTTGAAGCCGAGCACGTCGTCGAAACCGGCGATGTAGTTCGAGTACGGATTGAAATCGAAGAAGCAGGCCTGACCGTTGGCGGCGTCGATGACGAACTCGACGCTGCCGACGTCGGCTTGGGCCGACGTCATGAAGGAGGCCGCCAGCCGGGCGACTTCTGCCCCTGGATCGATCAGCCGCACCCTCGACCCCGAGTCCTCCGCTGAAGTGCCATCCACGGC
>JAJCXZ010000001.1 GCA_029263175.1 Acidimicrobiales bacterium | reverse complement strand
GTGTAGACGAGGATCGACCAGATCGGCACGAAGACCATCCACGCCGAGAACTTCATTCGATCGGCGACCGCACCCGAGATCAGCGCCGGCGTGATCGCTGCGAACGTCATCAGGAACGCCACCCCGATCAGCGCCTCGGCGTCCCCCGTGAGCCCTTTGAGACCGACGAGGTCGAGGTTGCCGATCACGGCACCGAGTCCGGTGCCACTGCCGCTGTTGCCGAGCGAGTAGGTGAAGATGACCCAGATCAGGGGCACGATGCCGAGGCAGTAGGTGTTCATGCTGAGCATGTTCAACACATTGCGGGACCTGACCATGCCGCCATAGAAGAGCGCGAGGCCCGGGACCATGAACACCACGAGGGCCGTGGAGATCAGCATCCACGCCATGTCGCCTGATTCCATTTCATCACCGCTTTCTGGTCACCACGCCCGTACTCCCTACAAACGCTGACCGAAAGATACGAATCGACTGTTTCCGCACTGTTTCGAGACGCTGATCGGTCTGTTTCGTTCCCGTGCGGTGACAAGTCACGCTGGGGACAGACCCCAGCGTGACTTAATTGGTTAGTTCAGTAGATCGGCAGCTCGACGAAAGACCTTCGAACGCGGGAGAGCGTCGGTACACCCGGCGGCCATCGCACCGTCGAGAGCATCGGTGTCGACATGAGCGCCGTAGGCAATGACCTTCGGCCCAATCGCCACGACCACGGCCGGATCGATACGGCTTGCGAGGTCGAGCAGGATCACGTCGGCGTCGATCAATTCGGGCGCGTCGATCGACCGGACCATGACGGCCTCGGGCACCTCGGCCTGAATTCGACTCCGGTCCATGAGGTCGCGGGTGATCACCACGAGCCCGCTCACGAGTCGCTCCCGTATTCGCGGCGACGGCGCAGGTGCACGTGGGCTCGAGCGGCGCCCCACATCAGTCCCGGCTCATGGAGTTCCGCAGCAACATCGGAGAAGGCAGCCGGGCCGAGGTCGTACGGATCGTCGGGGAACGCCTTGGCCACGAACTCATCACGAGGAGGTTTCGCTGCACCGCTGCGTTCCAGGAGCTCCGTCATCGGGCCGACGGCTGCTCGAAACGCCGCCAGCGGTGACCCGGCGCCATGATCAACGTCGGCATCGAGGACCTGGCGGAGCTGAGACGCCACCAGATCACGCGTGGCGGTTGCGGCCTGATCGAGCGCGGCCGCCTCGACGCCTACTCCGCCGGCCGCGGCCCGCTCGATCGTCAGACGTCGCACCCACGTGGGCACAACGTCGACCGTGGCGGCATGAAGCGCGTCGGCGTAGGCCGCGAGTCGGCGTTCGTCATCCGCCAAGGTCGGCTCGGCACTCATGAGCCCAGGGTACGGTGACGGCGATGATGCTGACGCTCGATTCCCGTGATGAAGCAATGTTGGCAGGCGATCACGGCGATGCGGTGGCGCTGGCCATGCGGGTGATCACCCGCGTCGCAGCGTCGATGCAGGCCGAAGCCTTGCTCGACATCGCCGGTGCACACATCGACTCGTGCCTGTACCACGGTCAGGCCGGGCTGGACTTCGCCCAGCGCCTCGCCGATGACGGCGCCACGGTCGTCGTCCCGACCACGCTCAACGTCTCGTCTCTCGACCTGCTCCATCCCGAGCTCTACCGAGGCGACGACAACACACGCTCCCAAGCACTGGCGTTGATGGAGGCATATGAACAGATGGGCTGCAAGGCCACCTGGACCTGCGCGCCGTACCAACTCGAGGACCGCCCGGCGTTCGGCGATCACATCGCCTGGGCAGAATCGAACGCGATCGTGTTCGCCAACGCGGCGCTGGGAGCGCGCCCCCACCGCTACGGCGACTTCATCGACATTTGTTGCGCGATCACGGGCCGAGCACCCGCCGCCGGCCTCCATCTCGACGCCGCCCGCCGAGCAGAGGTGGTGTTCGATTTCTCCGAGGTACCGGACCGACTTCTCGAACTCGACGTGGCCTACCCGTTGATCGGGCACCACATCGGCAAGCTCGTGGGCACCCGAATACCGGCGATGACCGGCATTCCCGAGGCGACGTCGGAGGACCGACTCAAGGCCATCGGGTCGGCGGGAGCTTCTGCAGGCTCGCTCGCGATGTTTCATGTGGTGGGTTCCACTCCTGAGGCGCCGACACTGGAAACCGCGCTCGGCGGCAACAAGGCCGAGCAACACACAGTCACGGCGGCCGATCTTCGAGTGGCGCGCGACCAGCTCACCACCGCGACCACGGGCGAACGGCTCGGCGCGGTGAGCCTGGGGACCCCCCATTACTCCGTCGCCGAGTTCGGCCGTCTCGTCGAACTCCTCGCCGGCAGACCGATCCACGAGGGCGTCGGGTTCTATGTGAACTCCGGTCGAGATGTCGTGCACGAGATCGCGCTCAGGGGTTGGGAGCAGCGCCTTGTCGACGCCGGGGTTCAAATCGTCACCGACACCTGCACGTACATCACGCCGGTCATGGCCGACGTCTACGGCGTCGCCATGACCGACTCCGGGAAGTGGGCCTACTACGCGCCGGGGAACCTCGGCCTCGATGTCGTTTTCGGCAGTGTCGAGGACTGCGTCGAGTCGGCGATCGCCGGCGAGGTGCGCAGAGACGACACGGTGTGGGCCGATGCCTGAGGCCCAGCGAGTCCTGGTGGCCGGAGAAGCATCCGGCCTCGTGTTGGCGCTCGACGAGCCTCTTTCCTTCTGGGGCGGATTCGAGAGCGAGACGGGCACGATCATCGATCAAGCGCACCCGCAGGTCGGCGAGTCGCTTGCCGGGAGGGTGGTCACGATGGCGGTCGGACGGGGCTCGTCCTCGGCCTCCACAGTGCTCGCCGAGGCCATCCGCCTCGGCACCGGGCCCGCCGCGCTGATCATGCGCGAACCCGATGAGATCGTGAACCTCGGCGCCATCGTGGCCGACGAGCTCTACGGCATCACCATGCCGATCCTCATCGTCGACGAAGCCGCTTTCAATGCCATCGCCGCAGCCGACCGCGCGTCCATCACGCCGGGCGGCCAAGTCACGCTGGGGACAGCGCCGTCGCTGCGATAACGCAGACCCCAGCGTGACCTAGTCGAACGCCAACTGGGCGGCGGCGAGGTCTTCGAGGGCGGTGCCGGCGGACTTGAAGAAGGTGATCTCGTCGTCTGACGTGCGGCCAGGGTGACGGCCCGCCACCAGATCTGCGAGATCAGCCACGAGATCAGCAGCGGTGATGACGCCGGCGGCCAGTGGTTGAGCGAGATCACCGGCGAGCACTGCATCTTCACGAGTGTCGACAAAGATCGTGGCGCGCCGCACACAGTCGTCGTCGGACTCTCGCATTCCGAGATTGAACCCGCCGATGAGATCGAGATGGGCGCCGGGCTTCAGCAGCGCTCCCTTGACCAGAGGCGAAGTGGCTCCGGTGACGCAAGAGATGACGTCAGCCGCAGCCACACTCGCATCGAGATCACCACTGACCGACGCTGCGACACCCTCGGCAGCCACCGCATCGACGACTGCGCAAGCCTTGTCCGCGTTTCGACCCCAAACCTCGACGGTGTCGAAGTCCCGGACGTGCGAGTGGACAAGTACGGCGTTTGGTGCAACCGCACCGGTTCCCACAACCAGCAGGCGCCGTGCATCAGCGCGAGCGAGACGTTTCGCGGCGACGGCCGAGGCGGCGGCCGTTCGGCGCGCCGTCAGTTCGCCTGCTTCACAAGCGCCGATCAGCGATCCGTTGCTGCCGTCGAAGAGGAGCATCCCCGCCTGGATCATCGGGAGATCGATCGCGCCGTTGTCGGGGAACACGGTCACGCACTTCACGGCGATGACCTTGCCCGCGATCCAGCCCGGCTTCATCAGGAAGAACGCGTCGTTGCCGTTGGCGTCGGGAACGGTGTGGGCGGTGCGCGCCGGCGCCACAGCAGCCGGGTCCAAGAGCATCTGCTCGATCGATTCGACAAGGGCCCCCCACAGAAGCGCGGCAGCGACCTCTGCATCGTCAAGCGATCTCATGCGTCGTCCTCCGGGTACCAGTCTTCAATGTCGATACCGAGCCCATCGGCGATGCGGTTGGCGTAGGCGTAGTAGGCGATGACTTCGCAGATGTCGAGCACGTCGCGGTCGCTGAAGCCGACAGTACGAAGTGCCTGCACATCGTCCGCCGCGACCTGGCCGGGAGTGCGCGTGAGCTTCACCGCGTAGGTCAGCATCGCGACGCGCTTGTCATCGAGATCCGCAGCCTCCCAATCCTCATCGATTCGAGCGAGGAGTTCATCATTCTTCAGCAGTCGGCGCAGACCGCGCCGGTGGTGCGTGAGTCAATAGTGGCAATGGTTCTCGCGGCTGACGACATACGCGATCAGCTCCCGCTCCACCTTCCGCAATGTCGCAGTCCCTGACATTGCCGAGAGGTAGAGCGCGTTGTGTGCACCCAGCGCCTTCGGGTTCAGCGAGTGCACCGCCATGATGTTGTCGACCCGACCAAACGTCTTGTCGACCACCGCGTCATGATGCGGGGCGAGATCACCCTCCCACTGGTCGTCGGGCACCGTTTCGATCCAAGCCATGACGAGAGCCTGCCACAATGGACAAGCCGTGTTGACTTCCATCTCATAACGGGTTAGTTATGTGGTTATGGTAGCCGCCACCGACACCGCTCTCGATCTCGAAACGACCTCCGATCTCGAAACAACACTGAAAGCGCTCGCCAGCGAGCGCCGACTTCAGATCCTCAAGTGGCTCAAGGACACCGAGGCGCACTTCCCGCCGCAAGTCCATGGCCACCCGATCGACGACGGCGCATGCAATCAGTTCATCGCCGACAAGCTCGGCGTCAGCCAACCGGCCGCCTCCCGTCACCTGAAGGTGCTCGTCGATGCCGGCCTGATCATCGCCACCCCCCGCAAAGGGTGGACGTACTACAAGCGTGACGAGGCGGCGCTCGCCGGCCTCAAGCACGTGGTCAACGACCTCTAGGAGTCACCATGTCCACTCATCCCGATCTCGCCGGCAAAGTCGTCATCGTCACCGGTGCCGGCAAAGGCATCGGCGAAGCCATCGCAGCTCGCTTCGGCAGTGTCGGCTCCTCTGTGGTCGTCAACGACATCGATGCGGGGTCCGCCGAGCGGGTTGCGCAGAGCATCGTCGCCGCCGGCGGCTCGGCCATCGCAGCCGTGGCGGATGTGAGCGACAGCGCTCAAGTCGATGCCATGTTCGACGCCACGCTCGACGCCTTCGGCACCGTCGACGTGATGGTCAACAACGCCGGGATCATCTCGCCGATGCTTCACTTCTTCGACGCCGACGAGGCCTGGTGGCGCCGCATAATCGACGTCAACCTCACCGGTCACTTCCTCTGCAACCACCGCGCCGCTCGCATCATGGCGAAAGCCGGCGGCGGATCGATCATCAACATGAGCTCCGGTGGCGCAACGCGTGCCCACCGAAGCTTCACCGCGTATGACGCCAGCAAGGGCGGCATCGAAGCGCTCACCCGGGCGATGGCCCTCGATCTCGGCCCCTACAACATCCGCGTCAATGCGCTCATGCCAGGCTCGATCGACACCACAGGTATGGACGATGAGGCGCGCAAACTCCGCGGCGTCAACATCCCCGCCGGTCGCATCGGTGACCCCTACGACATGACCGGCGCGGCACTCTTCCTGGCATCGCAGGACGCGAGCTACATCTCCGGTGACGTCATCAAGATCGATGGTGGCATGCTCGCCCAGCAACGCAGCGCCACCGTCGACATTGTGCACCCGGACACCTTCCCCAAGGTAGAGGACCTCTAGATCATGGCCGTGCGAATTGGTGCCGATGTCGGAGGCACGTTCACCGACATCGTGATCGAGTTGGTCGACGGGACCTACACGTCGACAAAGGTGCTGACCACACACGAGGCCCCTGAGCTCGCAATCCTCGATGGCATCAGCCAGATCGCCACCGACGCCGGTGTGGACTTGACCGACGTCGAACAGATCATCCACGGCACCACCCTGGCCACCAACGCGCTCATCGAGCGCCGCGGCGCCAAGACCGCACTGGTGACCACCAACGGGTTCCGCGATGTGATCGAAACGCGCACAGAGAGCCGGTTCGAGCAATACGACCTCAACATCGTGCTGCCCGCGCCGCTGATCCAGCGTGCCGATCGATACACCGTCGCCGAACGACTCAACGCCCGTGGAGAAGAGCTCCTGCCGTTCGACGAGGACGGCGCTGGCGAACTGATCGACCACATCGGGACGGCCGGCTACGAGTCGGTGGCCGTCGGGTTCATTCACTCGTACCGCAACCCGGTCAACGAGCTCCGGTTCCGTGAGCTGCTGCTCGCCGAGCTGCCCGACATCGCGTGCTCGATCTCGAGCGAGGTTTCGCCCCAGATGCGCGAGTTCGAACGCTTCAACACCGTCTGCGCGAACGCCTATGTCCAGCCGCTCATGGCGTCCTACCTGGTGCGCCTGCGCGACGAGCTGAAGGAACGCGGCGCCGGCTGCCCGCTCTACATGATCCACTCCGGTGGCGGCCTCATGACGATCGAGTCAGCCGCCGCATTCCCGGTCCGCCTCGTGGAGTCCGGGCCCGCCGGCGGTGCCATCTTCGCCGCCGACCTCGCTGCCCGTTATGGACGCGACCGGGTGCTGTCATACGACATGGGTGGCACCACCGCGAAGATCAGCATGATCGAGAACTTCACCCCGGCGACAGCCAAGACCTTCGAAGTCGACCGCACCGCACGCTTCAAGAAGGGCAGCGGCATGCCCATCTCGATCCCGGTGATCGAGATGATCGAGATCGGGGCCGGTGGCGGCTCGATCGCCTCCGTGGACACGCTCGGCCAGATCCGGATCGGTCCGCACAGCGCGGGCTCCGATCCAGGCCCGGCGTCATACGCACGCGGCGGCACCGAGGCGACCGTCACGGATGCCAACCTCCAGCTCGGGCGCCTTCACCCCGACACGTTCGGGGCCAAGGACATCGACCTCTCCCCCGCGTTTGCCGCTGAGGCGCTCGTACATTCGGTCGGCCGGCATCTCGCTCTCGATGCCCGCACCGCGGCGATCGGCATTGCCGAGGTTGTTGACGAGAACATGACCAACGCGGCGCGCGTCCATGCGGTGGAGAACGGCAAGGATCTCACCGGCTACACGATGATCGCCTTCGGCGGAGGCGGGCCGCTGCACGCGTCTCGGCTTCTCGACAAGCTCGGTCTCGAGGAGCTGATCGTTCCCCCGGACGCAGGGGTGGGCTCGGCGATCGGGTTCCTCCGCGCTCCCTTCGCCTATGAGGCAGTCCGCAGCTTCTACACAACCACTCAGGCATTCGACGTCGAGGGGGCGAATACGATCCTCGCAGAGCTCACCAGCGAAGCGATGGCGTTCGTGCGCGAGGGCACCGACGCCGACGTGGTTGTCGAACGCCAGATCGCCATGCGCTACAAGGGGCAGGGCTGGGAGATTCCGGTCACGCTCGACGATGGGCTGTTCGACGACATGGCCGCCGAGCTGCTCGGCGCAAAATTCACCAAGGCCTACGAGGAGTTCTTCGGCCGGGGAATCGCCGACCTCACCATCGAAGCCGTGAGCTGGTCGGTTCGGGTTGCTTCGATCGTCGAACCACCCCCGCGCGTCGAGCTCACGACCGAGTTGAAACGAGGGTCTGACCCCACCGTTTCAACTCGGTCGATGTTTGATCCGGTGACGGGAAACGACGTGGATGGCTGTGTTGTGGAGCGGACAGCGATGACGGCCGGCGACTCGTTCCATGGGCCCGGCGTGATCGTCGAGTCACAGACCACCACCACGCTGGCGTCGCACCATGTTGCCGTCATGCAGGCAGACGGCACTCTGCTCGTCAGAAGGGTTGCCGAATGACCATCAATCGTGAACTTCACAACCAGGTGATGTGGAACCGACTGATCTCGGTTGTCGAGGAGCAGGCGCTCACACTTGTGCGCACGGCGTTCTCGACGTCGGTGCGTGAGGCCGGTGATCTCTCTGCCGGCGTCTTCGACCGCGACGGTCGAATGGTTGCCCAAGCGGTCACGGGCACCCCCGGGCACGTCAACACCATGGCTGCAGCCGTCGGCCATTTCATCAACGACATCGGCCCGGAGCGGATTTACCCAGGCGACGTCTACATCACCAACGATCCCTGGAAGGGCACCGGCCATCTCCACGACATCACCGTGTGCACACCGGTCTTTCACCGCGACGAGCTGATCGGCTTCTTCGCATCCACAGCCCACGTGGTCGACGTCGGCGGTCGTGGGTACGGCCCCGAGGCCAGCGAGGTCTATGAGGAAGGCATCCGCATCCCGATCCTCAAATGGGTCGAACGGGGCGTCCTCAACGAGGACCTCGTCACCATGGTGCGCTGGAATGTGCGTGAGGCCGATCAGGTCATCGGTGACATTCACGGCCTGGCCGCGTGCAACGAGACCGGCCGCCGTCGGCTGTTGGCGATGCTCGACGAATTCGATCTACCCAACCTCGACGATCTCGCCGAGTTCATCTTCGAGCGGACGCATACAGCCACGATGACGGCGCTCGAAAACGTCCCGCCGGGGATGTACACCAACACGATGACCGTCGACGGCTACGACGAGGAAGTGCTCCTGGCGGTGACGATCACGGTGACCGATGAGGGCATGCACGCCGATTTCGCCGGCACGTCGCCGTTGAGCGCACACGGCGTCAACGTGCCCATCGGGTATGCGGAGGCCTACTTCACCTACGGAATGCTCGTGGCGCTCGCACCCGAGTTGCCGAACAACTTCGCGTCGCTCGCACCGTTCACGGTGAGTGCACCGCCCGGAGTGATCCTCAACGCCGAGCACCCCAATCCTGTTGCCGTTCGCCACGTCATCGGGCACTTCGTCACCGACCTCACCATGGGAGCGCTTGCCGGCGTGCTGCCCCACATCATCCCCGCCGAGGGTGCTGGGGCACTGTGGAACTTCCAGGCCAGCGCGCGGCAGGCGTCCGCTGACGACCCGAAGCCACCGATCGAATTGCTGATGTTCAACAGCGGCGGATCCGGGGCCCGTCCCGCCCTCGATGGCATCACTGCCACCGCATTCCCGAGCGGCGTGCGAACCATGTCGGCCGAAGCCACCGAGCAGATCGGTCCGATCATCGTATGGCGCAAGGAGATCCGCGAGAATTCCGGCGGCGAGGGCAAGTACCGCGGCGGAATGGGCCAGATCCTCGAGATCGGCCCGACCGATGGCTACCAGTTCGAGTTCTCCGCCATGTTCGACCGGGTGGCCAACCCGGCGCGGGGGCGCCACGGCGGCGGCGACGGGGCACCGGGCGCCGTGTATCTCGACGATGGCACGCCGTTCCCTACAAAGGGCAAGAAGACGGTGCCGGCTGACCGGCACTTGATCATGGAGCTTCCCGGTGGCGGCGGTTTCGGTGATCCCGAGGAGCGAGATGCCGAGGCGACAGCGAACGACCGCCGCCAGGGATACATCAGCTGACCAACTCGGCCACGGCGCGCGGCAGGCCCCCTTCCCAGGAGAACAACGAATGAATACCCCAAAGCTCATGCCGGTGATTGGCACACCTCGGGATACCGCCTACGACGTCGTCATCATCGGTGGCGGCATCATGGGATCGTCAGCGGCCTGGTTCCTGTCGACCAACCCCGACTTCGACGGCTCGATGCTCGTGGTCGAACGCGACACGAGCTACGAGTTCAGCTCGACATCTCGAACAAATGCGTGCCTTCGCCATCAGTTCTCCAACGCGATCAACATCCAGATCTCACAGTTCGGCGCCGAGTTCGTACGCAACTTCCAACGCTTCATGGGCCACGATCCTGAGGTACCCGAGCTGGCTTTTGACGACTTCGGCTACATGTATCTCGCCGGTGACGACGGGTTCGCCGCGGAGTTGCGCGCCAACCAGGCGTTGCAGGAGTCGCTCGGGTCCGGCACCAAGATCCTCACGCCTGCGGAAATCCTGGAGGCCTATCCTTTCTACAACGTCGACGGCATCGTGTGCGGCAGCCACAACCTCATCGACGAGGGTTACTTCGACAGCGGAACCATGTTCGACTGGATGCGGCGAAAGGCCCGCCGAAATGGCGTCGAGTATCTCAGCAACGAGGTGGTCGGCATCGACCAGGATGGCGCCCGGGTCCGCTCCGTCGAGTTGGCGTCGGGTGAAACGATTCACGCGGGAATCGTCGTCAACGCCGCCGGGCCCCGCGCCGTCTCGGTCGCGGAGATGGCGGGCTTCGAGCTTCCGGTCGAGCCGCGCCGTCGATACACCTACATCTTCGACGCCGCCGAACCACTCGACCGTCGTCTCCCACTCACCATCGATTCCACTGGCGTGACATGCAGGACCGACGGCGGGCTGTACATGGCCGGGTGTCCACCCGAGCCCGAAGACGACCCCGCGGTTGCCTACGACGACTTTGCGTTCGTGGGCGACATCTGGGAAGACAAGATCTGGCCGTCGATCGCGAATCGCGTTCCGGCATTCGAACGGGTGAAGGTGGTCAACAGGTGGGTCGGTCACTACGCCTACAACACGCTCGACACCAATGCCGTCGTCGGCCCCCATCCCGAAGTGAAGAGCTTCATCTTCGTCAACGGCTTCTCGGGCCACGGCATGCAGCAATCGCCGGCCATGGGCCGAGGAGTAAGCGAGCTCATCACCTACGGCGAGTACCGATCTCTTGATCTGACCCAACTCGGCTACCAGCGCATCCTCGACAACGTCCCCTTCCGCGAAACCGCCGTCATCTGAAGTTGCAGCACATCTCGGACCACAACGCTGCAACTAGCCTCGACCCATGAGGTTGTCGCTCACATCGCATGCTTCGTTCGCGGGTCGCCGGCCCGTCCTTGTCGTCGTCGCTGACGGAGTGGGCGTGGCCCCGGCTGGCCCCATGAATGCGGTGACAGAGGCAGCCACGCCGACGCTGGATCGGCTCTCGGACTCACGGCTCTACAGGACCCTGCTCGCGCACGGCCCCGCCGTCGGGCTGCCCTCCGCCGACGACATGGGCAACAGCGAGGTCGGCCACAACGCACTCGGGGCAGGGCGAGTGTTCGCCCAGGGCGCCAAACTCGTCAACGCCGCCATCGCCACAGGAGCGATCTTCGAGAGCGACGAATGGGCAGCCGTCATCGAGCGCTCCCGTACCGCCACGCTGCACCTGCTCGGCCTGCACAGCGACGGCAACGTCCACTCTCACACCGATCATCTCTACGCCTTGATGCGGCGAGCCGTTGCGCAGGGCGTTCGCCGTATCCGCATCCACATCCTTCACGACGGGCGCGACGTCGACCCCCGCTCGGCGCTCACCTACATAGCCCAGACCGAAGCGGTGCTGGCTGAGCTGAACGAGATCGCCGGTGTCGACGCCGCCATCGCCTCCGGTGGCGGACGCATGCGGATCACGATGGACCGCTACGGCGCCGACTGGGCGATGGTCGAGCGAGGCTACTGGTGTCACACCCATGGCGTGGCCCGCGAATTCGCATCGGCAACAGAGGCTGTCGAGACGGGATACGCCGAGTCCGACGACGGTGACCAGTACCTCGACTCGTTTGTCGTCGCCGACGAAAACGGTCCGATCGGCACCATGGCCGACGGCGACGCCGTGATCCTGTTCAACTTCCGTGGAGATCGGGCGATCGAGATCAGCCAGGCCTACGAGGACGCTGAGTTCGATCACTTCGACCGGGGCTCGCACCCCGACGTCTTGTACGTCGGAATGCTCCAGTACGACGGCGATCTACTGGTGCCCACCAACCACCTCGTGGCACCACCGAAGATCGACCGCACGATGAGCGAGTACATCTGCGGCACCGGCCTGCACAGCTTCGCCGTGAGCGAGACCCAAAAGTTCGGCCACGTCACCTACTTTTGGAACGGCAACCGCAGCGGCTACTTCGACGAGGAACTCGAGACATACATCGAGATCCCGTCCGACAATGTCGAGTTCAACACCGCCCCGGCCATGAAACTGCGCGAGATCACCGAGTCAACGATCGAGCTGCTCCACTCCGGTCGCTACGCGATGGGCCGGATCAATTTCCCCAACGGCGACATGGTAGGCCACACCGGCGACCTCAAAGCCACGGTCGACGCCATGCAAGTCCTCGACGACTGCCTCGAACAGCTTCTCACCGCGATCGACCAGGTCGGCGGCGTGCTCGTGTTCACCGCCGACCATGGAAACGCCGACATCATGTACACCGAGTCGGCCGACGGCGAGGTCACCCCCAAGACGAGCCACACGCTCAGTCCGGTGCCGTTCGTCATCCATGACGCCTTCTACGCCGACGAGTACAGACTCACAGGTCTCGCCGACGCCGGCCTCGCCAACGTGGCGGCCACCGTGCTCAACCTCATGGGCTACGACGCCCCCGAGGGCTACGCACCCTCACTGATCGAGTTCGTCTCCTAGGAGACGGTGAGCTCGATCACCTGGCGGCCCGCACCCTCGAGCTCGATCTCGAAGACGCCGGGGATCAGAGCGTCGAAACGAAGCGTTGCCGTCTCACCGGCGGTGAGATCCACATAGCGGTCATAGCCGTGGACGTGAAGGCGCTCGTCCACCTCGGACATCACCTGAATCTCGACCAGGTCGCCAATCGAGGCACTGGCCTCCACAACGCCGCCTTCAGCACCGTCCTGGCCGATGTGGGCCGCAATGACGGTATCGGCCGCGACCACGTCACCTGGCACCACGACCTCCGTCATGTACCGCATGGCCGAGCCGCCCAAGGAGAAGACGGAGTGGTCCGGCGCCGCCAGCTCGACCATGAGCTGATGCGATCCCGGGGCAACATCCTCGAGGGTGATGTCGTTACTGAAGAACATGCCGAGATCATGGCCGTCGATGTACACATGGACGTGCCCCTCGTTGGGCGCCGGCTCGGTCGGGTCACCGCCGATGATCGTGAACCCGGTCACTGCGACGTGCATGTCGATCGTGCCCGCGTCGTCTGCGACGGCGTCAATGGTCACCACCGGTTCGTCGACATCGGCGGGCCAGGCGGTGATCGGCGCGTCATCGCCGTGCTCGTGAGCATGGCCGTCGTTCGCCATTTCGTCCATCGCCGAGTCATCGACCATCTCCATTCCGCCCTCGGTTGACGAGGTCGAAAGGGCATCATCGCTTCCACAGGAAGCGGCGAGCACGGAGAAGGCGGTTATCAGGACAAACGTGGCGCGGCGCAAGGGAAGCTCCTTCTGGGATGACGTGTGCGGCCCATCGGCCATTGCTGGGTTCGAGGTTAGGTCGCCTACGATCTGCGGTCAGAGACAACGGTCCGAAAGAGCAGGCATGCGAACAGGTGGACAACTCGTCGTCGACGCGCTGGTCGCCCACGGCGTCACCACAACGTTCGGCGTTCCCGGCGAAAGCTATCTCGCGGTGCTCGATGCCCTGGTCGATACCGACATCAACTATGTGATCTGCCGCCAGGAGGGCGGGGCCTCCTACGCCGCCGAGGCGTGGGGACGACTGACCGGAAATCCCGGGATCTGCATGGTCACGCGGGGACCCGGCGCCACAAATGCCACCGTCGGCATCCATACGGCAATGGAGAACTCCATGCCCATGGTCGTGCTGATCGGCCAGGTGGCCACGCACGAGCAAGGGCGCGAGGCATTCCAGGAGATCGACTATCGCCGATTCCTGGGTCCGATCACCAAGTGGACCACTCAGGTCGACGACGTCGACGACATGGCCGAGGCGCTCACCATCGGTTTCAAGATCGCCGTGTCGGGCCGGCCGGGCCCGGTGGCGATCGCGCTGCCCGAGGATGTACTCCGCGCTACGACCGAGATCACCGACGTGACACCGCTCCCGGTCGAGCGCGCTACGCCGACCACAGACGACATCGACACGATCATCAGCGAACTCGCCAAGGCCGAGCGGCCCGTGATCATCGCCGGCGGCGGGCGCTGGACCGAACAAGCGCGAGCCGACCTGAGCCATTTCGCCCGAGCCAACGACATC